>NZ_CP042911.1:6199733-6899600 GCF_008065095.1 Gemmata obscuriglobus | reverse complement strand
GCGGGTGAGTGTGGACTGTGACGGCACCCCGTTCGCGACCGCGGTGAAGCAGCTCGCCGCCGACTGCGGGGCCAACGTGGTGATCGACCCGCGGCTCAAGGAGAAGGCGACCGCAACGGTCGCGCTGAAACTCGACGACGTGCCACTGGAAACCGCCGTGCGGCTGCTGGCCGAGGTCGCGGACCTGGGCACGGTGCGCATGAGCAACGTGCTGTTCGTAACGACCGTGGAGCGGGCCGAGAAGCTGCGCCCGAACGCGGACGGCCCGACCCAGCCGGCCCCGGGCAACCCGGTGTTTCCGTTCCCCAACGGCGGCCCCGGCCCGGTCCCGCTGCCCGGTGTGATCGGCCCCGCGGGACAGGCCGTCGAGGTGGTGCGACCGGCGGTCGAGGCCGCAAAGCCGGCGGAAGCGGTGCCCGCTCCGGCCAAGCCTGAGAAGCCGTAACATCCGCTCGCCACCCAGCAGAGAAAAGAGTGTTCACCGCAGAGGGCACGAGAGGGCGCAGAGAGAAAACAAGAGAGCGGATTGACTCCTTACTCTCTTACGTTTTCTCTCTGCGCCCTCTCGTGCCCTCTGCGGTGAACACTCTTTTCTCTGCTTCTACGGTGAACGCTCTTTCTCAGCTCACGCGTTGTAGCCGATCAGGTCCCAGCCCTTGCGGTAGGTGCGGCGGATCAGCGGGGCGGCTTCCTTGATGTCGGCGGCGCACTTCTCGCCGTCGAAGTTGAACGACTTGCCGGTGCGGATGGCGACGTTCCCGAGCAGGAACGCGGCGGTCAGCAGCCCGCCGTAATCGAAGTTGGCCAGCGCCATCTCCGGCTTCCCGGCCTTGATCGCCGCGACCCACTCGTCCTTCTGCCCCTGGTCGCCCTTGTTGTTCACCGGCAGCGTTTCCGGCTTGGTGTCGTTCCCGGTCTTCTTCCCGGTGCTGAAGAACACGTTCGCGCCGTAGTCGTCGGGCGAGTACGCGAAGCCCTTCGTGCCGACGATGATGGACCCGCTGTCCACGAGCTTCTTGGCGCCCGAGATCTCCAGCGCCTTCGCGACCAGTTCGTCGGGCGGCAGGACCTTCTTCCCGTCCTTCTTGCCCTCGTACCAGTTCAGCGTGACCGGCGCCAGGTCCCCGCGCTTCGGGAACTCGATGACCACGTTCGCCCAGCTCGGGCAGGTGAGCGGGTTCACGTCGCCGGCCGTGGCCGACACCTTCGTCGGGTGCGCCAGCCGCAGCCCCATGAACGCCATGTTGGCGGTGTGGCAGGCCATGTCGCCGATGGCCCCGGTGCCGTAGTCCCAGAACCCGCGCCACGCGAACCCGTGGATGCCGTTGGCGAACTCGCGGTCCGGGGCCACGCCGAGGAACTCGTCCCAGTGGATCCCCTTGGGCACGCTCCCCTTGGCGGGCGGCTTGGCGTCGCTCACGTCCGGCGCCTGCTTCCAGTAGCCCGCCGGGCGGTTGGTCCACACGTGGACCGCGGTCACGTCGCCGAGTTCGCCGGCGCGGAGCAGTTCGGCGGCGCGGCGCAGCCCGTTGGCCGCGGTGCCCTGGTTCCCCATCTGGGTGCAGACCTTGGCCTTGGCGGCCTCGGTCCGCATCAGGTGCGCCTCGTACACGTCGTGCGTCAGCGGCTTCTGACAGTAGACGTGCTTGCCGGCCCGCATGGCCAGGATGCTGGCCTGGGCGTGGGAGTGGTCCGCGGTGCTGACCACGACCGCGTCGATGCTCTTCAGCAGCGCCGCGTCGTCGTACAGCTTGCGGTAGTCGGCGAACGTCTTGGCCTCCGGCCACTTCTTGGCCTTCGCGGCCAGGTTGCCGTCGTTGATGTCGCAGAGCGCGATGACGTCCATCAGGTTGCCGGCCTGATCGATGTCGCTGGAGCCCTTGCCGCCGACGCCGATGCCCGCGACGCGGAGCTTCTCGTTGGCGCGGTAGACGCGGGCGGCCGAAACCGCGGGCGCGAGGTACAGGTAGCCGAGAGCGGCGGCGCCGGCGCCGAGCACCTGACGACGGTTGAAGTTGCGGGCCATAACTCAGAGTTCTCCGGAGAGGCGGAAGGGGAATCGGGGCGGTGCGCCCCCGTGCGCGAGGTCGTGGTGAGGCTGAGTGTAAGCCGGCCGCGGCGCGGAGGCAACGAGAAAGGCAACGACGGCTCGCCTCGCGTCGGCCCACCCGTCTAAAGGGTGCGGGTGGCGGTATGGCGGATGGTCGTGGCTTCGTTCCGGCCCGCACCCGTCTCGTGGTCATCAAGACGGTTTTGACAGAATCGGCAGGACGAGCGGGATCAAAACAGATCGATTTGAAATCTCGTTCATCCTGTCAATCCTGTCAAAACCGTCTTTGGCCTCTCCATCGCAATTTGGTGACGCACGTCCGTGCCGCGTTCCGCCAGAGATTTTCAGCACGAATGGCGTCACTGAGTCGGCACCAGAACTACAACCCCGCACGCCCGTCCGTGACGCACGCACGGTCTACCCAATCACTCCAAAATCGCGCGCCCGAGTTGGCGTAGCGGGCGCTCCCGCGGGGCCGGTCGTGCGGGTGGCGGCGCGGGCGCATCAGGCGCCGGCGGTGCGGGCAACTTGGTGGGAGATTCCGTTTTGTCGGAGCCGCCGGTGACCGGGTTATGGGTTAAGTTTGCGGGGTGCGGCGGTCGGAACGGAGGTTGCCTTGACGCCCCCCCCCAAGCGGGTATAATTCGCAAAGCATCAACGGATTGATGCACCGACCTTAAAGGCTCAGAGGAGAACAGAGCCACGGCACCAATCGAGCGTCCCCACCCCACCCACGGCGATTCATCCGGCAAGCGTTTAACTCCGTACGCGAGTTAGCCCCCTGACGCCGGTTCGCCAGCTCCACCAGCACGGGGTCGAAGGGCAAACTCGACAATCGCCAAGGCCGACCGACCGCGGACCCAGTAACGACTCCGGAATCCCGTTTCTCCCCCGATTCACGACCCCCCGGCGACCTTCCGCCGGGGTTCACGCGCATCGCCGCAACCGCCCTGGGCAGCACAGCGGTGTCGGGATCGAGCGAACGACAGGCCGGTTATCCGCAGGTGAAACGTGCCGTCCGACCCGGTGGAGCTAACCAAACAGATCAAGGCCGCCAGCGACATTGTCGCTGTCGTCGGCTCGTACATCAACATCGTTCCGGCCGGCAAGATCTTCAAAGCCGTCTGCCCGTTCCACAACGACACCCGCCCGTCGCTCGACATCGACCCGCACCGCCAGCGGTACAAGTGCTGGTCGTGCGGCGCCCAGGGGGACGTGTTCGCGTTCGTCCAGAACCACGAGAAGGTCGGGTTCCGTGAGGCCCGGGCCATACTCGCGGCGAAGGCCGGAATCAAGCTCGACGAGCAACAGTCGCCGCAGGACCACCACCGCACCCGGCTGCTGGAGGTGATGCGCTGGGCGCAGGCCAAGTACGCCTACCAGTACCTCGAAGGCGACCTGGGCGAAGAGGCCCGCAAGTACATGGGGGCGCGGAAGCTCTCGGGCAAGACCACCCGCGACTTCGGCATCGGCTTCGCCCCCATCAACGGCGACTGGCTCGTGAAACTGGCCCTCGCCGAAGGGGTCCCGACCGACACGCTCGTCGAGGTCGGGCTGCTCGCGGCCCGCGACGGCCAGCGCGGGTACTACGACCGGTTCCGCGACCGGGTCATGTTCCCGATCAAGGACGTGCGCGGGCAGGTGGTCGGGTTCGGCGGCCGGATCATGCCGAACAACCCGTTGGCCGCCCGCGGACCGAAGTACTACAACTCGGCGGAAACGCCGCTGTTCCACAAGAAGGAGCTGCTCTACGGGCTGGACCTCGCCCGCCACGCCAACGCCGGCTACCTCGCGGTCGTGGAGGGCTACACGGACGTGATGATGGCCCACCAGTGCGGCGTGCCGCAGGTGGTCGCCACGATGGGCACCGCGCTCAACCCCCAGCACGTCGCACAGCTCAGCCGCTACGCGCCGAAGGTGGTGCTGCTGTACGACGCCGACGCCGGCGGGTTCGCGGGCGTGGACCGCGCGCTCGAGATGTTCGTCTCGCAGGACGTCGAACTCGCGGTCGCCACCCTGCCCGACGGGCTGGACCCGTGCGACCTGCTGGTGAAGCCCGGCGGGACCGAAACATTTAAAGAGGTACTGACATCCGCCGCGGACGCGTTAGATTTTAAATTGAACAAGCTGCTCGAGCGGGACCCGAACCCGTCGGTCGAGACCAAGCGGCGGATCGCCGACGACATCCTGGGCGTCATGGCGTCCGCCCCCCCGATGCCCGGGGCCGCGGCCCAGATGAAGCGGGAGCTGATCGTCACCCGGATCGCCCACCGGCTCGGCTTCAAGCAGGAAACGATGTGGGTGCGGTTCGGCGAGCTGCGCAAGGACCACGAGCAGAAGCAGCGCGAGGCGCAGCAGAAGGAACAGGAGGGGCACCGCGACGGCGGCCGCCCGACGGTCACAGTTCGCCCCGACGCGGTCCTGCCGACGACCGAGCGGCCCCGCGGCGCGTCGAAGGCCGGCCCGGCGGTGGCGGCCGAGCGCCAGTTGGTCGAGCTGCTGCTCAGCGACCCGCTGCTGGTGCCGGTCGCGGCGGCCCGGCTGGCGCCCGACGAGATCACGCACACCGGGCTGCGGCGCATCCTCTCCGAGCTGTACGGGGTGCATGCGGCGGGCGGCGTGCCCGACCTCGAAAGCCTCCGCGAGCGGCTCGCCGACCGCGAGGACCTGTTCGAGGTGTCCCAGAAGCTCCAGTTCGTCGGCCAGCAGATGCAGGACCGCGAGCAGTGGCTGGCCCGGCTGCTCAAGCGGTTCGCGGAGATGAAGGCCGAGGCCGAGGCCCGCCGGGCCAAAGAGCAGCTCGCCGGCGCGAGCGACGACGAGGCGATCGAGCTGCTGCGGCGCATCCAGCAGACGCAGCAGCGGCCGCCCAAGCGGGGCGACAACGCGGGCGGCCCGCAGCCGGACGCGCCGGCGGCCTGACCGCCGCACGAAACGAGACATCTGGGTTTCGCACACGAGTTGAGAACCACCCGCCGCAACGGCCAAGACGGCCCCGAGCGGACGACCAGTGGGAGGGGTTCGGATGGACTGGAAGAACGACGAGGTTCTCAAGGCGCTGGTCGAGCGTGGCAAGCAGGTCGGGTCGCTCACCTACGACGAGGTGAACACCGCCCTGCCCGAAGGCCGCGACGGCGTCCCCGAGTCCGACCGGCTCGAGCACGTGCTCGAGATCCTCGACGCCAACGGCATCAGCGTCATCGACGAGGACGACGGCGAGGCCGTCGCCGACGCCCCGGTCGCGGCCGACGCCGCCGTCGCGGACCCCGAGGCCCCGAGCTACGAGGACTCCGACGGCGACGGCCGGCACATCGACGACCCGGTCCGCATGTACCTCACGCAGATGGGGCAGATCGAGCTCCTGAACCGGAAGCAGGAGGTGTCGCTCGCGATGAAGATCGAGCTGACCCGCCGCCGGTTCCGCCGCAAGGTGCTGGAGTGCGACTACGCCATGCGGCAGGTGGTCGAGACCCTCAAGCGGGTCCACTCCGGCGACCTCCCGTTCGACCGCACCATCAAGGTGTCCCAGACCGAGAACCTCGAAAAGGACAAGATCCTCCAGCGGATGCCGCACAACCTGCGGACCCTCGAGCCGCTGATGGAGGGCAACGTCGAGGACTTCCAGCGGCTCAGCGACGAGCGCACCCCGGGCGACGAGCGGGAGACGATCCGCGAGCGCCTGCGCCTGCGCCGCCGCAAGACCGTCACGCTGGTCGAAGAGCTGTCGATCCGGACCCAGAAGGTCCAGCCGCTCATGAAGAAGCTGGAGCAGATCTCCCAGCGCATGGACGAGCTGGAGGCCGAGATCGAAACCCTGAGCGGCAACCGCACCGCGAAGGAGGAGCGGGCCAACCTGGAGAAAGAGCTCCAGGACCTGATGCTCATCACGCTCGAAGAGCCCGCCAGCCTGCGCCGCCGGGTCGGCATCATGAAACAGCGGTTCGCCGAGTACGAGCAGGCCAAGCGCGACCTCTCCGGCGGCAACCTGCGGCTGGTGGTCTCGATCGCCAAGAAGTACCGCAACCGCGGGCTCTCCTTCCTCGACCTGATCCAGGAGGGGAACACCGGCCTGATGCGGGCGGTGGACAAGTACGAGCACCGCCGCGGGTTCAAGTTCAGCACCTACGCGACGTGGTGGATCCGGCAGGCCATCACCCGGGCCATCGCGGACCAGGCGCGGACGATCCGCATCCCCGTCCACATGATCGAGACGATGTCGAAGCTCCGCAACGTCTCGAAGCAGTTGCTTCAAGAGCTGGGGCGCGAGCCGACGGTGCAGGAGACGGCGGACGCCGCGAAGATCTCCTACGAGGAGTGCAAGCGGGTCCTGAAGATCAGCCGCCAGCCGATCTCCCTGGACCGGCCGGTGGGCGAGAGCGAGGACTCGTACTTCGGCGACTTCATCGAGGACAACTCCGTCGAGAGCCCGGTGAACGCCGCGACCAACGAGATGCTCAAGGACAAGATCGAGGGCGTGCTGAAGACGCTCACGTACCGCGAGCGCGAGATCATCAAGCTGCGGTACGGCCTCGGCGACGGCTACACCTACACGCTGGAAGAGGTGGGCCGCATCTTCAAGGTGACCCGCGAGCGGGTGCGGCAGATCGAGGCGAAGGCCGTCCGCAAGCTCCAGCACCCGGTGCGCAGCCGCCAGCTCGAAGGCTTCCTCGACGGGCTGAAAAACGTCAAGACGTGAGGGAATTAAGGGGTATTTACCGCAGAGGGCACGAGAGGGCGCAGAGGACCGAGAGAGCAGAGCCATCCTCACGCTCTCTCGGTCTTCCTCTGCGCCCTCTCGTGCCCTCTGCGGTGAATACTCTTCGGCCTCTGCCGCTCTACAATGCCCCTAGCCTGTACGCGGGGGCGAATGCCCCCGCTCGCGTTTCGGGGCGCCGGGCTCCTGTTACAATGTTTCGAGGGCGGCCGTGGCAAAGGTGCCCCGTCGATCCGTGCAAGAGGTAATCGATCAAGCGATCGGCGAAGGTCGGCGGTGGGAACGGCTGTGTTACGCGCTGGTTCTCTTCTTCATCGCATTGGGGTCCATCGTTCTCATCGTCGGGGTGGTGCGCGAGTCCGGTCTGCTGGCACTCGACGGGAGCTTGTTCACCGGGCTGTTCTGGCCGGCCCTGCGCTACGCGGACGGCGTTCGTCGCGACCTGATACGAACGCGCATGTACGAAATGGCGCTGGCGAAAGCGAAAACTCCGGCCGAGATGCTCGAGATGCTCCGCGAGGTCGCGGGGGCCGGGAACGAGGAGAAACCACAATGGGCGTATTCGGGCGCCGTGTGACCCCCGAGTCACTCGCCGCGGAACTGCTCCGCGGATTGGAGAGCGGCGACGTGGTGCTGTCTCCAGATGTACGGGCCTCGGCGAGCGGGCCACACGCGAGCGCAGAAGCCCAACTCGCTCATCTGTGCGCCGAACTGCGAACGCTGGTCGAGCAGGCTACCGAATCGCTGAACACGCCGGGGCAGGCCGCCTCCCTCGCGCACCTCAAGCGCGAGATCGACCAAGTCGCGCGGCGGCTCGGCGCGGCGTAACCCTCCGACACAAGCTCGTTGCCCGCCCGGCCATACAATGCCCCTAAAGGGGATTCGCATGTCGTCCGTTACTTCCGCGCTACGTGAGTGCCACCGGCTCCGCGTTCACCTTCGCAACCTCCAGGCCGAGATCGACCGCGGGCCGCGCGTCCTCAAGGGCTACCAGGACGACCTCGACGCCGCGCGCCAGGCCCACAAGGACCACCACGACGGCATCACCAAGCTGAAGCTCAAGCAGCGCGAGGACGAGGGGGCGCTCAAACAGACCGAGGCCCGGCTCACCAAAATCGAGGAGCAACTGCCCGGGCTGACGGTCCAGAAGGAGTACACCGCGAAGCAGCACGAGATCGAGATGGCCCGCACCAAGAAGGGCGAACTCGAAGACGCGATCCTCGCGACCATCACCGAACTCGAAGAGAAGACCGCCGCGGTCCCCGCCGTCGAGCAGGCCTGGGCACAGGCTCAGGCCGACTTCAAGCAGCTCCAGCTCGAGGCCGCGGAGCGGATCGCAGGGATGAAGGCGGACCAGATCGCGTGTACCGCAGAGCTGGCAAAGATCGAAGCAACGCTCCCCCCGAACGTCAAAAAGACCTACGACTCGATCGTCAAGGTGAAGGGGGCGGACGCATTCGCCGCGGCCAAGGCCCGCGTGTGCCAGGGGTGCCGGCTCAGCATCACCGAGGGACAGTTCCTGGAACTCACCCAGGGCACGTTCCGGACCTGCGGGAGCTGCGGTAAGATGCTGTACCCGGTCGAGTAATCACACTCGGTGTCTGGTGTCACATGCGTTGCATTTCGCCCGTCCGGGCCGCGGCCCGGTGGGACGCACGGCTTCAAACACCCGATACCGAACGCCGAACATCAGTCCTATGAAGTGGCAGTACACGACCGCCCAGTTCATCACCAGCGGGCTGGGCGACGAGTCCGGCGCGGGCGACCTCGAAACCGCCCTCAACCAGCTCGGCGCCGACGGGTGGGAACTGGTTTCCACGACCCTGTACCACAACCTTGAAGCGCAACAGGACGTGATCCTGCTCGTGTTCAAGCGCCCCGCCGTATAGCCGCGTCGGCCCCCAGCACCGACTCACTTTAATCGCCGGCCCGCTTCGTCACGCCGCACCAACTGTCAAGCCGATAAGCTAGCGGGGTAGTGAGCCGGTCCCGTCCTCGTTTTAATCACGCATCGCAGGTTGCCGTTACAATTTTCAATCCATGACACATTTACACCCATAACACTTGCACTCTCTTTCATTCAACTTTTGACTTCGATAGCACATTTCGAAGAAGCCTCACGATACTGTAAGGAAACGCCCTGACACAGGGAAACGTTGTCACCCGCGCGCCGAGCGGCGAGCGGGTCCGGCTCGCCGTATCAATCGCACTCGACCCAAGCCTCCCCGTTCGCACATAGGAGTTGTCCGTGAAGTGGTTCCAGAACCTCGGCACGATGACGAAGCTCATCAGCGGCTTCGCCGCGCTGGCCCTGCTGACGGCGATCGTGAGTGTGACGGCGACCTCCGCGATGAAGGAGATGGCAGGGAACACCGAGTTGCTGTACGAGAAGCACCTCAAGGGGCTGCACGCCGCAGACGAGTTGAGCACCCAGGTCGCGCTGGCCGGGCGCGGGGTGCGCATGACCCTCCTCGCCAAGCGCCCCGAGGACCGCCGCGAGAAGGCCGCCCAGACGCGTCAGTACCTGCGTGACGTGCAGACCCAGGCCGGCCAACTGGACCAGTACTTCGTGACGCCCGAGGCCAAGCAGAAGCTGGCCGAAACCCGGGACCATCTTCCGGAGTGGGTCACCCGCCTCGGGCAGGCGAACGATTTGGCCGAGGCGGGTAAGATCGACGAGGCGCTCGCGGTACTGGAAACCAGTATCAGCGGGGCCGGCAAGCTGGTCGCCGCCATGCAGGTCAAAACGTCGAAACGTACCGGTCCGCGCGCCAAACGATGATGACGCTGACGATCGTCGGCTGTATCGGCGGGGTGGCCTTGGGCTTGATGATCGCGCGCATGATCACCCTGCCGCTGAACCGCTGTGTCGAGGTGCTGGAACGCACCGCGAAGGGCGACCTGTCCCAGCGGGCCGAGATCGATACCCGGGACGAACTCGGGCGCCTGGCGGCCGCACTGAACACGGCCACCGAGTCGATCCGGGCCGCCAAGGAGGCCGAACGCGAGCAGGCCGAGCGGGACAGGGAGCGAGCCGATCGGGAGGCCGCGGCCGAGCGGGAGCGGATGGAGCGGGAGGCCGCGGTGGAGCGGGAGCGGCAGGAGCGGGAGGCGGTCGCGGCGGCCGATTTGCGGCGCAAGGCGAGCACCATCCAGGACACCATCCGGGCGCTGGCGGCGGGCGACTTCACCGCCACGGTGCCGGACCTGGGGACCGACGACATGGGGCAGATGGGGCGGTCGCTGAACGAGGCGGTGCTCAGCGTGCGGACGGCGATGGAGGGCGTGCGCGAGGTGTCCGAGCAGTTGGCCGACGCGAGCGGCCAGTTGTCCAGCGCCAGCGAGGAGATCTCGTCCGGTGCCCAGGAGCAGGCCAGCAGCCTGGAGGAGACGGCCAGTTCGCTGCAGGAGATCACCGCCACAGTGAAGCAGAGCGCGGACAACGCCCAGCAGGCCCGGCAGTTGGCCAGCGGGTCCAAGGAGGTGGCCGAGCGGGGCGGCGCCGTGGTGAGCGGCGCTGTCGAGGCCATGAGCGAGATCAACGCGTCCAGCAAGAAGATCGCCGACATCATCACCACCATCGACGAGATCGCATTCCAGACCAACCTGCTCGCCCTGAACGCGGCGGTGGAAGCGGCCCGTGCGGGTGAGCAGGGGCGCGGGTTTGCGGTGGTGGCCACCGAGGTGCGGAACCTGGCCCAGCGGAGCGCGACGGCGGCGAAGGAGATCAAGGGGCTGATCAACGACAGCGTGAAGAAGGTGGAGGCGGGCACCGAACTCGTCAACAAGTCGGGCGACACCCTCGCCGAGATCGTGACCAGCGTGAAGCGGGTCACCGACATCGTGACCGAGATGGCCGCCGCCAGCCGCGAGCAGTCGAGCGGAACGCGTCGCAGACCGAGGAGATGAGTGCCACCGCGCAGGCGCTGACCGACCAGGCCGGGCAGCTCCGCGACCTCGTCGCCCGGTTCAAACTGGGCGGCGGCTCGGGCGGTGCGGTGCGGCCGACGAAGCGGGCGGCGGGGCCGAAGCCGCGGCCGGCGGTGGCCAAGGCACTCAAGCGGAGCGCCACCGGCAGCGGCGGCGGGCACGAACTGGACGCCATGGGCGGCGACGGGTTCAGCGACTTCTGAACGCGAGTGCCCCACGAGCCGAGCCGGCCGATCGAACGAGAAGCGCCCCGAGAGCGGTTCTCGTTCCCACCGAGCACACCACGTACGCGCGCCGCCGCCCGACATGTCAGGGAAATGAAACCCCGATCCAATTGGGGGCCTGAAGCTCGCCGAGAGCACTCGGCTACAAAGCGCTTCCCCCCTTCCGAGCGGTACGACCAGCCGCGCCTGATCGCTGCGGCGCGATCGCTCGAACAGACGGCACCTCAGTTTCAGCCAAGACGGCTCCGGTGGTGAGCCGGCCCTGCTTTCGTTTAATCACGTAACGGATGCGCCCGCCATGTTTTTTAATCCAGAGCACATTTATACCCTAATCAATTATATATTCTTGCATTCGATTTATTCTCCGAGATGACACATTTCAAAAAATATGCCACGATACTGTAAGGGAATGCCTGACGTGTGGCGATGTTGCCGCCTCCCCCGGCATTCGCGAGGGGAAGGGAATTGTGTGCCACACAATTGGCAGGAGAAATAACCCATGATCGACTCAATGCTCGCGGCACTGTCGAAGATGCGCCTGGGGCCGCGCCTGGTGGGCGGGTTCCTGGTCATCGCCGGGGCCTGTGCCTTCCTGGCTTACCAATCCATGGAGGCACTCGGCGGGGTCCGCGAGTGCCAGGTTAACGCCAACACCAATCTGGTCCCCTCGGCCCTGTCGCTGGGCAAAATGGGTATCAGCCTCGTGACGGTCCAGCGGGCCGAGCGGAGCGCCATCCTGTTCGGCAAGTGCGGCGACGAGGCGAATCTGAGCACGGCCAGGGCATCGTGCGAGCAGGGGCGGCGGGTGGCCGACGACGAGGCCAAGGCGTACACCGCCCTGCCGATGACGGACAAGGAGGCGGTCCTGTGGAAGGCTTTCGAGTCGAAGTTCGCCGAGTGGAAGCGGCTCAGCGACGAGATCTGTGCGCTGATCGACCGCCGCGAGTTCGATAAGGCCGAGAAGGCGCTGTCCCGCGAAAACCCGGTCATGCGCGAGATGAACGCCGCACTGGTGGCGGTGCTGGACGGGCAGCAGGCGATCAGCAAGGAGGAGAACGCCAAGGCCAACGAGGTGTTCGACCAGGGCCGGCGGACCATGTGGGCGGTGAGCATCGGGGCGGTGCTGGCCGCGGTCGGGCTGGGGCTGCTGCTGACCGCGTCGGTGGTGCGCCCGCTCACCGCGACCATATCCGTGCTCGAGGGCGTGACGAGGGGGGACCTGAGCCGCAAGGTGGAAGTGAAGTCGGAGGACGAGATGGCACAACTGGGGACCGCGCTGAACGTGGCCATCGACGGCCTGACCGCGGCCAAGGAGGCCGAGCGGGCGGCAGTGGTGCGGGACAAGGAGCGAGCCGATCGGGAGGCCGCGGCCGAGCGGGAGCGGATGGAGCGGGAGGCCGCGGTGGAGCGGGAGCGGCAGGAGCGGGAGGCGGTCGCGGCGGCCGATTTGCGGCGCAAGGCGAGCACCATCCAGGACACCATCCGGGCGCTGGCGGCGGGCGACTTCACCGCCACGGTGCCGGACCTGGGGACCGACGACATGGGGCAGATGGGGCGGTCGCTGAACGAGGCGGTGCTCAGCGTGCGGACGGCGATGGAGGGCGTGCGCGAGGTGTCCGAGCAGTTGGCCGACGCGAGCGGCCAGTTGTCCAGCGCCAGCGAGGAGATCTCGTCCGGTGCCCAGGAGCAGGCCAGCAGCCTGGAGGAGACGGCCAGTTCGCTGCAGGAGATCACCGCCACAGTGAAGCAGAGCGCGGACAACGCCCAGCAGGCCCGGCAGTTGGCCAGCGGGTCCAAGGAGGTGGCCGAGCGGGGCGGCGCCGTGGTGAGCGGCGCTGTCGAGGCCATGAGCGAGATCAACGCGTCCAGCAAGAAGATCGCCGACATCATCACCACCATCGACGAGATCGCATTCCAGACCAACCTGCTCGCCCTGAACGCGGCGGTGGAAGCGGCCCGTGCGGGTGAGCAGGGGCGCGGGTTTGCGGTGGTGGCCACCGAGGTGCGGAACCTGGCCCAGCGGAGCGCGACGGCGGCGAAGGAGATCAAGGGGCTGATCAACGACAGCGTGAAGAAGGTGGAGGCGGGCACCGAACTCGTCAACAAGTCGGGCGACACCCTCGCCGAGATCGTGACCAGCGTGAAGCGGGTCACCGACATCGTGACCGAGATGGCCGCCGCCAGCCGCGAGCAGTCGAGCGGCATCGAGCAGGTGAACAAGGCGGTGTCGCAGATGGACACCGTCACCCAGCGGAACGCGAGCCAGACGGAGGAGATGAGCGCCACCGCCCAGACCCTGACCGACCAGGCCGGGCAGCTCCGCGACCTTGTCGCCCGGTTCAAGCTGGGCAGTGACGGGCACGCCCGGGCGGCGCGGCCGGCGAAGCGGGCGGCGGGGCCGAAGCCGCGGCCGGCGGTGGCCAAGGCGCTCAAGCGGAGCACCAACGGCAACGGGGGCGGCGGCGGGCACGAGCTGGACGCCATGGGCGGCGACGGGTTCAGCGACTTCTGAACGCGAGCGGCGCCGGAGTTCGGCGCCGCGGTCCCTTGTCACCCACCAATCAGGGCGTGCTCACATGTCAGAACCCACTCGGGCCGTGTTCGTGCTCAGCGGGCGGGTGGAGGTGCACGAACTGCGGGCCGTCCTCTCCCGCGCCCTCCGCACCCTCTGCGTCGACCCGCACGTGCCGGTATACGTGAACTGCGGCGGCGTCGTATCGCTCACCGGTGAGGCCCTGCTGGTGCTGGCGTGGGCGTGCTGGCAGTGTGATGCCGCCGGGGTCGCGCTGCGCCTGGTCGATTTCCCCGGCCAAATCATGGCCACGGTCACCGACCGCTTGGCCGAAACGGTCACGAGGCGCAGGGCGGCCACCCCGACCGAATGCCGGCCGCCGTCCCCTCGCCCGCGGTGGGATGCGGCGTACTCGCTCAACTGATCGGCCAGGGCGGGCGCCGCCGATACCACGCACCGCTCGTTGCGGCCCCGAGGCGCAGCACCCCGACCCGGGGCGCCGGCGTGGTATCGACCACCTGTCACGTCCGGCCAAGTCACAGATCAGGTAAAAAGGGCGCGCCGCAACCTCCAGCCGGCTCGCGCTAAGCGTCATCGTCAACCGGCACAATTCACTAGGACTTACGTAGTTGACTTTTGGGTAAGTAGGTATGTAGGTGCGGCGAGGTAGGTTCGCACCGCTTCGCGCACGATGGCCGTCTTGGCCGCGAACCAACTGACGCCGGACTTGAGCCGGTGCCACTCGAGCCGCAGGAACGCGCGGATCGCGAGCCCGATGTGGACCGCTTGGGCCCGGCTCATGCGCACCTGGCACCGGTCCACGTGGCAATGCTGCTTGAGGCCCCGGTGATACTCCTCGATGCCCCACGCGTGCCCGGCCAGAACCGCACGAGTGGCCTCGTCCATGTCGAGGTCGTTGGTGATCCAATGCTCCGTGCCCCCATCACCGGTGGCGATCCGGAACGCCTTCACCAATCCGAACCCCTCCAGGTGCACCACCGTACCGGCGGCCCCGATCGGGCACCCCTCGATGGCCCGATTGCCCGTGCGATCCGGGTTCACCCGCCGGTTGCTCCGCACCCGGGTCAGGAAGTGCCACCCCAGGGCCCGCACCGCCTTCAGGTTGTCCTTGCCCGAGTACCAGGTGTCGAACAGTACCACCCGGGGCGACAGGTCCCGTCCCTTGGCGACCGCCAGCATGGCTCGGAAGTGGTCGTTCTTGGTCTCGGCTCGGGCCGGGTCGGCGAGCCGGTAATCACACGGTACCAGGGCGGCCCCGTCGGTCCACAGCAGGGTCACCAGCCCGATCCCGCTCACCACCCGGCGGTGCCGCCCGGACCAGCACCGGCGCACCAGCCCCATGTGCCGGGCGAACGGCTTGTCCAGCACCGAGTCGTCGAGCACCACGGCACCGCCCGGGCGGACCGACGACCGGGCTTCGTCCCACAACGCCGCTGGGTCCGGTTCCAGCCGGTGCAGCAGTCGGGTGAACGCATCATGCGCGGGCGCCGTCGGATGGTCCGGTTGGGCTCGCGCGGCTTCCGCGGCCGACGCCACCTTGGGGGTGGCGATCAGGAATTGGATGTAGTCCTCGGCGCTCGCACGTGGTGCGTTCATGGCCCGATCATAGACCAACAACACACCATGCGCAAATCCTGCGCCAGCGCAACTGCGTAAGTCCTATTCACATCTCGTAGCAATTCTGATCCGCAGCCGATCCACGACACCGTTCCGCGTCCGGATACCCCCTCTGTGTCCCGATGGGTAATGGAGGACGTTCAGGTCAGGTGACGGGCAAACTTATGGGCTGATGGTTCGATAAGGTCGATAGGGGCCTCCCCGTGGCCATTGCCGGCAACGAGCCCCACATCACGTTTGCAACTCGTCAAGCCTGATCTCTCCCACGTCTCCGCTCGAGGTTCTACTCCGATGAGCTGGTTTCGCAACCGCACCTTAATGACCAAATTGCTATTGGGGTTCGCCATCGTCTGCGTACTCGTCGCGGCCAGCGGCGGGATCGCGTACCGCGGCCTCGCGAGTTCCCGCGAGGGGATGCGCGTGCTGTACGCGGACTACACGGTCGCCGGCACCGACCTGGCCAAATCGGCGGTCAACCTGGCTCGCTTTCGCAACAACGTGGTCGCCGCCACCGGCGCGAGGGACGAGGCCCGACTGAACCAGGCGCTTGCGCCCCAGCCCTCGATCCGCGAGGCGGTCACGAGCGGCCTCGACGCCTACGCCGCAACCGTGTTGCGCGTGTCCCGGAGCGGGCGGGATGAGCGGAAGGACTTGGAGAAGGTGCGCGCCGCCGTACGCGAGTACTTCGCAGCCGCCGAGGAAACGATCCATGCGACTCGTGCGCTTGTCCGGGCGGGCACCGACGCCGAGCGTGCCGAGTGCCGCCGCGAGGTGGACCGGAGGGTGCAGCAAGCCGGGCTAAAATTCGACGCGGTCACAGCGAGCATCGACGAACTGGTCAAGACGGTGACCGAGGTGGCCAGCGACGTCAACAGCACGGGCAACGACAGCGCCCAAGCGGCCCAGAGCACACTGGTCGGGGGCACCGTGGGCGCGGCGGCGCTGAGCATGCTCATCGGGCTGGGGCTGGCGCGCATGATCACCGGACCGCTCGGCCGCACGGTCGAGACGCTCGAGTCGGTCGCACGCGGGGACTTGGGCGTCGCGGTAGAGGTGGCGTCGGGCGACGAGGTGGGGAGGCTGGGAGCGGCCGTGAACGCCACCGTCGGGGGCATCCGCACGGCCCTGGGGCAGACCCGCGTGGACTGGCCCCAGATTGGCAAGCAGCGGGAGCGGAACGACGACTACGTGGGGCAACTGCTCGCGGTCAGTCGGGTGCAGGCGGTGATCGAGTTCGGCCTCGACGGCACGGTCCTGACGGCCAACGAGAACTTCCTGAGTACGATGGGCTACCGGCTGGACGAGATCCGCGGGCAGCACCACCGAATGTTCGTCGCCCCGAGCCACGCGACGGCCCCCGAGTACCGGGAGTTCTGGGCGAAGCTGGGCCGTGGGGAGTTCGTCAGCAACGACTTCAAGCGGGTTCGCAAGGGGGGCAAGGAGGTGTGGCTCCGGGCGGCGTACAACCCGATCCTCGATTCCGTCACAGGCAAGCCGTACAAGGTGGTGGAGTTCGCCTCCGATGTGACCGCCGAGAAGTCGATGGAAGAGTGCGCGCGAAGCGAGTCGATCGAACTGCAGCGCAAGGTGGGCGAAATCCGGACCTGTGTGACGGCGCTAGCGGCGGGCGATTTCACGGTCTCGATCCCGGACCTGGGTAGCGACGATGTGGGCCAAATGTCGGCCGAGCTGAACCAGGCGGTGCGCAGCATGCGGGCCGCGCTGGAGGGGGTGCGCGAGGTGGCCGAGCAGTTGGCCGACGCGAGCAGCCAGTTGTCCAGTGCCAGCGAGGAGATCTCGTCCGGAGCCCAGGAGCAGGCCAGCAGCCTGGAGGAGACGGCCAGTTCGCTGCAGGAGATCACCGCCACAGTGAAGCAGAGCGCGGACAACGCCCAGCAGGCCCGGCAGTTGGCCAGCGGGTCCAAGGAGGTGGCCGAGCGGGGCGGCGCCGTGGTGAGCGGCGCCGTCGAGGCCATGAGCGAGATCAACGCGTCCAGCAAGAAGATCGCCGACATCATCACCACCATCGACGAGATCGCATTCCAGACCAACCTGCTCGCCCTGAACGCGGCGGTGGAGGCGGCCCGTGCGGGTGAGCAGGGGCGCGGGTTCGCCGTCGTCGCCACCGAGGTGCGGAACCTGGCCCAGCGGAGCGCGACGGCGGCGAAGGAGATCAAGGGGCTGATCAACGACAGCGTGAAGAAGGTGGAGGCGGGCACCGAACTCGTCAACAAGTCGGGCGACACCCTCGCCGAGATCGTGACCAGCGTGAAGCGGGTCACCGACATCGTCACCGAGATGGCAGCGGCCAGCAAGGAGCAGTCGAGCGGCATCGAGCAGGTGAACAAGGCGGTCAGCCAGATGGACAGCGTGACTCAGCGGAACGCGTCGCAGACGGAGGAGATGAGCGCCACCGCGCAGGCGCTGACCGACCAGGCCGGGCAGCTCCGCGACCTCGTCAGCCGGTTCAAGCTGCGGCACGGGAACGCGGCTCCGGCGGTGCGGGCGGCGGGGCCGAAGCCGCGGCCGGCGGTGGCCAAGGCGCTCAAGCGGAGCACCAACGGGAACGGGGGCGGGGACGGGTTCAGTGCGTTCTGAACGCAAGCGGGGCCAGAGTTCGGTGCCGCTGTCTTTTGCTCCCGACACATCGGAGCGCGCTTGCATGTCGGAACCTACTCGGGCCGTGCTCGTGCTCAGCGGGCGTGTGGAGGCGCCCGAGCTACAGGCCGTCCTCTCCCGCGCCCTCCGTGCCGACCCGAACGGGCCAGTACACGTGAACTGTACGGGAGGGCGTGTCGCTCACCGGCGACGCCCTGCTGATGCTGGCCAAATCATGGCCACGGTCACCGACCGCTTGGCCGAAACGGTCACGAGGCGCAGGGCGGCCACCCCGGCCGAATGCCGGCCGCCGTCCCCTCGCCCGAGGTGGGATGCGGCGTACTCGCTCAACTGATCGGCCAGGGCGGGCGCCGCCGATACCACGCACCGCTCGTTGCGGCACCCGGGGGCGCAACACCCAACCCGCGCGGGCGCCAGTCACGTTCGAGCGGCCCACACACCACTCAACCGGTGGGCATCAACGCCTCTGGCTGACTCGCACCTTGTGTCCGGCCGTGTCGATCGACACCGCGGTTTTGCTTACGATTTGCTTCAGGCACACGGTCATGCGCGGGCTCTCGGTGCGTATTCTTCCGCTCACGAAATTCTAGTAGGCGGACCAGCCGGAGCATGCGCCTTTGGCCCGATCGCCGCTGTACGGAGTGACGCGTTCATAGCCAGTGGATGCAAAGAAATTGAGATCCGGAATTAGTTTCTTGGTGGGCACGATGATTGGCATCCGTGCCGGGTTCAGGTAGTTCTACCTGAATGACTCGGAAGGATACGCCGCACTCCGACCCAGAGGGGCAGACCGCAAGGGCTTACCAGCGATAGGTATCTGTCAGTACACCCGAGAGGATTTGAACCTCTAACCCTCGGTTCCGAAGACCGATGCTCTATCCAGTTGAGCTACGGATGCAAATCACTTCTCTTACTTTAGCCTACATCCCACGGCTGTCTTGTCAACTCTCGCGTTTGGTACCCGATTTTATAACAGCCGCTCGCGGGTAATTGCAACGTCCGAGTTCGCGTACACGATAACCGTTTTCAAGGACGGCTGACTCAAAGGTGATTCTACCGCGCCAGGGGTCTGCAGCAAGCCGAACAAAAACGGCGGCCCGATTTCCCACCAGCGCTATTCAAAGTTTCACAGCGGTGAAGCGAGGAGGTTGATCGCCTCGTGTAATCGAGGGGGCAAACATCGTGTGGCTCGCGCGTGGTTGTCGGCTTCGACGTGTGCGAGCAGATGAGTGCCCACGTTGCGTAGCGCGGCGAACGCCTGCGGTGGGGAACCGCGGCGCCCCTGGCACGCATCCACGCCCCACGTCATGTTAAGAAAGTTGTATAGGCGATTTTTGATCTGCCATGTCGCGGGAACTCCAGGAGCAAGGCGAAGTCGCTACCGTAATCGTCGGCGAGTTGGACGACAACACGGGCGAACGTCGCCCCAAAGAGAATGCCGACGACCAGCAGAGCGAGGATGGGAGCAAAAAGAAAGGACCGGCCCTTGTTGTTCTCGTGGATCGGGAACGGCGGCGAACGCACCCAACAGGCATTTGGGATGCATCGAAGCAACTCCCAATGCCCGATGCGCCAATTGCGACGGCGGAGCACCGGAATAGCATATGCCCCATTTCACCAAGATGAAACTTACGGTGGTGACCTGTTGCGCCGCGTAATGTAACGGCCCCTCGCCCGGCGGGTTAGAATAGCGTGCGGCGCTCCTGCGCCTGACCTTCTCGGAGATTCCGATGCGGAAGTGGTTACTCGTTCCGGTCGTGCTCGCGCTTGCGCCGCTCGTGGCGCCCGCGGCCGACGTGCCCGCGAAGCCCACGTTCAGCGAACACATCGCCCCGCTCGTGTTCCAGAACTGCACGGGCTGCCACCGCCCCGGACAGGTCGCGCCCTTCTCGCTGCTCAACTACAAAGACACGCAGAAGCACGCGAAGACCATGCTCCGGACGATGGAAGACCGGTACATGCCGCCGTGGCAGCCCGAAAAGGGGCACGGCGAGTTCCGCGACGCGCGCCGGCTGTCCGACGACCAGATCAAATTGTTTGCGAACTGGGTCAATGACGGCGCGCCCGAGGGTGACCCGAGTAAGACCCCCGCGCTGCCCAAGTTTCCCGAGGGCTGGCAGCTCGGCAAGCCCGACCTCGTGGTGAAGATGGACCGGCCGTTCGTCGTGCCCGCCGAGGGGGCGGACATCTACCAGAACTTCGTACTGCCGCTCGACCTCTCGGAAGACAAGTGGGTCACCGCGGTCGAGTTTCGGGCCACCGCGCCGGTCGTACTGCACCACATCCTTTACTTCACCGACGACAGCGGGCGGGCGCAGCAGCTCGCACCGAAGACCGGTCAGCCCGGGTTCCCGGGGATGACGTTCCGCCCCACCGGTTCGCTCGGCGGGTGGGCCGTCGGCGGCATCCCGGCGCACCTCCCGGACGGGCTCGCGCTGCCGCTTAAGAAGGGCTCGGACCTCGTGCTGCAAACGCACTTCCACCTCTCCGGCAAGAAGGAGGAGGAGGTGATCGAGGTCGGGCTGTACTTCGCCTCTAAGGCTCCCCAACGGACCCTCGTGGGGCTCCAACTGCCGCCGGTGTTCGGGCTGTTCTCGGGGATCGACATTCCTGCTGGGAAGGCGGATTTCAAGGTCACGGACTCGTTCACGCTGCCGGTGGACGTGGACTTGGTCGGGGTGGGTAGCCACGCCCACTACATCGGCAAGACGATGAAGGCCACCGCCAAGCTCCCGAACGGCGAGACGAAGAGCCTGTACTCCATCCGCGATTGGGACTTCAACTGGCAGGGCACCTACTTCTACAAGGACTACGTGCGGTTGCCGAAGGGCACCGTGGTTACCGCGGAACTCACCTGGGACAACTCGGCCAACAACCCGCGGAACCCGAGCACCCCGCCGGTGCGGGTGCGGTGGGGCGAGGCGTCCTACGACGAGATGGGGGCGATCACGTTCCGCACGCTCGCGGCCAACGAGGACGAGACGGGCACGCTCCGCAACGCGCTCCTCGCGCACACCCGCCAGACGGTGCTCAAGGCCAAGCTTGGCGGGATGGACATTGAGGGCGAGCTGAAGCGCGTCGGCATCGATCCCGCGGTTCTCGGGCGCGGACTCGGCGCGCCCAAGAAGGACGCCGCGCCCGTGAAGCCGCCGCTGAGCCTCCGCGACATTGATGGCAAGTCACACACGCCCCTTACTGTCGGTGACGCTAAAGCTAATGTGTTCCTCTTTACCACGACGGACTGCCCGATCGCGAACGGCTACTCGCCCGAGATCGCGGCCATCGCGAAGGACTTTGCCGCCCGCGGTGTGCAGTTTTATGCGGTCCAGGTTGATGCGGGACTGACCGTCGAGGACGCGCGTCGGCACGCAAAGGAGTTCGGTCTCACGGTGCCGGTGCTCATCGACACGAAGCACGAACTGGTTGCTGCGACGGGGGCGACCCGGACGCCCGAAGCGGTGGTGCTGCTGCCCGACGGGACGGTCGCGTACCGCGGGCGCATCAACGATCTCTATGCCGGCCTTGGTAAGAAACGCCCGGCCCCGAAAACGCACGACCTGCGTGACGCGCTGACCGCGGTTCTCGACGGAAAGCCGGTGCTGAACGCCCGCACCGAAGCCGTCGGCTGCTCGATCCCCGACCTCCCAAAGCGCTGAGCGGCGCGTCGGGCTCGGCTACCGTTCGGAGAGGCGTGCGGGCCGGGAGGCATCCGTCTCCCGGCCCGCACGCGTTCGTGCGCTCACCCGCACGCCGTTACGGGACGGTCACGGTGAACTGGTACGTCACCGTTGCGCCGTCCGGGTCCGTCGCGGTCGCGGTGACCGTTGCGGTGCCCGAGCCGACGAAGTTGAGCGTCATGTTGTTGTTGGTCACCGTCGCCGTTACCACGCCCGTGTCCGAGCTGACCGCGCTGTACGTGAGCGGGTTCGTGACCACGGAGATGTCGGTGAACCGCACCAGATCGTTGGCGGTGGCGTTCGGTAGCGAGTTGACCGCCCCGTTCTGCACCGGCACGCTCCCGAAGGCGCCGTTGGCGGCCGAGAAGTCCTTCTGCGTCAGCGCCGCGATCGCGTCGAGCGTCGCCTGCCCGTTGCCGACCACCTGGCCGAACACCGTGAACCCTTGATCGTCCAGGGCCGCTCCGCCGTTCGAGTTGTCCCCCGTGTTGAAGTAGAACTGGTTGGTGCCGCTGCTGACGTTGCCGCCGCGCTTGGCCAGCGCGAGCGTGCCCGTGCTGTTGGGCAGCCACGGCTCGTTGGTTACGCCCGCCGCCACGCTCCCGCCGCCCACGTAAGTCCCAGGGTTCGTGGCGAGCGCGTACGTGAAGGTCGTCGGGTCGATCACGCTGGTGACGGTGTAGATCGTGCCCCCGTCGTTGAACCCGGTGCCGGTGCCGGTGCTCAGTGCCCCGTTGATCGAGACCACCTGCCCCACGCTCAGGTTGTGTGCGGTGCCGGTGGTGATGGTGGCGACCCCGGCGGCCCAGGTCGCGTTGGTGATGTCGAGCAGCCCGCCGACGACGGCAAAGTTCGCGCCGGTGCTGGTCCCGGTGTTGCCGGTACCGACCGGGTCCGCGGCCAGCGTATACCGGAACGTGGTCGCGTCCACCACGGCCACCGTGTACGTGCCGTTGTACCCGGTGATGTTCACCCCCGCGACGGTCACCGTCTGCCCGTCCTTCAGGTTGTGAGCGGTGGCGGTGGTGACGGTGGCAACCCCGGCGGCCCACGTCGCGTTGGTGATGGTGGCGGTCGTCGGTGGGCGGAACTCGAACCCGCCGCCCTGGACAACTGCCGGCGACGAATCTGTGCGGTGGATGAACGAACTGTCGTAGGCGTTCGCGTTCGCGTAGGCCAGGAAGTTCGCCACGTGGGTCGGGGTGGCCCCGTTGAACAACTGCACCGTAATGACCGGGTTACCGGGCAGGTTAGTGGTGATCCGCGCGTACTGGTTGGTGTCCGCGTCGGTGAAGAACGTGTTCAGGTCGAGCGTCTGGTTGCCACCGACCGTGCCGGCGACCGGGGTCGCGGTCGGGTTGAGGGCCAGCGGCGCCTGGTTGAGGGTGATTGTGGCCGCCGCGCTGGCGGTGTTACCCGCCCCGTCGGTGACGCGCACGCGGTACCCGTTCGGCCCCACATTGAGCGCGTCGGTCCCGGTAAGGTTGAACGTGTACGTCCCGTTGGGGTCGGCGGTGGTCGAGGTGATCTGCGTGCGCACCGGGGCGCCGGTCGGACTCGCCGCCGGGGTCTGCCGCTCGAGCACCACGGTCGCCCCGGCCCGGGTCGTCCCGCGGAGCGTGACGGTCTGCGTTTCCGTGCGGAAATCGCCCTGGAAGCCGGTGTCAGTCGCCGCGTCCAACAGCAGGTTTGTGGTCACCGACCGGGCCAGCGTGAACGTGAGCGTCGTCGGGGCCGACGTGTTGCCCTGCGCGTCGGTCGCCCGCACCTGCACCGCGTAGGTCCCGTCCGGCAGGGCGACGCCGCCGTTGAGCGTCTGGAACAGCGTCGCGCTGATCGTGTACGTGCCGTTGGCGAGGGCCGACGTGATGTTGGTAAACGCCCCGGTGGTGCCGAGCCGGGCCTCCAGGGTCGCGACCCCGTCGGTATCGGTGGCGCTCCCGGTCACGCCCAGCGTGGCGGTCACGCCGTCGGTTGCCGTAGCCGGTCGGGTCGGGTCGGCTGTGTCGGTTGTCAGCGCCGCGGTGACCGTCGGGGCGGCCGCTTCGGGCGGGGGCGGCGGCGGGGGCGGGGGCGGGCTTGCCGGCGGGGGCGGGCTGGCCGGCGGGACGGGGAGGCTGAACGGGGTGCCGTACACGAACGACACGACCGCGTCGTTGAAGTCCTGGTCCCCGCCGTTGAGCCCGTCCTCGAAGTGCAGGGTGTTCGGGCTCTGCCGGACGTGGACCGTGCTGTCCGGGTTGGCGTTCGATTGCGAGAAGAACATCACCGGCAGGTTGAAACCGGTGTGGTTGGTCGGGTTCACCTGGAGGAACTGCTCGGCGGTGATCCCGCGGATCATGTAGAAGCCGTAGTTGCCGCTGGCGGGCAGGTTGGCGCCGGCTACGGCGCCTGCGCCGGTGAGCGGCGAGAACAGCACCGTGCGCTTCGCGCTCCGGGCCACCGCCGCAGCGTACCCCGCGTCGCCCGGACGCACCCCGTCCACCGTGCCGATCGCGTCGTCGAACTGGTACACCCCGATCTCGCCGGTTCCGGGGTCGCGGCGGTTCAGCCGGAACGCGGTCGGGGTCACCTGCCCGGTGCCGCCCGGAACCAGGTTCTGGGTCAGCGGTTGCACCTTGATTACGGCGTCGTTGAAGTCGCGGTCCCCGCCGCGCAGCCCGTCCTCGAACCGCACGACAGCCTGGTTACCCTGGTACGAGGCTTGGGCGTGGTCCGTCAGGTCGGGGCCGCCGAAGAACGAGAAGAACACGACCGGGCCGTTGATCGCGAGGTTGGCCGGGTTGAACGCCCGCGCCGTGGCGAGGGTGCTGTTCTGCACCATGTAAAAGCCGAGTACGGTGCCGGCGGCAAAGCTCTCGGAGTTCCGCGCACCTTTGGTTTGTCCGCGGGTGAACACGGGAGTAACGTTCGCCAGTACCGTCGCCGCGTAGTTCGGGTCGAGTGGTGACACCCCGTCGACCGTGCCGTTCGCGTCGTCGACCTCGTACACACCGATTTCGCTGAAGAACGCCGAGTCCCGTCCGACCCAACTGAAGTCGAGCGCGGTGGTCGAGCCCTCAACGCCCGGCACGACGTAGAACGCGGCCGGGTTGTCTCGCTGTTCGAGCACCTCGCACCCGAGCCGCGCGGTGCGCGGCTGGCGTGAGGGCAGACGGTCGAGGTCCATGAGAACATCCTTGTAACGGCGTCCGAAAATGCGATGCAACATGGTGCCGTCTCGTGGTGCTGCGTTTGGGTGTGTTTGTCGGGCCGCTCACGCCGTGCGATTGAGGGAAATCGGCAAGTTGCGCAAGCTGAGGTGCAAGTTATTACACATAATCGTGTTGGTCGAGTCCTTCGGCCGCTTAACACGGTCTTTTCACGCTGCCGCGGTAGCCACGCTTTCTCTGCTTGGGTAAGTCGAGACGCGAAACTCTGATTGTGCCGGTTGTGCGGGCCGGCTACCGCTCCGCTTGCGGTATTGGGTGTGAACGCTCGCGGCTCATGAGGCCGTTGGGTGCGGCGTGGGGAGGTAAGGGAACGGGCTCGGACTGGCGGTCATGTACGGGGCGGTCAACGGGGTGAAGAGGGGAACCTGGGGCCAGTACCACGTTCACCGTTCGACCCCCGACCGTGGCCGTGCTGGCCGCCGGCCGTCGCGGGTGATGCAAGGCGCTCGACGAGGTGCTGAGATGGTCTTCTTTGCGGAGTACACGGGCCGCCGCTCCTCCAAGCCGCCTGGGGGGCGGTATGGAGGAGCGTGCGGCTCGCGGCGGGCCGAGTTTGCCCGTCTCTGAGTGCAGGTGCTCAGTGACCGACCGCTTCCAACGAGCTGAGCGCAGACGTCAGAGCCCGGGTGTGGTGCCCGGGGCCGTCACGGTCATCGAGCGCGAGGCGGTACAGCCCCATCGGGTCGAGGATCAGAACGACGCCCCCGTCGCCCATGATTGTCGCCCCGCCCACCCCTTCGAGGTGCCCCAGCAGCGGCGGGACCGGCTTCAGCACGATTTCCTGCTGCCCGCGGAACGAGTCCACCGCGACCCCGAACCGCGCCCCCGCCACGTTCAGTACCACGACCGGCACGCGGTCCCGGGGGCCGGCGGCTTCGGGCGCGTCGAGGCCGATCAGGGCCGCGAGCGACTTCACCGGCGTAACCGCGCCGCGCAACGACACCGCCCGGACGCCGCGGAGCTGCCGGAACCCGTCCGGCTCGACCTTCAGCGTTTCCTGAACCGCATCGATCGGAACGCCGAACAGCGTTCCGCCGGACTCGACCAGCACCACGGTCGTGACCGCGAGGGTCAGCGGCAGCGTGAGCCGGACGCGCGTGCCCGCGCCGGGTTGCGAATGCACCGTGACCGCGCCGCCCAGGGCCGCGATGTTGCTCTTCACCACGTCCATGCCGACGCCCCGCCCGGACAGGTCGCTGACCACCGCGGCCGTACTCAGCCCCGGGGCGAAGATCAGTTGCAGCGCCTGCTCGCGCGACAGGGCCGCGGCCTGGTCCGCCGTGAGCACGCCCATCGCGACGGCTTTCGCCTTCACGCGCTCGGGGTCGATCCCGCCGCCGTCGTCCTGCACGTCGATGACGATGGCGTTCCCCTCGCGGCCCGCGCGGAGGGTGACCGTGCCCGCGACCGGTTTGCCCGCCGCGGCGCGGCGGTCGGGCGCCTCGATCCCGTGGTCGGCCGCGTTCCTGACGAGGTGAACCAGCGGGTCGCTGAGCGCTTCGGCCACCTGCTTATCGAGTTCGGTGTCTTCGCCCTCGAGCCTCAACTCGATCTGCTTCGCGAGGCTTTTGGCCACGTCGCGGACGAGGCGCGGGAACCGCTGAAAGATCGTCCCGACGGGCACCATGCGCATCGCCATCGCGTTGTTCTGCACGTCGCCGACGATCCGGCACACCTTGTCGATCGCGTCCTTCAGAACGGCGCGCGCCGCCCGGTCGGTTTGGAAGCACCGGTGCGCGTGGACGAGCGCGTTGCGTGCGATCACCAGTTCGCCCGCGAGGTTCACGTACTCGTCCAGCTTGCGCTGGTCGACGCGCATGGTTTTGGCGGCGGGCGCGGCCTTGTTGGCCCCGGCCGCCGGATCGGGGGGCGCGGCCTTCGGCACCAAGTTCGCCGCGGGCGGCGGTGCCGCCGCGGGTTGCTGTTGCGGTGGGGGGGCTACCAAAACCGGTTCCGGTTCGTCTGGTTCGAACGCCGCGACCAGCCGTTCGCGGGCCGCGGACAGGTGGTCGAGGAGCGCCAGCAGTTCGCCCGCGGGCTCGGCCGGGAGCGCCGCGGCCGCCGCGCGGACCCGCGCGAGGCCCTCCCGCGAGCCGTTGGCTGCGGCCTTCAGCTCTTCCGCGAGCGCGTCCAGTGGCGCGCCGGGGGCCGGCTCCGTGGCGCCCCTGGCGCTCTGTGCGTCGAGCGCGGCGGCGAACGCATTCATGTCCCGTGCCACCTCGCCCGCGGGGGTGAGGGCCGCGACCATCGCCTTGAGGTGGTCGACCCCTTGCAGCACCAGCTCGGCCGCGGGCGCGTCCAGCGCCGCGCCCCCGCTGCGGGCCAGTTCCAGAACGTTTTCCAGCTTGTGGCTCAGCGCGCGGATCTGCGCCAGCCCGAGGTAGTCGGCGGTGCCCTTGATGCTGTGAACGGCGCGGAACAGGCGGCGCACCGCGTCCGCCGGGTCGGTCCCCGTTTCCAGATCGAGGAGCGCGGCTTCGGCCTCGCTCAGGCTCTCGAGTGCCTCTGCCGTGAACTGCGCGAGCGCGTCCGCGGCGACCGGCCCGCCCGGGTTCGGCCACCCTGCGCTCGTAACCGCCGGCCGCGGCGCGGGCGCGCGCGCCCGCGCGTCCTGAAGTGCCGCGAGCGCGCGGTCCCGGTCTTCCGGGGCGCCCGCGAGCGCGTCGGACGCCGTCAGCAGCGCTTCGGCCAGCCCGGGGTCGCAACCGACGCGGGCGTCGCGCACGTCGCCCGTGACCGACGCGAGCAGGGCCGCGAGGCGGGCGGCGGACGGGGCGTCGCCCGCGAGCGCGTCTGCGAGCCACCGCGCGTCCCCCGCGGCAGCGGCGGCGGCGCCCGGGTCGGTCCCGTCTTCGAGGCGCAGGACGTTGCGCGCCAGCGCCCCGACCCGCTCGGCGAACCCGCTCACGGGTTCCACCGGGTCCGCCAGCGGGAGGAGTTCGTTGCCGTCGGGTACCGGGGTCATGAGCGGATCGCCTTTCGCCTGATGCTCTGGTGCGTGACGCGCGGCCCGGGCCGCGTCAGGTGGGGGCCGCCGCGAGCCGGTGCCCGCCGGGCTTGCGGTACGCCACCCCGCCGGGGCCGAACTGCACCGGCTCGAACGCCCGCGAGATCCGGCCCACCGATTCCGAGTGGCCGAGGAACACGAACCCGCCCGGCCGCAGGGCGTCGTGGAACGACGCCAGCACCCGCTTCCGGGAGGCGTCGTCGAAGTAAATGAGCGCGTTCCGGCAGAAGATAAAATCGAACCCGCGCTGCCGGCTCATGCGGTCGTCGTCCACGAGGTTCACCCGCTCGAACGCGACCATCCGGCGGATCGGGTCCGCGACCCGGTACCCGCCGCGCGTCGGGACGAAGTACCTGCCGAGGTAGGACGGGTCCACGTCCTTCACGTTCCGCTCGCCGTACACCGCGGCGCGGGCGGTCGCGAGCACCTTGGTGTCGATGTCGGTGCCCACCAGTTTGACATCCCACCGGGAGAAGTCGTCCAGGCACGCGGCCAGAATGATGGCCAGCGTGTACGGCTCGTCGCCGGTCGAGCAGCACGCGCTCCAGACGTTCAGGCTGTGGTCGCGGGCGGCGCGCTTGGCGTCCGCGACCCGCGGCAGCACCTCGTTGGCGAAGAACTCGAGCTGCGGGTAGTCGCGGAAGAAGTACGTCTCGTTGGTGGTCACCTCGTCCACCAGCTCCTGGAACTCGCGCCCGTCGGGGTCGCTGTACCGGAGCAGGTGGTAGTAGTCGCGCGGGCCGCTGCACCGGGCGGCCCGCACCCGGCGCGACACGCGGGGCGCCAGGAACAAGCGCTTTTTGTCCTCGAACATCAGCCCGGTGCGGGCGTAGATCAGGTCGCGGATCAGGGCGAACTCTTCCGGCGGAAGGTCCATTGATTTTCCAAGTCAGCGGCTGCGGCGCAACAACGACACGACTTTCGCGGCCACCTCGTGGCACGGCAGCACGTGGGCCGCGCCCCCCTTCGCGGCCGCCACGGCCGGCATCCCGAACACGACACAGGTGCTCTCGTCCTCGGCAATGGTCTCGCCCCCCGCGCGGCGGATCGCCACCATCCCGTCGGCCCCGTCGCTCCCCATCCCGGTGAGCAGGACGCCGACGACCTGCGAGCGGAACACGTCGACCGCCGAGTGCATCATCACGTCCACCGAAGGGATGTGTAGCGCGTCCGCCGGCTGGCTGACGTACCGCACCATCACCCCGTTCGCCGGCCGCCGGTCGGCGAAGATCAGGTGCTTCCCGCCGCGGGCCACGTAGACGTGGCCGTTCCGGAGGGTGTCACCGGCCTCGGCCTCCTTCACCGGCATCTGGCTGTTGCGGCCGAGGCTCCGGGCGAACGACGCGGTGAACGTCTCGGGCATGTGCTGGACGATCACCACCGCCGCGGGCAGGTCCGGCGGGAGCAGCGGCACCACCTCCTGGAGCGTCTTCGGTCCGCCGGTCGAGACGCCGATGGCGACGACCCGATCCGCGTGCGCCCCGGCCCCCCCGGCGCGCGCGGGCGGGGCGGGGGCGGGCTTCGGGGGCGGGGGTTGGGGGGCGAGCCGCTTCGCCCCGGACCGCCGCACCCGCGCGCCGGCGGCGGCCTTTACCTTCGCGATGATCTCGCGGCTCTGGCGCTCGATTTCTGCGGAAATGGTCCCCCCGAGTTTGGGCACGACGTCCACCGCGCCCAGCTCGAGGCACTCGTAGGTCGCCAGCGCCCCCTCTTGCGTCAGCGAGCTGATCATGAGCACCGGGCGCGGGAGCTCGTTCATGATCGTCTGGAGCGCGGTCACGCCGTCCATGACCGGCATGTTGATGTCGAGCGTGACCACGTCCGGATCGAACGCGCGCACCGCGTCGACCGCGGCGGCGCCGTCGCGCGCGCTGGCGACCACTTCAAGAGCCGGGTCGGACTCGAGGATCTCGCGGAGCTTCTTGCGCATGAGCGCGGAGTCGTCCGCCAGGACGACGCGGATCGGGCGAGTCGCGCGGGGCAGTGGCATGGGTTGCGCCTGTCTGGGATCGGTGGTAGGGCGGGCCGGGCCCGGCCCGCGACGGAGTTACGCCGACGCGGCCGGCACGCTCTCGACCTTGAGCAACTCGTCGGCGCGCAACAGCAGGAACATCCGGTCCCCCTTGTTGAGCTTGCCGACGCCCTCGATGATGTGATCCCCGTACCGGCTGCGGATGATGGGCGGGGCCGGCTCGATGTCCCGGCCGCGGACCCGCATCACCTCGGACACCGCGTCCACGATGATCCCGGTCTTCGTGCCCCGCAGGTCCACGACGACCACGCGGGTCGCGTCCGAGTAGTCCTTGCGGGCCAGGTGCACCCGGCGCCGCAGGTCGATGACGGGCAGCACCTGCCCGCGCAGGTTCACCACCCCCTCGACGAAATCGGGGAGGTGCGGCACCTTGGTCACCTTGCCCAGCCGGATGATCTCCTGCACCTGCATGATGTCCACCGCGAACTCCTCGCCGGCGACCTTGAACGTCACCAGCTGCCGCTCGTCGGACTCGCCCCCGGCGCCCGGCCCGCGGCCCGCGCCCTCGCTGCGGTCGGTCAGGTTGGTCACGGCGCTCAGCTCCGCGTGGGAAACGAGTTTGTCCGCGGCGAGCAGCATGATGAGCCGCTTGCCGCCGTCCAGCTTGGCGATCCCGCGGAGCTGCTCGCGCCCCGCCACGAGCGCCGGCGTCGGCTCGATCGTGCCGCGTGGCGCCTGAAGCACTTGGTTCACCGCGTCCACCCGCAGGGCGAGGGCCGCGCCGTTCACGGTGGCCACGAGGCACCGCTCGTCGTCCCGCCTGGTGACCCCGGTGTACAGCTTCTCGAACGCGGCCAGCAGCCGGGCGTGCGCGACCTGGAACGGGCCGTCGAACTCCTGTTGGGCCGCGGCGAAGTTCCGGGCGTCGAGGTGGGCCGCGACGGCCCGCTTCCCGGCCGCGCCCGCGTCGAACGCGTCGCGGAGGGGGGCCAGGAGCGCGTGCAGCAGCCGGTCGCCGCTCGCGAACCCGGCCTGCCAGCGGCAGAAGTCGCGGTGCCCGCGGAGCAGCGCGCGGTCGAACGCGCCGCGGCCCGCGACCGCGGCCTGGAGCCGCTCGACGGCCGCGGTGTAGAGCCGCTCGAAGGCCCGCACCTTGTCGCAGAACTCCTCGAGTTCCGCTTTCCGCGGGCGGAACTCGAACTTGGTGCGCAGGTCGAGCACCGGGAGGATGCGGTTCCGCAGGCTGGCGATCCCGACCACCCCGGCCGGGGCGTTCGGGATCGTGCTGATGTTCGGGACGCGGATGATCTCCTGCACGTCCATGATCGGGACGCCGTACTCCTCCTCGCCGATGCGGAACGTGACCAGGTGCTCGTGCTCCGGGGTCGGGGGGGCGGCACGGAGCGCGGCCCCGGACGCGGCCGGGTCGCCGCCGGGCGTCGGCCCGGCGGCGCCCGGCCGCCCCGCGGGCCGGGCCGCCTCCATGATCGCGCTGTGGTCCAGCAGCAGGACGAGCCGCTGCCCGCCGTTCAGCTTGACGACGCCGCGGAGGAACCGGCCGTCCACGCTCTGCACCGCGGCCGGCGCGTCTTCCACGTCCGCCCGCTTGACCCGCATGACCTCGCGGACCGCGTCCACGATCAGCCCCGTGGGGGCCCCGTTCAGCTCGACCACCACGACGCGGTTGCTGTCCCCGTTCCCGGCCCCGGGCATCCCGAACCGGGCGCGCGAGTTCACGATGGGGAGCACGTTGCCGCGGAGGTTCGCGACGCCCTCGACGTAACTCGGCGCGCGGGGCACCGGCGTGATCTTGGGCAGCCGCACGATCTCCTGCACCGCGTTGATGTCGATCCCGAACTCGACCCCGCCCAGCACGCAGGTGACCAGCTCGTGGTCGCCGCCGCCCCCGGCGCCGGCGGGAGTGTTGTCCGACATGTGTTGGCTCCTTCGCGGTGTGGGTTAGTTCTGCAGCTCGTCCGCCAGGGCCGAGATCTCCTCGACCGCGGCCGCCAGCTCGTGCATCCCCTTCGCGCCCTGCTGCGCCGCGGCCGCCGCCTGTATGGACACCTCGCTCGCCTCCTGCGCGGCCCGCGCGATCTGCTGCACCGCCGCGGCCGCCGTCTGGATGGCCAGGAGCGCCTGGTCCTGCCCGGTCTTCACCTCGATCACCCCGCGCCGCACTTCGTCGAAGTCGGTGGAGATGCGCTCCAGGTCGGCGGTCGTCTTCTTCGCCTTGAGCACCTCGGCCGCCGCCTCCTTTCCGGACGCCTCAATGTCGCTGGCCACGGTGACGATCTGCTTCTGGATGTTGCGCACCAGGTCCTTGATCTTGTCGGCGTTCTCGCTGGACTCGCCCGCCAGGTTGCGGACGTCGGCCGCGACCACCGCGAACCCGCGCCCGTACTCGCCGGCCCGCGCGGCCTCGATCCCGCCGTTCACCGCCAGCAGGTTGGTCTGGATGGTGACGTTGACGATCGCGTCCACGATCTTGTCGATCATCCGGGTGCGCTCCTCGAGCGCCTTGATGTTGGTGGCCGACTTGATCGACGCCTCGGCGGCGTGGTTGATCCCGCGGATCATGGCCTCGACGCCGGCCTTGTTTTCTGTGAGCAAGTTCATGAGCGTGTCGGCCCGCTCCACCGAGTCGGTGGCCTTGTGCTGCATCGCGCGGGCCGCGGCCTCGATCTGCTTCGCCGCGGTGCTCGACTGCGTCGTGGCCGCGGCCTGGGTCTGGGCGCCCTTGGCGATCTGTGTGATCGCGGCCGTGATCTGGGTCGCGGCCGCGTTCGCCTCTTGGATGGTGGCCGACAGCTCCTCGGAGGCGGCGGCCAGTTCCTCGGACGACTTCTCCGAGTTGGTCGAGGTCTTCAGGTCCTCGGCCATGGTGCTCAGCTCGTCCGCGCCCTTGCCCATCTCCTCCAGCGCCTTGCCCTGCTCGCGCACCGCCTTGCTGGCCTCCTCGGCCGCCGCGCTGGACTCTTCCGAGGCGCTGGCCACGGCCTGCGCGCCCTGCTGGAACTGCTCGGCCCCGGTGGCCGCTTCCTTCGCGGCGTCATTGATGGAGGCGCACGCCTTCTGGATTTCGGCGGTGTCGGTCGCGACGCGCTTCAGGTCGGCGGTCACCTTCTTGGCCTTCTCCACCTCGTCCGACGCGGCCTTGCCGGCCTTCTCCACGTCCGCCACCACCAGCTTCACGTCGGTCTGGATCTTCTCCACCAGGTCGCGGATGTTGCGGGCCGACCGCTCGCTCGTCTCGGCGAGGTTGCGGACCTCGTCGGCGACCACGGCGAACCCCTTACCGTGCTGCCCGGCGCGGGCCGCCTCGATGGCCGCGTTCAGCGCCAGCAGGTTGGTCTGGTCGGCGATCCGCACCACCGCTTCCACGATCGTTCCGATCTCGTTGCTCTGCTGCTCGAGCTGCCCGACCAGCTTCGCCGACTCCATGTTGGCCTGCGCGGACGCGCCGACCCCTTGGATCAGCAGGTCGATGTCGCCGCTGGCGCCCCGGACCAGTTCCTGGATGTTCGTCACCTTCCGCAACGACTGTTGTGCGGCGGCGACCGCCTGGGTGCTGGCCGCGTTGATTTCCTCAATGGCCGCGAGGCTGCTCTCGGCCGCCTTCGAGGACTCGACCGCCCCGCTGGCGATCTGCTCCATCTGCCGCTCGAGCTGCGCGACCGCGGCGTTGGCCTCGGTCACGCCCCCGGTGAGCTGCTCGGTGGCGGTGGCGATCCGCTCGGCCGCCTGCTGGCGCTTGGCCGCGGTGCGGGCGCTGGCCTTCTCCTTGGCGCGGTCGCGGGCGCTCTCGCGCTGGCGCAGGGCGTCCGGCTCGGCGAACCGGTTGTGACCGCTGGCGTGGCCGTTGACGTGACCGTTGTTCGACGAGCCGGGCTGGGGAGCGAGTCGGGCCATGTGCGTCTCCGGTGAGAGAAGAACTCCACCCGCGCCAGTTGCGGCCGTTGCGGTTGACAAAGGGCCGGGCAAGTGGGGCTGGCGCCGCCCCGTCGCTTGTCCGGCTGGTGGCTCTTCCGCCCGCGAAATTGGCTGCGGCTAATGTGAAATAGCTAGAACGCCAAACTTCCTGGCAATTTGAGGTGAAGGGTAAATTGATAACTTATTCTCAAATTGTCAATAATTGTGCACTTTTCATGTTTTGCCTCAGCGAAACGTGTTACAGCCGCATGAAAAACGTGCTCACAACAAAACTTGCCGTTTATGTCCATAATTAATTTCTGCACCCACGCTCCGGGACCCACAACGGTGCTATCAGTTTTGATGTCAACGTAACTGACTCGCGCCGGCCGGTCGTGGTGACGTGATGAAGAAAACAGATGAGTGCCAAGCCGGGTGCGGCGGGCCCGCACACATCGCCCTGAACGAGAACCTCGAACCGGCGGAACTGGCCGACCTGCTCAGCGCCGCGCGGGCGGCGGTTCGTGCGAGCCGCGGCGCGACCGTCGATTGCGCGGCCGCGCCGTTCCTGCCCACTGGGGCAGTGCAGATTTTGATCGCGTTACGGCGCACGTGTCGCGATCGCGGGCTACCGTTCGCAATGGAAAGCGTTCAGGACGCGGCGGCCGCGCACCTGCGCCGCGCCGGGCTCGGCGAGGTCCTCGATTCGTAACCGGCCCAACGGCCGCGGGCAGAACGCACATGGTTCAGGCAGGCACCAGTTCCGGCGTCGCGGGAGCACCCGAAATCGGGGTGGTGCTCGAAGCGCTTTCGACCCAAATCGGGGACACGGCGCGGCACGTCGAAGAGGCGGTGACCCAGGTCTGCACCAGCTTCGTGAGCATCGCGCGGCGGTCGAAGGAGAGCGCGGCCCGCGCGGCCCGCGCGACCGGGCAGGACGGCGGCACGGACGCGGACGCGCAGGCCGCCGCCCGGTCCACGATCACGGCGCTGCTCGGCCGCATGGACCAGGTGCGCCGGGCCACCGACGAGGCGGTCGAGACGCTGCGCCGGCTCGAGGGCATCGCGACCCGCGTGGACCGCATCGAGCGGTCGCTCGGCGACCTGGACGGGGTCTCGTACGCGCTGCGCATCCTGGCCCTCAACGCGCGCATCGAGGCCGCCCGCGCGGGCGAGTCCGGGCGCGGGTTCGCGGTGGTCGCCGCCGAGACCGGGCGCCAGGCGGAAGCGATCGGCACCACGGCCAAGTCGATCCGCGGGATGGTGGACGGGCTGTGGCAGGAGGTGCGCGAGAGCACCCAGCGGATGCGGGCCGGGCTGCTCAAGAGCGACACCGCGGCCGACCTGAACCGGGCCGCCGACCTCAGCCGCGAAGAGGGCGCCCGCGCGCTGGACGCGCTCGCCCGGTCCCAGGCCGAGATGCAGGCGCTGGTGGCCGCGTCCGCGACCGACGCCGAGCGGCTGGCCGGGGACATCGAGGACGCGATGACCGCGCTCCAGTTCCAGGACGCGGTGAACCAGCAACTGGACCACGTCGCCGCGGCCCTACGGGAGGCCCGAGCCGTGCTCGCGTCCGGGGACGCGGCCGGCGCGGCGGCCCTCCTCGACCGGCTCCGCGCGCGGGCCACCATGCAGTCCGAGCGGCGCGTTCTGGACCGCGTCACCGGGCACGACGCCGGCCCCGCGGGTGACGACACCCCGGGTTCCATGGAATTCTTTTGAGGACCACTCTCGTGGCGAAAACCGCTCTCATCGTCGACGACTCGCTCACGTTCCGCCAAATGGTCGCCATGGCCCTGTCGGACGCCAAGTTCACCGTGATCGAGGCCTGCAACGGTCAGGAGGCCCTCGACAAGCTCGCCGGCGCCCGCGTGGACGTCATCATCAGCGACGTCAACATGCCGGTGATGGACGGGATCACGTTCGTCAAGCAGGCGCGCGCGCGGCCGCAGTTAAAGTCCACCCCCATCATCCTGCTCACCACCGAGTCCCAGACCGAGATGAAGCAGCAGGGCAAGGCCGCGGGCGCGACCGGGTGGATCGTGAAGCCGTTCAAGGCCGCGCAACTCGTCCAGGTCGTTACCGACCTGCTCCCCTAGCGAGCGGACCGATGCCAGTCGAAATGGACCAGTTGCTGAACACCTTCCTGGACGAGGCGGGCGAGCACCTCGCGGCCCTCGAGTCCGGGCTCCTGGGCGCCGGCGACGGCGCCCCGGACCCCGAGGTGCTGAACGCGGTGTTCCGTGCGGCTCATTCGATCAAGGGCGGCAGCGGGGTGTTCGGCTTCGAGGCCATCACCCGGCTCACGCACTCGCTGGAGCAGCTCCTCGACAAGTTGCGCAAGGGCCAGCTCCCGGTCACGCGCGATCGCATCGACCTGCTGTTGCGCGCGGTGGACGGGCTGCACGGGCTGTTCGCCGCGGCCCGAGCCGGCGAACCCGCTTCGGCGGACGCGGATCTCGTTGTTGCGCTCAACACGGCGGCCGGGTGCGGTTCGGGCGCGGTAGAAGCACGCCCGCCGGCGGTTGCTCCGGGACCCCAAGGGGCGCACGTCTACCGCGTGACAATTACGCCCGGGCCGCGGCTGCTGACCGACGGCATGGATCCGCTGCTGCTGCTGCGCAACCTCGGCAAGCACGGCGAACTGCTCGAGGTTTCGACCGACCTCGGGCTGATTCCGGATCTCGAGAGCCTCGACCCGAACCGCTGCTATCTGTCGTGGGTCGCGACCGTTCGCACCACGGAGACCGCGGGCGATCTGAAGGGGGTGTTCCGGTTCGTCGAAGACGAGTGCGCGGTGAGCGTGACCGCCGCGGCGGGCGCCCGCGCCGCGCATTTCGGCGCGCGGCTGGCCGAGTACGAAGGCGCTTACGGCGCGCTACTGTCTTGGGTGATGAACCGGTTGCCCGAACTGCGCGAACACGACCGGTCACCGAGGAAGTAGTGGGACGCGGACGGATCGCGCCGTCGCCGCTTGATAGATCTTAAATGTATGCGGCTCATTTATTCATAAGTGAGCATCAACTTCCCCTGGCGCGGGCTGCGCCACCCACCGGCCGATGAGCACAAATGAGGCGGAGGTCGTTCGGTTGGCGAAGCCGCCTTGTCAAACGTAAAGCTCTCCATGGGTCGTGCAAGAAATGAAGGTGATGCGGCAGCATTTCAAGCCGCCGCGCCGTCAAACCGATAACTCAGCGTCCTGCGGCGCCTCTCGTGCCCCGCATCACTTGTGGGCGAACGCACCCGTTCCGTGCGCACCGTGTCGCAGCAGCACACCCTTCCGGCTTCGTGGTGAATCACGTGCAACCGGACTGCCCGGTAATGACCCGGCACTCGCGGCCCGGCTGCGGCGGCCGCCCGGGGAGACATGCGCCCCGGGGCGGCCACCGACCGACCGTTACAACTCGGTCAGCAGGTCATCCCCACGGAGCCCGGCGATCACGTCCAGCACCCCGCCGCCGGTGGTGTTGGCGAAGTACCAGTCCCGCCCGCTGCTGCCGTACAGGAAGTCACCGGCCCCGTCGTTGAACACGGTCGCGGCCGGCCCGCCGGCCACCAGGAACGCGTTACCGTTCGCTCGCGGGCCGGTCCCGGTGCCGCGCAGGTTGGCCACCCGGGTGCCGAGGTCCCGGGACGAGTTCCACTCCGCCTGGAGGCCCCACAGGGCCGACTCGTTGGCGTCGAACGCCGTCGAGCCGCCGATCAGCATGTCGTCACCGGCCCGCCCGAAGAGCAGGTCCGATCCGGCCCCGCCGATCAGGATGTCCCGTGCGCAGCCGGCGTAGAGCAGGTCGTTGCCGGCCCCGCCGACCAGCACGTTCGGGGCGTTCTCGGCCCCGACCAGGATGTCGTTGCCGGCCCCGCCGAACGCGAACACCGGCACCCGAACGTTGCCGTTCGCCACGATCGCGTCGTTGCCGGCCCCGCCGTACATCACCACCCGGGCGACCACCCCGGTGAGCGTCTGATCGAACAACTTCCAGCACCCGCTTCCGACCTCCACCGCGTACCGGTTGTTGCTCATACCCAGCACCTCGATCTCGTCATCGCCTGCGGTGCCGCCAACGAACAGCGCGTTCTGCCCGGTTACCGGGTCCGGCAGGATCGCCGCCGGCACCACCGACACGCCCACCGAGGCCGTGGCGGTCGGGACCGCGTAGTTGCCGCCGCCGGCGAACGTCGCGGTGATCGTCTTGTTGCCGTACTGGAAGGCGTCGGTGGTCAGTACCGCCTTGCCGTTCACCACCGGAGCGGTGCCGAGCACGGTGCTCCCGTCCTTGAACGTCACGGTTCCGGTCACCGGAGCGCCGTTGGCCGCGGCGACGGTGGCGGTGAACGTGACGGCCAGCCCCGGCACCGCGACCGGGCGGTCGGTGGCCAGCCCGATCGTTACGGCGGCCGGGGTGATGCTGGCCGTGGTCGTTGCGGAGGTGTTGAACGTGTAGTTGCCGGCGTCGGCGCCGGTCACACTGATCCCGGTCACCGTCACCGACTTACCAGTACCCACGTTCGGGTCGGCGAACGCGGCCGACGTGTAGCCCGAGGCGAGTTGATCCCCGACCACCCGGTTGTCGGCCAGGGTGACGGCCGCCGCGGTGGTTCCGTCGAACACCTTGTTCGTGCCCGTGGCGGTGATCGTCAGCGCCCGCCGGGCCACGCCAGCGGTGGTCGCGCCCACCCCGGTCAGGGTGTAGTTCGCGGCGTCGGCCCCGGTCAGAGCGGCCCCAGTCAGCGACACGGACTTGTTCGCACCCGCGTTCTTGTCGGCGAACGCGGCGGTGCCGCCGGTCAGGGTGACCGCGTCCTGTCCGATCACCCCGCCCAGTGTTCGCGTGAGCACGGTCGCCGCGGCCCCACCGTCGTACACCTTGTCGGCCGCGGTGAACGCGCCGCTGATGGCCTTTGCCGTGATGTTCGCGACGGCCGACGCCGTGGTCACACCGTTCAGCGTGTAGTTGGACGCGGACGCCGGGTCCAAGTCGATCCCGGACACCGTCACCGCCTTGCCGGTGCCGGCGTTCTTGTCGCCGAACGCGGCCGACGTGAACGTGGCCGCCGGGGCCTCGCCCGCCACCGCGTTCCCCAGGGTCAGCGTGGCGCTCGCCGCGGTGCTCCCGTCGTACACCTTGTCCGACGCCGTCGCACTCACCGTCAGCGCCCGCCGGTCGATGGCCGCGGCGGCGTCGGCAACACCGGTTAGGGTGTAGTTGGCGGCGTCAGCCCCGGTCAGAGTCGCCCCGGTCAGGGTGACCGTCTTACCGGCACTCGCGTTCTTGTCGGCGAACGCCGCGATGCCGCCGGTCAGGGTGACCGCGTCCTGGCCGATCACCCCGCCCAGGCTGCGGCTCAGCACGGTAGCCACGGCCCCACCGTCGTACACCTTATCGGCCGCGGTGAACGCGCCGCCGATGGCCTTCGCCGTGATGTTCGCGACGGCCGACGCCGTGGTGGCCCCGCCCAGCGTGTAGTTGGCCGCGGACGCCGGGTCCAGCGCGATCCCCGACACCGTCACCGCCTTGCCCACGCCCGCGTTCTTGTCGGCGAATACCGCCGACGTGAACGTGGCCGCCGGGGCCTCGCCGGCCACCGCGTTCCCCAGGGTCAGCGTGGCGCTCGCCGCGGTGCCCCCGTCGTACACCTTGTCCGACGCCGTCGCGCCCACCGTCAGCGCCCGCTGGGCGATGCTGGCGGCGGCGTCGGCAACCCCGGTCAGGGTGTAGTTGGCGGCATCGGCCCCGGTCAGGGTCGCCCCGGTCAGCGACACAGACTTGTTCGCACCCGCGTTCTTGTCGGCGAACGCGGCGGTGCCGCCGGTCAGGGTGACCGCGTCCTGGCCGATCACGCCGCCCAGGTTCCGCGTGAGCACATTTGCGGCCCGGGTGCCGTCGTACACCTTATCGGCCGCGGTGAACGCGCCGCTGATGGCCTTTGCCGTGATGTTCGCGACGGCCGACGCCGTGGTCACACCGTTCAGCGTGTAGTTGGACGCGGACGCCGGGTCCAGGGCGATGCCGGACACCGTCACCGCCTTGCCCACACCCGCGTTCTTGTCGGCGAATACCGCCGACGTGAACGTGGCCGCCGGGGCCTCGCCGGCCACCGCGTTCCCCAGGGTCAGCGTGGCGCTCGCCGCGGTGCCCCCGTCGTACACCTTGTCCGACGCCGTCGCGCCCACCGTCAGCGCCCGCTGGGCGATGCTGGCGGCGGCGTCGGCAACCCCGGTCAGGGTGTAGTTGGCGGCATCGGCCCCGGTCAGGGTCGCCCCGGTCAGCGACACAGACTTGTTCGCACCCGCGTTCTTGTCGGCGAACGCGGCGGTGCCGCCGGTCAGGGCCACCGCGTCCTGGCCGATCACGCCGCCCAGGTTCCGCGTGAGCACGGTCGCGGCCCGGGTGCCGTCGTACACCTTATCGGCCGCGGTGAACGTCCCGCTGATGGCCTTGGCGGTGATGCTGGCGACGGCGGACGCCGTCGTTACCCCGCTCAGCGTGTAGTTGGCGGCGAACGCCGGGTCCAGGGCGACCCCGGACACCGTCACCGTCTTACCGGTGCCGGCGTTCTTGTCGCCGAACACAGCCGACGTGAACGTGGCCGTCGGGACCTCGCCGGCCACCGTGTTCCCCAGGGTCAGCGTGGCGCTCGCCGCAGTCGTGCCGTCGTACACCTTGTCCGACGCCGTCGCGGTCACCGTCAGCACGCGCGGGGTAACGGTCAGGCTCCCCGCGGTGTAGGTCACGTCGTAGTTCGCCAGCGCCGCGGAGGGGTTGAGTGTGGCGGTGACGGCGTACGGGCCGCCGGCCACGGACTCGCCTGCCGCCCGTGTGTAGGCGGCGGCCACACCGTCGCCCGGCAGGAAGCCACTGAGGGTGCCGGTCAGAACGGGATCCGCGTCGCCGTAGACTTTCGTCAGCGCGTCCGCCGAAACGGACGCGGCCCGCCGGCCGATGGTGTACACGGCCCCCGTGTTGATGATGGAGTAGTTGGCCGCCAGTTGCGCGGCCGTCAGCCGGCTGCTGGACAGCGTGGCGGTGATGGCGTAACTGCCCGCGTTCTCCCCGGCCTGCCGGGTGTACGTGGCCGTCACCCCATCGGCCTCAACAAACCCGCTCCCGGCGCCGGTGGTCAGTGAGGCGGCGTCCGCGTCGCCATACGTTTTGCCGGCCGCGTCGGTCACCCAGGCCCCCCCCCGCGGGGAGATGATGATCGACACCGAGCCGCTGGCGGAAACGTAGTTGGGGCCGGCGTCGAACGTCCAGGTGGCGGTGCCGCCGGGGGCGTCGGTGAACAGGGTGCTGAGGGAGACGAACCCGCTCAGGTCGGCCCCGCCGACGCCGACAGCCTGCACTAGGCTCGCCCCGTGGGCCTGCCCGTCGTACTCGTAGGCCGAATCGGCCACGACCACAAAGGCCGTTGCCGGAGTGATGGTGAACGAGACCGGGCTGCTGACCGCGCTCCGGTAGCCTAACGCGTCACTGGTGAAGGTGGCGACAACGGTGTAGGTGCCGACGTTGATTGGGGCGTCAGCCAGCGGGGTTGCTGCCGCGACCTGGGCCGCGGTGAGGGCGCCGGCGTAGTAGGTGTACGTCAGCGCCGGGCTGCCGAAGCTGGCGAGGGTCGCGCCGTTGGTGCCGGCGACGGTCGCGGCCGTCACCGTGTAAGCCGTCCCACGATAAACCCCGCCGGCAATGGTCACCCCTACGGTCGACGCTTGCGTCTCGAACGACCCGATGTCGGGGTTGGCGTTCCGCGCCACCCCCCGCTGGTCGGTAGTCGTCGTGCCGGCCCCACCGGCCCCGATGGCCGGGCTGGTGGGCAGCAGGGCGATGGTCTGGGTCGGCCCCCCGTTGTCCCTCAGCCCGGCCGGGTCCAGGCCCGCGGCGGCGGCGGTCGGCACCACCACGTTCCCGTTCAACCCGCCGCTCAGCCCGCCCACCGACCCGCTCCCCACTAGCAGGTTGTTCGCGCTGGACGCGGACAGGTCGTCGCCGCCGAACGCGTCGGTCAGGATCGTGCTCGTCAGGGTCGTTCTCGGCAGGTTCGCCATGCCCTGGTTGAAGATGCCGCCGCCGTTACTGGCCGAGTTGTTAGCGATGGTGCTCGCCGACACCGTCAGGATGCCGCCATCAAGGTAGATGCCGCCGCCAGAATTGGCCGAGTTGTTAGCGATCGTGCTCGCCGACACCGTCAGGATGCCGCTATCAAGGTAGATGCCGCCGCCTTTGCCAGAAAGGACCGAGTTGTTGGCAACGGTGCTGGCCGACATCGTCAGGATGCTGCCGAGGCTATAAATGCCGCCGCCGCCAATATAACGGGACAAGTTGTTGGCGATGGTGCTCGCCGACACCGTGAGCGTGCCCCGATTGTAGATGCCGCCGCCGATAGAGTTGGCCGAGTTGTTGGCCACGGTACTGGACGACATCGTCAGCGTGCCGTAGTTCGAGATGCCGCCGCCGAAAGAGTTGGCCGAGTTGTTGGCCACGGTACTGGACGACATCGTCAGCGTGCCGTAGTTCGAGATGCCGCCGGAATTATCGGCCGAGTTGTTGGCGATGGTGCTCGCCGTCACCGCCGCCGAACCGATGCTAGAGATGCCGCCGCCGACGGTGGCCGAGTTGTTGGTGATGGTGCTCGCCGTGACCGTGAGCGTGCCCTGGTTGTAGATGCCGCCGCCGCCATCATAATTGTCGGCGCGGCCGCGGGTGATGGTCAGATGGTTCAGGGCGGCAGTGGCACCGTAACTCACCAGGATCACCCGGGACGCGTTGTTGCCGTCCAGGGTCACCCACGCCGCACCGCCGTCGATGGTGGTCTGGTCCGCGTCCGTGAGCGCGAGCTGCCCGCGCGACAGCACGATCGTGCCCCCCGCCACCCCCGGGGCGAACGTGATGGTGTCCGCACCCGGGTGCGCGTTCGCGTACGCCACCGCCTCCCGCAGGCTGGTGCCCGAACCGAAACCCGGGTCGGACGTGCCGTCGTCCTCGTCCGCCAGCGTGGTCACCACCAGCGACGGGCGATACGCAACGAACTCGTAGGCCCCGATGTCCGGCCGCGTGTCCCGCGCCACCCCCCGCTGGTCGGTGGCACCCGCGCCGGCCATACCGGCCCCGATGGCCGGGCTGTCGGGCAGCAGCGCGATGGTCTGGGTCGGCCCCCCGTTGTCCTTCAGCCCGGCCGGGTCCAGGCCCGCGGCGGCCACGGTCGGCACCACCACGTTCCCGTTCGCACCGTTGCTCAGCCCGCCCACCGACCCGCCCCCCACCAGCAGGTTATTCGCGCTGGACGCCGACAGGCCATTGTAGCCAACGAACCCGTCGGTCAGGATCGTACTCGTCAGGGTCGTCGTGGCGCCGCTACTGTAAATACCCCTACCCCCAGCGGCCCCGCCCCCAATCCGGACCGTGTTGTTGGTAATGGTGCTAGCCGACACCGCGATCGTGCCGCCGACGTTGCTAATGCCGCCGCCGGAATCATCGGCGTAGTTGTTGGCGATGGTGCTCGCCGTCACCGTCGCCGAAACATGGTTGAAAATGCCGCCGCCATGGTAGCCCCAGTTGTTGGCCACGGTGCTTCCCGTGACAGTAAGGGTGCCATAGTTCGAGATGCCACCACCGACGCGGGCCGAGTTGTTGGCGATGGTGCTGGCCGACACCGTCAGCGTGCCCTGGTTGTAGATGCCGCCGCCATCATAATTGTCGTCGCGGCCGCGAGTGATGGTCAGGTGGTTCAGGGCGGCAGTGGCCCCGTAACTCACCAGGATTACCCGGGACGCGTTGTTGCCATCCAGGGTGACACCCGCCGCCCCGCCATCAATAATGGTCTGCGCCGAGTCGTTCAGCGCGAGCTGGCCGCGCGTCAGCACGATGGTACCGCCGGCCACGCCCGGGGCGAACGTGATCGTGTCGGCACCGGCGCGCGCGTTGGCGTATGCGACCGCCTCCCGCAGGCTGGTGACACCGTCGAACGCGTTCACCGCGTCCGCGGTGGTGGTGACCACCAGCGAATCGGCCTCCCGCGGGGCGGCGGTCGTCTGGTACGCGCCGAGGTCGATGTTGCCGGCCGCCGGGCGACCGTACCCCCGCTGGTCCACGGTCTCACCGCCGGCGAACGGCCCGGCCCCGATGGCTGGGCTGTCGGGCAGCAGGGCGATGGTCTGGGTCGGCCCCCCGTTGTCCTTCAGCCCGGCCGGGTCCAGGCCCGCGGCGGCCACAGTTGGCACCACCACGTTCCCGTTCGCCCCATTGCTCAGCCCGCCCACCGACCCGCTCCCCACCAGCAGGTTGTTGGCGCTCGACGCCGACAGGTCGTTACCGGTGTAGCCGTCGGTCAAGATCGTACTTGTCAGGGTCACCGTGCCGCTGCTGTTTTGGATGCCGCCGGCATTGTTGGTGATAGTGCTGGCGGACACCGTCAGCGTGCCACCGTAGTTGTAGATACCGCCGGCATCACGGGCGGAGTTGTTGGCGATGGTGCTCGCCGTCACCGCCGCCGAACCGGAGTTGTAGATGCCGCCGTAACTGATATCGGCCGAGTTATTGTTGATGGTGCTAGTCGATACCGTCAGCACGCCGCCATCGTTGCAGACACCCCCGTAAAGGACGGCCGAGTTACCAGCGATGGCGCTAGCCGACACCGTCAGCGTACCCCGGTTGTAGATGCCGCCACCGTGGATAGCCCAGTTGCCAGCGATGGTGCTGGCCGACACCGTCAGCGTGCCCTGGTTATAGATGCCGCCGCCAGCACCGTAGTTGGCCCGATTACCAGCGATGGTGCTGGCCGATACCGTCAGCGTGCCCTGGTTGTGGATGCCGCCGCCGCTCCCGTCGCCCCAGCCGCGGGTGATGGTCAGGTGGTTCAGGGTCGCGCTCGCGCCGGTGCCCACGAAGAGCACCAGGGACGCTCTGTTGCCGTCCAGGGTGACACCCGCCGCACCGCCATCAATGGTGGTCTGGTCCGCGTCCGTGAGCGCGAGCTGCCCGCGCGTCAGCACGATGGTGCCGCCGGCCACCCCCGGGGCGAACGTAATGGTGTCCGCACCCGGGTGCGCGTTGGCGTACTCCACCGCCTCCCGCAGGCTGGTGCCCGAACCGAACCGGGAGTCGGACGTGCCGTCGTCCTCGTCCGCCAGCGTGGTCACCACCAGCGACGGGCGGAAGTCGGTGAACTCGTAGGCCCCGATGTCCGGCCGCGCGTCCCGCGCCACGCCCCGCTGGTCGGTGGCACCCGCGTTCGTGGCCGCGCCTCCGACGGCCGGGCTGCCGGGCAGCAGGGCGATGGTCTGGGTCGGCCCCCCGTTGTCCTTCAGCCCAGCCGGGTCCAGGCCGGCCGCGGCCACGGTCGGCACCACCACGTTCCCGTTCGCCCCGCTGCTCAGCCCGCCCACCGACCCGCTCCCCACCAGCAGGTTGTTCGCGCTCGACGCGGACAGGTCGGCGCCGACAAGCTCGTCGGTCAGGATCGTGCTCGTCAGGGTCGTCGTGGCGCCGCTGCTGTAAATGCCCCCGCCCCCCCCCCCGCTCACACGACTGGCCGCGTTGTTGGTAATGGTGCTAGACAAAAACGCGATCGTGCCGCCGACATTGCTAATGCCGCCGCCGGAATCATCGGCGTAGTTGTTGGCGATGGTGCTCGCCGTCACCGTCGCCGAAGCACGGTTGAAGATGCCGCCGCCATGGTAGCTCCCGTTGTTGGCCACGGTGCTTCCCGTGACGGTAAGGGTGCCATAGTTCGAGATGCCACCACCGAAGGAGGCGTTGTTGTTGGCGATGGTGCTGGCCGACACCGTGAGCGTGCCCTGGTTGTAGATGCCGGCGCCATCTAGAGTCCGGCCGCGGGTGATGGTCAGGTGGTTCAGGGCGGCACTCGCTCCAGTGCCCACGAACAGCACCCGGGACGCGTTGTTGCCGTCCAGGGTGACACCCGCCGCCCCGCCGTCAATGGTGGTCTGCGCCGCGTCCGTAAGCGTGAGCTGATCGCCGGTTAGCACGATGGTACCGCCGGCCACGCCCGAGGCGAAGGTGATCGTGTCGGCACCGGCGCGCGCGTTGGCGTACTCCACCGCCTCGCGCAGGCTGGTGACCCCGTCGAACGCGTTCACCGCGTCCGCGGTGGTGGTGACCACCAGCGAATCGGCCTCCCGCGGGGCGGCGGTCGTCTGGTACGCGCCGAGGTCGATGTTGCCGGCCGCCGGGCGACCGTACCCGCGCTGGTCCACGGTCGCACCGCCGGCGAACGGCCCGGCCCCGATGGCCGGGCTGGTGGGCAGCAGGGCGATGGTCAGGGTCGGCCCCCCGTTGTCCTTCAGCCCGACCGGGTCCAGGCCCGCGGCGTCGGCGGTCGGCACCACCACGTTCCCGTTCGCCCCATTGCTCAGCCCGCCCACCGACCCGCTACCCACCAGCAGGTTGTTCGCGCTCGACGCGGACAGGTTGTCGCCGGCTGTCCCGTCGGTCAGGATCGTGCTTGCCAGGGTCGCCGTGCCGCTGCTGTTGTAAATCCCCGCGCCGCCGAAGGCCCCGTCCCCAATCCGGACCGCGTTGTTGGCAATGGTGCTGGCCGACACCGCGATTGCCCCGCCGACGTTGTGGATGCCACCGCCGGCACTACCGGCGTAGTTTTTGGCGACGGTGCTGACCGTAACCGCCGCCGAACCGGAGTTGTAGATCCCGCCGCCGACGGTGGCCGAGTTGTTGGCCACGGTGCTGGCCGTGACCGTGAGCGTGCCATTGAAGTTCGAGATACCACCGCCGAAGCTGGCCGAATTGTTGGTAATGGTGCTGGCCGACACCGCGAGCGTGCCGCCGGAGTTGTAGATGCCGCCGCCATCCAAATTATCGGCTCGGCCGCGAGTGATGGTCAGACGGTTCAGTGCGGCACTCGCGCCGGGGCTCACGAAGACCAGCCGGGACGCGTTGTTGCCGTCCAGGGTCACCCCGGTCGCCCCGCCGTCGATGGTGGTCTGAGCCGAGTCCGTGAGCGCAAGTTGGCCGCCCGTCAGCACGATCGTGCCCCCGGCTACCCCCGGGGCGAACGTGATCGTGTCCGCCCCGGCCGTGCCGTTGGCCTGGTCGACGGCCCACCGGAGGGTGCCGGCGCTGCCGTTGTCGAGCAGGCTGGTGACGGCGAAGGTGGCCGGTACGGCCCGGTCTTCCAGAGCTTCCACCGCCAGTTTCGAGCGAGGGCGGACGATCGGCCGGGCGGGGGTGCGGTCGAACAGCTTGCGGACCCAGGAACGGACGGGCATCGAGCGGACTCCGACGGTATTGGGGGGATGCGCCACCCCCACAGGCGTCGCTGCGGTCCGAAACGCGCAATAGAAAAATGACAAATCTCTGCCGGCCGGCACCGCCCGCGGTCGGCACCGACCGGCCCGCGATCCGGAGTGACGGTTCCGATGCCCGTGTTCACCGAACTGCTCGCGGCCGCGAACGGCGGCAACGCCCGAGCGGTCGAGGACCTGTTCTGCCTCGTCTACGACGACCTGAAGCGGCTCGCCGCCCGCGCCCTCGCCAACGAGACCGTCGGGCACACGCTGCAACCCACCGCCCTGGTCCACGAGGCGTACCTCCGGCTGCTCGGCGACCGGCCGGTCGGGGCCGGGGCGCTCGACCTGCCGGGGGACAGCCGCGGGCGCTTCTTCACGGCCGCGTCCACGGCCATGCGACGAATCCTGATCGAGTCGGCCCGCCGGAAGAAGCGGGCGAAGCGCGGGGGCGGGCGCCAGCGGGTGCCGCTCGACCCGGACCAGATCGCCGAGCCGGAACGGGCCGACGAGCTGATCGCCCTCGACGAGGCGCTGACGGCCCTGACCGCGGCCGAGCCGAAGGTGGGGGAGCTGGTGCAACTACGGTACTTCGGCGGGCTGACGCTGAAGGAGGCCGCCGCCGTCCTCGGCATCGCGCCGCGAACGGCCGACGCCTACTGGGCGTACGCCCGCGCCTGGCTGCTGACCGAGATGGCCGACACGGACGCTCCGGTACCGTGACGGGCCGGGTTGCGCGTTCCGGCCCCCGGCGGCGCATGGTGTTGTGGCGAATCGGATCTGTGGCAGCGAGAGGCGGGCGTGAGCGAGCTGGACATTTTCACCGGGGCCGTGGTCCTCACCGACCCGGCGGCACGCGCCGCCTTCCTGGACCAGGCGTGCTGGGCGAACGCCGCGTTACGGGCGCGCGTTGAGTCGCTCCTGGCCCGCCACGAGTCTGCCGATTCGTTCCTGGAGGACAGCCCGGCGGACCTGCTGCGCGACGCCCCCGCCGCGCCGACTTGGAGGGGCGGCCGGAAGCCCGCGCCGGACCCGGCGACCGCCCCCGGCGCGGTGATCGCCGGCCGGTACGCGCTCGTGCGGTTGATCGGCGAGGGGGGCATGGGCGCGGTGTACCTGGCCGGCCAGACGGAGCCCGTGAAGCGGCAGGTGGCGCTGAAGCTGATCCGCGCGGGGGCGGATTCGCGGACGGTGCTGGCCCGGTTCGACGCCGAGCGGCAGGCGCTGGCCCTGATGGACCACCCGAACATCGCCCGCATGTACGACGGGGGCCTCACCCCGGCCGGCCGCCCGTTCTTCGTCATGGAACTGGTGGACGGCGTGCCGCTGACCGACTACTGCGACCGCCACCGGCTGACCGTCGAGGCGCGGCTGGCGCTGTTCGTGCAGGTGTGCCAGGCGGTCCAGCACGCGCACCAGAAGGGGATCATCCACCGCGACCTGAAGCCGTCCAACGTGCTGGTCGCCGAAGTGGACGGCCGACCGACCCCGAAGGTCATCGACTTCGGCGTGGCCAAGGCGACGGAGCGGAGTCTGACGGACCTGAGCCTGTCGGACGCGGGTGCGGTGGTCGGCACCCCGGCGTACATGTCCCCGGAGCAGGCCGACCCGTACTCGGTGGACATCGACACCCGCGCGGACGTGTACGCGCTGGGGGTGATGCTGTACGAACTGCTCACCGGGTCGCCGCCCCTCGGCGCGACCGGATTCGACCGGGGCGCATTTTTAGAGGTGCTGCGGCTGGTGCGGGAAGTCGAGCCGCCGCGGCCGAGCACCCGGCTGAGCACCGCCGACGCCCTGCCGAGCATCGCCGCCAACCGGAGCACCGAGCCGGCCAAGCTGGCGAAGCTGCTCCGGGGGGAACTCGACTGGGTGGTGATGAAGGCGCTGGAGAAGGACCGCGCCCGCCGCTACGAGTCGGCGAACGCGCTCGCCGCCGATGTCCGGCGGTATCTGGCCGACGAGATGGTGGAGGCCCGGCCGCCGAGCCGGAGCTACCGATTGAAGAAGTTGGTCAAGCGGAACAAGGTGCAAGTGCTGGCCGCGGCCCTGATCGTGTTCGCACTGGTCGCCGGGCTCGCCGGGACCACCGTGGGTCTCGTCGAAGCCCGGCGGCAGGCGGAGGCAGCGGAAAGCGAGCGGACGAAGGCGGTCGCGGCGGCTACCGCCGAGCGGCGGGCGAAGGAGGAGGCCGACGACCGGCGGCGGGCGGCCGAAACCAACCTGGGGTACGCCCGCAAGGCGAACGACATTTTGGGCGAGGTGTTCACCGGCCTCGACCCGGGCGCCAACTACGCCACCGTCGCCGAGTTCCGCGCCGCGCTGCGGGCGAACCTGGGCAACGTCGCCGCCGCCCTGAACGCGGCCGACATCGGCGACCCGCTGGCATCCGCAGGGCTTCACGAGAGGCTCGGGCTCTCGCTGCTCGCGGTCGGCGACGCCGCGTCCGCCCGCCCGCGGTTCGAGAAGGCCGTTGCCCTCCGCACCGAGCGCCTCGGCGCGGACCACCCGGACACCTTGAAAGCCGCGAGCAACCTCGCCTTCGCGCGGAAGGCGACGAACGGTCCGGTGGCCGCCCTGCCGCTGTTCGAAGACCTCCTCGCACGGCGGACGCTCACCCTGGGCGCGGACCACCCGGACACGGTAACGGCCCGAAACAACCTCGGCGTCGCTTGCCAGGAGGTGGGGCAAACCGCCCGCGCGGCCGAGCTGTTCGAAGCCGTTTACGCTCAGCGCGTGGCCGCGCTGGGCGCCGGCCACGCGGACACGCTCGCGACCTTGAATAACCTCGCCACCGCACACGCCACCCTCGGCGCGTACGACCGTGCCGTCGCCTTGCACCGTAAGGCCCACGAAGCGTCGAAGGCGATCCGGGGGGCGGATCACGTCGAAACCCTGAAGCTGCTGAGCAACCTCGGGAGCACCCTCCAGCTCGCCGGCCGCACGGAGGAAGCGGTGCGGGTGAACGAGCAGGTGCTGCCCGTCCGGCGGAAGGTGATTGGCTCTGACCACCCCGACACTCTGACGACGATGGCCAACCTGGGGTACGGGTATCACCTCCAGAAGAAGTACGACCTGGCCCTGCCGCTGCTGGAGGAGGCGCTCCGCGGGCGGGAGGCGGTCCTCGGCAAGGACCACCGCGACACGCTGTCCGGGGTCAACAACTTGGCCCTGGCGTACAGCGGGAACGGGCAAGCGGATAAGGCGGTGCCGCTGTTCGAGCGGGCGGCCGAGCGGATGACCGCCACCCTCGGCGCGGACCACCCGGACACCCTCGCCGCCCAGGCCAACCTGGCGTCCGCCTACCGGCAGACCGGCCGCGTCGAGAAGGCCATCCCGCTGCTCGAACGGGGCCTGGAGCGCCAGGGGGCGGCCCTGGGCAAGGACCACCCTTCGGTACTCACCACGATGACCGGTCTGGCCAACGCCTACAAGGTGGCGGGCCGGCACGACAAAGCCATCCCCCTGTATCAGAGCGCTCTCGAGCGGCGGAAGGCCGCACAGGGCGATTCACACCCGGACACCGTGGCCAGCATCGGCAACCTCGGCGCGGGCTACGCCGCGGCCGGCCGGCACGCGGAAGCGGTCGCCACGCTCGAGCAGTTCGTGGCGGCCCAGCGGAAACAGCTCCCGCCCGCCCGGCTCGCCGCCCTGCTCACCCTGGTGGGGCCGGAACTGGGCCGGTGCGGCCGGCCCGACCTGCACGAGGCCTATTTGCGCGAGGCCGTCGCCACCTACGAGACGAGCGAGCCGGGCGGCTGGCGCGCCGCCGGGGCGCGCGCTCAGCTTGGCGGGCTGCTTCTTGCCCAAAAGAAATACGCCGACGCCGAGCCGCTGCTGGTGAAGGGGTACGAAGGGCTGAAGGCCAAGGAGAACGAGATCCCGCGGGCGTCCGCCGCCCGCCTCCCCGAAACACTCGACCGGTTGATCGAACTGTTTACCGCGACCAAGAAGCCGGACGACGTGGAGAAGTGGCGCCGCGAGCGGGCGAAGTACGCGGTGCCGAAACCGTCGGCCACGTCTCCCAAGGAAGAGAAGTGATCGTCGTCCGGAGCCGGGCGATGAATTGATCGGCGGGCCGCCCGCGCTGATGCGCTCGCATTCGGCCAGGGGCGGTGCGAGGAGGAACGAGCGATCGCCCGCCCCGGTGGGCACCGAGACATGGCGGCGACGGCGGTGATCTGGTGGTTGCCGAACGACGTGCGCAATACTTGTGCTCACTCCCCGCCGGGGAGCCGGGTGACCTGAATTACCCCTTCACGAAGCGATCCCCATGCGAGCCGCGAACCGTCGGGGGAGAACGTGACCGCGCTGGCGTACCCGCCGGCGTCGTCGCGCGACCACGCCGCCAGCTTCTTCCCGCTTTCCAGGCTCCATAACTCCACCGCCTTGTTGGTCCCGGCGGCGAACACGTCCGCCGCTGGCGAACATACCAGAGTTTGGACACGCCCCTTCGGCTCACAGAGATGGGCGGCCTTACCGCAACGGGTGTCGAAGACGTGAATCGGGCCGAACACCGTGCCCGACACGATGAACGTCCCGCCGCGCCCCACCGCGAGTGGGTGGGTGTGTGAAGCGAGGTCGGCGCGCGTGCGGTAGACGAACTCGTGTGCGCGCTTGCCACTGCGCGTGTTCCACACCCACACGCCGCTGAGCGACTCGGGGTCGGCCGAACTGGAACACATTGCCGCCGCTGCTCCGTCCGGCGACAGTGTGAGTGTCTCGCCGTCCGGGGCCGGGACCTCGTTGGTCCTGGGCAGATCGAAGTCCCGGACCCGCGCCTTGGGGTTGGTAAATGGAACGAGTCGGAGCGTCAACTCCTTAGAGGAGTTCGGCCCCACCACGAGGACCGAATCTCCGAGCGGAACGAACCGGCCCGAGAAGTCCCCACCGCGGTGGGTGAAACCGGTCAAGTCGTCCCCGGTTCCATTCCACCGCTCGTACCGCAGCCCCCGATCCGCCCGAACTTCCATGCAGACCGTACCGGAGCCGGCGTCGCGCTTCGTGACCTGCTCCCGCTGCCAGACCAACACCCGGCCGTCGCGGTCGGACCACGTGAGCCGGAGGATGTCCCCGCCGCTGCCGTGGCCGCCGAAATATCGCCGTTCTCTGGTAGCCAGGTCATAGACGTGAACGCGCGAAGCGCTGTTGTCCTTCTCTCGGACGGCTGCGTAAAGCTTCCGGTTGTCCGCCGAAAAGCACAGGCCGACCACCGACTCTCCTTTCTCTAACCGGAGCGTGATTGACCGGGCGCGCGGCGGCGGGGCAACGAACGGTTCCCCCGCAGTGAGGAAGCAGAACGACCCGGTCACAACGAACGCGGACACTGTCAGCAAGCCGGCGCTCATATCACTTCTCGGTCAAAAATATTAAAATCATATGGTTGATAAGTTTTTTACTAATTCGCGAGTTTCTTCGGCAAATCTGTTGCCCATGTTACTTCAGGATACGGTCGGTATCGAGACGCAATCGCTTAACTGCCATCGCCCGAATTTGATACGTGGCAAAAGGAGGATAGTCTTCTCCGATGTGTCGCACATATTGGGAACCCGCTCACGGAATAATGGTTGAATGCGGTTTGCGAAAGGGCGAATGCGGTAAATCGCTCAGTGCCGGAGATACCGCGAAACTAGAACGTCCAAGGCTACCATTTGTGAGCCGCGATGTGCAATCCTTGCACAGGGCTGTGCAGTTCTTGTGCTTCTAAAATGACGCATCTCCTTGCTGCTCCTCTTTTTTCGTCGCGACACGTAGACTATGGTTGCCGCCCGTCAGACCTGAAGATTCCGACGGGGGAGCGTCATGCGGTGGCTCAAAAAGTGCGCGACCTTACTCGCGGTGAGTGTGCTGTGGGTGTCGTTGCCCGGGGTGAGTCGTGCCGGATGGATCACGCTGGTAACCGGTCCGAGCGGGAGCGCTCAGCCGACCCACACGTCCGAGTTCTGGTACGGTTCGTCTTCGGTGCCGCCGTTCGTGGCGATTGACGCGTTGTCCGGGACCGGAAATGTACAGGCCGTCACAGACGGCGGCCGGTCCTTTTTCAGCGGCTCCGGCCTGCCGGTTCTCTTAACCCTTTCGGACGGAGCAGCTTACCTGACCGGCGGTTCGCCGCCGACCGGAGTGACTCCGTACGGCCCGGGGGGGCAACCGATCGGCCCACTCGCTTCGTCGGTGCCTGAAGCGGGTGTTCCGATTCCCGTCGACGCTGCGCGACTCGGACTGACTCTTGCCACTGACTGGTCCAGTGCATGGGTGCTGACCGCGTCCGTTCTTGGGAGCGAAGGGACGGCATCGGGCTCGGTCATCGTTCCGGAAGGTGGCTGGTGGGTTCTGGGTCTGGGGACCGGTCAGGAACAACCGACGCCCGAACCCGAACCCGGCCCGGGGCCGGGACCATCTCCGACTCCCGGTGTACCGGAACCGACCGTGTCGGCACTGGCCGCGTCGGGCGCGCTGCTTCTGTTCCCGTGGCTCCGTCGGAAGGTTCGGGCCACGGGCGCGCAAGAGCCGGTTTGAAATCGGGTTCGTGAAGCGGGACACCCACCCGGCGGCATGGCCGCAGGCGTCACAGGGGGCCGCGAGGAGCGCTGGCATGACCGTATTCGAGATCACCGCCCTACTGATTGTGCTCGCGGCCCTGTTCAGCTACGTCAACTGCGCCGTGCTCAAGTTCCCGCCGGCCGTCGGGCTGATGGCGATGAGCTTGCTCGCCTCGCTCGTGCTGGTGGTCGTCGGGGCGCGGGTGCCCACGGTCGAGGAACGGGCCGTGGAGATCGTCCGGCGGATCGATCTGAACCAAACGATCGTCCAGTGCATGCTCGGGTTCCTGCTGTTCGCCGGCGCGCTCCACGTGCGGCTCGACGAACTCGCGTCCCGCAAATGGACCATTCTTACACTCGCCAGCGTGGGGTTATCGTTTCGACGGTCGTTGTGGGGCTACTGGCGTGGGCGCTGTTGAACGCGGCCGGCGTGCCGGCGCGGCTCGTGTACTGCTTGATGTTCGGCGCCCTCATCTCGCCCACTGACCCGATCGCGGTCATGGCGATCCTCAAACAGGCGGGCGTCCCAAGGGACATGGAAATCAAGATCGCCGGCGAGTCGCTGTTCAACGACGGGGTTGCGGTCGTCGCGTTCCTCGGGTTGTTGGAGGTCGCCACCGGCAAAGTGGAGTTCGACCCGGTTCATTTGGCGCAACTGTTCCTGTGGGAGGCCGTTGGCGGAGCGGGCGTCGGGTTCGTCCTGGCGTGGGTGACCTACCGGATGCTGCGGTCGGTGGACAATTATCAGGTGGAGGTGTTGCTGGCGCTGGCGGCCGGCGGGTACGCGCTGGTCAACCGGCTGCACATGTCCGGTCCGCTCGCGGCTGTCGTCGCGGGCTTGTTGATCGGGAACCTGGGGCGGGCGCACGCGATGTCGCCGACCGTGATCGAACACATGGACACGTTCTGGGAACTGCTCGACGAGATCCTCAACTCGATGCTGTTTGTGCTGATCGGCCTTGAGGTGCTGGCCCTGGCGTTCACCGGCAAGCTCTTGCTCCTGGGGCTGGCGGCGGTGCCGATCGTGCTCGTCGCGCGGCTGATTTCGGTCGCGCCGCCGATCGCGCTGTTGCGAAGGCGCGGGCGGTTCGCCCGGTACACCGTTCGCGTCCTGACCTGGGGCGGGCTGCGCGGCGGCGTGTCTGTGGCACTCGCCCTCTCGCTGCCGCGGACTGTTCGCGGGGAACCGGTCGGTGAGCGGGACGCGCTGCTGGCGATGACCTACGTCGTGGTCGTGTTCTCGATCCTCATTCAGGGGCTGACGCTTGGGCCGCTGACCAAGATCTGGATGAGGCGTCACGCCCCGGAACTCGCTCGACGGGCCGACTGACGCGCGAGAGCGGGGGCGGCACGGCGTGTGCTAGTCGTGACCCGCCGAGGATGAGCGTTTGGTAGCGTTCAGGTGCTGGCGGCGCGCCGGGCCGGAACTCCCGGTCCGTTACGCCCCGGAGATGCGATTGTGTCCGAGCGTGCGAATTTTGATCTCGTTGTGATCGGCGCCGGCCCCGGCGGCGAAACCGCCGCGCTGACCGGGGCGCGGCTGGGTAAACGGGTCGCGGTGGTGGAGAAAGCGCCGTTCGTCGGCGGCGCCGCGGTGAACACCGGCACGCTGCCGAGCAAGACGCTCCGCGAGACCGCGCTGGCGCTCTCGGGGTATCGCAGCCGCGACCTGCACGGGGTCGACCTGTCCCTCCGCCGGAACATTACGGTAGACGACGCGCTGCGACACGAGCGGACCATCAAAGCCGCCCACCGCGATCAGATCCGGGGGTTGCTCGACCGGTACGGCGTGACCGTTGTTCACGGCACGGCCCGGTTCGCGGGACCGAACGTGATTCAGGTTGCGGGGGACGGGGACGCCAGCGAGCGGGAACTCGTCGCGGACAAGGTCGTGATCGCCACCGGCTCGGTCCCGGTGCGTCCGCCCGGGTTCCCGTTCGAGCACACCCGGGTCCACGATTCGGACGAACTCCTCGAACTGCACGAGATGCCCCGGTCGCTCGCGGTCGTTGGGGCCGGGGTGATCGGCAGCGAGTACGCTTGCGCGTTCGCCGCACTCGGCGTCGAGACCTACCTGATCGACGGGCGCAACGAACTGCTGCCGTTCCTCGACGCCGATCTGTCGGCCGCTCTGGAGGCGTCGATGCGGCGGCTCGGGGTGCGGTTCGTGTGGGGGGAGCGCGTCACGTCTTGCGATGCTCCGGACGTTGGCGACGTGCGGCTCGAACTCTCGTCGGGACAAACCCTGACAGTGGACCACGTTCTCATCTGTAGCGGTCGGGTGAGCCGGGCGGGCGACCTGAATCTTGAGGCCGCCGGGCTGCGCGCCGCCCACAAAGGCCGGATCGGAGTGAACGAGTACTTCCAAACGGAGGTGCCGCACGTTTATGCGGTCGGGGACGTGATCGGCTTCCCGGCTCTGGCCTCCACGAGCGCCGAACAGGGGCGGGCGGCCGTCGCCCACGCGTTCGGTACCCCGCTAGCTGGGCCGGTTGCGCCGGTTCTGCCGACGGGCATTTACACCATTCCGGAGATCAGCGCCGCGGGCGAGGGGGAAGAAGAGCTGCGCGCCAAGGGCGTCGAGTACGTGACGGGCCGCGCCGGATACGCGGAAGTGGCACGCGGCAAGATTATCGGAGACGAGTACGGGTTCCTGAAGCTCCTGTTCCGCCGATCGGACCTTAAACTGCTCGGTGCTCATGTGATCGGGGAGCTTGCGTCCGAAGTGGTTCACATCGGGGTGATGGCCTTGATGACCGGTGCGGGAGCCGATTTGCTGTTGGGAACCTGCTTCAACCACCCGACGCTTGGTGAGTTGTACAAGCTCGCCACCCACGATGCCCTACTCCGGATGGGCCGGGAGCGGAACGACCCGACCGCGCTCACAACGGCCCCACGCGTTTCCGGCTGACCCGCTCCGCGAACCGTCCGGTCATCGGTCGGCCCCGGTTGTTGTCTTTGTGTCACAGACATTTCTGTCTGTGCAGCGCGAGAAGGTCGCATAGACAGGAATGCCTGTACCACGAGAAACAAACACAGCCAGCTGGACCTCTCTGATACACGTGCCCGATGGTCGTGTCGCTTTTGTTGACGAGCCGCGACCGCCCGGGAGCGGTGCCACGTACCCCGCTCCCGGGCGGTCGCGGCTCGTCAAGAAAGCGACGCCGCAGATAGGGCCGTGTATGAGAGCAATAAGGCAGCGACTGCGGCCGGCTTCACGATTCCGGTTCCGGTGTTCGGATCGGGAACCGATGACCCTGTTCGCGCGGCCGCTGCTTTACATGAAACATCGAACCGAACTGACCGAACTTCGTATTACACGCCATCGTGGCTCGCGCAGCGCCGCTCAGTTAATGCGACTTCACGAGACCGATACCGGAACCGGCTGTTGGTGCCCGTTTCTTGTGGCGCAGACACTCCTGTCTGTGCCACAAAGACGGCAACAAAAACAGGCACTAACAATCGAACCGTGAGTGAGGACCGGCGACGGACACGGTCGGGCGCCGGTACGGTGCGGACGGCTGCGCCCGCACCGTATCGGCGTTTCGTCCGGTGCGCAAACGACGGCGTGGCGGTCCGGCCGACCTACCGGCGGGCTCCGAGTGTGCCCCCAACTTGATCCCGCAACGGTGACGCATGCACGAGTTCCCTCTCATCACGACCATCGCCGCCGCCTTTACGGCCGCCTGGATACTGGGGCTGTTGACGCAGTGGATGCGGCTGTCTCCGATCGTCGGTTATCTGCTGGCCGGCGTGCTGATCGGGCCGCACACGCCCGGGTTCCAGGGCGACGTGAACCTGGCCCACCAACTCGCCGAGGTGGGGGTGATCCTGCTCATGTTCGGCGTCGGCCTCCACTTCCACCTGGAGGACCTGCTGGCCGTTCGGGCCGTCGCGGTCCCGGGGGCGCTGGGGCAGAGCCTGGTGGCCACCGCGGCCAGCGTCGCGCTGTTCGCGCTGTTCGGCGTGGACGTCAGGACGGGGCTGGTGATCGGCATGGCGCTCGCGGTGGCGAGTACGGTGGTGCTGATGCGCGTGCTGATGGACGCCGACTCGCTGAACTCGCCCGCCGGCCACGTCGCCGTCGGTTGGCTGCTCGTCGAGGACGTGCTGACGGTGATCGTGCTGGTCATGATCCCGGTGCTCGGTGGTCAAAGCGGGGCCGGACCGGACGCGGGCGGGTGGTCCGGTCCGGTGGTCGCGATCGGGCTAGCGCTGCTCAAGCTGGCGGCACTCGTCGCGGTCGTGATGGTCGCCGGTTCGCGGCTGGTCCCCTGGGCGCTCACCCAGGTCGCGCGGCTCCGCTCTCGTGAGCTGTTCACTCTGACGGTCATGGTGTTCTCCGTTGCGATCGCCGCCGGCGCGTACGCGCTGTTCGGCGCGTCGATGGCCCTGGGCGCATTCCTGGCCGGGATGATGGTGGCGCGGTCGCCGGTGAGCCATCAGGCCGCCGCCGACGCGCTCCCGCTGCGGGACGCGTTCGCGGTGCTGTTCTTCGTCTCGGTGGGGATGCTGTTTGACCCCGCGCTCCTGCTCCGCGCGCCGCTAATGATGCTCGCGGCGCTGTTCGTGATCCTGCTGGTCAAGCCGCTCACCGCCCTGGTCATCGTCGCGGCCCTGGGGCACTCGGTCCGAACGGCCCTGACCGTGGCGCTCGGGCTGGCGCAGATCGGCGAGTTCTCGTTCATCCTGTCCGAGTTGGCCCGCAAGCACGGGCTGATGACCGACGACGGCCACAGCCTGCTCGTGGGCGCGGCGATCATTTCGATCACCATCAACCCGGTGCTGTTCCGCAGCATCGACGGCATCGAGCGGTGGCTGCAGCGGCGCCCGCGACTCTGGGCGCGGCTGAACGCGCGGGCCGAGCGGCGCGTCGGCCGCGCCAACGCCGCGGTCGCCGACGATGTGGCCCGCGGCACCGCCGGGGGGAGCCGGCAGGCGGTGGTCGTCGGGTTCGGGCCGGTCGGCAAAACGGTGGACCGGCTGTTGCGGGACGCGGGGCTGAGCACGGTCGTGATCGACACGAACATGGACACGGTGGCGGAACTGCGGCGGCACGGGCAGACGGCGGTTTTCGGCGACGCCGCGCGCGAGGCCATCCTGGAGAGCGCCGGCGTCGCGCAGGCGTCGCACCTCGTGCTGACGCTGCCGCACTCGGCGGACCGGGCCGGGGTGGTCGCGGTGGCGCGGAACCTCAACCCCCGGATGAAGATCTTCGTCCGCGCCCACTACCTGCGCGAGCGGGGCGACCTCGAACAGGTCGGCGCGACCGCGGCGATCTTCGAGGAGGCCGAGGCCGCCGTCTCGCTGGCCCGGCTCGTGCTGGCCGACGCCGGGGCCGGGCGCGACTCGATCGAGAAGGCCGTCCGGGACGTGCGCACGCGGCTGATTCTGGACAACGTTTCGGCCCTGCGCGGGCAGCCGGTGCGCAACATCATGGTGCCGTGGACGCGGGTCCGGCGGCTGTCCAAGGCGGCCACGCTGGACGAGGTGCGCCGGCAGGTCGGGGAGCAGCGGTTCTCGCGCTGGCCGGTGGTGGCGCCCGAAACCGGGCTGCCGGTCGGCTACCTGCTGGCGAAGGACCTGATCGGGCTCACCGCCGACGGCGCCGCGTGGGCCGCCCTCATTCGCCCGCTGGGTGCGGTGCGCCCTGACGACGACGTCGAATCGACGCTGCTGTACTTCCAGCGCGAGGGCACAACGATGTGCGTCGTGACGGACCGCGCGAGCCCCGTGGGTATCGTGACGGTGGAGGACCTGCTCGAGCAGGTCGTCGGGCGGATCGAGGACGAGTACCCGCGGCACCCGGCGGTGAGCCTCCGCGACCTGCTGGTGACCGACGCGGGGCTGCTCACCGTGCCGGGGCGGACGGCCGAGCAGGCGATCACGGAGATGGCCGCCCGGATTCCCGCTCGCTTGCTGCCGCCCGGCGCCGACATCGCCGCGCTGGCCATCGCACGCGAGCACGAATTACCCACGAGTCTGGGCCTGGGCGTCGCGGTTCCGCACGCCCGGTGCCCCAACCTCGCCGAGCCGCTGGTGGTGTTCGGCCGGTCCACGGAAGGGGTCGTCTTTGACCCGCGGTCACCGGACCTCGTACACCTGATGTTCCTGCTGGTGACCCCGGCCGAGCGCCCGAACCTGCAGGTACTACTGCTGGGACAGGTCGCGCGGGCCGCGGGCAACCCCGAGACGCGCAACCGGCTGCGGGCGGCCGAATCGCCCGCCGAGGTCGCCGAGATCCTCGCCGCGGAACCGGTCGGGCCGTCCGGCCCGAAAACCGCCCCGTGACTGACGCGGCCGTCTGCGGGCGGCCCTGGCGAACTGGTCCCGTATCCGGTTCGCGGGTGAGGAATCCGCGCACCGCCCGCCCCGCGCGCCCTCTGGGGCGCCCGGCCGAGAGGAGGCTTGTAATGTCCGATGCCCGCCAGATTCTCGCCGATCCCGTCACCAAGCACATGCGCACGGACCCGACCCGGATCGAGTCGGGCGCGTCAGTCGCGCAGGCGCTCGACTACATCCGGGATCACGAGATCGGCGGTCGGGTCGTCTACTTTTACGTCGTCGACGGCGACGGCCGGCTCGTCGGCGTCGTGCCCACCCGGCGGCTGCTGCGGGCCCGGCCCGAAGCGCCCGTTCTCCAGGTGATGATTAGCCCCGTGGTGGCGGTGCCGCACACCGCCAGCGTGCTGGACGCCTGCGAGTTCTTCACCCTGCACAAGCTGCTGGCGTTCCCGGTGATCGACGCCGACGGGAAGCTGATCGGGCTGGTGGACGTGGACCTGTATACCGACGAACTGGCCGACCTGGAGCGGCGCCAGGAGGGGCAAGACCTGTTCGAACTGGTCGGCGTTCACCTGACCGAGGCCGAGCAGCGGCGGGCGCTGTACGCGGCGCGGAAGCGGTTCCCGTGGCTGATGTGTAACGTGATCGGCGGTATGATCGCCGCGCTGATCGCCGACGCTTACGCCGACGTGTCGACGCTGATCCTGGTGGCGCCGTTCATCGCGCTGGTGACCGGGATGGCCGAGGGGGTCGCGATCCAGTCGGTCAGCCTCGCCCTTCAGACGATGCACGGCCGCCGCCCGACGTGGGGGGCGCTCGGCCGGAGGGTGGGGCGCGAGGTGCTGGTGGGGCTCCTGCTCGGCGCGTTCTGCGGGCTGATCGTCGGGCTCGTGGCGCTGCTCTGGAAGGGCAGCGCGCGGGCCGGGCTGAGCCTGTGCGTCGGCATCGCGGGCGGGGTGGCCGCTTCGGCCGCGGTCGGGCTGGCGCTTCCTTTCTTGCTCCGCATGGCCCGCCGCGACCCGCAAGTGGCGTCGGGGCCGGTCGCTCTGGCCGCCGCCGACATGGTCACGCTGTTGCTGTACTTCAACCTCGGTCGGTGGTTACTGGTGTGATAGGCCGGCCGTTCACTCGGGCCGCGCGGGAACTGCGGCCGGTTTACGACCGTCCGTGCCCCGCGCCCCATCATCGAACGCCAGCGGCCCGCGCCGCGGCAGGGTCCGTGCGCCGTAGCGCCCGGGCCAGAACGGCAGTCAGGTCGTCGTTCGGGTGTGCCGCGAGTGCTTCCGAAATCCATTTCGCAGCCGGTCGGGCCGATGCGTCCAGTCGCCCGATCGCCTCCGCCGCATCGGTCCGATCGACGTATGGGTAGGTGGCCCTCTCCAGCAGCCATCGGACAACTTCCTCGGCCCGGTTCGGGTCCGCGCGTATCAGGATTTCTGCCACCTCGATCCGGCGCTGGTACTGTGGGTCGTCGAAGTGCTTGCCGAGTACCTTCGCCGCCGGTGCCGCGCCAGCCCCGAGCGAACGGAGAACCGTCAACCGGTTCCAGTTCCACACGAACCCATACTTCTTGACCGCGTTACGCAACTCGATTGGGATGGGTTTGAAAAGGTGCCGCTCCTCGTCTCTGGGCTGCTCAAGTTCGGCCTCTGCGAACACACGGATGGCTGCCGGCGGAACTGGCGACGCGACAGCCAGCAGAACTTCCGCAGCCGTGTACCGGACGTTGCGGTCCCGGTCGTCCAGCGCCTTGGTCAGAGCGTGTACCGCCGCGTCCGCCTTCGGCCCGATCCGGCCCAACGCCAGAGCCGCCCGAACTCGGTCGTTGGGCGGGTGGTTGGTGTCGAGCCGCTCGATCAGCGGCCCGATCGAGTCCGGCGCGGCCCGCGCCAACGTTTTGATTAGTGCCACGGTAGGCGGGGTGCGATCCTTGTCCACTGCGCCGAACAGTTCGGTGAGGTGCGCGCGGAGCGCGTGCGGGTCGGTTCTGGCGATCATCTCTACCTGCCAACCAGCCCATTTGTTCTCTCCTTCCCATTGTTCTCGTTCGGCGATCCGCGCCAGCCGGCGCGGCAAGAGACGCCGGTTGGTCACGCGTACCCACGCTGCGAGTGCTCGTTGCCCTTCTGAGGAATTCGCCCCGGTGAAACCTGATCGAGCGAACGCGGCTGCCGCCCGCCGGGCTGCCCCCGGATCCTTCTCTGCCGCAGCTACCGCCCGAAGTAGTGGCACGCTCGCGGGGTCGGGACTGATGCTGATAAGCACGTTCCACGCCGCCCGCCGGACCGGGACTGCAGGGTGGCTCACGCATTCGGCCGCAAAAGACTGCAGCGACGATTTATCGCTGACCCAACCCGGCAACTCGAGCATGTAGCCGTCGGCGAACAGGTTGAGTACCTCGGCGCACCGTTCCGGGGCCAAGCGAGCGAGCCCGGCGGCGAGTCCGCTGACCGCCCCACCGTCTTTTTGAGCGAATGTAATCAATTCGGGGACAATTGATTTGGCAGCCGGGCCGAGTGTAATCAGCACCTTCGCCGCCTGAAATCGTGGGTTTTCTGCTGGGTCTCGGATGTTCTGGTGCCCGGTGAGCAGGGGCGCTAGTCTCCGCACTGTGATCTCTTGTTCGGCTTGGTCGATTCGGCCCACGGCTGCCATCGCCCCAACGATGAGCCCGACCTTCCGCTCGCTAAACGGAGTCCCCGCGCACCGGCGGAGGACTGGTAACGCGGCGCGGGCTCGCGGCCCGAGTTCAGCAAGGGCTTCGACCGCTGCCTCGGTCAACGACCGGTCAGGTTCGAAGCGCGCATTCCAGCCGGCTTCCACCAAACTGATCAACTTCGTGACGGTCGCGTTAGTTGGATCGATTTTGCCGAGCCATTGGACCGCCTGGTATGACTTTTCTGTTCGCGCGTCGATGACCGCCAGCAGAGTGGCGATCGCGTCAGCGTCGTTCGGGACGATTCGCAGGAGGGTATCAGCGGCAACAAATGCGCGATGCCAGGAACCGTTCTCCGCGGCCGGCCGGCTGGTCAGGGCCGGCCGGATGAACGGTACGGCGGCCTTCGCCGCCGGGCCGAGTCGGCCGGCCAGTGCCGCCGCCTCATCAAACGCCGGGGGCAGTCGCCCCGCCTCGGCTGGGGCGGAAAGATACCGGATCACCAGCTCGGCCGTCCGGTCCGCCCCCGGTCCGGTGGTCGGGAGGTGGCGGAAGGCGCGGGAGAACCCGGGTTTGCCGTCGGGTGGGAGCACCCGCGCCGTCACGAAGTCGGCGACCGCCGGCGGGGGGTCGTCCTGATTCTGAAGCGATTCGTCGAACCACTGGGCGAGGAACTCGTCAGGGGTACGAAGCAGGTGCGTTGCGACAAGCGGGAACGCGGACGGTGGCCGCTGCGCTGTGAGCACCTCCCGCACTGCGAACCGCTGCACCGCCGGGTCCGGGTCGGCGAACGCTGGGGCCAGCGTGTCCGCGTCGGCCGTGCGCGCGTACTGAAGCACCTGGATCGCGGCCTTCTTTTCGCGCGCCGTTTTCCCACCTCGTAGCGCCGCCGCGGCGACGGTACGGACCTTTTCTCTGTCGCGGGGCTGGAGCGTCCCCAGGAACTCCCGGACGACCCGTGGCAGGTGCTCCGGCCGTCCGCGAATCGCCTCACGTTTGAATCGTAATTCTTCAAAGGCGGAATCGGGCCATTCGGTGGCAAGGACAGTCGGCAGCCCCTGCTCGTATTTGCCGGCCATCACCAGGATTATGCTCGCGACTGCGGCCAGTTTGCGGTCCCGGTCGGCGAGAAGCGGCACCCACTCGGCCGCTTGAGCGGCATCGATTTGTGACCAAATGCGGATGGTATTTTCATCCGCCGCAGGCACGACGCGGCCCACTTCGTCCGGGTGGCGGACGAACATTGACCACAGAAGTTCTCGCGCCTGCTCGCGTCCGGGGTGGTTCGGGTCCTTGAGGACGGTGAGTAGTACCGGATACGTGGGGTCGCTGGGAAGGCAACCGATTCCCGAAAGAAGCTCGAACGCCGTGTTCCGTCGTGCATGATCGACCGCTGCGAGACCTGGCGCGGTCCCAACGGCAGTGAGTCGCAGAGTGCTGTGCAGAGTGCCGTGTGGGAGGGAGTGTAACTCGCGAACCCGCGCGAGCGCCCGAGAGAGGTGCGCGTCGTAGCGGTCCGGGTCGATGAGGCACTCGGCGAGCGCGGCCCAGTACGCGGCGCTGGTGCGGACCTCGTTCTTCATCGATCGCAGGGCCGGGAGAGCCGCCCGCGCCGCCGGCCCGCGGGCCGCGACCTCGCGGAAGGCGAGCGCCCGGACCGTGTAGTTCTCGGTGTCGTCGAGCCGATCGATGACCTCGTCGAGTGACAACTTCGACAGGTTCGGCGGCGGGGGGAGGGGCGTGGATTCGTCGTCCGTGTCGAACTCGTTGTCGTCGGCGAGCAGGTCAATTTCGAACTGCGCGTCCTGGTTCTGTGGGGTCGTCGCGTCGGGGTCTGGGGCGCGTGCGGGTCGGCTCAGGGTGACAACAACGGCCGCGAGGGCGGCGAACGTTACAAAACCCAAGACGGTGAGGGCAACCCGTCGTCTCATCGGTGTACTCGCGCATCAGGCCGGAGTGCCTCCTGCTCATGATAGCGAGCCGAATCATCGCGCGCCGGGGGCGGTACGCTCTGGCAGCGGGGTGAGTGGCGCGGCACGAATTCGCCGATGCGCGATTCGCTCGTTTCGTCCGACCTGCACTGGTATGCGTCGTGACGGTTTCGTGGACCGCATGGGGGTTCCGATAGTGGAGTCGTAACAACCACCATCGAACTGTGACACCATGCGGTTCGCGACTCCTCAATCACACAACTTGAAACTTCCGGCGCCGTTCGTCGCGCGAGTCACCTGGATGGACGAGTGGGTCGCGATCCACTCGGTCCCCATCGCCTTTCACGCGATACATGGGGGCGCCCGACGTGGAGAGCACGGGGTGGAGGGGGCCGCTTTGGCCGCGGTACTTCAACCGAGGCCGGTGGTTGTTGGTGTGATACCCAGACCCGGGTTCCGAAATGCGAACCGCGGCCGACGCTACACCGGCCACGCCCACGCGGCCGGATCGAGCCGGTAGTACGCCCCGAGCAACCGGTACAGTTCGGGGTACAAGTTCCGCAGGTCGTACGGGCGGCAAAAAAACGCTTCGGTGAGGTCCGCGAAGAACTCCAACTCGTCGTCCGCGGCGTGCGGGGTGAAGAACAGTTCCGGCTCGTTCGCCTTCACCGCGCGGCGGTGGTCCGCGAACGCGACGCTCATCACGTACTTCCACCGCGCTTCCAGTTCGCGGTCGCCCAGACGGGGGGCACGGCCCGCGAGGCCTTCAGCGAAGTCGAGCTGGTGGGCGAACTCGTGCAGCACCACGTTATACCCGCCCGCCGGGTCGCGGCCCTCGCGCTGAACCTCGTCCCACGCGAGCAGCACCGTCCCGGTGTACACGGCCTGCCCGCTTGAAATGGTGTCCGAGAGGAAATCATCCTCCCAGCCGTCCTCGGGCCGCGGGGTTTGGAACGTGGTCGGGAACACCACCACTTCGCGAACGGAATCGAAGTACTCGTGCTCGCGCCCGAGCAGCAGCAGCGCCGCCTGCGCCGCGATCGTTACCCGCATCTCTTCGCTGACGAACAGCCCGCCGCGCCCGAGCCACTCCTTTTCGGAAAGGAGAATCGTCGTCGCGTCGCGGAGCCGCGCCCGAAGAGGTTCTGGGAGCAGAGCTTCGTGTCCGACGTTCCGTTCGATGATGGCGGCGTAACGAACGGGGAACGCGTTCGCAAGGAGCTTACGCCGCCGCCGGGCGCGGAGCCAGGAGAAGATCATGCCGTCATTCTACGCCGGGCACGCGATCGGAAGGCCGCACGTGATGACTGACGCCGCGAAGCGGGCCGCTTCGCCGGATGTGCGAGCGGTTCGAGCGAACGGTCACGAGCGCGCCGGTGCAACACCCGCGTCGGGCGCGCGAGTTGCTGCACGGCCCCGCACTGCAACATGTCATTGGAGGCCGCCGTGCCGTACCAGCCGATCGAGAACTACGGGGTAATCGGGAACATGCGCACCGCCGCGCTCGTCGGGCTCGACGGGTCGCTCGACTGGCTGTGCCTCCCGCGGTTCGACTCGCCCAGCGTGTTCGGGGCGCTCCTCGACGACCGCAAGGGGGGCTTTTTCCGCATCGCGCCGACCGCCGAGGGCGTGCGGCACAAACAGTACTACTGGCCCGACACCAACATCCTTGTGACCCGGTTCCTGCACCCCGACGGGGTCGCCGAGATCGAGGATTACATGCCGGTCGGCCCGGGCGCCCCGCCCGCCGACCAACTGGTGCGCAGGGCCCGGGTGGTCCGCGGCCGGCTCGCGTTTACAGTAGAATGTCGCCCCGCGTTCGATTACGCGCGGGCGAAACACGAGACCCGAGTGGACGAGTACGGGGTTCGGTTCGACGCCCCCGACCTGTCGCTCGGGCTCGCGTCCTCGGTCCCGCTCCGTCCCGACGGCACCGGCGCGGCCGGGACGTTCACCCTGGACGAGGGCGCGAGCGCCGCGTTCATACTGCGAGTCATTGAGCGGGACGCCCCGTCTGGCTACTGCCCGGGAACCGCCGAGGCCGAGGATCGGTTCCGCGAGACGGTCGCGTTCTGGCAGCGGTGGCTGTCGAAGTGTACCTATCAGGGGCGCTGGCGGGAGGCGGTACACCGGTCGGCGCTAGCGCTCAAGTTGCTCACCTACGAGCCCACCGGCGCCATCGTCGCGGCCCCCACCACCAGCCTGCCGGAAGGGATCGGCGGGACGCGCAACTGGGACTACCGGTACTGCTGGCTCCGGGACGCCGCGTTCACCGTGTACGCGTTCCTGCGGATCGGGTTCACCGACGAGGCGGCCCGGTTCATGGACTGGCTGGCGGCCCGGTGGAAGGAGCACGAGTCCCACTGCGGCGCGCCGCTCCAACTGATGTACGCGGTGGACGGCCGGTCCGACCTGACCGAGTACGAGTTGCCGCACCTGGACGGGTACATGGGGTCCCGGCCGGTGCGGGTCGGCAACGGGGCGCACGGGCAGTTGCAGCTCGACGTGTACGGGGAGCTGATGGACGCGGTCTACCTGCACAACAAGTACGCCCGCCCGGTGAGCTACGACGCCTGGGTGTCGCTGCGCGGGCTGGTGGACTGGGTGGCGGATAACTGGGACCGGCCGGACGAGGGCGTGTGGGAGACGCGCGGGGCGCGCAAGGACCACGTGTACTCGCGGTTCATGTGCTGGGTGGCGCTGGACCGCGGGCTGCGGCTGGCCGACAAGCGGGCCCTGCCGGCGAACCGAGCGAAGTGGCTGGCCGCCCGCGACGCGGTGTACGAGCAGGTGATGGCGAAGGGGTGGAGCGAGACGCGCAAATCGTTCGTGCAATCCTACGGAGCGGACAATCTGGACGCTTCCCTGCTGCTGATGCCGCTCACGTTTTTCATGGCGCCGGACGACCCGCGGATGTTGGCGACGGTGGACGCGATCCGTGCCCCGGCGACGAAGGGCGGGCTGGCGGCGGACGGGCTGGTGTACCGGTACGACTACCGGGCCACGCATGACGGGTTGGACGGGGCCGAGGGGACGTTCAACATGTGCAGCTTCTGGCTGGTGGAAGCGCTGACCCGGGCCGGGCGCACGGACCCGGCCCGGCTGGCCGAGGCCCGACTGCGGTTCGAGCAGATGCTCGGGTACGGCAGCCCGCTGGGGCTGTTCGGCGAGCAGACCGGCACGAGCGGGCAAGCGCTGGGGAACTTCCCGCAGGGGTTCACTCAATTAGCCCTGATCTCGGCGGCGTTCAACCTGGACCGCGCCCTTGACGGCCGGTGAATTTTCGTCACGCCATAAAGATACACCCACTCGGATGTACTCGCGGGAGTCCTGGCCTCGACCGGCAGTACCGGATCGAGTCGGGCGGTGTCGAATTGCGCGACGAGCTTGTGCAGGTGACCGCGCGGCTCCGAGTCGGTGCGGAAGCGAAAAAGCCACCTCTGGTTCGCCCCGCTCGGTGCTGCGGCCCGCCTTGCGGAACAGCAGGTGGCTGGACAATGGTGATCCTGTGAGCGGGCGACCAGCCGGGCCTAATCCGGTTTTCGCAACAGGTGCCGCCGGAAGTCCGCGACGCGGTGGCAGCATACCTGGTCCATCACCTGCTTCAACTGCACTTTCAGCATGGCGATCGCGTGCTGGCCGCCCTCGCGGCCGAGGGCCGCGACCGCGTACATGAACGTCCGCCCCAGGAACGTGAAATCGGCGTCGCACGCCAGAGCCCGTGCGATGTCCGGCCCGGTTCGCAGCCCGCTGTCGATCATGACCCGGAGTTTGCTGCGGTACTTCGCGGCGATCGGCAGCAGCGACCGGATCGTTGACTCGCCCGCGTCCACCTGCCGTCCGCCGTGGTTCGACACGATGATCCCGTCGAGCCCGAGGCGGACCGCGGTCTCCGTGTCCTCCTCGCTCGCGACCCCCTTGAGCACCAAGTTGCCCTTCCAGCGGTCGCGGATCGGGGCGATTTTGGCCTCGTTCAGGCGGCCCGAGAACGTCGCGTTCATGTATGCGCCGAGCTGCTTCATGTTCAGCCCCTTGGGCATGTACTTCGCCATCGTGGCGAAGTGCGGCTTGCCGTGCAGCAGGGTCCGCACCGCCCAGTTCGGCCGGCCGACGATTTGCAGAATGTTCCGGAGGGTCATGCGCGGCGGCATCGCCAGCCCGTTGCGGATGTCGCGCGGGCGGTAGCCGAACGTCGGCACGTCGCACAGCAGCACCAGCGTCTTGCACCCGGCGGCCTCGGCCCGGTTCAAGATGTCGTCGCGGATGGCGTTGTCCGCCGGGTGATAAAGCTGGTACCAGAACCGGCCGCCGGTGATCTCACCGATCCGCTCGATGCTCGCGGTGGTGACGGTGCTGAGGATGAACGGGACGTTGTGTTCGGTCGCCGCCCGCGCGAGGATCTCCGGGGAGCCCGGCCAGATCAGCCCCTGGAGCCCGATCGGGGCGATCCCGAAGGGGGCGTCGTACTCGTGACCGAACAGTTCGGTCTTCAGGACCGGGGCCTCGTGCCGGGTCAGGTAATATGGCTTCAACTCGACTTGCCGCAGATCGTCCGTGTTCTTGAGCAGGTTCACGTCCTCGTTGCACCCGCCGTCGAGGTACTCGAACGCGAAACGTGGGGTCCGCCGCCGCGCGGCCTCGCGCAGGTCGTCGATGCCCGGGTAGCTGGTGTGGTAGCTAAGGTTCATAACTTCGACTATTTGGGTAACACGGATTTCCAGAGGTCGCCCGGCCAAGAACCGACGGGGTAACGTGCGCGGACGCGCGGGGCCACTATCGTGGGTGTATGTCTTCCCGATTCCACAGCCACTCAACCGCTGCACACACGTCGTGCTCGAAAATTGGCGGCGGGCAATTGAAACCTGCCCGCAGCGTTTGGGGGGCACGCGCCGCAAAAGTCCGCGTGGGTTGCGTTCGCTTCGGCGAGTTCGGGAGCGACGGCGGGATGTACTTGTTTATAGGGAGTGTTACGTTGCGAGCCGCGATAGTGTTGGGCAAAAAGCTAAGACCCACGAACCGGTCCATCAGTCCCCGAATTCGCGGACGCCGTTTTAGAACCGGGGCGTACGAATACGCGCCCGCGCGTTCAGCGTAACAGATTTGCTCTGGTTACCCGGCTACCGTCTCCGGACCGAAATCGCTAAACCACTGTGACGACTTACCGCGTTCTCAACGAGCCACTCGCGTTCCGCATGTCCCAATCCGATTCGACCGACGACGACCGCGACCTCGTCCGGGCCGGGTATCGTCCGCTCTTTCGCCGCGGGCTGGGCGGCTTCGCCGCCTTCGCCGCCGGCTTCTCGTACCTGTCGATCCTGACCGGCATCGTACAGAACTTCCACCTCGGGTACCGCGAGGCCGGCCCTGCCTTCTTCTGGACCTGGCCGGTCGTGTTCGCGGGCCAGTTGTGCGTGGCCCTGTGCTTCGCGGAACTGGCCCGCCGGTACCCATATTGCGGCGGGGTGTACGCGTGGGCCGGGCGGGTCGGGGCACCGTCCCTGGGCTGGCTCGTAGGGTGGATCTACCTGGCGTCGCTGGTCGTGACGCTGGCCGCCGTCGCGCTGGCCTGGCAGGTCATGCTCCCGGCCCTGTGGCCCGGGTTCCAGGTGCTCGACACGCCGGCCCGCAACGCCGCCCTTCTTGGCGTCGTGCTGATCGCGCTCAGCACGTTTCTCAACGTGCGCGGAACGCGGCTGCTCGCGCGAGTAATGGCCGCCGGCGTGGTGGTGGAACTGATCGCCGCGGTGGCGCTCATCGCCCTGCTTTGCGGGCACGCCGTTCGTGGGCCGGGCGTGGTGCTCGAGGCCCGGGCGAGTGCCCCGGGCGGCGGCCTCGGGCCGTTCCTCGCCGCCGCGGTGATGGCGGCGTACGTGATGTACGGGTTCGACACGGCGGGCAGCCTGGCCGAAGAAACGGTTGACCCGCGGCGGCGGGCGCCGCGGGCCATCCTCCAGGCCCTGCTCGCGGCGGCGGCGCTCGGCGCGCTGCTCTTGATCGGTGCGCTGACCAGCGCACCGGACCTCACCGATCCGCTGCTGTCTGACGGGGCGGGCGGGTTGCCGTACCTGATTAAGGGCGTGCTGGGTGACGCGCTGGGGACAGTGTTCGTTGCCGCCGCCGCCCTCGCGGTGTTCGTGTGTACGCTGGCGGTCCACGCGCTCGCGGCCCGCACCCTGTTCGCGATGGCCCGCGACGGTGCCACCCCGTTCGCGGGGCGGCTGAGCCGCGTGCATCCGGAACACCGAACCCCGCACACCGCCGCGGCCGCTGTTGGCGTCCTGGGCTGTGCCCTTCTGGCGTTCAACTCGGGGTACGAGCAACTGATGACGGCCCTGGTGTGCGTCAGCATCGTCTGGACCAACCTGGCCTACCTGCTCACGACCGGGGCGCTGCTGGTGGAGCGGCTCCGCAGCGGCCCGACGCCCGATTCGTTCCTGGGCCGCTGCGGGACGCCGGTGAACGCGCTCGCGGTCGTCTGGGGGGCCGCGCTGGTGGTGAACATCGGCTGGCCGCGCGAACAGTTGTACGGCCCGGAGTGGTACCAGCGTTACGGCGCGGCCCTCTACACCGGCGCCTTGTTGATCGCGGGCGCCGTCGTCTACCGAACGGTGCGGAGGAGCGCATGAACCCGACATCGGCGGTCTCACCCGCGCGGAAGTGCCTGGGCTGGGCGGTGCACGCGTACACGGCCTCCGGGCTGATACTCGCGGCATGGATCGCGGCGCTGCTGCTCCAACCCGACCGCACGGCCGACACGTACCGGATGTGTTTCCTGCTCATGCTCGTGGCCGTGGTGGTCGACGCCACGGACGGCACCCTGGCCCGCGCGGTCCGCATCCGGGAGGCGGTCCCGGGGTTCGACGGGCGGCGCCTGGACGACCTGGTCGACTTCCTCTTGTACACGTGCCTGCCGCTGGTGTTGATCGACCGGGCCGGGTTGCTTCCAGAGGGCTACCGGGCGGTGCTCGTCGCGGCCCTGGTGGCCAGCGCGTACGGGTTCTGCCAGGCGGACATCAAGACCGTGGACGGCGCGTTCCTTGGGTTCCCGTCGTACTGGAACATCGTCGCGTTCTACCTGTACGCGCTGCCGGTCACGGGCACGTGGGCGGTGGCACTGATCGCGGTCCTGGCGGCGCTGACGTTCGTGCCGAGCCGGTACGCGTACCCGACGCAGCCGGGGCTCGGGAACCGGGTGCTGCTGGCGCTCAGCGTGCCGTGGGCGCTATTGCTTTTGGCCGTTCTGGCCTCCGATTGGGGCGACGGGCCGCCGCGCGTACTGGTGGGCGCGTCGCTGCTGTACCCGGCGCTGTACCTGGGCTCGGCCTGGGTGCTGTCGCTCCGACGGGGCACGGCTCGTACCTCGTAACGGTCCGTCGGCGGCTCCGGTTTCTGGGTAGCCCCAGAAAATGCGTGGCGGAATGAGGCCTGCTCTGGGCGGCGCTGCCGGCCCGAGCAGAGGGATGTCTCGGCGACGCTCGGTGAAGCCCGGGACGATTTTGAGGAATAACAGGATCTCCGACTGATCGGCCCCGATCCCGTTCTTCCTGTCAATCCTGTCAAAAGCGGTCTTCGCGAGCCCAAGGCCCGCGTGGGCCGGCACGAAACCACGAACGTCGTCCATTTCTGCTCAGTTCTCACAACATCAACTGGGCTCTGGATTCGTTCATCCGGACGTGTTAGGCTGTGTGTTCCGCCGACCAAGCCTCTCCGCCGAACCAACACACCGCTCATGCACACCGCTTCGACTTCCGCGGCCGCGCTACTGGTTTGGGGTGGGCTGTTGTTCGCGCCCGCCGCGGCAGGCGCCGCGCCGCCCGACGACTCCGCGCACTTCGAGAAGAAGGTGCGCCCGGTGCTGGTCGAGAGGTGCGTGTCGTGCCACGGCCCCGAGAAGCAAAAGGGGGGGCTGCGCGTGGACTCGCGCGCCGCGCTGCTCCAGGGCGGCGACAGCGGGCCGTCGCTCGTGCCCGGCAAGCCGAACGAGAGCCTGCTGACGCGCGTGCTCGCGCACGACGGCGAGCTGAAGATGCCGCCGAAGAACAAGCTCCCCGCGCCCGAGATCGCGGCGCTCAAGGAGTGGGTGCAGGCCGGCGCGCCGTGGCCCGACTCCCCGTCCGCCCCCGCGGCGCCCGCGAAGGGCGGTGAGCGCGTCATCACCGCCGAAGAGAAGGCGTTCTGGGCGTTCCAACCGGTCGAACGGCCCGCCGCGCCACCGGTCCGGAACCCGAAGGTCGAAATCCGGAACGACATCGACCGGTTCCTGCTCGCGCGGCTCGAGCGGGAAGGGCTGTCGTTCGCGCCGCCCACCGACAAGCGCACGCTGCTGCGCCGGATCACGTTCGACCTCACCGGCCTCCCGCCCACGGCGGCCGAGATCGACGCCTTCCTCGCCGACGGCGCCCCGGACGCTTACGAGAAGGTGGTGGACCGGCTCCTCGCGTCGCCGGCCTACGGCGAGAAGTGGGGCCGCCGGTGGCTCGACGTGGCCCGCTACGCCGACAGCAACGGGATGGACGAGAACCTCGCCTACGTGAACGCGTGGCGCTACCGCGATTACGTGATCCGGAGCGTCAACGCGGACAAGCCCTACGACCAGTTCGTCAAGGAGCAGATCGCCGGCGACCTGATGCCGGGCGGGTCCGAGACCGAGCGCGCCGACCGCCTCACCGCCACCGGGTTCCTGGTCATCGGCCCCAAGATGCTCGCCGAAGACGACCCGATGAAGATGCGGATGGACATCCTCGACGAGCAGCTCGACACCCTCGGTCAGGCGTTCATGGGGCTCACGCTCGGCTGCGCCCGGTGCCACGACCACAAATTCGACCCGATCACGGCCGCCGACTATTACGCGCTCGGGGGTATGTTCTACTCGACCAAGACGATGAAGAACCACACCGTCGTTGCCGCGTGGAACGAGCGGTCCCTGGCGTCGCCGGAAGCCACCGCGCTGCTGACCGAGCACGAGCGCACGGTGGCCGCCGCCCGCGCCCAGCTTGCGGGCGCGCAGAAGGGCGGGTTCACGGCGGTCGGCGGGTTCGCGGGGCCGGCGCTGGTCCGCCAGTTCCGCGCGAAGGTCGCGGCAGCGGAGAAGGCGAAGCCCGCGGTCCCGGAGGCGATGGCGGTGGAAGACGCGAAGGGCGAGAACCTCCGCGTACACCTCCGCGGCAACCACACGACGCTCGGGGCCGAGGTGCCGCGGCGGTTCCCGCGCGTCCTCGGCGGGGACAAGGCGCTCGACCTGGGGGCGGCCCGCAGCGGCCGGCTGGAACTCGCCGAGTGGCTCGCGCGCCCCGAACACCCGCTCACGGCCCGCGTGATGGTGAACCGCATCTGGGCCGGGCACTTCGGCGCCGGTCTCGTCCGCAGCACCGACAACTTTGGCCGGCTCGGCGACCGCCCCACGCACCCCGAACTGCTCGACTGGCTCGCCAGCGAGTTCACCGGCGCGAAGTGGTCGGTGAAGCACCTGCACCGGCTCATCGTGACTTCGACCGCCTACCGGATGAGCACCCGGCCCGACCCGGCGGTGGCGGTGAAAGACCCGGACAACAAGCTGCTATCGCACTTCAGCCGGCGGCGGCTGGACGCCGAAGAGGTGCGCGACGGGATGCTCGCCGCGGCGGGGCTCCTGGACCGCACCGCGGGCGGCTCGCTGCTGAAGGCGAACCCGCGGCAGTACATCAACAGCACCGCCCCCGGGGCCTACAACGGGTTCGCGCAGCCGCGCCGCTCGGTCTACCTGCCGGTGATCCGCAGCGGCGTGTACGACGTGCTCCAGACGCTCGACTTCCCGGACCCGTCGGTCCCGAGCGGCCAGCGCGTCGCGACCACCATCCCGACGCAGGCGCTGTTCATGCTGAACGGGGCGCTCGCGGACCAGACCGCGGAGGCGCTGGCGAAGGCCGCGCTGGCCGTTTCGGGCGACGACGCGGCCCGGGTGCGCGAAGCGTACCAGCGGGTCTACGGCCGCGCCCCTACGACCGCGGAAGTGGAGAAAGTGCTGGCCTACCTCCAGAAGTCGCTCGAAGCCGCCGACGCAAAGCTGGCACCCGACGCGCGGACGCTCCGGGCGTGGCGCGGGCTGTGCCGCGTGCTGCTCGCGTCCAACGAGTTCGTGTTCGTGGAATGAAGACGAAGATCCCACCTTGCGCGAGGAACCGACCATGCGTCCGAACCTGACCGCGCTCGCCACCCGGCGCGAGATGCTCCGCTCCACCGCCCTGGGGTTCGGCTGGCTCGCGCTCGCCGACCTCCTCGCGACAGAAAGCCGCGCCGCGGAAACCGGTCGGTCCGGGCGCCCGGACCCGCTGGCGCTGAAGAAGCCGCACTTCGAGCCGAAGGCGAAGCGGGTCATCTTCCTGTTCATGCACGGCGGCCCGAGTCAGGTCGACACGTTCGACTACAAGCCCAAACTGGCCGAGCACGACGGCAAGCCGCTCCCGTTCGCCAAGCCGCGGGTGGTGTCGGGGCCGACGGGCAACCTCCTGAAGTCGCCGTTCGCGTTCAAGCAGTACGGGCAAAGCGGGGCGTGGGTGTCCGAGCTGTTCCCGCACATCGGGAGCAAGGCCGACGAGCTGTGCTTCATCAAGTCCATGCACGGGTCGAACTCGCGGCACGGCGGGGCGCTGCTCGAACTGCACACCGGGTCCGACACGTTCGTGCGCCCGAGCATGGGGTCGTGGGTCACCTACGGGTTGGGCACGGAGAACCGCGACCTGCCGGGGTACCTCACCATCTGCCCCACGCTGTCGCATGGCGGCGTGAACAACTACTCGTCGGCGTTCCTGCCGGCCGCGTACCAGGCGACACCGCTGGGCAGCGCGGGCGCGCCGATCAACCAGGTGACCGTGCCCTTTGTGAAGGGGACCACGCCCGCGGCTCAGCAGCGGCTGGAACTGGACCTGCTCGCGGGCCTCGAGAGCGAGCGCGCGGGCGGGGCCGACGCCGCGACCGACGGCCGGCTCCAGTCGTTCGAGATGGCCTTCCGGATGCAGAACACCGCGCCGGCGGTGCAGGACCTGTCGAAGGAATCGGCCGAAACGCTGAAGCTTTACGGCATCGACGACAAGGTGACGGAGAGCTTCGGCCGGCAGTGCCTGATGGCCCGCCGGTACTCGGAAGCCGGGGTGCGGTTCGTGCAGTGCAGCCACAGCTACAAGTGGGACCAGCACGAGAACCTGAAGAAGGACCACACGAGCAACGCCCGCGAGGTGGACAAGCCGATCGCGGGGCTGCTCACGGACCTGAAGGCGCGGGGGCTGTTGAAGGACACACTGGTGATCTGGGCCGGCGAGTTCGGCCGCACCCCGGTGGCCCAGGGGAAGGACGGCCGGGACCACAACCCGCACGCGTTCACCATCTTCCTGGCCGGCGGCGGGGTGAAGGCCGGGTTCTCGCTCGGCGCGACCGACGAGTACGGCTACTACGCGACCGAGGACAAGGTCCACATCCACGACTTGCACGCGACGATCCTGCACCTGCTCGGGTTGAACCACGAGAAGCTCACGTACAAGCACGCCGGCCGCGACTTCCGGCTCACCGACGTTCACGGCAACGTGGTGAAAGAGATCATCGCGTAGCTCGTTGGCGCGGTTCCGGGGGGCGTGCACTTCGGCCCGTCGGTCGTGGGATGTGCCGGGCGGACGCGCGCGACCTTCGGAACCGGGCGGGCGTCCATGACGCGAATCCATCATCTGAACTGTGGCACGTTGCGCGCGCCGCCGAACCCGGCCGCGTCCTGTCACTGCTTGCTACTGGAAGACGCGAACGGCCTTGCGCTCGTGGACACCGGGATTGGCCTGCACGACGTGCGTGATCCACTGGGACGCGTCGGGCGGGTGCTCATTGACGCCGCCGGGTTCCAGTTTCACGAGGATCAGACGGCGGCGCGGCGGATCGAATCGCTCGGGTTCCGCACCGCCGACGTGAATCACATCGTTCTCACACACGCCGACCCGGACCACACCGGCGGTCTCGCCGATTTCCCGCACGCCCAGGTCCATATCTCGGTCGAAGAGCACGCGGCAGTTGCCAACGCCTACTGGCGTTACGTTCCGGCTCACTTCGCGCACGGTGTCGACTGGAAACTGCACTCGGCTCCCGGGATGAATTGGTTTGGGTTGGACGCACGGCCCGTCTCGCCCGGGTTCGCTTCAGAAGTACTGCTCGTACCCCTGTTCGGACACACCGTTGGGCACTGCGGAGTTGCGGTACGACAGGGCACGCGGTGGGTGCTACACGTCGGGGATGCGTACTACCTTCGCGTCGAACTGGAACGCGACGATCACCCGGTGTCGGCGCTGACCGCTCAGCGGGCCGACGACAACGTCCGGCGGATCGAAAGTTTAGCTCACCTGCGGCGTCTCGCCCGCGACCACTCCGCCGAGATCGATCTGTTCGGCTACCACGACTTCACCGAGTTTCCGTCGGCGTAGCGGACCGAACCGATCGTTTCGAGTGCTGCGAAAGCGCGTGATGCTGCCGAGCCTGCCTGCCCTGGGACCGCGGACGTCCCGTCCGCCGGTTAGCACGTGTGGTCGCGTCACGAACGTCCGGTGAGCGACTCCATCCCCGAAGCAGCGGACGGGACGTCCGCGGTCCCAGGGCGGGCAAGCGCCGAGTAAGGCCCTGGGCCATCGTGAGTCAATGTCACTCCGCGACCACCTCGCCGCCGGAACGGGTCGCCAGTGCTTGCCACGTTTCCGGCGCGACGGCGTCACGCGCGAACCGAACGCCGCCGTCGCAGAAGAGCACGTTCACCCCGCCGCCGTGACCGCTCCGGGCCGCCATGCGGCCTTTCTGTTGGGTCGCGTTCAAGCAGTCGAACCCGGCGGGGTTCGGCGGGGTCGCGTGGTTGTACAGCGTGTTGCCGTAGTTGCCCAAGATCCACTTCGCGCCGCGATCGGTGTTCCACGTGCCCGCGGACGGCTGGCACGTGGCCGCGGTCGCGTCCCCCGAGCCGGGGAGTTCCAGCATCACCTTTCGCGGATCGTTTACGCCCGGTGCGCCGTCGCCCAGGAAACGCTCCGAAAACGCGGCGGTGCTCGACGTGCCGTCGGTGATGTCTTCCAGGCGCACCGCGGAGCCCAGGAAGAACACCCCGTCCGCACCGGTGAGCGAACCGGAGTTTGCCCCGCTACCTGCGCACGCCGCGTACGTGGTTCCGGCGTAGGCCGACCCCGGAACGCGCCCCGCAACCGGGTCGGAGGGGCACACGAAGACGCGCACGAGTGTGGTGGCGGCCGGGTAGTTGCGTGCCCCGTCGTAAACGGTGGACGGCGGGACGGTGAACGTGGTCGGCGGGCTTGCGAGGTCGATGAGATCGCGGAGGTTGTCCTGCTCCAGGTGCGGAAGCAGGTAGGCGTGCGGCGAGAACACCCGCGGGGTGGGGGCGCCGCGCCCGGCCGGGAGGCGACCGGCGGTGCCGTGGTAGTTGTGGAGCGCGAGCCCGATTTGCTTGAGGTTGTTTTGACACCTCATGCGGGCCGCCGCCTCGCGCACCTTCTGAACGGCGGGCAGCAGTAATCCGATGAGGATCGCGATGATCGCGATCACCACCAGCAACTCAATCAGTGTAAATGCGGACCGCTCGTTTCGCCGGGGCGCGGGCCTCTGGGCCGCGCCGCTTCGCGCATCGTGCCAGTCATGAATTGATCGCAAAGCGGCGCCACGCGCGGGGCCGCGCGGCCCAGAGGCCCACGCTCCAGAAAGGCAGTGCGTCACTTCTTCTCCGGGGCGACGCGCCAGATCTTGTTGGTCACGTCGTCGGTGACGAGCAGCGCCCCGTCCGGCGCCACGCACACGCACACCGGGCGGCCGTACACCTCGTCGTCGTTGGCGATGAAGCCGGTCAGGAAGTCTTCCATCTCGCCCGAGGGCTTGCCGTCCTTGAACGGCACAAACCCCACCTTGTACCCCGCAAACTTCGACCGGTTCCACGACCCGCGCTGGCCCACGAACGCGCCGCCGCGGTACTTGTCGGGGAACGCCGCCCCGGTGTAGAAGCACAGCCCCAGCGAGGCGGTGTGCGAGCCGACCGCCACGTCCGGCGCCACCGCTTTCGCCACGAGGTCCGGGCGCTCGCCCTTGCGCCGCGGGTCCTCGGTTTTGCCGTAGTAGCTGTACGGCCAGCCGTAGAACCCGCCGTCCTTCACGGACGTGATGTAATCCGGGACCAGTTCGTCACCCAGTTCGTCGCGCTCGTTGACGGCGGTCCACAGGGCCTTCGTCCGCGGTTCCCACGCCATTCCCACCGGGTTCCGCAGACCGGCCGCGAAGACGCGCAGCCCGGTGCCGTCGGGGTTCACTTCGAGGATGTTGGCGCGGAGCGCCTCCTCCTTCATCCCCTTCTCGCCCACGTTCGACGCCGACCCGACCGACACGTACAGCTTCGAGCCGTCCGCGTTCGCGAGCAGGTTCCGCGTCCAGTGGTTGTTGTAGCCGCCGAGCGGCAGGTGCAGGATCGGCGTCCCCTTCGCCTCGATCTTGGTTTCGCCCGGTTTGTACGGGAACTTCACCACGCCGTCCGTGTTCGCGACGAACAGCGTCTCGCCGATCAGCGCCATGCCGAGCGGCTGGTTGAGCCCGATGAGAAACGTCTCGCGTTTTTCAGGCTTACCGTCCTTGTCGGCGTCGCGCAGCAGCGTGACGCGGTTGGCCGAAGTTCCCGTCACCGTCTTCGACTTCTTCATCCCCTCCTTTTCTTCGGGCTTCGGGTTCGGCTTCGGCAGCGTTCGGGCCTCAGCGACCAAGAGGTCGCCGTTCGGCAGCGCGTACAGCCACCGCGGGCTGTCGAACCCGTCCGCGTAGAGGGTTACGGTGAAACCCGGCGGGGCGGTCGGCGTTTTCCCGGTCGGCCAGTCGATCACCTTCGGGTGCTTCGTGACCGATTTCGTCTCGAAGGGCGGCGGTAGCTGGGGCGGCTGCGTCGGATCTGCCGCCAGCACGATCGCGCCAGAGGAGAACGTGGCGATGAAAAGTGAGAGTGTTCGCATCAGTTGGGCTGTCAGTTGAGGGCGCGAGGAACGGGCGGTCGCGCGTGTGCGCATGACCGTGCTCGGCGCGGCCGGCTCCACGTGTCCGGAAACCGGCGAGCGTAATGACGCAAGCCGCGTGCCGGGCGGAGCGCAGACGTTTCAAGTTCCCGAGACGTGATGAGACCGACGGCAGGCGAACTGCTCGGCGTTGAACTCGCGTGAGCGGCCCAACGCCGAACGATCTAACGTGACATTCGTAACTTCAAGCTCGTCAACAGACGAGGCACCCTCTCGGCGCCCGGGGTGCAACCGGGCGCAATTCATAGTTCGGTTTCGGACCCGAGAATTTCGGCCACGAGGTCCAACCGCCGGAGAAACACATCGACCCCGCCGCACGCCCGAATGGCCTCGGCAACGGTCCGCGCATTCGACACCCCGCCGCACAGTTGAGCCGTCTTGTTAACCTGTCCGATCACGCGGAATAGAACCGCCTCGTCGGGCGCGGCGGGCTTCGGTTCCGCCGTCGCGCGGGCCGCGGTCGGCACGGGCTTCGCGCCGAGCACGTCGCGGCGGGTGGTCCGGATGGCCTCGCGGATAGCGGTGTCGCTCTTCGTCACCCCCCGAGCCTTGACCTTGGCGAGAACGTCGTCGTTCGAGAGCGTCGGGTCTGCGGTCAGCAGCTCACGGGCGATCGAGTAGGGAGACTTGGAGGCGGCAGGGGCGCTTTTGACTTTGCTCTTGCTCCGCTTGCGCAGTTCGCTCCGGGTGTTGTTGACCGCGCGGCGAATGTCCGCGTCGGGCTTGGACACGCCCTGAGCCTTCACCCGGCTGAGGATGTCGTCGGTCGGGAGGTCAATGTTCTCGGTTAACAGTCCGCGCACAATGGTGTAAATCGATGGCACTTGAGTAGACACGGCGGATACTCCGGTACGCGCCGGTCCGTGGCGTTGAAGAAGCGAGATGAATTATTGTGCACCGCTCCCGCAACCGCGCCAACTAGTACCAGGTGGTTGGGTAAACTTTTCAGGTCGGGTGGTTCGGGTCGCGCAGGCAAAAAGCTCTTGCGGCGCGCGCCCAACCGGGCCAACCACGTAAGCGCCATCATGCCCCCGGTCGACTGCCGGGTGGGCACCCCGGGAACCACCGACATTCTGAAGTGCCGCCGACCCAACCGCAGAAAGTGCAGGCTGGTGGGACGGCGGCTGGTCTTGCTGGAGAGCGGTCTAACGTCGTGATATTCCGGCGGCCCCACGACATTGCGCGTTTGGCAACCGCGGGCGAATCGAAATAATGGCGGTATCGCACCGGCCCACCGCTGGAGACCCCACAATGCTGTTCCGCTGCCTCTTACCGGTCGCCCTCGTGGCGGTCGCGTGTCTGGACTTCGCCGCGCCCGCCGCGGCGTGCCCGGGGTGCGGGCCGCCCTCCGGACAAACCCTCACCACCGAGGTCTCCCAGGCGGACTTCATCCTTTACGGCACGCTCGACAACGCGAAGCCCGACCCGAAGGAGCCGGGTTCCTCGAAGGGCAGCACCGACATGGTGATCGACGCCGTCGTGAAGGAGCACGCGCTGGTCAAGGACAAGAAGGTGTTCACCATCCCGCGGTACGTGCCGCCGGACCAGAAGCCGTCCAAGTACATGGTGTTCTTCAACGTCGTCAACGGCGACGTGGACCCGTACCGCGGCGTGATCGTGGGCACGGACAGCAAGCTGCCCGAGTACGTGAAGGGCGCGCTGGCGGTGAAGGGGAAGGACGCCGTCGCCCGGCTGCGGTACTTCTTCGACTACCTCGAGTCGCCCGAGATCGAGATCAGCGGCGACGCCTACAACGAGTTCGCGGTCGCCGAGTACAAGGAGGTGGCCGAACTCGCCCCGAAGCTCCCGACCGACACCCTCCTGAAGTGGCTGCGCGACCCGAGCACCCGGGCGTCGCGGTTCGGGCTGTACGGGCTGCTCCTGGGCCACGCGCCCAAGGACCGGCCGGCCCTGGCGAGCGAGGTGCGCAAGCTCCTCGACGCCCCGGACGGCAAGTTCAGCAGCGGTCTCGACGGGCTGCTGATGGGCTACCTGCTGCTCGACCCGAAGGCCGGGTACGAGTACCTGATGAAGCTCGTCGCCGACCCCTCGAACGTGTTCCTGGTGAAGCACTCGGGGCTGAAGACGCTGCGGTTCTTCTGGGAGTACCGCCCCGACGTGCTGACCCGGAAGCAGATTTTGGACGGCATGACGACGCTCGTCACGCACGCGGACCTCGCGGACATGCCGATCGACGACCTGCGCAAGTGGAAGGCGTGGGAGATGACCGGCGAGGTGCTGAAGTACGCCGACAAGGAAACGCACAACACGCTGCCGATCAACAACCGGGCGATCCTGAAGTTCGCGCTGGCCGCGAGCTGGGCCGACCCGAAGAACGCCGCCGCGACCGCCCACGTCGAGAAGGTGCGCAAAGACAACCCCGAGCGCGTGAAGCTGATGGAGGAACTGCTCAAAGACGACATGAAGCTGACGCCGCAGCCGACCGCCCCGCCAACGAAGTGACCCGCCGGCGCGGCGCCTTTCTTAGGAGCGCGGGCATCTTGCCCGCCTCCATAGCCCTCTCGCATCGCTACGCGGTCGTTCGCCGCACTCAGAGCCGCCAGGGCCACGATCCCAGCAGCGGCCCCTTTCGGTCAGCACCGTCTTTGACCCGCCGATCCGATGGTTGGCGGGCTCGCGCCGGCCAATCGCCCGGACTCGCCTTCCCTCGTTACGTGCGGCCGGTGTATCACAGTGCCGTCACGTTCGAGGGACACGCCATGTTTCGCGTCGCCGCTCTCACCGCGCTGGTTCTGGCCGTCGGCCCGGCGCCCGCGCCCGCCTGCACCTTCTGCGGCGACAACGTCCGCGCGAAGCCCACGCTCCGGATGCAGTACGCGCAGGCGAGCGCCGTGTTGCACGGGAAGCTCGCCAACCCGCGGTTCGACCCCAAAACCGACGAAGGGTTCACCGACCTCCACGTCGGGGCGGCGCTGAAGGACGCCCCGGCCCGCGGGAACCAGAACGTGCTCACCCTTCGGGGCTATTTGCCGGTCGTGGGCGACACGCCGAGCGAGTACCTCGTGTTCTGCACGGCCAAAGACGGCAAGCTCGACGTGACCGCGGGCGTGGCAGCGCCGGCCGCGGTGGTCGCGTACCTCACGGGGGCCGCCAAACTGGCCGAAAACGACCCGACCGCCCGGCTCGCGTACTACTTCCCGCACCTGAGCTCCCCGGACGCCACCGTCGCGGCCGACGCGTTCGTGGAGTTCGCTCGGGCGGCGGATGCGGACATCGCCAGGGCGGCCAAGCACTTTTCCCCCGAAGCCCTCCGCAAGCTGATCGGCGACGAGAAGACGCCCACCGAGCGGCTCGGGGTGTTCGCGTTCCTCCTGGGCGTGTCCGGCGGCCCGGCCGACGCCGCGTTCCTTGAGAAGCTGCTGAAACAGCAACCGCTGTCCGCGCGCGCCCGCGAGTCCTTCGGCGGGCTGCTCGCGGGGTACGTTCTGCTCGACCCGAAGGGCGGGTGGGCGCTGGCGCAGAGCGTCCTCGCGGACACGGAGCGGCCGTACTCCGTTCGGCTCTCCAGCCTGGGCGCGGTGCGGTTCTTCCAGGCCGCCCGGGGTGCCGAGTGCAAGGCGGAGGTGCTGAAGTGTTGTGCGGCCCTCCTGCCCGACGGCGACTTCGCGGACCAAGCGATTGATGATTTGCGGCGCTGGGGCTGGTGGGACCTGAGCGCGGAGGTGTTCGCGCAGTTCGCCAAGCCGACGCACGCGGCCCCGATCGTCAGGCGGGGCATCGTTCGCTATGCTCTTTCGTGTCCCAACGACGACGCCAAAAAGTTCGTCGCGGCCGTGCGCCAGAGCGACCCGAAGCTGGTCGCCGCGGTCGAGGAGATGCTGAAGCTGTACGACCCCGTCACCCCGTCGAAGAAGTAGCCGTGCTCAACCTGCCTCAAACGCAGTTCGAAGTTTCCGCCGAACCGCTCACCGCCGTCCGGGCCGACTGGCTGGTGCTCGGGGTGTGGCTGGACCAACCATACTCCGGCCCGGGTGCGGAACTGGTCTCCAAGTTCCGCGAGGGCGGCGACTTCGGCGCCAAGCACCTCGAACTGGTCCCGGTGCTGAACCCGACCGGCGTCGCGGCCGCGCGGGTGCTGTTCGTGGGCTTGGGCAAGCGTGCCGACGTGAAACGCGCCACCCTTCACGATGCCGCGGCAGCCGCGGCGCGTCATATCACCGCGAAGAAGTTCGCGACGGTCGCGGTCGCGGTGCCCGATCCCGAGTTCACGCTCGCGGTCGGCGTGGGGCTGGCGCAGGGCAGCCAGGGGCCGGGCATCCGGAAGGGCACGCCCACGCGGTTCGCGCCGGAGCGGTTCGTGCTGGTCGGCGGCGCGGCGGACGAGCTGCCGCGGGTGCGTGCGGAGGCCCGGGCGCTGTGGCTTGCGCGCGAGCTGGTGAACACGCCGCCGCGCGAGCTGTACCCCGAGACGTTCGCGGTCGCGGCGGCCGGCGCCGGCCGCGCCGCCGGCTTCGAGGTGGAGGTGTGGGATGAGTCCCGGATCGCGGCGGAGCGGATGGGCTCGCTGCTGGGTGTCGCGGAGGGCTCGGCGCGGCCGGCGCGGCTCGCGGTCCTGCGGTACACCGGGAACCCGGGCGGCCCGGTTCTGGGGCTGGTCGGGAAGGGCGTGACGTTCGACAGCGGCGGGCTTTCGCTGAAGCCCTCCGACGGCATGGTGGACATGAAGTGCGACATGGCCGGCGCGGCGGCGGTGCTTGCCGGCGTCCAGGCGGTCGCGGAACTGAAGCTGCCGGTGAACCTGTTCGGCGTGCTGGCGCTGGTAGAGAACATGCCGAGCGGCACCGCGCTGAAGCTCGGCGACGTGCTCACCGCCCGCAACGGCAAGACCATTGAGGTTCTGAACACCGACGCCGAAGGGCGGCTGATCCTCGCGGACGCGCTGTGCCTCGCGGCGGAGCACACGAAGTTCCTGGTCAACTTCGCCACCCTGACGGGCGCGTGTATGGTCGCTCTCGGGACCGAAACGAGCGGCCTGATGACGAACAACGACGCCTGGGGCGAGCAGATCCTGGGCGCGGTGGCTAAAGCCGGCGAACGCGCCTGGAAGCTGCCGATGGACGCGAGCTACGACGGGCTCATCAAGAGCAAGGTCGCGGACATGCGGAACACCGGCGGTGGGCGGTGGGCCGGGGCGATCGCGGGCGGGAAGTTCCTGGAGCAGTTCGTCGGCGACGCGAAGTGGGCGCACCTCGACATCGCCGGCCCCTCGTTCGCCGAGGGCGAGTCGGCCGCCCAGGACGCCGGCGGCACCGGGTGCATGGTGCGGAGCATCGTCGAAATGGCCCGCGCCTTTGGCGAGCGGGGGGCGTGAGCCCCCCGAGTGCGACGCCGGTGCGATTCTGGGGTCTGAAGGTATTGGGGTTCGTGCCTTTGGCGAGCGGTGAACCCCCGAGTGCGACGCGACTCAACGACCGCAGCGATTCCGAAGGTATCGGGGTCACTCGGAGGGCTCACGCCCTCCGCTCGCCGACGTTACTTCTTCGGAAATTGCCAGTTCTCGTCGAACAACCCGGCGGCGACCACCTCATACGCCGCGGGGTCTTTCTCGGTGGGTGTCGGCTTGATGACGGCCCAGTCCCCCAGCCGCGGGTACAGCAGCGCGTTCGTGCCCTTCAGGTCGGTCTCCTTGAACGTGTGCCCGCTGTTGATAACGACATAGTCCAAATTCTTCGTCAACGGGTTCGGGAAGATTAGGACCGGCAGGTGCGTCTTCGGATCGTATTCGACACCGTTTACCACGAGCTTGTCTTTCGTCCAGGTGATCGGGAGCTTGGGCAGCACCTTCGCGATAAGCGGGTTGCTATCCGGGGTACCGAACAGCACTAGGTTCCCGTCGAAGCGATCCTTGGGTTCGTAGGCCGCTGGGGCGATAGTCGGCAGCGTGCCACGGAAGTACCGGTCCCACACCGCGGCGAATTGCTTGAGCGCGGCTGCCGGGTAGCCGCTGTCCCGAGTCGGCCCGATGACCGTAAACTTACCTGTGAATGCGTGGTCAATTGGCCCATGCACTTGGAATCGCTTTTCGGGCTTTTCGGCAGTCCGGATTGCTGCCTCTTGGCCATCAACCTGAACCCATCGACCGTTTCGCTTCTCGATAAAGCTCAAGCTCTCCCCGGCTTCCAGATCCAACTTTTGGCCGTCTACTGTAACGGTGTGTTTCCCGGGCGGTAAATCCAGCGATAACAGACGGACGTTGGTCGTCGCGGCAACGATTCGTGTTCCGTCGCGTGTCACGTCGGCGGTGGCTTTTTGGTAAGTGGTTTCAAGCGCATCAATTCGGAGCCAACTGCACGAGGCGTACTGCGGCGTATACGTTACGAACCGCACGCGCTTCGGGTTCGGATCGCGGCCCCTGTCGGCGTACTTGCGGTATTCGACCTCCGCCTTTTCCTGCCACGGCTTCGGCATCTGGTGTTCGAGGCCGGGCGCGATGAGGTGGGTAAACTTGAACGGCTCCTTGAAGCCCTTGAGCGCGTTCTCGATGTTGTCCGCGGCCTTCTTCTGTCCGTCCTTCTCACCGCTGTATGCGACCACTGGCACGTTGAATGCGTTTTCGGTGTAGTCGATTGCGTCGTAGATGCGGAGACACTTTTCCTGATAATCGGGCAGTTGCTTGGGCAGGTTCGCGATGTACCCGTGCGTGGTGGTGAAACCCGCGCCGGGGCCGATCACGGAGAAATCCCCCGGGTGGTGCAACCCGATGTGCCAAGTGCCTGCGCCGCCCATCGAAAAGCCGCGGAGAACAATGCGATTCGCGTCGATATGCTCGCGGTGCAGCGCTGGCTCAAACGCCTCGAACACGTCCGTCTCGCCGGCCCATCGGTAGGCGTTGTTCCCGCGGCCGTACGGTTCGAGCTGGACGTACCCCAAATCTTTCGGCGCGTTGCCTTGGTGTGTACCAATGAACTTCGCCTCGGTTAGGGCTCCGTCGCGGCCGTGCAGCACCACGTCGAGTCGCCACTGCTTCTTCGGGTCCTTGCCGTAATCATGTGGGAGCAACACCGCGTAGGGCTGAATTGAGTCGTCTACCCTCGAACGGTACGCGCGCACCACCCACTTGCCCGGGGCGTCACGCCACACGGCCTTCCCGCCCTCCGCCTGTTTCGCGCGGGACAAGCCCTGCTCGAGCGTGGCGAACGTCCACTTGATGCTGTCCTTCGCGAGCCACTCCTCGAACCGGACGATGTTCTCGGCCGCCTTGAGGTAGATCTCCACCTCGACGAGCACGTCGTCCGTCAGCTTCTTCTCCTTCAGCGCGGCGATTGCCTTCCGCAGTTCCTCGGTCTTGTCCTTGATCTGCTTCAGCGTGGCGGCGTCCGGGATGAACGTCTTCGGGTCCACCTTTGGCTGGGCCTTCTTCTTGTCGTCCTTCTTGTCCTGCGCGTGCGCGGGCACGGTGTCCGGTGCGGTCGCGAGCGCGACGACCATACCGACAAACAGGAGCGGGGCAGCGAGCAGTCGCATGAGGAGGGTTCTCCGGGCGGGATTCCGCACGTTACACCCCGGCGCCCCCATCCGCAACGGTGTAACGAAATGCCACACGCGGGACTCGCGCCCGCATACAATTTCCGGATGAAAGACGGGCACCGGGCGCGCGGCTGGGGCCGCTCCCGCCCGCGCCCCGGTCGCGCAGGAGGTCGAACCAGTGCACTCCGTCAAAATGGTCGTGCTGTGCGGTGTGGTGTTCGCGATGGTCGCAGGGACCGCCAGCGCCGCGAACCCGGTGGTTGCGGTCGAGACCAGCCACGGCACTTTCAAGGTTGAGCTGTTCGAGGACAAAGCCCCGATCACCGTGAAGAACTTCCTCCAGTACGTCGAGGACAAGCACTACGACGGCACCATCTTCCACCGGGTCATCAGCGATTTCATGATCCAAGGGGGCGGGTTCGAACCGGGCATGAAGGAGAAGAAGACCCGCGAGCCGATCAAGAACGAGTCCGCCAACGGGCTGTCCAACCTGAAGGGCACCCTCGCGATGGCCCGGTTGGGGGCGGACCGGGGCGGGGTGAAGGCCGCCGACAGCGCCACCGCCCAGTGGTTCATTAATGTCAAGGACAATACGTTCCTCGATAAAGCTAAGGCGCGCGACGGCGCCGGGTACTGCGTGTTTGGGCGCGTGATCGAGGGCATGGACGTGGTGGAGAAGATCAAGGCCGTCGAGACCGGCGACGCCGGGCTGCACGAGAGCGTCCCGACCAAGGACGTGGTCATCAAGTCGGTGAAGATCGTGAAGGAAGAGAAGAAATAAAGCGGCTCGTGATGGCACCGGAGTGAAGCCGGTCTTTTCCCATTCCGCGGTGGAGATTCGAGGGTGCTGGTACTCCCGTTGTGTGTTTCGGAGGCTCGGGGATGAATTGCCCGCCCGCGGACACGATGTATGCGTCGCCGTGTCAGCGGGATATGGCATCCGGACGGGCTCTCCTAACCGCGTTGCAGGCAGTTCGATGGGATCTGTGTTTCGGCCCGGCTCCGGGTGCCTGTAATGGATTACCGGTGCTTCCTCGGTGAGCGGGTGTTCTCAGCGTACACCGGAACCCCGCTCCGCGGCACCTAGCGTCCGCCGGCCTACTATTTCCCTGCGCCCATTCCGTAGGCTCCGTAAGCACTACCTCCACCAGTACGTCGCCATATTTATTCCAGCGCGCGCACAACAAGGGCGGCGTGACGGGCATGATCCGTACACGACTTGGACTTGCCGTGCCCACCTCCGCGTCCTCATGAGTCATCAACGGCTCATGAGGACGACTTCTTGCTTTAGGACTTCAAGTCAAACGTCGTCAGATCAGTAAGTTGCTAACTCAAAAAGTTGCTATCACTGGATTCGCGACTTTCGGCGATCGGACTTTTGACCCGAAGCCCGCAGCCTGTGATGCGTCCTGCTCAACTGGAAGTGCCTGAGCCAGATGATCGATATTTCGACGGGCAAACCCCGTTTTCTCCGTCTACAATGTGCCGCTACCCGAACAGACCGCGGCAAAGTAGCATCCGTGTTCCACGCCGCGAAGAAGGTGCTGTTCGGTTGGGATTGATCGGCTGCATTCAGCCTGAACTGGCATTCTCGCGTTTGGATGTGTGCGTTGTTGGGCTGGTTTTTGGTGAACCGCTTGAGGTGTTGCACGCCGCGAACGAAGGTTTTACGACAATAGTGATCTGATTCTGGCAATTCTGGCCTTAAAATGAACACAGCCCACCCCGCTTCCTGGGTGAGCCGTGTTTAACGGCTTATCGCAATCCGGAGACCGATTACGGCACTTCGACGTTCTCCTTCGCCGCCCACTCCCGAAGCATCTTCATCCCGCGGACGTTGATCTGCCGCACCCGCTCCTTCGTAATTCCGAAGTGCTGGCCGATTTGCTCCAGAGTCATCTCTTCCGAACCGTCCAACCCGGTGCGCATCCGGATCACTTCGCGGGTGCGGGCGTCGAGGTGATCGAGCAGCCGGTTCACCCGGGCGCGGGCCTGATCGGCCAGGGCGAGCACCTCTTGCTCGTCGGTGCGAATGTCCGCCTTCGCTTCGAACAGCTCGTCGTGGCCCGTCATGTAGCGCTGTTTGTGGGTCTTCGCGTCCGGGATCGACCGCGCGAAGTTCTTCATGATCGCCCACGTGGCGTAGGTCGAGAACTTGTTACCGCGAGCGTAGTCGAACTTTTCCACCGCACGCATCAGCGACAGGTTGCCGTCGCTCACCAAGTCGTCGATGTTCTCGCCCAGTGCCAGCTTCTGCTTCGCCTGGGCGTACACCAGCCGCTGGTTGCAATTAATGAGCACATCGCGGGTGTCGCGCACCCCCTGCCTCAACTGCTCCGCCCGCCTCAACTCATCGACCGTCGCACGGGCCGGGTCGATGGCGCTCTGCAACTGGTGCAGCTTGTGCTTGAGGAAATTCATCTTCCGGAACACGTGCTGCTCCTGCTCCTTTGTGAGCAGCGGCCACTCGTACAAGTGGGCCATGTGCGGCGGCACGTCCTTCGGCGGTGTCTTACCGGCCCGTTTGGCGTCGAACTCGCCCTGTCCCGGCATGTCGGCGACGATCTCGGCTTCCTTCGACGGGTCGTCGAAGTCCGGGTTGTACATGTAATCGATCGGCTGCTGAACCAGTTCCTTGGCACGCACCTCGTTCACCACGCGGTACATGCTGGTCCGGGTCCGGCCGAATCGTTTGGCTATGGAGCTCACGGTGTCCCCCGCGGGGTTGGCGTTTTTCAGATCGATCTCGTGTTGCCGCTTCGCCATGTAAATCTCCTGCTTCGCGGCCTCACTGAGCGGACCGGCGGTGTGCGGGTACAGCGCCCCTTCCGGGTGGACGCGGTCAAAATTCTTGATCGTGTACCGGACCGCCTCCGGGCTGCGGTGCAACTGGTTAGCGATCTTCTTGCTCACTTCAGTAAGCGACCCGCCGGCGTCTCGCATCTCCCGTGCCAGCTTCAGAATGCCCTCTTTTTCGGCGTCCGTGAGGTGGCTGAACCGGGCGCCTTTCTCCACAAGCACCTTGTGTTCCGCGACGAACTTTTCCACCGCCGCGGTCGGGAACCCGAGTTGGCTACGCCCGTTGACTTTTACCCGCCGGGCGGCCAACCCCTTAACCCGCCACCGCGAAATTGTCTTGGTCGAGACGTTGAACTTCTGGCTCACCTCGTCGAGCGTGAGCATCGGCTCGACGGTCTGCTCGACCGGTTGCGCCGGCAGTGACCGCTCGACCCGTCGGACGAACTGCGCGAGGTCGTGCTTGAGGCTCTCGCCGCTCAGCAACAGGTCCGCGTGAGCGTCGGAGCGGAACTCGGTGACGCGAAAGCAGACGTACTGGTACGGGTAAGCCTTGCTCGGCTCGATTTCGCTCAGCAACTTCTGCGCGTTAGCAATCTGGAGCTGCCGACGCGCGGCCGGTGCGAACCGGGTCTGCTGCTCGGTCAGTTCCTTCAGTGCGTAATTCTTGAACGTGTTCACCGGCTCCTCCCGGCCGCGGGCGGCGCCCGCTGTGGCTCAGATCTATCTGAACGCCGGAGCACTAGACTCCGGCGGTACAATTGATTCGGTACACCAATCTGTTATTCGCCATGACCCGGCGAGGGTTTCAGAGGCTCGTTCGCTACTGCGAAATACTCTTCACAACCCGCCGGTCTTACCTAAACGCTTCGCGCGGCGACTTCGTGACCGAAAAGCTCCCCTTGCACCAAACCGTTGGATTGGATAGCTTTAGCCGCTCTTGAGGTTCACCTGTTCAGGCAATTCACACGTTCCGACTGGAACGGGACGCTTTTCCGTATCAATCTCGGGGTACGTCTGGTTGCGAAGTCGCTAGTGGAAGAAGCACGCCGCTTGCCAATGCGAAACAAACAACGCATGAAAGCTGCCCCGAGATTTCACTAGCCCTTTCATAAGCAGCACTTGCGCTGCGGGATTTTGTCGCTTTTTTTCCTCTTAGTAGTGAGCGAAGTCTGGCGAACTGTCGGAAAGACACTCCGTTTTCTTCAATGTGCTCTTTTTTGCAAACCACGCCGTACCACTTAGATCAACTCGGGACAGGGCTCATATTTTGCCCAGTCGTTAAAAAGGTCACAGCTTGAGCAGCCGGAGAGGCGAAGCCAACTTCGCCGTAAGTTCGTGTCCAGCCAGTTTAAAAGCCGTTGTAAAATGGTGCGACATTGACCGGTGAGGATGTCATGCGATCAGCCCTTCAATTAAGCCGAATCGCTTTTTCAATGCTGCTTCTCGCGTCATTCGCGAAGCCGGTGGCCGCTCAAGAGAGCCTGCTCCTGTCCGAGCCGTTCAAACACGGGCACACCACCAAGGTGGAAGTGCAAGTTAAGCTCACCGGTAAACTCTCACTGCCCCCAACCGAGAAGGGGAAATCCGCGCAACTGGTACCGGTGACGGGGACAAGTAAGCTCACTTACGAAGAGCGGCTGCTGAAACCCGAAACGGACGAATTAGCAGAAGACAAGACGTTACTCAAAACGATACGGGTTTACCGCGACGTTTCTTTCGAACGCATAGTCGGCGAAGTCAAGCAGGACGCCGGCATCCGGCCGTCGGTTCGCCGGATGGTGCTGGTGCGCTCAGGAAACCGCAAGGCCCCGTTTTCACCGGACGGTCCGCTCACCTGGGGCGAGATCGACGTCGTCCGTACCGACGTGTTCAACCCGGCACTGGTTCCAGGTCTGCTCCCTTCCGCGCCCGTGAAACCCGGTCAGAGCTGGAAGGCGTCTGCTGTTGCGGTCGCCGAACTGACTGACCTCGAACAGGTTGAAGCGGGTGACATTACGGTCGAGTTCGTGGGTGTCGCGAAACTGAACGACCGCCGACTGGCGCGGCTGAAACTGAACGGGACGGTGCGCGGCGTGAACCTCGACGGGCCGAGCCGCCAGAAGATCGAGGGCACCGCGTACTTCGACCTCGACGCGAACCTCCTTCATTACTTGTCGGTCAAGGGCACGCACGAGTTGCTCGACGGTAAGGGGCAAACGCTCGGGGTCGTTGAGGGTCAGTTCACGATGACGCGGTCCGCCGTCGCGAAGATGCCCGCCGACCTCTCGGACGCGTCGCTGCGTGACGTCACGTTGACCCGTACCCCGGAGAACACGCTACTCCTGTACGACAACGAGGACCTGGGGGTTCGGTTCCTGTACGCCCGCGGCTGGCGGGTGGGGGCGGTGCAGGGTAAACAGGTGACGCTCGACCACGCCCGGGGCGCCGGGCTTCTGATCACGATCGAGTCCCCCGCAAAGGTGCCCTCTGCCGACGACTACTTGAAAGAAGTGAGTGGCTTTCTGGCCAAACAAAAGGCCCAGATTTCCGCGACCGAAAAGCCGGTGCGGTTGCGCGCCGAGCCGGTGCAACTCGACCGGTTCTCGATCGACGCGACGATCGGCTCCGATAAAGTGCGGTTGGAGTACGCGGTTCTGAAACAAACCGACGGCGGGGTGACGATCGCCGCACGGCTGCCCGCAGATGACACGTCGGTGCGCCCGGAGGTCACGCGGATTGTTCGGAGCCTGAGCGTGACGAAGAAGATTGAAGAACGGAAGTGATGCCCCGGGCGGTTACACGCGTCTGTCATCGGTGATGAGGTGTTTTTGGTCGCTAGCTGGATTGCGACGCCGGCCCGGTTCCGCTTCTTGAAGAGAAGCGGAACCGGGCCGGCGTCGCGACCCAAAAAGAGCAGAGCCGCTCTCACACGACGGTACCGTCCGGGATGATTCCCCCACGGGGTACGCAGATGATTCCGTCGCGGATGTGAAACGATCCGCCCGGTCCGTCCATTTCCTGGATGCCGCTCTCGTTGGTGAGCCGCACCCCGTGACCGATTCGACAGTCCTTGTCCAGAATGGCCTGCGCGATCACGCTGTTGTTGCCGATGTTCAGGTCCGGGCGGCCCTTCTTCTTGTTCTCCGCTCGTTGCGCGTCGGTCTCGAACTTGTCGGCCCCGATCACCACCGTGTCGCGGATCAAGCAGTTGTTACCGATCCGACTTCGCACTCCGACCAGGCTCCGCTCGATGCGCGTGTCGGCCCCGATCACGCACCCGTCGGCTACAACGCTCTGGGCCAGCGACGCGCCGTTGATCCGGCTCGCCGGCAGGTTCCTCATCCGGGTGTAAATGACGCCCTCGGGCGCGAAGAAGTCGAACGGCGGGTTCGACCCCGCCAGCGCCAGGCTCGCTTCGTGGTAGCTCCGAATGGTGCCCAGGTCTTCCCAGTACCCGTCGAACAGGTGCGCACAGATGTTCTTGGTCTTGTAGTTCCGGGGGAACACCTCTTTGCCGAAGTCGGTCGCGAGCGGCTTGGCGGTGAGCAGCTCGTACAGGACCGGCGTTTTGAAAAGGTAAATACCCATGTTGGCGAGGTAGTGACGGTTCCGGCACTCGATCCCGCGGCGCTCGATCCACTCAGCCGACGTGTAGTACGGTGCTCGCTCTTCCGGCGTTTTGGGCTTCTCCACGAACCCGGTGACGCGGCTCTGGGCGTCCATACTCAACAGACCGAACCCCACAGTGTCGCGCTCCGGCACCGGGATCGCCGCGAGGGTGATGTCGGCCTTGCACGCCCGGTGCGTCTCGAACAGTTGTCGGAAGTCCATCCGGTACAGTTGGTCACCCGACAGAATGAGCACCTCGTCCGGGTCTTCTCGCTCGATGTAGGACAGGTTCTGCCGGACCGCGTCCGCGGTGCCCTGGTACCAGTCGGCGCTCTCGTTGGTCTGCTGCGCCGCAAGTACCTCGACGAACCCCTTACTGAACATGTCGAACTTGTAGGTGTTCGCGATGTGCCGGTGGAGGCTCACGCTGAGGAACTGCGTCAGCACGTAAATGCTGTGCAGCTCACTGTTAATGCAGTTCGAGATCGGGATGTCGATGAGGCGGTACTTACCCGCCACAGGCACGGCCGGCTTGGACCGTGATTTGGTGAGCGGGAACAGCCGGGTGCCCCGACCGCCCCCCAAAATGATGGCCAAGACGGAACGCATGATGCGAAGCCTCGGAGCGAGCTGAACGAATGGGGCCGGGCGGACTGGAGAGCCGGCCGTCTGAATTGGATGCTAACAAGGTGCCGATTGTGTACCTAGTCGAAAGTCGGAAGGTCGCAAGTCGCACCGCTGGGGGGCGGTGCAGTTACACCGCGGCCCCCGACTGTACGACTTGCGACATTTGAACCCCGGACGGGACGTCAGGCTTTCCGCGGGAGCACGTTCAACCAGAACTCGATCTTCCCGACGCGCACGTCGTCGAGCCCGACCGACACGAGCCCCGGCGTCCAGCCCTCGGCGCTTTCCCACGGGACGTGCAGGTCGAGGCTCAACCGGTGCGGCTGTCCGCGCCATTCGCACCGCATGAGGGCCTTACCGACCCCGGCGTTCGCGACCGAAACGTGGACCGCCAACTCGGTCCCGCGAACCACCTCGCACGCGAGGTACCCGGTGCCCACCTGCTCCGCGTCGCCCTGGAACGCGCGGGACAAGGTGCGGACGCTCGCCACCGCGTCCGGGGGGTGGAGGAAGATCGTGAGCCGCACCGTCTGCCCCGGGGTGGCGGCCGACGGGCCGAACACGCTTACCTGCACGGCGTCGCGGGGCGCTTTCCAGAACAACACGTTCCGCCTCAAGGACTTCCAGATCGCGGAAGTGGGGGGCGGCCCTTCGGGTTCTGCGCGAGGCGGGGCGGTTCGCCGTGCGCCGGCCGCCGCGCTCGGTTCCTCGTCGGTCGTGTGCCACTGGACCGGGGTCGGCGCCGATAACCGCGGGTCCGGTGGCGGGGGGAGCGCGCGCCGCTCCCGGCTCCCGTCGTTCATTGCACCCAGCAACCGATTACCCATGACCGGTCCCTCCGAAGGCACCTGCGGCACGGGCGACGGAACGGCGAGCGAAAGTTCGGCCGCGCGGACCGAGCTGAGGGCGTCGCGCGGGGTGTCGGCGCACTCGTGCGCCGGCACGAGCGGGCCGGGCACCGTTTCGGCCGCCTCCGGCAGGTCGAACGTGACGGACGCGTCGGAATCGTCGCGGGCGACCGGGCGCAGCACCCCGGACCCGCTTTCGGTCCATGAGATGGCCCCGCTGCCCGCCGCGCCCCCCTTTTGCAGTTGCGACAGCAGCAAGGATTCGAGTTCGATCTGGTCGGACGCCGAGGGGTCCGATGGGAGCGCGAGCGCCGAGAGCCGCTCCTCGACTTCCGCGAGCGACGCGAACCGGGCGGCCGGGTCCGGGTGCATCATCCGCTCAAGAACGGCGGCCACGTCGTGCGGCACTTGCGTGTTAACCACCGCGACCGACGGCGGCGCCTCGCTCCGCTTGGCGCGGAACTGCTCGGCGAGCGTCGGGTGGGGGTACGGGGACAGCCCCGTGAGCGCGTAGTACCCCACGGCCGCGAGCGCGTACTGGTCACACGCCGGGGTGGCGTTTAACGGGTGGAGCGCCAGTTCGGGCGCGGCGAACGCCAGCACCCCGGCGGACGCGAACGCCGCGGACAGAGAGTCGAACAGGGCCTCGTCTGTCTCTAGGCTCTGCGCCAAAAGCGCGCCGGCCCCGAGTTCCAACAGTCGGGGCAGCCCGTCTTCCGCCAACCGGACGCAGTCGGGCGTCAGGGCCCCGTGAACGATCCCGCGCGCGTGGCACGCGGTCAGGGCGTTCGCGAGGTGCCCGAGCAGGGCGACCGCATCGCCCGGGGCGAGCGGCCCGTTACCCTCGACCAGTTCGGTCAGCCCGATCCCGTCCGCGTGCGGCCAGACGAGGTAATGAAACCCGTTGGCCGAATCCACCTCGACGAGCGGAAGCACCGCCGGGTGCGTGGCACCGGCCGCGAGCGCTCGCGCGAGCTGCTTCGCTTGCCGGGCTTTCCACAGTGACCGGAGCGGCGTCACCCGCAGGGCAAAGCGCCCGGGGCGGGTCACGTGGGTCGCGGCGAACAGCGGCCCGAATGTGCCGCGCCCGGCGCGCCCGGTGAGCCGGTACGGGCCGAGGGTCAGAACCGCACTCTCTCCCGCCAACGCCCGCGCGGCCTGAAACGGCGTCAGCGTGCCGCGGGCGGCGAGGAACTCGACCAGCTCCGCGGCAGTGCCGCCCGTGAACTCGGTCGCGAGTGCGGCTAATTGGTCCGGGGCAACGACCCGATGGCGGACCAACTCGTCGGCGAGGGTCGCGGCGTCGTTCGCGTTCGCGGGCGCAAGGGCCATTGGTGCGGTTGGGCATTCGGGCCGGAGCTGAACGTTGCGGCCGGGTACAATTCGGCCTGCCGTGGGCTGGCACCTGTACAGCCTAGTACACGTTTCCGCTTGTAACGATACCGGACCCGCAGGCGGAACCGTAGCGACTGATTCGCGCCGCTTTCGAAATTTTACCTTGTCTCTGACCCGTTCGCGCGGTACGAAACTTCCGTCGAGAGAACCGATCCCGAAAGCGATTGAACCGAATGTCCGCACCCGCGCTGACCCTGAACGCCCTCGCCGCTCTTGCGGTCCGGGCGGGCGCGCGTGCCGCGGTCGTTCTCGCAGCCGCAGCCGCGGCTGCTATCGCTGCGGCAGTGGCCGCAACCTGACTCCGGTTCCCGACGCGTGTTCCGAAACACCGAATCGGCCCCGGAGTTTGACTCCGGGGCCGATTCTCTTTTCCAGGAGCGTTCCCATGCCGCCGGCGCCGCTGTCGCGGTCGGGCAAGTCCCGCCGCACCACCGACTCGCCCATCACCTACTTCATCAAGAAGGCGCTCGAGACGCCGGGGCTCGTCTCGTTCGCCGCCGGACTGGTGGACGAGGGTTCGCTCCCGGTCGATGAGGTGCGCGCCGCCGCCACCGAAATCCTGTCCGATCCGCGGGCGGGGCAGACGGCCCTCCAGTACGGCTCCACCCACGGGATGCCCGAGCTGCGGCGCCAGGTGCTCGATCTCGTGTGCGGGTTGGACGGCGTGAACCCTTCCGATCTGAACCTCACGCCCAACGACGTTTGCATCACCACCGGGTCGCAGCAGTTGCTGTACCTCCTCGGCGAGGTGATGTTCGACCCGGGCGACATCGTGATCTCGGAGGCGCCGTCGTATTTCGTGTACCACAGCCTGCTCCAGTCGCATGGGGCGGAGGTGCTGACGGTGCCGATGGACGAGCACGGGATGGACGTGGACGCCCTCGACGCGCTCCTCGACCGGTTGCGCCGGTCGGGCGACTTGCCGCGAGTGAAGGTGATCTACACCGTTGACTACTTCCAGAACCCGACCGGGCTCACGCTCTCGCTGGAGCGCCGCAAGCGGCTGGTCGAGATCGCCAAGCGGTACAGCACCGCGCACCGCATCCTGATCCTGGAAGACGCGGCGTACCGCGAGCTGAAGTTCTCCGGTCCGGACCTGCCGAGCATCAAGAGCTTCGACCCGGCGAACGAGTTCGTGGTGTACACGAGCACGTTCTCGAAGCCGTGCGCCCCGGGGCTGAAGACGGGGTACGCGATCCTGCCGCCGGACGTGCTCGCCCCGATCCTGCACCTGAAGGGCAGCCACGACTTCGGCTCGACGAACCTGTCCCAGCACCTCCTGTCGCGGATGATGGCGTCGGGCGCGTATCAGGCGCACGCGGAGAAGTTGCGGACCGTCTACCGCAACAAGCGTGACCTCATGCTGAGCGCGCTGGAGAGCGAGTTCCGCGACTTCCCCGCGGCGCGGTGGACCGTGCCGGACGGCGGGTTCTACGTGTGGTTCACGCTGGACGGCGTTGACACCGGGCCGAACGGTCCGCTGGTGCCGGCGGCGCTGGAGGCGGGGGTGCTGTACGTGCCCGGCGAGTTCGGCCACGTCCCGGACGCGAACGGCCACATGCCGAAGAACGAATGCCGGCTGTGCTATGGGGTCGCGACCGAACCCGAGATCACGGAAGGCATTCGGCGCCTGCGAAAAGCGTGCGCGGCGGTCGCCGCCGGCAAGCCGAAGAAGGAACCGGTCGGGGTGTGAGGTTCGATGCCGTTGCGGGGTGGCCGAATCGTCACTCCGCAACTGTGAACGCGTGTTGTCGCCCTTCTGACCGTTTTCTGCGATGAGGCTGTCCGTTCGTCGTTTGGAGTTGGTGGAGCGTCGAACACTTCCAAAGACCGCACCCAGCCCGCTTTCTTCGAGCAAAACGGTAGCGCCGGTAACGGCTCGCGGTAGCGCAAGCCGAACTGCACCGTCTGTTGCGCGAACCCGGATGTGTTGGGCTCAATTCGTTGGCTTCTATAACAGCAAGGGAAAACAGCCGACGAACTGAAGAGCCTTCGGGCAACAGGCGGGTTCAGTGTTTCACACGCGCCGCAATGAACCCGCGGTGAGAGCTTTTGACTACGGGTCTTGTGCCGCGTCTCGAATGGTTTTAAATTCATACAACGTTGCTCGATCTGTGCCGCCGGCAATACTCTCCTCGCCCGGAGGCGTCTGCCCATGCCGCGTCTACAAGCGCTCCTCGAATGTCTCGGTCAGGCTCTCTGTGAGAAAGGCCGCAAGGCCCTGCAGGGGCAGTGGAGCTTCGCGGATGTCCTGCCCGATGTCGCGAAAGCCGCGTTCGACTCCACACACAAGAAGCTACCCGGGGAAGATCTCCGAACGGCCCTCGCGGACTGTGCCGCGGCGGACGCGACCGAGTTCGAGCGGCGGGTCGGCGAGCTGATCGTCGAACTGTCCACCACGCACGCCGTTCCCAAAGCGGAACTGGCCGATTACCTCCGGGTGCTGCCGGTTACGGTGCGCCAACGGTTGCGGCGCCCGTCCGACCCGGACGGGCGCACGGTGCCCGAGAACTTCCACATCGGAAAGGCGGAGGAACTCGCCGCGTTCCTGCCGCTACGCACCCCCACGTTCCGGCCCGGCGACCGGCCCGAGGGGCTGGACAACTGGGTCCTCACCGAGTTGCGCGGGCTGGGCCAGATCTCCGAGGTCTGGCGCGGTGAGGACGCCGAGCAACCTGAGCAACCGTCCGCGGCGCTCAAGTTCATCACCGACCCCGAGGCGCAGGAGCGGGTGCGGGCCGGCACCGACCTGTTCCAGCAGGCGTTCGAGCTGAACGACGAGAACGGTATCCTCCCGCTCCGGTCCGTGTACCTGGAAGCGGCTCTGCCGCAACGTCACCCGGAAACCAGCGGCGCGTGTGCCGTCGCGCACCGACCCGCGGCCGTTACGGCCCCGTGCCTCGAAGCGCCGTTCGTGTCCGGCTACGACCTCGCCGGCCTCATGTTCGAGTGGCGATGGCGGTTCGACGCGGCCAAGCCCGAGGCCGCGCTCAAACTGGTCCGGCGGCTGGCGGGGATCGTCGCGAAGGCTCAAGAAAAGGGCGCCGTCCACCGCGACCTGAAGCCCAGCAACGTGCTGCTGCACCCGACCGCGGGCGGCAAGTTCACTATGTGGGTCAGCGATTACGGGTGGGGGCCGATCGAGAGCGTGCGGGCGCTGGAACTGGCGCGGACCGGGCCGAAGGGCGAGGAGCGGCGGCTCGCGTTCCGCGGCGCCGCCACCAGCCTGTACGCGTGCCCGCAACAGGTGAAGAAGGAGCCGCCCGCCCCGACCGACGACGTCCACGCAATCGGAGTCATCTGGTACCAACTCTTGAAGCGCGACCCGACGGCCGCGGCTCCGTTCGGCGCGGAGTGGGTCGAGGAGCTGCGGCCCGCAGGTTTCACTGACTCGCAGGCGCGGGTGCTCCAAGCGTGCCTCAGCACCCGAACCGATAAGCGGCCGAAGAATGCCGCGGCCCTCGCCGCGGCGCTCGCCGAAGTGACCGTCGCGCCACCCGATCCGGCTGGTACAGACGGGTCGAAGCTCATCTCTCTCAAGGGGCCTGGGTCGTCGATCTACCCGGCGATCACGACCGCCCGGGGCCGCGTGTACAGCGCGGAGGCGGCGGCCGGTGCGGCCGCGGCGATGCTGGCGGCGGCCGGTGCCGCGGGGCTGACCGCGAGTGGCCCGGGTACGGCGAGCGGCAACACGCTGCGGCTGGTCAAGAACTCGATCGGCATGACGTTCGTGCGCGTTCCGGCGGGCGCGTTCCGGATGGGCTGTGACAACTCGGGCCGGGACTTCGAGACGCCCCCCCACGTGGTGAAAATCAGTCGCCCGTTCTACATCTCGGTGGTCCCGGTGACGCAGGCCCAGTACGAGGCGGTGAAGCACAAGAACCCGAGCCGGTTCAGTCGCTCCCGCGGGGGCGGGCCGGACCACCCGGTCGAGCACCTGACGTGGGACCAGGCGTTCCGGTTCTGTGACCGACTGGCGCGGTTGCCCGATGAGGCGATCCACCGGCGGACGTACCGGCTCCCGACCGAGGCGGAATGGGAATACGCGTGCCGTGCGGGCACCACGACCGACTTCGCGTTCGGCGACCGGTTGCAACCCCAGGATGCGCTCTTCGCGGGGGCCGGCGGAAGGTACGCGGGGAAGAGCACGTGCCCGGTGGCGCTGTTCCCGGCGAACGCCTTCGGGCTACACGACTTCCACGGAAACGTGGCCGAGTGGGTACACGACTGGTTCGACGAGTACTACTACTTCGACAGCCCGCCGGTGGACCCGATCGGACCGAGGGGCGGGCAACTCCGGGTGGTGCGTGGCGGCGGGTGGAATTCGCCCGCCACCGAGTGCCGCAGCGCTGCGCGTCGCGGGCAGGACCCGGACACCGTGTCCGACGCGGTCGGGTTCCGGGTGGTGATGGACGTGGGGTAGGGCAACGGTGCGGCGCGAGTCACCGGCTTTTGCCGCTTCCAACCCTCGTGTCACCTGGCTGGACCACGTGACACGAGGGAACATTGACCAAAGCCGGCGCCGGAGAGCGTTTATTTCGTTGCGTCGATCAGCTTGACCCGCCGCTTATCGCGGCCGGCGACAGGTGCCCCCACGGTGATTACCAACGACCCGTCCTTCACTGCGGTGTCGGCGTAGTCCGGCACCCCCTTCGGGTATACCGCCTCCGCAGACGCGGGCGCCACTTTCCCGTCGAGCATCAGGTTCTCGCCCTTGAAACGCAGCGCCCCGACGAAGATGTTCTCGTCGGTCGCGTGAACCCGCACGAACGCACCGACCCAGGTGTACGGTTTGTCACCGACGGTTTCGCGGTCCATGCGCGTGAGCCGGTACGTGTATTTCCCCTTCTTCCACGCGAACGGCCGGCGCACGCTCACGAAGTCGCCTTCGTGACCCGAACTCTGGCAGAACTCGCCGTCGGCCGGGCGGATCGCGTCGAAGCCGCGCTCGTTCCACATCGAGAACAGGAACCCGGGGCCGAGCGCGCGGAGCTTCGGGTCCGCCTTGGTGTTCCGTCCGTGTTGGTTTGGATGCCGCCGTAAAACGGGCTCTTGCTCAGGTGCCCCAGGCCGATAGGCGCGACGTACAGGTTGACGGAAGCCGGCACCTCGTCGCTGATGGCGACATCCACCGCGAGGCTCTCGAACGGCACCGCCTTGCCGAAGTCCCACCACGTGTCCACCAAGTGCCAAGGCATCGGCGCGTATTTCGGCTCCTCCTTTGGCGGCTGGGCGGTTGCAGTTCCGATGAGGTTGGCCGCAAGGGACAAAAGGATCAACACGATGGATTGGCGCGCGAGCTTGGCACCTCACGACGGTCTGACTGGGAAGAGTTGGTTTAGGAGAAATGTCTGAGGTGTGTGTGAAACAAAAAAAAAGGACCGGCCGCAAATCGTCGAGGCGTCGCCCATTCACCTCGGTGACCGCGGCCGGTCTATGGGAACTGTATCCGCGTGCGGGTGGCGGGATCAAGTCCACGAACCGAAAAAATGGATATTCGAGAACCAACTGCCGGACTCTCGGACAGTCAAGTCAGATGACTGTTTGTTTGGGCAATTTGCGAAAAGTGCTGCGAATCGGTCCGCTGTGCGACTTGGTGAAAAAATTTGGCCTGCCGCTCGGTAACTGTCGTACACGACTGCCCCACCGCCGTAATTTGTTCGTCCGGTGCTCGATTGTGTTGCTCGCACGCGTTCGATCACGTTCCGGGTTCGCCTTCGGAACTCTGCCCGTGTCCGGGTCGGAAGCTGTAATGCTTCCCCGGGCCGGGCGGTTTCTATTTCTGGAACTCTTCCGAATCGCCCGACGGTGGCCGCGTTCTAAAGGTGTGAGCCCGAACCCATAACCGAACGCTATTCCTGCTGGTCTCGCTTGTGCGACCCGGTGGGACTCTACACACGCCCGAACTCGAGGTTCCGATGTCGACCGCATCCAAAGTCGAAACGCTTTCGGACGTCGCGCCCGTGGCTGCGGCGGAAGCGGCCAACCGGCCGCGCGAGGCCGCGATCCGGGTTGCCGTACTTGCTGCGTTGGGACGCCCGGCCCAGTTGCTGAAGGTGGCCGTGCTCCCGCTATGGGGGAGCAAGTTCCGCGTCAACGTGTGGATCGGTGAGAGCGAGACCGGGAACCGTATTCCGAACAGCTACTTCGTGACCGCGGACGAAAAGGGCGCGATCCTTCAGTCCGACCCACCGCTCCAGAAGCTGTACTGAGTCACGGAACAGGTTGCCGCTATCGAACCGTGCCCCTCACGGTTTCCCGTTGTGTTGGTCGTCGCCCCGCAGGGGCGATGTTTCGAATCGGTCTCGCCCGCTCTCGTGCATCCGCGGTCGAGACGAGTTCCGTTCTTCATCTCCCCGTCACCGCGGTTCGGTTCTCATGTTCTCGCTTCACTCTGCGAAGCAGTGAAACGATTGCGGGGCAGTGGCTCGGTGCGCTGCGACCCGCAAGTCAGCCCGTTGGACGCTCAGGCGTTACACCATACCTCCGCGTCTCTCACTTCTGCGGCACACACTCGCTGCGTATCTTCCCGACAGTCGTTGCCGGATCACACCGCTGGTTCGGTGCAGTATTTGCGGCCCTCACACTCCGCTTCACACGGCACCGGGCACTATCTCCTGGAAAATACAGAGCAAACGCACATGGCACAGCCGAAAGACGCGGGTATGGCGGGTGGGCATGAGGTCGGGAAGGGCGGAGAGACGCACCAGACTGCGCAAGGACAGGTGCCACCGCTCACAACGCAGCAAGGCGTTGTGGTTTCGGACGACCAGAACACGCTCCGCGCCGGCCCCCGCGGCCCGGCACTGCTCGAAGACTTCCACTTCCGCGAGAAGATTTTCCACTTCGACCACGAGCGCATCCCGGAGCGCGTCGTGCACGCCCGCGGGTACGGGGCGCACGGGTTCTTCGAGAGCAACGGCCTGCTGGAAAGCGTGAGCCGTGCGGCGGTGTTCAAAAAGGGCGAGAAGACGCCGGCGTTCGTGCGGTTCTCCACGGTCGCCGGGAACAAGGGGTCGGCCGACTTGGCGCGTGACGTGCGCGGGTTCGCCGCCAAATTCTACACGAAAGAAGGCAACTGGGATCTGGTCGGGAACAACATCCCCGTGTTCTTCATCCAGGACCCGATCAAGTTCCCGGACCTGATCCACGCCGCCAAGCAGGAGCCGGACCGCGCGTTCCCGCAGGCCCAGACCGCGCACGACAACTTCTGGGACTTCATCTCGCTCACGCCCGAGTCCATGAACATGGTCATGTGGATCATGTCGGACCGGACCATCCCGCGGTCGTTCCGGTTCATGGAGGGGTTCGGCGTTCACACGTTCCGGCTCGTGACCGCCGAAGGCAAGTCCACGTTCGTGAAGTTCCACTGGAAGCCGAAACTCGGGCTCCAGTCGGTGGTGTGGAACGAGGCGGTGAAGATCAACGGGGCCGACCCGGACTTCCACCGCCGCGACCTGTGGACCGCCATTGAGAGCGGGGCGTTCCCGGAGTGGGAACTCGGGGTGCAACTGTTCGACGAGGAGTTCGCAGCCAAGTTCGGGTTCGACCTGCTGGACCCCACCAAGATCATACCCGAGGAGGATCTGCCGGTGAAAATCGCCGGCCGCCTGGTGCTCGACCGCAACGTGGACAACTTCTTCGCCGAGACCGAGCAGGTGGCGTTCTGCACGCAGAACGTGGTCCCGGGGATCGACTTCTCCAACGACCCGCTGCTCCAAGGGCGCAACTTCTCGTACTTGGACACGCAACTGAAGCGGCTCGGGAGCCCGAACTTCACGCACATTCCGATTAACGCGCCGCGGTGCCCGGTGATGAATTTCCAGCAGGACGGGCACATGGCGATGCGGAACCCGAAGGGACGGGTGAACTACGAGCCGAACTCGTGGACCGGTGCCACCCCGCGCGAGCTGCCCGGGCCGCGCGAGTCGGCTCAGGGGTACAAGAGCTTCCCGGAGCCGATCCAGGCGCAGAAAGTGCGCGAGCGCTCCGAGACGTTCTCGGACCACTACAGCCAGGCGCGGCAGTTCTACGTCAGCCAGACGGACATCGAGAAGCAGCACATCGCCAACGCGCTGACGTTCGAACTGAGCAAGGTGGAGCGGGTGGACATCCGCGCCCGCATGGTGGCCCACCTGCTCAACATCGACCAGGGGCTGGCCGACGCGGTCGCTAAGGGCTTGCGGCTGAAGGAGGTGCCCAAGCCGATGCCGGCCGCGAAGCCCACCCGCCAGGACCTGAAACCGTCGGACAAGCTGAGCATCGTCAAGAACGGCCCGAAGAGCTTCGCCGGGCGAAAGGTCGGTGCGCTCGTTACCGACGGCGTGGACGCCAACGTGCTCGCCGCGCTGGAGAAGGCGCTGAAGGCGGAAGGGGCGATGCTCAAACTGGTGGCGCCCGAGGTGGGCGGGGTGAAGGACTCGGCGGGCGCGTGGCACGACGCGCACGAGAAGTTGGAGGGCGGGCCGTCGGTGCTGTTCGACGCGGTCGTGATTCTGCCGTCGAAGGAGGGCGTGGCGGCGCTCGCGAAGCTGCCCGCGGCGCGGGACTTCGTGGCCGACGCCGTGGCGCACCGGAAGTTCGTCGGGTATGCGGCGACCGCGACTCCGCTCTTTGAAAAGGCGGGCGTGGCGGACGCGCTGGACGAGGGCTTCTTGCCGCTCAACAAACTGGAGGAATGCGACGCGTTCGTGGCGGCGTGCCGGAAGGTGCGGTTCTGGGGCCGCGCCGCCGCCGAGCGGTAAACGTCTTTGGTTCCGGGCGCCGACGAACCCGTCGGCGCCCGCGCTCATTTCCCCCAATTACCGCCAGAGGGTTCGTGATGAGTCAGGACCGCCGATCCGTTCTTACCGCGCTCGGGCTGGCGCTTCCGTTCGGGCTGAGTTCCGGTGCCGGCGCTCTCGCCCGATCGACAACGCACGCCGCGCCGGCGTTGCGGTTCCGCTCGTTCGAGGAGTCGGTTGCCGCCGCATTCGGTTCCGAAAGCGCATTGACCGCCGATGCCGCACTGCCCGGCGAGGCGTTCCCGTGCCGCCGGATCGAGGTGGGGCACTCGGAACTGCTGGAGAGCGGTGTGCAGGGCTGTCACAACGACCGCCCGTTCGCTGGGTTCCCGGCGGGCCACCTCCGGATCGTGCGCACCGGCGGGTGTCCGGGACCGGTGTTCCGCGGAGTGCGGCTTTACGTGCTAACGGTTGATGTCGTGTGGACCGGGGGGCGCGCGTGCGGTGAACCGAGCCGTCCGCTCGACTTCGCACTGCTGCCGCCCGCACCCGTTTTCGGTGACGGGCAGCCGGCAGCACGAGCCGTGCGTTCGGTCTCAAGCCGCGTGTGAAGCGGGTGCGGTTTACCGACGCGCCAGCGCGGGCGACAGTCGCATTTTCCGGTACGGCGGCGTAAACTCATCTTGACCGCAGAATCACACTTCTGGACCCGACGGACTGATGAGCCGACCCACGCACGCGCCGCTGCTTAATACCACCGCCGGCGATTTCCCGCTCGCAGAATGTAAACTCAAGGTCGGCGGGCGGCAGTGGTCCCTGCTCCACGCCGCCGCCATTCTGAACCGAGACACCGAGGACCGGTTCGTTACCGACCCGGACAACCCGCTCCCCTATGGGGCCGTCCTCTGGCCCGCATCGATCGCACTGGCGCACGAGATCGCGGTGCGCGAGTCCGAGTTCCGCGGGCGCTCGGTACTCGAACTGGGGGCCGGGACTGGCCTGCCCGGGATCGTCGCCGCGTCGCTCGGGGCGCGTGTGGTCCAAACCGACCGGAACGAACTCGCCATCCACCTCTGCCAAACCAACTGCGCGCGGAACCAGGTTACGGGCGTCGAGCACCGTGAAGCCGACTGGACCGAGTGGACCGATACCACCCGTTACGATTGGATCATCGGCTCCGACGTGTTGTACGCGCACACCCTGCACGACGAACTGCGGTCCATCTTCCGAACCAACCTCGCGCCGGGCGGCCGGGTGCTGCTCGCGGACCCTTATCGGAACGTGAGCCGCCATCTGTTGGAGGAGATGGTCGAGGCCGGTTGGCGCGCCGCGCACTCGCGGTGGTCGATCGGCGAAACCGGCAACCCGCGCCCGGTCGCGGTGTACGAGATGTCCCCGCCCGTTTCGTGAACCGAGGCCCCGATGCGGTACGCGCTCCTGCTCGCCGCCGTTGCGCTGTTCGCCGTGGCGGTAGTGGTGACGTGCCGGCGCGAGCCCGTTGGTGCGCCGGATACCGTACCCGCGGTCGATGCGCCTCTCGCGGGTGGGCTGAAGGCGCGAGTGGTATCGTGGGACATCGGCCTCCGATTCGCGTCCGAAGCCGACTGGATCGCCCGCGTGGTTCAGGAAACGCGTAAGGCGTCGGCGGACGGCGTCGATGTGCTCGTGTTCCCTGAGCTATTCGTCAGCGGACTGTTGGCCCACGCACCCGACGAGCGCCCGCACGAGTGGTGTACCCGTTGCGTGAATGAGGTTCTGCTCCCCGCGGTCAAGGTGGCCGCCGGTGCCGGGATGCTCGTCTGCCTCGGCAGCTACGCGCATCAGGACGCGAACGAGACGCACGCGCTCAACCGCTCCCCGGTGCTTCTCAACGGGAGCTGGCACTTCGCAGACAAAATCCATCCCACGCAGGGCGAACGGATCGAAGACCCGCCGATCCGGCCCGGCGAAGTGCTCCCGGTGTTCGAGTTCCGCGGTGGTCGCGTCGCGGTGGTCGTGTGCTTCACGCTGGAGATGCCGGACGTGTCCGCTGCGCTCAAGAAGGAAGGCGTTCAACTGCTCCTCGCTCCTACCGCCACGGCCGACGAGGACGGAGTCGCGCGAATTTTACGCACCGCCTCCGGGCGGGCCGTCGAACTCGGCGCCGCGGTACTCGTGGCGCCACTGGTCGGCGAACGGGACGGCTGGAAGAACGTCGGCTCGGCCGCGCTTTACCTGCCGGCCCAGGCGGGGATCGACCACCGACCCCGCGAAAGTTCCCGGCGCACCGCGGGCATCGCACGCGACGACTTCAACATCCCGTGGCCGCAATTGCTCAGCCTTCGCCAACAGGGCGCGAAGCCGGAAACGCGGCCGTTTCTGGTGGAACAGCCGTTCCGGATCGAGAGACGGTAGCCCTGCGTGTTCGCCCGGCGCGACGGTCGGTAGAACGGGGAAGGGGGGACCGTCTCTCGAAGGGCGAAGTATGGGTGCCGCCGCGGTGCTACTGTTCTTGGTGATGGACCCGCTCGGGAACATCCCGTTCTTTCTAGCGGCGCTCAAACACGTCGATCCGGCGCGCCAGAACTTCGTGATCCGCCGCGAACTGGTGATCGCGTACCTCGTGATGGTGGCGTTCCTGTTCGTCGGGCAGTTCATGCTCGCCGCGATGCACATCTCCGAACCGGCGCTGTCCATTTCGGGCGGGGTGATCCTGTTCCTGATCGCGGTGCGGATGGTGTTCCCGTCGCCGGAGCGCCCGCTCCAAGAGGACGTGGACAGCGAGCCGTTCCTCGTACCGCTGGCGATCCCCTATGTCGCCGGCCCGTCGGTGCTTGCGGTGGAACTGCTCCTCATGAGCCGCGAACCGAACCGGTGGCCCGAATGGCTCGGGGCGGTGACGGTCGCGTGGCTCGGGGTCGCGCTCGTGGTGTCACTCGGCGCCAAACTGCGGCACGTGTTGGGACAGCGGGGGCTGACCGCGCTGGAGCGCCTGATGGGTATGGTGCTGGTGGCGATCGCGGTGCAGATGTTCCTGACCGGGATCGGGCGGTTCATCGTGCAAATGCGCCCGCCCGCCGGGTGATCGGCTCACACCGGCGGCGGCACACGGACGTTGTACCACTCTTCAATCACACTGCTCCAGAAGCGGATCTTCCGGACCGCGCCGAGCGGTTCCCGGATGAACGGGTCGTTCTCGCGGGCGAAGTAGGTGTGGAGGTCACGCCCGTAATAGACGCTGTCCACCATCTGGTACATGGAGATCACGGGGTTGCCCGCCTCGTCTGGCTCGGCGGGCAGAAACCGGTGGCCGAAGACCGGGATCAGTTTGGGCTCTGACCGTAACCGCTCGCACCCAACCGCGAACGCTTCGGCGAGTGCCGGCGGCCGCGGTCCCCAAACCGGTGGCCACCACTTGTTGCGTTCGATGTCGAACAGCATTTGCTGTTCCGGCCAGGCGAGTCGGTAAGCGATGTACTCGGATTCCGGGTTCCGCCAGTCGGGCCAGCCGCGTCCCGTGGGGAGTCCGGTCTGAAGGAACGAGCGGAGGTCGGGTGGGAACCGGCACCCGACGCGTTCTTCCGCGCGGGCGAGTTCGGCGGTGGTCAAACCGGGAGCGAGTTCGACGCCCCAGTTTCGGAACAGCGCGTGTTCGGCGGACCAATCCATTGTTTCTCCCACGTTCTCACAACCCGGCGGATTATACCCACGTCCCCTGACGGCACAACGCCTGCCGCGAACCCGCTGCCCCTCGGTGCGTGTCGGGTGTATCATGGGCGTGGCATAGCGCGACCGCCGGGATTCGCCGTCCCGGTCTAGTGCGTGCCGCAAATCACACATTTCCTTTCCGAGACCGGGAGCGGGCACGCGAACTGGTGAGAATCCTGTCCGAAGTGGTGTCGAGCCGAGCGTTTCATTTCACCCCAATCTCAGAACCGAGGCAGGCATGCTTAACACAGGGATTTTCTACAACTCGCGGCCGGACGGGTTCGGTGTGCTCGAAGTCGCGGATGATTCGCCCGCCCCCGACGCTCCGCGGCAGTTCGTACCCCTCAAACGGACTGAGCTGACCGGTACTGTGACCGGGCCGCTCGCGGTGCTGGCGCTGGCGCAGACCTTCGCGCTGCCGGATGCGGTCACTGGTCCGATCGAGGCCGTTTACCGGTTCCCGCTCCCCGGTGACGCGGCCGTGACCGGCGTCCAGGTGCGTTTCGGGGCCGCCGAGATCCGAACCGAACTCAAGGAGCGTGAAAAGGCCGAAGGCGAGTACAAAGCCGCGAAGAGCGCGGGCCGTCAGGCGGCCCTCGTGACGCGCGAATCGCCCGACGTGTTCACGCTGTCGGTCGCGGGTATTCGCACGGGCGAAGAGGTCGTTGTCCGCACCGATTATGTGCAAGTGGCGAAGGCTGAAGGCGCCGGCTGGTCGCTCCGGGTGCCACTCACGACCGCGCCGCGCTACGTGCGCGCCGACGAGAGCACCTCTCGCCACGCGGACGGTCAGCCGCTCGCGCTGCTGCGCGACCCCGGTCACCGGTTCGCACTCAACGTCACCTTTGCTGAAGCCGAACGGGTCACCAGCGCCACGCACGCGCTGGCGGTTGAGCGCGACCGGGCGCAGTTGCGCGAAGGGGAGGTGATCCCGGACCGCGATTGCGTTCTCATCTGGCGGGCGAAGGCCGAAGACCGGAGCGCGCTAAGGGTGTGGACCCAACCCGACCCCGCAACGGGTAAGGCGTATTTCCTCGCGCTGTGCGCGCCGCCGAAGTTCGCCGATGCGAAGAAGGTGCCCCGGGAGGTGATCCTGCTCGTGGACCACTCGGGGTCGATGTCCGGGGCAAAATGGGAAGCTGCGGACTGGGCCGTGGAGCGCTTCCTCGCCGGGCTGAGTGAAGACGATGCGTTCTCACTGGGGCTGTTTCACAGCACAACCAAGTGGTTCGGCGAGCGCACCCGCAAGGCCACGCCCGAGAACGTCCGTGCTGCGGTTGAGTTCCTCAAGCTGAACCGCGACCAGGGCGGCACGGAACTTGGGGTCGCGCTGGAACAGGCGCTCGCCCGCTCTCGGAGTGCCGAAACGCCGGCGCGGCACGTACTGATCCTCACGGACGCCGAAGTTACCGACGCGGGGCGCATCCTGCGGCTCGCCGATCTGGAGTCCGAGAAGCCGAACCGGCGGCGGATCAGCGTGCTGTGCATCGACGCGGCGCCCAACGCGGCTTTGGCGTCGGAGCTGGCCGAACGCGGCGGGGGCGTGTCACGGTTTCTTACGAGCAACCCCGACGACGATGACGTGACCACCGCGCTCGACGAGGTGCTCGCCGACTGGTCCGCGCCCGTGCTCACCGGGTTGACGCTCGAAGTGAACCGCGCCGGGGCCGAAGCGACGGGGCGCTCGGTCGCCCTGGTCGTGCCCGGCCCCACGAGCGCGATTGACGTAGGAGACTTGCCCGCCGGGCGCCCGGTGTGGCTGCTCGGGCGTGCGCCGCTCGGCACCGACCCACTGACGTTCCGGCTCCGCACCGGCGCCGAAACGGTCGCGGAAGTTCACGCCGACGGGAAGGGAATAACCCAGCAACTGAAGGCGTTCTTCGGCGCCGACCGCGTTCGCCGGCTCGAGTACCTGCTCACCGGCGGGACCGAGGGCGAAGATCTGCGCTCGCAGGTGACGCGACTCGGGTACGAGCCCGCGGAACTCGGCGAGGAAAAGGTGTTCGCCGAGAACGCCGGCGAGTCGGCGAGTTCCGCGGTCCGCAAGCTGCTCGTGCGCGAGTCGCTGGCGGCCGGCGTGCCGAGTTCGGAAACGGCGTTCGTGGCGGTGCGGTCGGAAGCCGGGCGGCCGGTGCAGGGGACGGTTGCGGTGGCGAACGCGCTGCCGGCGGGCTGGTCGGACCAGTTCATGACCCTTCGGGCAGGGATAAAGCCCGCGCGGCGCAGGTTCCGCGCGCACTTCGCGGGGCCGGCCGCACTGCCGTGCCCCGCCCCGGCCATGCCGGCCGATGCCGTCGTCGAGTCGGTGGACTCGATGCTCGTGGACTTCTGCGCGGACGCAGCCGGCGACACGACCACGGACTACGATCCGTTGGAGCGGCAGAGGAGCCTTTCGCCCCCACAGATGAAGAAGAAGGCCACTTCGGATGAGTTCCTAATGCACGAGTTCAGCCAGGTTGCCCCCGGTGGTACGGTGAGCAACCGGCGAAAAAAGGTGCCACCAGCCGGTGACGTGCATGTTTCGGTGAAGGCGGGGCAGCACGCACCGGCGGACGGGGCGATCCTGTACGACTCCGTGACCGGGGCCGCGGGGCAGTTCACGTTCTTGTCGGTTGCGTTCGGTGACGGAGGCGTTACGGCGGACGCACTCGACCCTGAACTGACACTGCTACTATTCGTGGGCGATCTCGCGGCCCCGCGAGCGCGGGTGAAACTGGCGGACGTGCTGCGCCTGGGCGGTCGCCGCCCGCTCAACCTCCGGCGCGACGGCAACCAACCGGTGCGGTTGACGCTCGAAGACCCCAACGGCGTGTGGGCGGTCGGGACGCCCGCGCTGGAAGTCGTGCTCGGGTGGCGCGCCTGATCGGCGGCCGGCTTCTTCTGTGTAGCGCGGGCATCTTGCCCGCCTTGGTCGCCCGATGGCATTGCAATGCGAATGCTCGCAAACCGTATCCGCACGCGCCGCAAGGCGGGCAAGATGTCCGCCTTGCGGCGCGTGCGGCCGCGCTCCACGGAGAAGAATCGATGCGGGTGCTGAACGGTCACGCGCTGCGCGTGTCCGATGTCGCGTTCGCGCCGGACGGGCGCTCGCTGGCGTCGTGTTCCGTCGATGGCACGGTCCGCGTCTGGGACGTGGCGACCGGCACCGGGAGCGTTCTGGTTCAGGTCGCGGAACGGAGCGAGTTCGAGCCCCGTCGCGCTGTGCGCCACGGGTTCGATCGGCTCGCGTTCACCGGCGACGGGCGCTACCTTGTTTGCCGTTCCGCGACCGATGGTATGGAACTCTGGGACGTTGGCGCGCGGTACCGCCGCGCCGAACTCATCCGCCGCGGCCCCGCCGAGTACGAGTCCGAACTCGCGGTCACCTCCCGCCTCATCGCCGCGAACGTCTGGCGGGCCGAACCGTTCGGGAGCGAACTGTGCCTCTGGGACGTTTCAACGCTGAGCGCCGAGGTTCTGTTCCGCACGGCCGACGCCGACTCGTTTTCCGGCCTGGCCTTCGACCGATCGGAACGCTTCCTCGCAACCAACGCGGGCGTGTTCGATGTGACGACCGGGCTGCGTGTGCTCGAAGTGCTCCTGTGGGGTGAGGTGCTGCGCTGGTCGCCGGACGGAACGCAGATCGCGGGCGGATCGAGGGGCGAAGGAGTTCAGGTGATCGACGCCGATACCGGCGATCCCGTGGCGTCGTTCCCCGTGCCGGGCGATGAGTTGCCGCGGCTTGAGTTCTCCGCACGGGGTGAGCACCTGGCGGTTGCTGCGAACAGTACGGTTCAGATTTGGGATACGGCGAACTGGACGAGGCGCCACGAGTTCGCCTGGAAGGCCGGGCGGTTGACGTGCCTCGCGCTCTCGCCCGACGGGCACGTGGCCGCCGCGGGTACGGCCCGCGGTTCGATTGTGCTCTGGGACTGGGACGTGTGAGCCGCCTCAGTTCGCGGCCTCGGCGCTCGCCAACGCTGCGGCCGCTAATATGATCCGCGCGCAGGCTTCGGCGTCGGAGCCGGCGTGGTGGTGGATCAGCCCGATTCCGAGTCGGCGGCACACCGCCGGCAGGTTCGCGGGCTTCAGCGCCCACTTCCGTCGCGCGATCTGCACCGTACACACGAACGGCAGCGCCGGCACGTCCAACCCCGCCGCGATGCAGCAGGCGTGCAGCACCCGTCGGTCGAAGGAGGCGTTGTGCGCGGCCAGGAACTTCGCGCCCTCGATGATCGGGAGCAGGCCCCGCCACACGTCGCCGAACGGGCTCGCGTTCTGCACCATCGGCCAGGTGATGCCGTGGACCTCGGTGAACATGACCCGCGGGCGCGGCGGGCGGATCAGCACGGCCTCGCGGCGCACCACCTTATTGTTTTCGACACGGGCCAGCCCGATCGCACAGGCGCTGTCGGGGCCGTGGTCCGCGGTCTCGAAGTCGATCGCGACGAACGGGCCGTCGAGCGGCGGGAGCGGGGTGGGCTTTCGGCGCGGGGCGCTCATGGTTCGTCCGTCCGTGGCGAGTGTGCAATTAGTGTACACCGGTCGCCACCGGCACAAAAGGCGACACCGCCGAAGGCGGTGTCGGGCCGCTCCGGCGGTGCGGGTTGTGTGGCTCGTGCGGGGCTATTGCTTCGCGCCGACGCAGTACAGCGCGTCCAGCCCGCGGATGAAGAGTGCCCCGTTCGCAGCCGCCGGGGTGGCCCAGAACATGTCACGCCCCAGCTTGTTCACACGCACCACCTCGAACTCGCTGCCGGCTTTCAGGACGTGCGTTTGGCCGCTCTCGTCGAGGCAAAAAATCTTGCCGTCCGCGGCCCACGGCGACGCCCAGAACGCCCCCGCGTTGGGGATGCGCTCCTTGGTGTACTCCGCCTTACCAGTCTTCGCGTCGAAGCAACTGATGGTGCCGCCGTTGCGGTCGATCACGTACACGAAGCCGTCGTAGGCCAGGGGCGATGACGCCGCCGGCCACGCCCGCGGTGCAGACCATGCTACCCCCGCGCTGGACGTGGCGCCGGCTTGCGGGGTGATGTCGCCTTGCGCACCGGCCTTCACCGCGAACAGCGTGCCCGCCCCGCGCCCGGCGCCGGGGCCGCCGCCCTTACCGCCGCCACCGCCCTGACCGACGCCGACGTACAACCGCTCGGCGTCGCCGGTCGGGGACGCCGAGCACTGTCCGCCGCCGACTTCCAGTTCCCAAACCATCTTTCCGTCTTCGGGGTTGTACCCGCGGATCTTCTGACCGCCGACCGCGACCAGATCGGTCCGGTCCTTGGTCTTCCACACGTAGGGGGTGCTCCACCCGGACTTCTCGCGCCGGTCCGCCTTCCACAGCTCCTTGCCCGTGAGTTTGTCGAACGCGACCAGGAACGATTTTTCCTCGTTGTCGCACTGAACGATCAGCTTGTCGCCCGCCAGGACGGGGGAACTGGCCGTGCCCCACCCGGCCTGCATCGAGTACGAGCCGAGGTCTGCCTTCCACAACTCCTTGCCCGTGAGGTCGAAGCAGAACAGCCCGGTCATCCCGAAGTACGCATACACCCGCTCGCCGTCGCTCACCGGGGTTTCGGTCGCGTAGGTGTTGCTGCCGTGGGTCGAGATCGTGGGCCGGGCCTCCTTCGCCACCTTCTCCCACACCGTTTTGCCGGTGCCGCGGTCGAGGCACACCAGTTTGAACTGATACGTTTGCTTCGGTGCGCCGCCTTTGCCGCCACCGCCGCCGCCCTTACCGCCACCTCCGAACCCGCCGCCGGACTTCGGCTTGGGCTGGCCGTCCGCGTAAGCGGTCGTCATCAGCACCTTATCGCCCACAATAATCGGGGCCGACCACGCCGCACCTTTGACATCCACCTTCCAGGCGACGTTCTTGTCCGCGGACCATTCGGTCGGCGTTTTGGGGTCGGTAACGATGCCGGTTCCGTTGGGACCGCGGAACTGGGGCCAGTCGTCGCCCCGGGTGTCCGAGGCGAGCGCCGGGACCAGCACGGCGAGCGCGAGTACGGGGCGGAAACGGTTCATTCTTGCCAGCCCTCCGGGCGAGACGTGTACCAGAGCATTAAACTCGGTAATGCTACCTACCGGGACATGAAATCGGCGTGAGCGGGTGGCCGGGGTCCGCACTCCGTCTGGCGCTTGTTCCGGGCACCAGTCCCCGCTCCACCGCGAGAGCCGCCGACGCCTGTACGGGCGGGCGCGCCCTCATGTTGGTAAAGTGAGTCGTGTCGCGCCGCCGGGCTCGCGCCGCTTCCCAAGACGGATCGTCACCCATGCCTCGCTTCCTCCTGGCCTTCGTCCCTCTGCTGGGGCTCGCACTCATGCCCGCTACCGAATCCGCGGCCGAACCGCCCGCCCCGCCTGCCCCAGGTGCCGAAATCCTTACCCGCGAGCGGGCGTCGGCCTTTGCGAAGCTCGCGCTCAAGGGCGCGAAGCGCGAGTTCCCCAACAAGCCCGGGCACGTGCTGCTCGACGACAAGGACGCGAAAACGCCCAAAGCTCTCCACCCCGCGTTCTACGGATGCTACGACTGGCACTCGGCCGTTCACGGGCACTGGATGCTGGTGAAGGTGCTCCGCGCCCACCCCGACCTGCCCGAAGCGAAGGAGATCCGTGCGGTCCTGTCCGGGCACCTCACCGCCGCCAACATCAAGGTCGAAGTCGAGTATTTCAACCGCCCGGAGGCGAAGTCGTTCGAGCGGCCCTATGGTTGGACATGGCTGCTCAAACTGGCCGAAGAGCTGCACACCTGGGACGACCCCGACGCCAAGACGTGGTCCGCGAACCTCAAGCCGCTTGCGGAACTGATCGCGGACCGGTACGTCGAGTTCTTCCCGAAGCAGACGTACCCGATCCGCGCCGGGGTGCATTCCAACACCGCGTTCGGTCTCGCGTTCGCGCACGACTACGCCCGGACCACCGGTAACAAGAAGCTGCAAGAGCTGATCGAGCGGCGCGCGAAGGATTACTACGCGAAGGACGCCGACGCCCCGGCCCGGTGGGAGCCGGACGGCGCGGACTTCCTCTCGCCCAGCCTGTGCGAGGCGGACCTGATGCGCCGGGTGCTGCGGCCGGCCGAGTTCGCCACGTGGTTCCACGAGTACCTGCCCGGCGCCGCGAAGGGCGAGCCGAAGAACCTGTTCGAGCCGGCGACGGTCACCGACCGCACGGACCCGCAACTGGTCCACCTGGACGGGCTGAACCTGAGCCGCGCGTGGTGCCTGCGCGGGGTGCTGGCCGCGCTGCCGAAGGGCGACCCGGCCCGCGCGGCCCTCGGTGCGAGTGCGGCGAAACACGCGGAGGCAGGGCTGAAGCACATCGCCAGCGGGGACTACGCGGGCGAGCACTGGCTCGCCTCGTTCGCCGTCTGGATGCTATCGTTACCCGTACCCGAATGACGGGTCCGTTTCTGACCCAGTCGTTCCCGGTTCCAGGTCCCAGGTTGGGACCAGCTCGGCGAATCCCCGGCGATTTGCGCCGCCTTGGGTTCCACTCGGGACCTGGAACGTGGAACTTAAAACTACCGGAATCAACCCGGCGCCGGGACCTTTCTGAATGCACACGCGAGCTGCGCGCCGGCCATGGGCCGTTGCGCTGGGGCTGGCGGTCGCCTACGTGGCGACCGCGCGCCTGGGGCTGCTCCTGGCGCTTCCGCCGGACTTCAAGGCCACCGCGGTGTGGCCGCCGTCCGGGCTCGCCCTGGCCGCCGTGCTGCTCACGCGGTTCCGGGCGTGGCCGGGCGTGTGGCTCGGCGCGTTCGCGGCCAACCTGTGGGACGCGTTCTCCCCGAACCGCTCCGGGCCGTTCGCCGCGCACCTCATTTCGTCGGCCGTAATTGCCACCGGCTCCACGCTCCAGGCGCTGGCGGGTGCCGGCCTGATACGCTCCCTCGTCGGCCCGGCGGGCGCGCTGGACCGCGCCCGCGACGCGTTCCGCTTCGTAGCTATTGTCCCCCTCACGTGCCTGATCGGGGCGACCGCCGGCGCGTGCGCCGTCGGCGCGACCGGACCGGGCGGCTGGGCCGTGGCGCCCGCCGTGTGGTGGACGTGGTGGATCGGCGACATTGCCGGCGCGCTGGTCGTGGCCCCGGTGGTGCTCTGCGTCGCGCGGGGCGACCGGCCCCGCCGGCCGTCCGCCGAGGCCGGCGCGCTGTTCGCCCTATTGATCGGCTCGTGCGCCCTGGTGTTCGGCGGGTGGGTGGGGGGCGGGGCGGCGCCGCTGGCGTACCTCAGCCTGCCGCTGCTGGTGTGGGCGGCGGTGCGGTTCGGCCCGCGCGGGGCCACGCTCGCGGTCGTCGTGATCGCCGCGTTCGCGGTGTGGGCCACGGTCCGCGGGACCGGGCCGTTCGTTCACGCCGACTTCCACCAGGCGCTGCTGCTCCTCGACGTGTTCCTGGCCGTCGTGGTCGTCACCTCGCTGGTGCTCAGCGCGGTGCTGCGCGAGCGCGAGGCGGCGGTCGCCGCGCTGCGGGCGAGCGAGGCGAAGTTCCGCCACCTGACCGAAGCGATGCCCCAGATCGTGTGGGCGACGGCGCCCGACGGCGGGACCGCGTACCTGAACCGGCGCTGGACCGAGTACACCGGGCTGACCGGCCTGTCGGACGCGGCGCTGGCCCTCGCGCTGCACCCGGACGACGAGCCGAAAATGCGGGCCGCGTGGGCGACCGCACAGGCGGCCGGCGGCGAGTTCCAGCACGAGTTCCGCCTCCGGGCCGCGACCGGAGCGTACCGGTGGTTTCTGGCGCGGGCGGTCCCCGTCCCCGGGCCGGGCGGGTGGCTCGGCACGTCCACGGACATCGACGATCTGAAGCGGGCGCAGGCCGACCTCGCCCGCCAGCGGGCCGAACTCCAGTTGATCCTCGACACCGTGCCGGCGCTCATCTTCTACAAGGACCGGCGGCACCGGCTGGTGCGGGTCAACAACGAGATGGCCCGCGTGGTGGGGCTGCCGCCGGACGCGCTGCTGGGGCACACCGACTCGGAACTCGGCGCCCCGCACGCGTCCGACTACCGGCGCCAGGAAGAGGAGATCATGCGCGACGGCGGCCCGGCCCGGACCGCGGTCGAGCCGCTGTTCACGTTCACGGGCACCCGGTGGCTCCAGACCACCAAGGTGCCGTACCGGGACGACACCGGGCGGGTGATCGGGCTCCTCGGGCTGTCGGTGGACGTGACCGAGCAAAAACAGGCCGAGGCCGAGGTGCGGCGGCTGAACGAGGAACTGGAACGGCGGGTGGCCGAGCGCACCGCGGTGGCCGAGGCCCGGGCGCGTGAGCTTCAGAGCGCCGTGGACGCCCTGCGCGAGCAGAAGCAACTGCTCGAGACCATTTTGGACAGCTTGGGCGATGCGGTGCTGGTCGCCGACCGGGACGGCCGGGTGCTGCTCCAGAACCGCGCGTTCCAGCGGCTGCACCCGGTCCCGGCGGAACACGTAACGGCCGACGTGGCCCAAAGGTACGGGGTGTACCTGCCCGACGGCGTCACGCCGTGCCCGCTCGACCGGTTGCCCATCGTCCGTGCGGTGCGCGGCGAATCCTGCGACGACGTGGAGCTGGTGATCGTCGACGCGGCCCGCCCGGACGGGGTGCCTGTGAGCGTGACCGGGCGCCCGGTGGTCGGCCCCAACGGGATCGAGGGCGGGGTGATCGTGATCCGGGACGTGAGCGCGGCGCGGCGGTCCGAGGCCGCGCTCCGCGAGAGCGAGGCGCGGTTCCGGGCGATCTTCGACCAGTCGTTCCAGTTCATCGGGCTGATGTCCACCGACGGCACGCTGCTCGAGGCCAACCGGACCGCGCTGGCCGCCGCCGGGCTGTCCGACGCCGACGTGATCGGCAAGCCGTTTTGGGACACCGCGTGGTGGGCGCACGATCCGGAGCAACAGGCCCGGCTCCGGGACGCGGTCGCCCGCGCCGCGGGCGGCGAGACGATCCGGTTCGAGGCCACGCACGCCGCGGCGGACGGCGCCCCGATCCGGGTGGACTTCTCGCTCAAGCCGTTCTGCGACCACACCGGGGCCGTGCGGCTGCTGATCCCCGAGGGGCGCGACATCACCGCGATCCGGCGGGCCGCCGAGGAACTGGCCGCCACCGAGGCGCTGCTCCGCCAGTTCATCAAGCACGCGCCGGCGGCGATCGCCATGCTGGACGCCGGCATGCGGTACGTGCAGGCCAGCGACCGGTGGCTCACCGATTACAAGCTGAGCGACCGGGACATCATCGGGCGGTCCCACTACGACGTGTTCCCGGACGCCCCGGAGCGGTGGAAGGCGGTCCACCGCCGGGTGCTGGCCGGGGCGGTCGAGGCGTGCCCCGAGGAGCCGTTCCCGCGGGCCGACGGGGCCGTAGAGTGGCTCCAGTGGGAGTGCCGCCCGTGGCGCGCCGCCGGCGGCGAGGTCGGCGGCCTTATCATGTTCACTCAGGTCGTCACCGCGCGGGTGCGGGCCGACGAGGCGCTCCGCGAGAGCGAGGCGCGGTTCCGCGGGGCGTTCGACCACGCGCCCATCGGCATCGCGCTGGTGTCCCCCGAGGGCCGGTGGCTCAAGGCGAACCAGGCCCTGTGTCAGATGCTCGGGTACGAACCCGGCGAGTTGCTCGCGACCGACTTCCAGACGATCACCCACCCGGACGACTTGAGCGCCGATGTCGCGCAGGTCGAGCAGGTGCTGAGCGGCGCCCTGGCCGCTTACCAGATGGAGAAGCGGTACATCCACAAGGGCGGGCACACGATCCACGCGCTGCTGGCTGTGTCGCTGGTGCGGGGCGCCCGCGGGGAGCCGCTGTACTTCGTGTCTCAGATCAAAGACATTACCGAGCGGAAGCGGGCCGAGACGGAGCTGCGGGAGCAGGCCGCGTTCATCCAGGGGGTGCTGGACGCGATGCCGGCGCACATCGCGGTACTCGACCGGAGCGGCGAGCTGATCGCCGTGAACCACGCGTGGCGCGCCACCGCCGAGGGCGCGCGGCGGCCGGACGGGCGGGGGCCGCACAGCGGGCTGGGCACCAACTACCTCGACGTGTGCGCGCGCAGCGCCGCGGCCGGCTGCGCCGACGCGGCCGCGGCCGCCGAGCTGATCCGCCAGGTTCTGGACGGGCGGGCCGAGCGGGCCAGTTTCGACTACTCGTGCCACACCCGGGCCGCGCGGCGCTGGTTCCTGATGAACGTCGCCCCGCTGCGGCACGGGCGCGGGGCGGTGGTGGTGTCCCACACCGACGTGACCGACCGGCGGCTCGCCGAGGAGCGGCGCCGGGAGAGCGAGGAGCGGTCCCGCAGCATCCTCGACCACTCGCCCGCGGTCGTGTACCTGAAGGACCTGGACGGGCGGTACCAGTTCGTCAACCGGCGCGGGTGCGAGCTGCTCGGGCTGCCGCCCGAGGCGTGGGTCGGGCGGACCGCCCGCGAGCTGTTCCCCCCGGACCTGGCGGACCGGTTCGAGGCGAGCGACCGGGGCGCCCGCGCGGCGATGCGGGCGCAGGAGGTGGAGGAGCACGCGACCCTCCCGGACGGCCGGGCGGTGACCATGCTAACGATCCAGTTCCCGCTGTTCGGGTCGGACGGGCGGCCGTACGCCATTTGTGGGATCGCCACCGACGTGACCGAGCGGAAGCGGGCCGAGGCCGCCCTGCGCGCCAGCGAGGAGCAGTACCGCACGGTGGTGCAGGCGCTGGCCGAGGGGGTGGTGGTGCAGGACCGCGGCGGCGCGATCGTGGCGTGCAACGACCGCGCCGCCGAGATCCTCGGGCTGACCCGCGAACAGATGGTCGGGCGCACCTCGCGGGACCCGCGGTGGCAAGCGGTCCGCGAGGACGGCTCGCCGTTCCCCGGGGAGGAGCACCCCGCGCTGGCCGTGCTCCGCACCGGGCGGCCGCAGTTCAACACGCTGATGGGCGTTTACACCCCGGCTGGCGCGCCGCGGTGGGTCTCGGTCAACGCGGTCCCGCTGGCCGGCCCGCAGCCGACCGGGGCCGCGGTGGTCACCTCGTTCCACGACGTGACCGCCGTCCGCGAGGCCAACGACCGGCTCCGCGCCTCGGTTCGCGAGAAGGAGGTGATGCTCAAGGAGATCCACCACCGGGTGAAGAACAACCTCCAGATCATCTCCACGCTGCTCGAGCTCCAGTGCGACGGGCTGACCGACCCGGCGGCGGTGGCCGCGTTCCGCGAGAGCCGGGGCCGGGTCCGGTCCATGTCGCTGATCCACGAGCGGCTGTACCGGTCCGAGAACCTCGCGGCCGTCGAGTTCGGGCCGTACCTGCGCGGGCTGGCGGAGGACCTGTTCCGCGCGTACCGGGCCGACGACGAGGCGGTCCGGTTGGAGCTGACCGTGTCCGCGCCGCCGCTCCCGCTGGATCTCGCGATCCCGTGCGGGCTGTTGGTCAACGAACTCGTCTCGAATTGCTTAAAGTACGCGTTCGCGGGGCGGCCGCGTGGTAACATTCAGGTGTCGCTCGTTCGCGCTGGGGCCGGGGCGTTCGTTCTGACAGTCGCCGATGATGGGGTCGGGATGCCCGCCGGGTTCGACATTGAGAACGCGCCCTCGTTCGGGCTCCAGCTCGTGAGCACGCTGGCGGCGCAGCTGCGCGGCGCGGTCGAACTGGGACCCGGCCCCGGAACGCGCGTGACCGTTCAGTTCCCGGCCCGCGGGTAGGCACCGTCAGAGAGCAACCATGTCACCGGCCAGTGTGCTCGTCGTCGAGGACGAGCGGATCATCGCGCTCGGCATCCAGAAGCGGCTCACCAGCATGGGGTACGCGGTGGCCGGGCTGGCCGCGAGCGGCGCCGAAGCGCTGGAGCGGGTGGCGGCGCTGCGCCCCGACCTGGTGCTCATGGACATCCGGCTCGAAGGGGACATGGACGGGATCGAGGCGGCGGCCCGGGTGCGCGGCCAGTTCGACCTGCCGGTGGTGTACCTGACCGCCAACTCGGACCCGGAGACCCTGCGCCGCGCCAAGGTCACCGAGCCGTTCGGGTACGTGCTCAAGCCGTACGAGGACCGGGACCTCCAGACCGCGCTGGAGATGGCCCTGTACAAGCACAAGATGGAGCGCCGGCTGCGCGAGAACGAGCGGTGGCTGGCGGCCACCCTGGGGAGCATCGGGGACGGGGTGATCGCGACCGACGAGGCGGGCCGGGTGCGGTTCATGAACGCGCTCGCCGAGCGGCTCACCGGCTGGCCCGCGGCCGGGGCCGTCGGGCTCCCGGTGGCGGAGGTGTTCCCGGTGGCGGCCGAGCGGACCCGGGAGCCGGTCGCCAACCCGGCGCTGGACGCGCTGAGCACCGGTCGGCCGGCCGCGCTCGCCGAAGGCACGGTCCTGATCCGCCGGGACGGGGCGGCGCTGCCGGTCGACGACAGCGCCGCCCCGATCTGCGGCCCGGACGGTCACGTCTCGGGGGCGGTGTTGGTGTTCCGGGACGCGACCGAGCGCCGCCGGATGGAGGAGCACCTGAGGCAGGCGGCCAAGATGGAGGCCGTGGGCCGGCTCGCGGGCGGGATCGCCCACGACTTCAACAACATCATGACCGTGATCGCGGGGTTCAGCGACCTGATCCTCTCGGACGCCCTGCACCCGGCCGACGCCCGCGCGCACCTGCTGGAGGTGAAGGCCGCGAGCGAGCGGGCCGCGGGCCTGACGCGGCAGATCCTGGCGTTCAGCCGCAAGCAGACCCTGCTCCCGTGCGTCTTGAGCCTGAACACCGTTCTCCGAGACACCGCCGGAATGGTGCGCCGGCTCGTCGGCGCGCACGTCGAGTACGTGACCGAGCCGGACCCGCGCCTGGGGCTGGTCACGGCCGACCCCGCCCAGCTCACGCAGGTGGTGATGAACCTGGCGCTCAACGCCCGTGACGCGATGCCGGCCGGAGGGACGCTTACCGCGCGGACCGCGCCCGTGCGGGTCGGCGGGGCGCCGGGGCCGATTCCGGGGCTACCGCCTGGGGAGTACGCGGTGCTCGAAATGGCGGACACCGGGGAGGGGATGAGCGACGAGGTGCGGGAACGGATCTTTGAGCCGTTTTTCACCACCAAGGGGCCGCAAAGCTCCGGACTCGGCCTTTCGACCGTCTATGGGGTCATCAAGCAGACCGGCGGCGATATTACGGTGGAGAGCGCTCTCGGCCGTGGCACAACGTTTCGCGTGTTCTTGCCGGTGACGGCCCCCACGCCGGAAGCGGCGACTGCGGTCAGCCCGGACCGGGGCACCGAAACGGTGCTGGTCGTCGACGACGATCCCGGCGTGCGCCGGGTGGTCACCCTGTTGCTGTCGCAGAAGGGGTACGCGGTCCTCGACGCCGGGTCCGGTGCCGAAGCGCTCGAACTGCTGGCCGCCGCGAACCGCCCGGTGCATCTGCTCCTCACCGATGTGGTGATGCCCGAGATGAGCGGGGGCGTGCTGGCCGAGCGGGTCCGCGCGCTGCGCCCGGGGGTGCGGGTGCTATTCGTATCGGGGTACTCGGAGGACGCGCTGGTTGAACGGGGCCTGGCACAGGCGACCGCCACTTTACTCGCCAAACCGTTCACGGCTACCGCGCTCACGCGCGCCGTGCGCGAGGCCATTGACCGACCTCTGTAGCCCTGGAACGGCCGCGCGTGTTCGTAATGCGAGGGGTACACTTCTTTCGTGCGAGCTGCGGAATTTTTGCCTCCGGGTGTAGTGCGCAAATACACTCGGGCAATCGACTTTGGATCTGGTAGAAGTTAAGAAGCGCTTTCAACTCTCGTCTGACACCGCGGTACGGAAAACCCCGAAATTTCTTCTTTCTGGAGGCATTTGCGTCCTAGAGCCAGATATCGGTTGAGTTTGTTACAGATTGCACAATCGCTCCAGTCGCCCGGGAGCTGCCGGTTTTTGTGTCGTACACAGAACCGCTACCGTTCAAGGAGCGCCGTGCATCCCACAAGGATCCTTCCGAACGCCGAACCGCGCGGCGAACCCGCGTTCGAGTCCGACGGTACGGATCTGCCGACCGCGCACCTGCCGGCGGCGGCTCCGCCTGTCCTGACGCCCGCCCCGCGCGGTTCGGTGGGGCCGCTCTTCGTTTCGTCGTTCTCGGGTGCGCCGAGCCTGTCCGGGTCCCTGTGGTCCGATTGGGACGATTCGGACCGTGGCGGGTTGTCGGCCGGGGGCCGGCGCCCCCCGCGGGTCGGGGACACGCTGTGCGGGTTCGAGTTGGTCGGCGAACTCGGGCGCGGCGCGTTCGCCCGGGTGTACCTGGCCCGGCAGCAGGCGCTCGCCGGCCGCGAGGTCGCGCTCAAGGTCACCCAGCGCCCGACCCACGAGGCCGAGCGCCTGGCCCGGCTCCAGCACACCAACATCGTGCCCGTGTATTCCGTCCACGCGGATCAGGGCGTTCAGCTCATTTGCATGCCGTTCCTGGGCAAGGTCACTATTGCCGATTTGCTCCGGGCGCACCGTGCGGACCGGTCCTCGCGGGGCGCCGGCCGCAAGACGTCCGGCACCCGGGCCGCGCGAACCACCGTCGGGGACAACCGGGGATCGGGGTCTGACGGGCGGACGGCGGCGCCGCGTTTGCCCGCGTGGACCTGGGCCGCGGACGGCCCGCCGCCCATCGTCGGGGACCCCCGTGCGGTGGTTCATGCCCTCGCACAGCTCGCCGCGGGGCTCAGCCACGCGCACCAGCGGCGCATCCTGCACCTGGACATCAAACCGGCCAACGTGCTGCTCGCGGACACCGGCGAGCCCATGTTGCTCGACTTCAACTTGGCGTTCGACGCCACCCGGCCGGACCGCGATGTGGTCGGCGGGACCATGCCGTATATGGCGCCCGAGCAGCTCCACAACATGCGGACCCGCGGGACCGGTGCGCTCGACGACCGCACCGACCTGTACGGACTGGGCGCGATGGCTTTCGAGATGCTGACGGGCGAGCTGCCGTTCGCGTCGGGCACACGCGGGCCGAAGGTGATCGAGGAGCAGCTCGCCGCGCGGCTCCGGCCGCTGCCCTCGCTCCGCGCGCGCAACCCCGAGGTGAGCCCGGCGGTCGAGGCGATCGTTCACAAGCTGCTCGCGCCCGCCCCGGCGGACCGGTACCAGACCGCCAACGAGCTGTGCGCCGACCTGGACCGGCACCTGAACGACCTGCCGCTCGCCTACGCCCGCGAGTCGTCGGCGGCCGAGCGGTTCGGGAAGTGGCGGCGGCGCAACCCCGGACTGGTGGTGCGCCTGATGGTCGCGTGCCTGATCGGTTTGGCCCTCGGGCTCGGGGGCGCCGTCCACCAGCGGGCCGAAGGCAACGCGCGGGCCGGGGCGGTGGAACAGGCCCGCGCCGCCCGCGCGGCACTCGACGCGGCCCGACTCGACCTCACTTTAGTCGGCGACCCGAGTGCGACCGCCCGGGGGGTAAAACGGACCGAGGAACTGGTCGCGGCTTACGGGTGCGACGTCCCGGAGTGGCAGAGCCGGCCGGGCGTGCGGCGGCTGACGGAGGCCGAACGCGCGACGCTCGCCGGCGACCTCGGCGAGCTGATGTTCCTGCTGGCGCAGGTGAAGTGGTCCGAAACGGACGCCCTGCCGGAATCCGAGCGCCGGCAGCGGGCGGAGGACGCGTGGAAGCTGAACCGTGCCGCCCGCGACTGCTTCGTGCCGGACGAGGTGCCTCCGGCGATCGAGCGGCAGGCCGCGCTGATTGCCCCTCGTGTGGGCGAAGAGGTGCGGACCGCGGATCTGCCCGCGCCGCTGGCGGTGTCCGGCACGCGCGGGGCCTTCCTCGAGGCCGCGTTCGCACTTCGGGTCGGGCGGTACGCGACGGCGGTGCCGTTGCTCGAAGCGCTCGTTGGCGAGCAACCGGCCCACGGGGCGGCCCAGTTCTGTCTTGCGTACAGCCTCCACCAGCAAGGGCACTACGCCCGCGCCCTCGAGCGCTACGACGTGGCCCGGGCGCTGCTCCCCAAGGACCCGCGTCCGCTGTTCGGCCGTGGGCTGATTTACGGGCTGCGGACCAAGCCGGAACTCGCGGAGGCGGAGTTCACCAAAGCGCTGGCGCTCGACCCCGGGCACGCCGAGTCGTACCGGAACCGCGGGCTGGTCCGGTTCCGCCTGGCCAAGCGGGACGAGCCGTTCGCGTCGAAGGCGGCTGCGGTGCGGGCGAAGTTCGAAGAGTCCGTCGCAGATTACACGGCCGCTCTGGACCGCGGCAGTTCGGAGTTCCAGTTGCTCCTGCTGCGCGCCACCTCCCGTCAAGCGTTCGACCCCGCCGGCGCGACAGCCGACCGGACGGCCGCCCAGGCGCTCGAGCCGAAGACGGAGATGGATTACCTCGTCCGCGGCTGGGGGCGGAGAGACGAAGACCCGAAAGGCGCGTTGGCCGATCTGCGCAAGGCCGCGGCGCTGAACCCGCGGTCGGTGGTCGCGCTCCAGAATCAGGCGCACATTCTGGCGGACCGGTTGAAAGACCCGGCGGGCGCGCTGGTGGTGACGAAGCGGGTCGTCGAACTGAGCCCCGATTTCGCACCGGGGCGAGCCGGGCACGCCATCATCCTGGCCCGGCTCGGGCGCCGGACCGACGCTCACAAAGAGATCGAGCAGGCGCGGTTGCTCTCTAATGACGCCGCCGTTCTGTACCAGGCCGCGTGCGTGTACTCCCTGACCTCGGTGGAAGAGCCCGCCGACCGGCTGGAAGCACTCAAACTGTTGCGCCGGGCGATACGGGAGGGGTTCACCGGGCTGAACCAACTCGCCGCCGACCCGGACCTCATCCCGCTCCGCACGCAACCCGAATTCCAGGCCGTTTATTCGGCTGCGGAGAACTTGTTCAGGTAGCGGTTACCTGAACCGAAAGCCCCGCGGCCCGCGACCGGATGCATCCGGTCGCGGGCCGCGGGGCTTTTTTGCGCGCACTGAGCCGGCCACTTACGGCAGGATGTACGGATCGGTCGAGCCCTTGGTGATGCTGTTGACGTCGTCCGGCGGGGTGGTCGGGATCGTGTTGATAATGGTCGTTCCGACCGCGATGCCGATGTCAATGATGGCCGGTGTGGTGGGAGGCGGCGGGGGCGGCGGCTCGGTCGGGGCCGGCCCCGGTAGACCGATCGGGTCGATCGGGGTCGGGCCGCTCGGGTTCTCACGGTTCTCAAGAGCGAACAGGGACAGACGGGCGCGGTTCATGGAAGCCTCGGGTCGGAGGGGGACCAATTCGCGTTTGACGCGATTCGGCTTTCACTGAAAATCAGTCGACACCCGCATTTTGTCGGCCCACCAAACCCTGGTCCAGAGGAATTTGTACTCCTAATCGAGTTTTTAGGATCGCCTTATCCGCTGTGACAGCAAAATTCAGGCCTGAGATAGAATTTGTTTTGTTTTTGCGCGAATAATAAGGTTGGGCCAAGTCACGCCGGTCAAGAATCCGCGCGACCAGACTCAGGCCGGAACGCATTCGACCGAATCTGAAAATGTGACGACCGGTCACGATTTGCTTTCCAGCGGCCGGAAACGATTCTATCCTCTACACCGCTCCGGAACAGGAGGTTCGATGTGCGCGTTCGGAAGGTGATTCTGGCGGCGAGCGCTCTCGCGGTGTCGGCACTCCTGGCCGCCGGCTTGGCGACGCAACTCGGGCAACCGCCGGCCGCGCCGCCAGCGTGGGCCGGCGATTACGACGTGACCGCCGGTCCGCCGGAGATGATTGCCCCGGGCACGGTTGTGGAACAGGGGCCGCCCAAGGGTTGGTCGCACCTCGTCGTCAAGAGCCTTCCGCGGGTCCGCGAAAGCGAGAAGGCCCGCGTGCCCGCGGCGCCGCTCATCGGTCGCGACCTGACCGTGCGCATGGCCGGGTGGATGTTCACCGCGTTCGCCGCGGACGTGACGCGCGAGTCGACCGGCCCGGCCGCTCCGTATCGGCTGCGCGCGATCGGGCTCGGGTTGGGAGCCCAAGGCACGAACGGGGACACCGTGGTCACGTCGGAGACGGCGCTCGGGCACGGGGTCAAGATGGACTGGATCAAACGCCAGGTGCTCGACACCGGGTACAAGATTCAAGGGCAAGCGGTAATCCCGGTCCGCGGCCCGTCCTTTGCTTTGCTCGATACCCCTGTTATCGTTCGGTGCGGCGACCGTAACCGGATGGTTCGATATCGCTACGCGCTGTTGGCGGACACGGGCACGGGGGCACTGGATGTGCTGCTGTGGGTGCTCGGGGCCGAAAGCGGCGAGTGCAGCGATCTAACGCGGGTGGTGCAGCTCGAACCGAACTGCGTTGATCGGGCGGAACTGATACCGGATCCGAAGGAGTTCAGCGGACCGCGCCCCTCGGACCTGTCATTCGCGGTGGACAAGCTGCCGCCGCACCGGTTAGAGATTGTGCTCCCGCCCGAACTGCGCGAGCGGGCGGCCCAGACCCGGTTCGCCCCGGACGAAGCACGCTCGCTCGAAGTTGCTTTGCGGAAGTTGACCGCCGGACATCGCCCCTGAATTCCCAAGGACGATTCACTCCATGCACGCTCTCCTCCTCGCGGCCCTCACCGCGGCGCCCGCCCAACCCCCAACCGACGCGCACGACGGGCAGAACCCGCTGTTCAAGCGGCTGACTGAGACCGGTCTGGACATCGGCGGCGGGGCGACGGCCAAGTTCCCGGCGCCGACGATGGCCGACGGGCTCTCCGGGGCCAAGCAGAAGGAGATCATCAAGGGGCTGATCGGTAACGACTACAGTTACGACGAGTTCGCACGCGACTCGCTGGTGGCGCCGCAACTGCTGCGCATCCGCGACGTCAAGCCGGGGGACCCGAAGGCGCCGGCCCGTGGGGTGGACGTGTGGTTCATCGCCTACGGCGATTTCAAGCGCCTGCAGGACGACAAGTTTTTGGACCGCCTCATGAACGCCGGCAAGAGCAGCGGGGGCGGGAAGGGCGGGCCGCTGAAGCCCGAAGACTTGGCCAAGCGGAAGATCGAGGTCAAGAAGGGCGATGAGAAGCGCGAGGGGTACGGCACGTTCGAGTTCGACTTCTTGGAAAAAGTGCGGCTGACCGGCACCGGGCACGCGGTCTGGAGCCGTAACGCGGACTCGATGGTGGCGGCGGCGGAGATCGACCCGCGGTTCGCGGGCGACAAGGAGTTTCCGAACCAGTGGCGCGCGCTGGGCGGCGACAAGCCGGGGCCGGCGAACCCCTGGGGCGGTGCCGCGATGTACCTGAAGATCACGAAGCTGGCCGAACCGGCCGGGGCCGTGTTCGTTGAGCAGCACGTGATCTTCGCCGAGCCGACTGGGTGGTTCGACGGCGCCAACCTGCTCCGCTCGAAGCTGCCCATCGCGATGCAGCAGAACGTGCGCAACATGCGCCAAGAGTTCAGGAAAAAGTGAGCTTGTGTCGGTCGCGACGGAGGGCCGCAGCCCCGCTCTGAGGCGGGACTGCCCGTGGCGCCTGGCGCTGTTATCAACGGCCAGGGCCCTTTCGACTCGCAACCCCGGCTGGCATTGAGCGGTTGTCGTTTGTCCGGCTGATTATTAACCTGCGTAATCTGCACAATCTGCACGATCGGATTGTGGAGACGAAAAATTGTGTTTTTGAATCTGCTCTGCTCACATCTTTGCCCATGCCGTTGCAATCATTTATTAACGCGGCGACCGAGCGCCAGACCATTTCACTGACTGGGCTGACTTGACGTACCTGTCTTCTGAACGCTGGGGACAGGGCTTCGCTGCGCGGCTGACGCTTGAGACACCCGGCACGTGAGTTGCAATAGGATGCGATCTTCGTCGGAGGATTCCGGCTCAAACTGGCGGCAGGGAGGGGATCATGTTGGCACCGGTGGGCTCGCTCGTGCTCGTCGTGGACGATGACCCCGCGGTGCGTGCGGTCGTTTCACTGATGGTCACGCATTTGGGGCACACGGCTCTCGTGGCCACGTGCGGTGCCGAGGCGGTGGCGCTCGCGGCCGAACGCAACCCGACGGCCGCCTTGCTCGATGTGAGGATGCCCGGGATGGACGGACCGGCGACGTTGGACGCTCTACGGGCGTTCGATCCCGCGATCCAGTGTGCGTTCCTGACCGGTCACCCCGGCGAGTACGCCGAGGGCGAACTGTACGGCCGTGGGGCCGTAGCGGTGCTGGCGAAGCCGGTCACCTTAACCACGCTCGGGGCCGCACTTGATCGGGCACTCTCGCCTGTAACCGTGTGATTCCGTGTGTGGTTGAATGGCGCGGTGACCGGCGCACCGTCCACCGGCGGGCGCAACATCTCAGCCTTGCGGAACGTTAATATTCAACAGGTTCCAGTGATTTTAAGTCCGTGCGGGCTCGGCGCCCGGCCGCGATCCTGGCACACCCGAGTGCTACTCCGCCGGCTGCGCCGGGGGGCCTGTCGAGCCGTGCATGGTCTCAACGTTCGCTTTAGAGTTGTGTATCTGCCGTACCCGAATTCGTACTCAATCAACCCGTTGCGTGATGAACCACCGGCAACGCGCCAACAGTGCCTTCCGCGTCCGTAGCGATGACTTGCTGGACTACACGCGGTCGGCCGGTTGTTCGGATCTCCAAGCCGATTACAGTAGTTTCAAGTTCCAAGTTTCAAGTTGGGAACCGGCTCGGCAAAAGCCCCAGGCTATTCGTGTGCCTTGGCTTTCACGTGGAACGTGGCACCTGGAACTTGAAGCTACTGGATTACGATTCCGAACGTATCGCGGTTGTGTGTAGCCACCCGGGCCGCGCGGCCGGACCCATTTGCGTAAGACAGTGCCGTCAGATCGGGTTCGGTGCGGCCGGTTTCAACATTACGGCGGCGCGAAAGATCGGCCTCGCAACGGGTCAGAACGCAACGAAGGGTGTCACCGCTCCCACGATCATAATCAGTACCCCGACTACGATGGTCGTGTAAGCCGTTCCCTTGGAAGTTTTCCTCTCCTGTCCTGGGGTAGGTTCGCGAAGGCCCTTGGCTCCCTCCCACACTACCGCCCCGCCGGTGAGGAAGATTGCTCCCATCGCGATCCAAGCCATCGAACGCCCTCTGTGCCGAACTTACAACTTACCGGTCACGCACGCCGCACCACGGTCTGAGAACAACCTACGAGCCGCGGTCAGGTGCCGCTGCGGGTTCGGTGTCTGTAGCTTCGGTGTGGGGCCGGAGCAGTCGCATCACGCGGAACACCTCAAGCTCGTCCTGGTCGAGAACCCGGGGGATTCCATCGCGTAAGCGTTCATGGGGGTGCGCCACCCGCTTTTGCCCGTCATTTTAGCCCGTTTGGATACGCGGTTGCCACAAGCGGGCATGTTCCGTAATCGAGCAGACGTCATGACGCCTGTTCCTCAACCGCCGGAACTGCCCGATAACTTACCACCGGCGGTGGTGGCGTATATTCGCGCCTTGGAGGCCACGATCACTGCTCTGGTGGCCGAGGTCGCCGAACTCAAGGCCCGACTCAACCAGAGCTCCACCAACTCGTCGAAGCCGCCCTCGTCCGATCCTCCGCAGGTGAAACTGGCCCCGCCCAAGGCCCCTTCGGGGAAGCGTCGGGGCGGGCAACCGGGGCATCCCAAAGCCGAGCGCACGCTCCTGCCACCCGATGAGATCCGGACCCTCAAGCCGTCCGTGTGCCGGGACTGCTCGCGGTCGCTGGCCGGGGACGATCCGGCTCCGGCCATTCATCAGGTCCACGAGTTGCCCGTTATCAAACCCCACGTGACCGAGTATCGGTGCCACCGGCTCCGGTGCCCCCACTGCGGCACGACCACGGTGCCCGCGGTGCCGTCGGAGGCGCGCACCGGATACGGCCCCCGGGCGCAGGCGGTGGCCGCGCTTCTCACCGGCTCGTGCCGTCTGGGCAAGCGGGGCACGAGCCAACTGTTCGACGATCTGTTCGGCCTGCCCCTGAGCCCGGCCATGGTGTGCAAGCTCCAGCACCGAACCGCCGAGGCGCTGAAGCCGGTGGCCGAACAGGCCCTGGTGTACACCCGCGGGCACCCGGCCAACGTGGACGAGACCGGTTGGAAGCAGGGGCGTCAGCGGGCCTGGCTGTGGGCCGCCGTGACCACGTTCGTGGTGGCGTTCCTGATCCGCCGGACCCGGGGCCGGGCCGCCTTTGATGACCTGCGTGCCGGGTCCACGGCCGTGCATACGACGGACCGGTATCCGGTGTACACGCACCTCGACAAGTACAAGCGTCAACTCTGCTGGGCGCACCTGCGACGCGATTTCCAGGCGATGATCGACCGGGGCGGTTCCGGACAGGCGATCGGCGCGGCTCTGTTGGCGTGTTCGGACGCCCTGTTCGAGAACTGGTATCGGGTCCGGGACGGAACCCTCGCGCGGTCCACATGTCGCTCGACCTACATCCCCGCGTTGCGTCGTCAGGTCGGCACGCACCTGCGGAACGGGGCGGCGTGCGGCTGCGCCAAGACCGCCACGACCTGCGCGGAACTGTTGTCGGTCGAGGCGTCGTTGTGGACGTTCGCGCGTGTCGTCGGCGTGGAACCGACCAACAACGCGGCCGAGCGTGAGGTGCGTCACGCCGTGTGCTGGCGCAAAACCAGCTTCGGGACCGACAGCGAACGCGGGAGCCGGTTCGTGGAACGAATCCTCACGGTGATCGCCTCGTGCCGCCGCCAGAAGCGCAACGTCTTGGCGTTCCTCATCGACGCCGTCACCGCACACCGGACCGGCGCGAAGGCACCGACGCTCGTTCCAGCTGAAGCTCAACAACAGAACGTTGTGAATCCGCTACTCGCCAACTGTTGATACACTGCCGCATCACCCGTGAACGCTTACCCCATCGCTGTCTACGTCGGACGGTGCGTACCCGCCCACGTCCACTCCATACGGCTCGCCCACCGCGGTTGATAACTCGCTCCGGCGGGGGAGAACCTCCTCCAACTGGTGGAGGCCGATGGCGAACATCCGGGTCGACTCGCCGGGACCATCGTGGTTTTTGTCCGAGAACCCCGGCAGCCACGCGACGGCCGTGCGGTACGCTGCCTCCGCGTCGGGGGCCGCGAACAACTGGGCGTCGATACGGTGCCGCCGCTGGGACCGGACCGGCGGGCCGTCCGTGCCGGGGGCGAACCACAGGCCCTCCACCGCCACAACGACTTGCATCACGAACATCCTGTCGCTCACTGGCTGCCCCGAGGTGCCGAACAGTAAGACCACCTGCACCGTCATCACCGGATGGGCGGTGCGTCCCGAATCAGCCGGCGGTGTCAGATGCCGCGCCGGGCACCGCCTCAGCCTCAGACTACCTCTCAGGCGGGGTGAACGACTCCATTAAGTATCGCAGCCCGCCCTCATTGGTCTGTTTGACGCGCCCAACGCCCGGGGCGTACCAGTGCGTATTTGGCCACAGTTTCGCGTCCGAGTCGACGAATTGCATGTGCTCGACGACGGGGAGCGCCTCGAACCGCCCGGCCGCGACCCGGACCAACTCGGGGCGAAGCGCCTTATGCTTGAACCGGATCTCGCTGTCCCCAAACTTCGTCACCGTCTCCCACTGCGCGCCCGGCTTGTGGGGCAACTTGAGCAGGCAGACCGGCGGGTCGAACGTGCTGCCGCCACGTTCCAAGACAAACAGCCCGCGGCTGGACACCAGCATCTTTTCCCCCACACGCCACTGGCCGCCGTCCTCGAACTCGGTCGTCACTACGGTGTCATTGCCTTTCCGTTCAACGTTTCTGACCACCATCTCCCCTGAGTTCCGGGGGCGAACGCCCCTGCAGTCATAAGACCACTTGGTGCCAATTTTTGTTGGATAGTAGGCGGCCGGGCAGTCGGCTTCTTTGGGCACGGGGGTTGCCGAACCTGTTGTAAGCACGAAGGCAAGAGAGAAAACTGCCGTCAGCATCCTTGTCACCACCTATTCTCCTTGCGAGCGCTCATCCGGCTTCTACAGGGCACCGGGTTACAAGTTCACCGGCACCGCCCTCATCGGATGAGCGGTGCGTTCCAAATCAGATGGCGGTGTCGTGTGCGGTCCCGGGTTCGGCTGCCTTTGGTGCTGCGGTTGCGGCCGCACATGGATCACTTGCCAACCACAGCGCGCGGGGCGGGGGCGATCTCAATGCGCTCGAATTCGAGCGTAGTGCCGTCCTCGGTCAGCACCACGCGGCCCGGAGACAAGCGCTCAATCCGCATGGTCAGCACCTTCCCCCGATCTCTGTCCCAAGTAGCCGTGTGGCGGACTTCGGAGTGGAAGACCTCGTATGTCCCTGTGCGCACATCCGGAGAAGCATATGAGAACTCGTTCCGCAGTTCGAGACGGCCGTCGTCACGGAACACATACACCAGGTCGATGCCCACCGGCAAGAAAGACGGCCGAATCGGCGTTTTCGAGAGATCTGGGGAGTAGCCCACCATTTTCCATCGCCCGACCAAGTTGGGGTCGATAGCTGGCCGCGGAACGGGTGCACTCGATAGCGTGGGCGCGAACACTACCATCCAGCCGAGGGCGAAGGTACGCATGTTCCCTCCAGTTCGTCCGAGTCGGGCGAGAGCAAAACCAGCATCGAAGCCCACCACCGCCCGAAGCCCTCGGGTGGCCGAACCAGTGTTTGGTGTGCTAAGGACCGTCCTTGCCGCCTCAAGGCCGGTACAAATCTGCAGATTTGTACCGGCCTTGAGGCAGATCTGCAAGACTACTGTTGTGGCCTCTGCATAGCGTGAAGGTCGCGTGAATGCAGCCAAGCGTTCGTGTGGCCTGATGGGGGGGGCCGTAAGTACGACCGGACCGGAATGGTTTGCCACGCGGGGGGGGCGCGATCTGTTCCGTAAATCTGCGACCGCTGTCTTTCCGAAATGAGCCCGCGGTTGCACACCACGGGCCACTCTTTGATACGTCCCGGCCGGCAGGCGGTTACGCCGCGGGCGCACCGCTCGCCTCCGCGGACTCCCGCGCCTTGCGGGCCTTCCGCGCCTGGATGAACGAGTTCACGCACAATCCGACGAACACCACACACACCAGAATCATCAGTTCGCCGGAGATCGCCGACTTCTTCGTCGGGTCGAACTCGCCGGTTTTGCTGATCTGGCGGACGAGTGGCATGAACCCGCCGAGCGCGCCGAGGAGGCCGATCATCGCCGCGAGGTGCATCACGTGCTTGCGGATCTTGTCGTTGAACGCCAGCGCGCCGCACAGCACGAGCGCGGCACCGAAGAACGCCGGGATCAGCGCCGTTACCGGCGGCGGTTGCACCTCCGAGGTGCCGTAGCCCACGATCCCGACCAGAACCAGCAGCGCGCCGCAAATCATCGTCGGCCAAGCCATCATCGGCGTGTTCCTTGTGGTGAGAGGGGGATAGTTTTAACCGCGTTCCCCGGCGGAGATTAACTGTAGGAGGTCACGTACCAACTGGTCCGGGCCTTCCACGTCCACCAGCCACGCGTCCGCGAACACCGTCACCTCGCCCGCCGGGAACAAGTAGCGGTGCAACCCGATGCCGATGGCTTCGGTGTCCCCCTCCGGTGCGCCGCCCAACTCGTAAATGGCCGCGAGGAGGCGGTCGCGGGTGGCGTAGTCGTCGGACGCGCAGATGTCGGCTCGCACGGCTGGAACGCCTCCACCGTTGTGGCTTTCCAAATACAGGATTCACCGCAGAGAGCACGAGAGGGCGCAGAGAGAAGGCAATAATAGCAAGAGTGAGCTTGAGAAAGCCACGCGCCGCCGAACATCGAAATCGAGTGGGATTGCGATATCGCTTTGCCCCGGTCTTCTCTGCGCCCTCTCGTGCTCTCTGCGGTGAATACGGCCTTACTCCGCGTTCCAAACGCCGATTACTCCCACTCGATCGTGGCGGGCGGCTTGCTGCTGATGTCGTACACCACGCGGTTGATGCCCTTCACCCGGTTGATGATCGCCGTGGCGGTCCGGGCGAGCAGGTCCTCGGGCAGGCGGGACCAGTCCGCGGTCATGAAGTCGTCGGTCTGCACGCACCGCAAGCAGATGGTGCTCTCGTAGGTGCGCCCGTCGCCCATCACGCCGACGCTCTGAACCGGCAGCAGCACCGCGAACGCCTGTGAGGTCTTCCGGTACCAACCGGCCTTGCGCAGCTCTTCCAGGAAGATCGTGTCGGCCTTGCGGATCGTTTGGAGCTTCGGATCGGTCACCTCGCCGAGGCACCGCACCGCGAGCCCCGGCCCGGGGAACGGGTGGCGCCACACCACGTCTTCTGGCAGGCCGAGTTCGGTGCCCAGGTGCCGCACCTCGTCCTTGAACAGGTCGCGCAGCGGCTCGATCAGCTCGAACCCCAGCTCCGCGGGCAGCCCGCCGACGTTGTGGTGCAGCTTGATCGTCGCCGCCGGGCCGTCCGGGGAGCCGCCGCTCTCGATCACGTCGGGGTACAGGGTGCCCTGGGCGAGGAAGTGGGCGTCGGGGATGCTCTTGGCCTCCTCCTTGAACACGTCGATGAACACCTTCCCGATGATCTTGCGCTTCTGCTGCGGGTCGGTGACCCCGGCGAGCGCCGTCAGGAACCGCTCGCCCGCGTCCACCGCGTGCAGGTCGGCCTTGAACCAGTCGCGGAACGTGTGCTTCACCAGCTCCGTTTCGCCCTCTCGCATGAGGCCGTTGTCGACGTAGATGCACGCCACCTGCGGCCCGATGGCCTTCACCAGCAGGGCCGCGCAGACGCTCGAATCGACCCCGCCGGACAGCCCGCAGATGACGCGCTTGTTGCCGACCTTGCGCCGGATCTCGGCGACCGTGTTCTCGATGAACGCGGTCATCTTCCACTGGCCGGAGCAGCCGCACACGTCGCGGAGGAAGTTCGCCAGAATCTGCCCGCCGTGCGGGGTGTGGGCCACCTCCGGGTGGAACTGGAGACCGAAGATGGGGCGCGAGGTGTGCTTCACCGCCGCCAGCGGGCAGGCGTCCGTGGCCGCGAGCGGCACGAAGTCGCCGCTCACGTTCTGCACCTGGTCGCCGTGGCTCATCCACACGATCGACTCGGGCGGGTAGCCTTTGAAGATGGTGTCCGGGTCGGTCACGCTCAGGGTCGCGCGGCCGTACTCGCGGGTGTGGGCCGCGCCGCCCACCTTGCCGCCCAGGAAGTGACACGCGAGCTGCATCCCGTAGCAGATGCCGAGCACCGGGATGCCGAGGTCGAAGACCGCGGGGTCGCAGTGCGGCGCGCCCGGCTCGTACACGCTCGCGGGGCCGCCGGAGAGGATGATCCCTTTCGGGTTCAGCTCCTTCACGCGGGCCGCGGAGATGTCGTGCCGCACCACCTGGCAGAACACGTTCAACTCGCGCACCCGCCGGGCGATCAGTTGCCCGAACTGCGAGCCGAAGTCGAGAATCAGGACCAGTTCGTTTGTCATTTGTGGAACCAGTAACTGCTTCACCGCAGGGGGCACGCGCGGACGCAAGAAAACATGGGCCGTGCTCGGCTTCTGTTTTTTGCCCGCTCACGTGCCCCCTGCGGTGAACTCTTTTATTCCTTCTTCCCCAACTCCCCGGCGCGCCGCGCGGCGGCCTCGACCGCGCCGATGGCCGCGGCGCGGAACGCGGACCGCTCCAACTCGTGGATGCCCGCGATCGTGGTGCCGCCGGGGCTCGCGACGGCGTCCTTGAGCGCGCCCGGGTGCAGGCCGGTTTCGAGCACCATCTTCGCGGCGCCGAGGACCGTTTGGGCCGCGAGCGCCTGGGCCACCGGCCGCGGCAGGCCGGACTTCACGCCGCCGTCGGCCAGGGCCTCGATGAACATGTACACGTAGGCGGGGCCGCTGCCGCTCAGGCCGGTCACGGCGTCGAGCAGGTTTTCGGGCAGGTGGAACGCCTGGCCCACCGCGCCGAACAGCTTCCCGACGAGAGCGGTGTCGGTGTTGTCCGGCTGCGGGTTCCGCGTGGCGTACCCGCTCGCGCTCGCGCCTACCAGGCACGGGGTGTTGGGCATCACGCGGGCCAGCCGCGCGGTGCCGAATTCGGCCGCGAGCGTGTCCAGGGTGACCCCCGCGGCGATCGAGATGACGAAGTGCCGGGGCTCCAGCGCGGGCTTGATCTCGGCCGCGACCGCCGAGACGTTGTGCGGCTTCACGGCCACGACCAGCACGTCGCACTGCGCGGCCACGGCGGCGTTCGACGCGACCGTCTCGATGCCGGTGGCGGCCTGGAACTTCGCGCGCGTCTCGGGGTACGGGTCCGCCGCCCGGCTTCGCGCCGCGTCGAGGAGCCCGGCCTTCGCCCACGCCGCCCCGAGGGCCGTGGCCATCTGGCCGGCGCCGAGGAACCCGATGGACAGCGGGAACAGATCCTCATGCGTCATCGGAACGCGACCCCCGCGGACCCGGCACAAAGGGGAAAAGATTCATCATAGCGACCGCGGCACGTTTGCGGAAATGCTGGCTTCCGGTTCGGCGGCCGTGTAATGTCTCCGGAACTGTCCTCACCACACGCGGGGCGGCCGCCCCCGGCCCGCGCGCCACGTACCGAGCTGCCATGTCCGTTGATTCTTCCGCACCCGCGCCGGTCGCGCCGCGCACCGGCTGGGCCAGCCTCCGGGACCTGACCGGTTACCAGTGGTTCGTGTTCGTCGTGTGCTGCCTCGCGTGGGACCTCGACTGCATGGACCAGCAGCTCTTCGTGCTGGCCCGCGAGCCGGCCCTGTCGGCGCTGATGCACAAGCCGGCGACGTCCCCGGAAGTCGGCTACATAGGGTCGTGGGCCACCGCGGTGTTCCTGATCGGGTGGGGGCTGGGCGGGATCGGGTTCGGGGTGCTCGGTGACCGGCTCGGGCGCGTGAAAACGCTCACCGCGACCATCGGTCTGTACGCCCTCTTCACCGGGCTCAGCGCGCTATCCGTCACCGAATGGGACTTCATGCTCTACCGGCTGCTGACCGGGTTCGGGGTGGGCGGCGCGTTCGCGTCCGCGGTGGTGCTCCTGGCCGAAACCGTGCCGGACAATGCCCGGCCGTACGCGCTGGGGCTGTTCCAGGCGTCGAGCGTGCTCGGGAACTGCACCGCCGCGCTCACCAGCATGTACCTCGGGTCGCTCCAGAAGCAGGGCGCGTTCCCGCCCGACGGGTGGCTCACCCCGTGGCGGGTGATGTTCCTGCTCGGCATCCTGCCGGGCCTTTTGCTCGTCGTGGTGCAGTTCTCGCTGCGGGAGCCGCAGAAGTGGCTCGCCCTGCGGGCCGCGGAAGCGACCGGCGCGCGGCCGTCGCCGTGGCAGCAGTTCACGGGCACGCTCACCGGCATCTTTACCACGGCCCCGTGGAACAAGAGGCTGTTCCTCGCCCTGTTGCTCACCGGGGCCGGGGTGATCGGGCTGTGGGGCATCGGGTTCTTCTCTCCGAAACTCGTCGGGCTCGCGCTGGAGGAAACGCTGAAATCGGAGGGGCTGTCCGGCGACCAGCTCAAGGGCGAAACCGGGCGCTGGCGCGGGATCACGTCGCTGGTGCAGAACGCCGGGTCGTTCCTGGGCATTTTCGCGTTCAGTTGGGTCACGGGCATCTTCGGGCGCCGGCCGACGTTCGCGGTGTTCTTCGTGTTGGCGGCGATTTCAACGGCGGGTACATTCTGGTCTCTGCAAACGCGGTCGGACATCTTCTGGATGATCCCGATCATGGGGTTCTGCCAGCTCGCGCTGTTCGGCGGGTACGCGATCTACCTGCCGGAGCTGTTCCCGACGAAGTTCCGCAGCACCGGCACGAGCTTCTGCTACAACGCGGGCCGGGTGGTGGCGGCCGGCGGGCTGTTCGTGATGGGCGAGCTGCCGAAGATGTTCACCGGCGACACCGCGACCCAGTTCCGGTACGCCTGCGTGACAATGTGCGCGGTGTTCCTCGTCGGGCTGCTGGTGCTGCCGTTCTTGCCCGAGACGAAAGACAAACCGCTGCCGGAGTAGTATGCTTTCGGCGAACCCGAACACGGAGCCAAAGCGATGACCGTACCGGACTGGTTGCAGACGCGCGGCGGGGCGCTGAAGCCCGGGGTGCGAACCGAAACGACGTTCGTGATGCTCGAAGGGAACCCGCAGTACAAGCTCGAGGTGCGGCCCGCCGCGGGCAAGTTCGCGTGCGCGGTGAGCAGCACCGTCAACGGCAAGCGGCTCGACGACGCCGCCGCGACGTACCCCACCGCCGCCGACGCGCTGGCGGGCGGGCTCAATCAGCTCCGCGATAAGCTCGGCTGGTGAGGTTCAAGTCAAAAGGTGAAAGTGAAAAGGCAAAAGGGAAAGGCAAGCGGCCCGATCAGGCTGCCCTTCGCCTTTGCCTTTTCACTTTCACCTTTTGACTTATTTCAGCGTCGGTTCTTCACGAAGAACGAGATCCCGCCCTTCGCCCCGCCGGCGCTGAGGTGGGCCGACTGGTCGAACCCGAAGGCCTTGAGCACGCGGATCACCGTCTCGCCCTCTTGGGCGCTGCCCACCTCGAACAACTGGCGGCCGCTTTCCGTTACCGCCCAGCGGCCGTTGACCTGCTGCGTTTTCAGTGCGCTGGGATCGAGGTTGCGGCCCAGTGCGGCGAGCGCAACGCGCGTCGGGGGCTTACCGTCCACGAGGAAGAACGTGAGCCCCGAGACGCCCCCCAGCTTGCAGAACTCGGTGAACCGCCCGTCCTGGATGGTGCGGACGGCCTCGCGTGCGGCCCACTCCGTCGGCCCGAACCGCCCGAGCACCTCCGGTCCGAACGCCACGACCCACTCGAACCCGTCCTTCCGCGCCTCGACCCGCCGCGGGTCGATCTTGATCATCTCGCCCGTGAACCCCACCCCCGGAACCGGGATGCCGGTGCGCGTCAGGGCTTCGATCTGGCTTTGTACCACCAGCGTGCCGCCCGGAATGGTCTTCACCGGGTCCGCCGAGGCGAACAGGTAGCTCATGGTCGGTTGCGTCGGCGCGCCCACAATGCCGAGCCGGTTGAACCCGTAGTGCTGGATCGCCGCGCCGGCCTGCTCCGCGCCCGCTTTGTCCGTCCCAAAGTTGAGAAGGATGTTGTCGTCGTCGCGGACCACCCACACGCCGCGAACCGGTTCCACGCGGGTCGAACGGAGGTCGATCGGCCGCACGAACTTGGCCGCGCCGGCGCCCGGCCGCGGGGTGCTCGTCCCGCCCGATTGAAGTACTTCTCCCGTGCCGCCCTCCTTGGTTTCCGGCACCACGCCACCGGTGACCGCGGGGCGCCCGTTGGTGAGCCCGTATTCCACCACCGGCTTCACGCCGCCGATGGTGACCCACTCGGTCGGGCGCAGCTCCCGCAGCACGCGGGCGAGATCCTGAGCGTTCGCTTCGCTTTCGCCGGTGTTTCGAAGGACCTTCTGACCGGCCCACACTTCCCACCCGCTTGTCGTGCGTCTCACCGCCACGTCCGTCGCACGGAGGGCGAACTTCTGCTCGGCGTACGGAAGCGGCATCTGCGCCCCGAGTGCCGTCGCCGGACTTGCCGCCGGCTGGTTCCCCTGCCTCTGCGTTGCGCCCGGCTGTGCGCCCGGAAGTGGCGGGAGCCGTCCCGGCATTGGGGAGGCGGTGGGCTGTGCGGGTTGGAGCGACCCCGGTTGCGGTTGTGCGCCTGGCTGAAGCGGGAACCCCTGCGGCGGATACGGGTTCGGGGGCACGTTCGATGCGGGCTGCGATTGCGGGAACGGGTTCGGTATCGGTGTAAGCGGCCGTGTCGGTGACTGTTGTGGGTACGGGTTCGGGATCGGTACGAGTGGTTGCTGCGCCGCAGCAAGGTTCGCGGTCAGGACGGCGCCCAAACCCGTAGCGATCAGCTTCCGCATCGGCCCACTCCGAAAGGCGACGGATTCCGTCTCTTCGGTCTGTATCGGCTGTGCGGGCTGGGGAGGTTGAGTCGAAAATGTGGTCAGAACACGAGCGACTCGGGCCACGCGAGTGGCACGACGAAGACCTTGCCGTCCCCGATGCGGCCGGTCCGCGCGACCTTGGGCACGAGGTCTTTCAGTTGGGCCGCCTGCTCGTCCGTGGCCCAGACGGTGATCTCCACTTTCGGTAAGTACGCGGCGCTGTACTCCGACCCGCGGTACCGGTCGAGGTAGCCCTTCTGGCGCCCGTACCCCTTCGCCTCGCGCACCGCGCACGCCGTCACGCCCAGTTCGGCGATGACCTGGAGCACGGCCTCCGCGCGGAAGGGCTTGACCACAATCGTCAGTTGTTTCATGCGATCACGCAGACGGGTTAGCGCCGGCCCATCGTGAAGTAGATCCACACGCCGAGCAGGACGAACACCGAAACGATGCCGACGAACCCCAGCAGGTTGATGACGATCGCGAGGTTGCGCTTGCGGGTCGGGAGGTGCGCGTGCGGCTTCCGCTCGTCGTACTCGTGCCCGCACTCTTCGCAGATCACCGCCCGGCACACCATCGCCCCGATCGTGCCCAGGTACCACGGCCACGGCCCCGGACGCACGGACCGCGCGCCGCACTCCGGGCAGGGCACGTCCGTGTTGTTGCGCGGCCCGCGGCGGCGCCGGGCCGGGCGGCGCGTTTCGTCGTCGCGGTCGTCGTCATAATCGTCATCGGGCATGGGCACTGTCCTCAACCGGTTCGTTCAACTGCTCGCCGAAGACGCCGACGCGGACCCGGTGCTGCCGAAACCGCCGCGCGTGATCGAGGAACCCGAGGGCGGCTTCGCGCCGGCGACGGAACTCGGTGCCGACGGCGCGGTGTGAACCGGGTGCGATCCGGTGCCACTCGGCGCGCGATACGGTGTCGTTGTACTGGGCGTGCGGTACCCGGAACCGCCGCTCACCCAGGAACTCGAACGAGCCGGGGCGCTGTGGTACACAGTTCCGCCGTGATACACGGGTCCGGTTCGGTACGCCGGGCCGAACACGACGATCGGCGGCACCCACACGCCGTGGTGGTACACCCACAGGTGGCCGTGGCGGTCGCGCGGGATGCCGGGTTCGGGGACGGGCCGCCCTTCGGCATCGAGTACCCGGTTACCCTGCTCGTCCACTTTCCACTGCGGCTGGACCGCGTTACCGCTTTCGTCGTACCAAGTTTCATCGACCGGTTCGTTGGCGTCCGCCGCCGCCTGCTCGTGCGTGTCGTCCTGAGCCCCGCCGCATCCGGAGGCGGTGAGGCACCCGGTGAGCGTCAGCCCGGTGAGCAGCTTCAGGGTGATTGTGCGTGACATTTTCATGGGTTAGCCGCCGATCGCGCGGACCACGATCAGGCTGATCCCGAGCACCACGGCGGCCAGAACCACGCCCACCGCGACGTTCCCCTTCGCCAGTTCTTCCTCGACGTTCAGCTTCGGTGTGATCCACTCGAACACCTTGAACCCGAGTGCCAGCAGCGCGATCCCGAGCAACCCGAACGCGGCTGCGGCTAACAGGGACAGCCCGAAGGTTTCGGGGCTCCAGCTTTCGGCGAGGAGTGTCATCGGGAATCGTGTCGCTCGGGTGCGCGGGGGGGGGGCCGGCCTCACTGTACGCACTGGTTCGCAGGTTTACACGCTCGATTTTTGCGAATCACACGCGATTAACGAAATGCGGCCGGCCCGGGGAACTCATCCCCGGGCCGGCCGCGCTCGTGGCGTGTGGGGCCGCGTTAGTAGTTGCCGATCACTTCGCCGCCGGTGCGGGTGCCGAGCGCGGAGAAGATGCCGGCGTCCAGGCTGTCGCGAAGGAACTTGACGCTCCCGTCGGCGAACAGGAAGTTCGCGCCGCCGCTGTGGCCGCTCCCGGCGCTCAGCTCGTAGGCGGCGAACCCGGCGCTCCCGCCGGCAACGCGGGGGGTGTTGATCTTCACGGCGGTCGAGAACAGGAACTCCGACATGTCGCCCTGGTTGCTGGTGTCCGCGTCGTCGCCGCCGATCGCCCAGTGGTCCTTACGGCCCTGGCCGCTGGCGTTGTTCTCGCGGGTCAGGCCCATGTCCGGGATCGCGAGCCGGTCGGTCAGCACCTCGCCGATGGCGATCGTGTTCGAGGTGCCGTCGGTGATCCCGGTCATGGTCACCCCGCTGGTCATCCCGCCGTAGCTCTGGCCGTCCCGCGTGATCCGCTGGTGGACCTGTTTGGCGATGAAGATCCCGTCGAGGGTGTGGATGTCCTCGGTGCCGCTGTTGGTCGAGCCCCACGGGGTGTTGGCGGTGATGCGGCGGCGGTCGTCGGTGATCACCCCGGACACGCACCCGGAGTAGTTGGCCGGCGCGCGGCGCTGGACGATCCAGTTGTCGCCCGAGATGTCCGGGATGTTGTCGGGCAGGCCCGACGACGGGCAGGTGAACATCTTGAACTTCATCTCGCACGCGCCGATGTTCCGGAGGTCCGGGTTCGAACTGGTGATGTCACCGGGGACCCCGGGCAGCCCTTGCGCCCACTGCCGGTTCGCGAGGCTGTCCTCCTGGAACGTCAGGGCCTTGTAAACGTTGTCCTGCTCCATGTACGGCAGGATGAATGCGGTCCACGCGCTGCCGACGTTGAACTCGATGCCCAGCGGCCACCCCTGCTGGGCGTCGTGGAACGAGTGGCAGGCGAGGCCGAGCTGCTTGAGGTTGTTCTGGCAGCTCATGCGGGCGGCGGCCTCGCGGACCTTCTGGACGGCGGGCAGCAGGAGCCCGATCAGGATCGCGATGATCGCGATCACCACCAACAACTCGATCAGCGTGAACCCGGACCGGCGGCGCGAGGGCATCGGTAACTCCTTAGGAAAATGAGGATGAAACGGGCGATGCGGGCGGTCACTGGGTGGACAGGTCGAAGTTGGCCTCGGCGCCTTCCTTCGAAACCGTGAGCCGTTCGGGCGTGTCGCTCAGCGCCTCGTACTTCGAGGGCAACAGGTTCTTGACACCGCCCGGCACCTCGCTCGGCTTCGTCTCCGGCGGGATCGCTTTACCCTTGCTGTCGACCCACGCGACGAACGTGACCTTGTAGGTGCCGGGGAAGATGCCCTTGGTCCCGTTCGGGTGCTGGATCTCGAACTCGCCCTTGTCGTTCGTCATCCCGAACCCGTACCCGTGCTTGCTCGGGTCGAACCCTTCGACGTCCGGGAACAGACCCACCTTGCAGTGCGGGACCGGCTTCCCGCCCGCCTTGACGACACCTTTGACCGTCACCATCGGCGGCTTCCCGCACCCGGGCACCGCAACAACGGCCGCGGCTACAAGAAATAACGAGACTGCCCAGCGCATGACGCACCTCGCGAAGATGTGGTGTTACGGTACACATCCTACACGAAGATCGCATGAAGCTGCGTTGAAAATGCATTACAGAAAATACCATTGTGATATACAGTTCGCTGCGGTTCTTTGCTCTGCCCGTTTCGCGCGACACCGAAAAAGTTGTGGCGTTCTGGTGACAGTTCTGTTAGGATTTCGGGCGGCTCGGATAATCGTTCCGCATTTCCGACTCGTTTCTCCACGAGGGTCGCCATGTTTTCATTTCGCCAGCGGCGCGGGTTCACGCTGATCGAGTTGTTGGTGGTGATCGCGATCATCGCGATCCTGATCGGGCTCCTGCTGCCCGCCGTCCAGAAGGTGCGCGAGGCCGCCGCGCGGATGTCGTGCTCGAACAACCTGAAGCAACTCGCCCTGGCCGCGCACAGCCACCACGACGCGCTCGGCGGTTTGCCGCCGGGCAGCTTCGGGCCGATGACCGGCGACTACAACTTCCCGTCCGGCTGGGCGGACCCGTCCCTCGGCGCGGCGGTGCCCTGGGGCCACTTCAGTTGGGCCGTGCCGGTGCTGCCGTACGTCGAGGCCGACAACCTGTACAACCGGTTCAACCTGAACGTTCCGGCCTACGCGTCGGCGATCTGGGAGAACGGCGCGAACCGCGGCCCGGCGGGTAACACCGCCAACCAGTTCGCGTGTACCAACGCGCCCAAGGTGTTCCGGTGCCCGTCGGCCCGGCCGGCGGGCAACCCGAACGAGATGAAGGACTACGCGATGAACGCCAGCAGCGGCAGCGACAACTGCTGCGCCGAGCGGATGACCCAGCAGAACGGGATCGGGTGGGTGAACAGCAAGGTGCGGATGACGGAGGTGACCGACGGGACCAGCAACACGTTCCTGTTCTTGGAGAAGGCGGCGTGGGCGAACCAGAGCTGGCTGGACGCCAACCAGGGCGCCAACCACTTCGCCTGGGTCCACCACCCGACGCAGGGGATGGTGACGGCCCGCGAGTACGGCGGCGGCACCCCGTTCCCGCCGAACGCGACCGTTTACAACAACCGGGCGGCCGTCGGCAGCCACACGAACGGGGTGCTGGCCGCGTGGGTGGACGGGCGGGTTGCGCTCGTGAACAACAACATCGATTTCAACGCCTACCAGTGGATGTTCACCCGGGCGGGTGGCGAGGTCCTCCCGAACTACTGATTCGGCGCCGAGTGCCTTACCCTCATAACCGGAGCGGACCCATGGCCACCTTTCTCCGGGCGGCGGCGACCGCCCTTCTGTTCCTTGCGCTCGTCGGTGCCGGCGGCTGTAGCGACGGGCCGAAAATCGTCCCCGTATCGGGAACCGTTACCCGGAACGGGCAACCCGTGCCGCACATGACGGTCAACTTTGAACCGGCGACCGGGCGCCCGAGCTGGGGCGTGTCGGACGAGAGCGGGCGGTTCACGCTGGAGTACGATGCGAGCACCAAGGGGGCCGTCGTTGGTACTCACAAGGTCTGGGTGGCGTGGCGCCCCGCCAGCCCGAAGGAGGAACTTGATGCCGCGAAGGGGCGCGGAAAGAAGCCGGCGGATCTCGTTGCGATTCAGCAGAAGTACGGAGCGGTGGACAAATCACCGCTCCGGGTGGAGGTGACGGAAGCCGTTCAGAACCTGGACATCAAACTGGACTGATACCGAATCCGGTTGAAGAGTGCTTGTGATTGGGAGCGGACTCGGCCGATGGTAGCCGATGCCCGGTGAGGGGGTACTCATCAATCGGATTCGGTACGACCCGCGAGACCCATACAGCCGGTTGCGGCTGCGGGTGATTCGTTTCGGAGCCGTACCGGGCCGGCGCGCTACAAACGCGCCGGCCCGCATCTCCTCACATCCTGCCTTAATGCGACTGGATTTTTTGCGGTACTGAGTCTAGAATCGTATTGACGCGATTCAGGGATGACGTAGACTGCCGGTAAGTTGGAAGCCCGCACTTTCCAGCGTGTCGGGCCGCGATGAGCGGCTCACAACGCATCTTGACTTCCCCACCCATATTTTGGCACTGTGAGTAAAACGCCTGGCACTCGTCCATTTAGCCAAAGAGGCGTACTGCCAAAAAGGTGCGTGGTCGAAGAGGCAAGTGACCGAAAGAGGCGAATCGCTGGGCTTGAACCGCACTCACCGAGTTCCGTGACCTTTCCCGGAGTGCGGCGCCGAACGGCGAGGGAGTTGCTGACAAGTTGTGAAGCGTTTCGCCCCGTGTGGGAAGTCTGTGCGTACCCTCTGACTTGAGTTTCGCCTGAATTCGGGCTCGCCGGGAATTGGTCCCGTGCGGTCCTTTGGTGGCGCTATTGCCACGTCCGACCGGCGGCGGAGAACCGCCCCGAGTCCTGTTCATCCCTTCCGACCGAGGATCGAGCTATGCCCGACGCCAAAGGCGTCGAAGGGTCGCCGCTGCCGCGGCCCTCACTTCGTGCTGCCGCAATCGCCGGCAAGCGCCCCTTCCGGAAACCTGAAGGTCCGCCCCCGGTCGCTTCGGCGCCGCCCGCCGCACCCCCGCCCGCCGAGCGCCCGGAGCGTGAGCGGCCCGAGCGCCCGGAGCGGCCCGAACGTCAGCGCCCCGCGGGCAGCGGGGCGCGCCTCGACGACCTGTACCGGATGCCGATGCCCGAGCTGTTCGCGCTCGCGGAAAAAGAGGGCATCCGCGAACACACCGGGATGAGCCGCGCGCAGCTCATCGTGGGCGTGGTGCGGCGCCAGATCGAGCGTGGCGAGGTGGTCCGCGGGTCCGGCACCCTGGAGGTTCTGCCCGACGGCTACGGGTTCCTCCGCAGCCAGGCGCACAACTACCTCGCCAGCCCCGAAGACATCTACGTCTCCCCCAGCCAGATCCGGCGCATGAGCCTGCGGACCGGGTTGGTGGTCGAAGGGCCGATCCGGCTGCCCATCGAGAACCAGGACAACTTCGCGCTGATGCAGATCGAACTCGTCAACGGGAAGCACCCGGACGAGGGCACCGGCGTCACCAGCTTCGAAGACCTGACCCCGCTGCACCCGAACGAGCGGCTCAAGCTCGAAACGACGCCCGACGACCTGTCGATGCGGATCGTCGACCTCATCACCCCCATCGGCAAGGGCCAGCGCGGGCTGATCGTCGCGCCGCCCCGCACCGGTAAGACCATCCTCCTCTCGAAGATGGCCAACGCCATCCTCAAGAACCACCCCGAGTCGTACGTTTTCGTGCTGCTGGTGGACGAGCGGCCGGAAGAAGTGACCGAGATGCAGCGGCTCGTCCAGAGCCCGAACGCCGAGGTGGTGGCGAGCACGTTCGACGAGCCGCCGGAAGAGCACATCCACGTGTCCGAGATCGTCCTGGAGAAGGCGAAGCGGATGGTGGAAATGCGGCGGGACGTCATCATCCTGCTCGACTCGATCACCCGTCTGGCCCGCGCCCACAACACCGAGGCCCCCGGCGGCGGTAAGCTCCTGTCCGGCGGTCTCGATTCCAACGCGATGCAGAAGCCGAAACGGTTCTTCGGTGCCGCGCGGAACGTCGAGGAGGGCGGCTCGCTGACCATCCTCGCGACCGCCCTCGTGGACACCGGCTCGAAGATGGACGAGGTCATCTTCGAGGAGTTCAAGGGCACAGGTAACAGCGAGCTGCACCTGGACCGCCGGCTCGTCGAGAAGCGCGTGTACCCCGCGATCGACGCGGTGCGCAGCGGGACGCGCAAGGAAGAACTCCTCATGCACCCGGAGGAGTACGAGAAGGTGCGCATCCTGCGCCGCGTGCTGGCCGACATGCACCCGGTGGAAGCGATGGAGATGCTCATCAACAAGTCGAAGAAGACGAAGTCGAACCTGGAGTTCCTGCTCTCGATGAACCTGGGCTGATGGCCGAGGTGAGCGAGTCGCTTCAACGCACCCCCGAGACGCGGTTCGACCGTGACTCGGGGGTGCGCTGCTTTTGAGAACCCGCGATGACCGAAGAAGAATGGTTGGCCTGGCGGCGACCGCTGAGGTTACTCCGTTACCTTCACAAAGCCGCCACACACTCCGATCGGAAGTTTCGCCTGCTCGGTGTGGTGTGCTGTCGTCGGGTCGTGGAGCAGATTTCGGACGTAACGCTCGCGGAGGTGATCGACGGGTGCGAGCAGATTGCCGAAGAGTTGAACGCCGAGGAGTGGGACCCGGTACTGCTTGATCGATTGAGCCTGCTGAGAAAACGATTGCAAGATTCGCACGGCTGTAGAGCCGAAATTGACCGGGAAGAGTATGAATTCACGTTCGCGGTTGAGCAGCTCACGTCATTCCCGATCCATCCCGAGTATTGTCTCGATTCGTGCATGTCGGCTCCGTGCGGTCACGACGATTATGACACCGGCCAAGGCGAGTTGCTCTTTCAGGTTGATTTGCTCCGCGAGATTTTTGGCAACCCGTTTCGGCCGGCCGAGTTCGCGCCTGAGTGGCGTACCTCAACCGCGGTCGCCCTCGCACGCGAGATGTATGACACCCGCGACTTCTCCGCGATGCCGATCCTGGCCGACGCACTTCAGGACGCCGGGTGCGACAACGCCGACATCCTGACCCACTGCCTCGACCCGCAACCGGTTCACGTGCGCGGGTGCTGGGTGGTCGATCTGGTGCTCGGGAAGGGGTAGCGCGTAGCGGCTCAGTTCTGTGGCGAGGACGCAAGGGAAGGTGCTGCAATGCCCGAAGAAGAGAGGTGGCTGACGCGGGCCGGTTTCCACTGGTTCGAGAATGCGCCGCTGTACACCCGCATGTCCGCGCGGCAGATCGCACTCATCACGACCGCGTGGCTCGACCGGTTCGAGCCGTTCTGGGCTGCGCCCATGTCGTTCTCTCCATCAACGCCCGCACTTCTTCGCGACGACCAAGTGCAAGCCGCAATGGACCTCCTCGATCGCTGGGCAGATGGGGTAACCGGACCGCACGATTGGGGTGAGGTGGTGAAGAGCGTCCGCGCGGCCGCGCACTTAGCTCGTATGCGCTACGAGGATTTTGCAGAGTTTAACGAAGTAGTGTTACCTTGGCGTGCCGAGGGCACGACTTCCGCAGCCGAGGCGGTTGAGTTCGTGTGCGAACTGCTGGCGGTGTGTGGAACGCCGGAGCGCAAGCTGGCCGACGCGCTGGCCGCGTTCGGCACCCGCTCCGCGCCGTCGGTCCCGGCGTTTGTGACGACCTACGAGCGCCGTTCACCGTTCATCAGTTCGCCCCAACAGCGGGCGCTGGATCAGTTGGTGTCGGTTCTCCGCGGACTCAGTCAAGTTGCGGCTGACGCCGCCGGCTGGCGGTCGGAGGACCAGAATCACGCGTATGACGCTGAATGCCAAGCCGAATCACATGCCAAGTTGGCACTTATGCACGAGGTGTTTGGCAACCCGTTTCGGCCGGTCGGGTTCGCGCCTGAGTGGCGCATCTCAACCGCAATCGCGCTCGCACGCGAGATGTATGACACCCGCGACTTCTCCGCGATGCCGATCCTGGCCGACGCACTTCAGGACGCGGGCTGCGACAACGCCGACATCCTCGCTCACTGCCGTGACCCGCATCAGGTGCATGTGCGCGGGTGCTGGGTGATCGACTTGGTGTTGGGGTATGAGTAGGCCGGCGGGCGTGGCGCAGGACTTCCGCCCTGCGCCACGCCCGCCGGCCTACTCCAGGGCGGAAAGCCACTGGAGGGTGGGCCTCCACCGGCTTCCAGGTCGGGGCGGGCGGCCGGCTACCGCCGCTCCCCGGTCAGCTCGTTGACGTAGTTCTTGTTCAGTTCGAACCCGAAGTAGGCGGACAGCCCGCCGTCTGAGTAGATCAGGTCCCCGTCGGCCGCCACCGCGACGTCGATGTCGAAGTAGATCTGTCCGAGGGCGTTGAGGATCTGGTAGCCGGGGCTGATGTACTGGCCGCCCCCGTCGAGGATGTCTTTGCCGTCCCCCCCGCCCAGGATGTCCTTGCCGGTTCCGCCGTACAACTCGTCGTCCCCGGCTTCCCCGTACAGGTCGAACCCGTAGGCGTACCCGTCCCCGCTGAGTTGGGCGTAGGCGAGTTGCGTCTCGCCCCCGAGCATGTCGTTGCCGCCCTCGCCGTACAGCTTGTCGTTCCCGTTGCCTCCCTTGATGGTGTCGTCCCCGTCGCCGCCGCGGATCACGTCGTTCCCGTCCTCGCCGATGTCTTCCCAGTAGTAGATCGAGTCGTTGTTGGTGCGGCGGACGTTGACCAGCACGGCCCCCAGGGTGTCGTTGCCGGACCCGCCTTCGATGACATCGTTTCCGGACCCGCCCCGGGCGGTGTCGTTGCCGGACCCGCCCCGCAGAACATCGTCCCCGGGCTCGTCAGCGAACGTGTACTGCCGCCATCCGCCGCTCAGCCCGCCGACGGTGACGACCGCCCCGAGCACGTCGTTCCCGTCACCCCCGTCGAGCACGTCGTTGCCGAACCCGCCGCTGAGGGTGTCATCGTCCCCCTCTCCGAACAGCCGGTCGTTCCCGGCCCCGCCGGTCAGCGTGTCGTTGCCGGCCCCGCCCCGCAGGAGGTCGAACCCTATGCCCCCGCCCAGGGTGTCGTTGCCGGCGTCGCCGAAGAGGGCCGCGTCGCCGGACGTGCCGGCCAGTAGGGTGTCGTTGCCGGCGCCGCCGCGGAACTCGACCGACCCGGTGTAGCCGTTCGCGCTGAACCAGTTGTTCTCGGCCCCGCCGGTCACCGCCACGACCTCCATCTCGGTGATCGGGTCGAACTCCATGAACGCCCCCTGCCAGAAGTACGATCGGACGGCGTCGGCACCGACGTACACGACCGCGTACCGCGCGTTCTCGGCCACTCGGTCGAAGCCGGCCCCGCCGTACAGGCCGTCGTTGCCGGCTCCGCCGGTCAGCGTGTCGTTGCCGGCCCCGCCGTACAGGGCGTCGTTCCCGTCCCCGCCGTCAAGGTTGTCGTTGCCGTCCCCGCCGTACAGGGCGTCGTTGCCGGCCCCACCGTTCAGGATGTCAAAGTTGCCCTCGCCGGAGAGGGTGTCGTTCCCCTCTCCGCCGTTCAGGACATCGCCCCCGCCCGTGCCGCGCAGCCAGTCGGCCCCGGCCCCGCCGTGGAACATGACCGTCCCGGTGTACCCGATCGCGTCAAAGCGGTTGTTCTCGGCCCCGCCCCACAGTTCGACCGTCTCGACGTCGGGGCACCCGACGGTCTCGACGACGCTCCCGAACCCGGTGGCGGTGACCTGCCGGAACACCACCTGGGTGTTCTGCACCTCGGCCCCGGCGGCCCGGGCGGCAATGGACAGCCGGTCCCACCCGGTGCCGCCGGTCAGGGTGTCGGTCCCGGTGCCCGGGTCGAAGGCGTCGTCTCCAGCTCCGCCGGCCAAGAAGTCGTTGCCGGTCCCGCCGATCAACAGGTCGTTGCCGTCCGACCCGGATGCGTAGTCGTTGCCGGCTCCGCAAGTGAGTACATCGTTCCCCTGGCCTCCGTGGATGATGTCGTTGTCCGCCCCACCGTCGATGGCGTCGTTGCCGGCCCCGCCGTTGAGGTAGTCGTCGCCCGCACCGCCCGTCAGGGTGTCGGCCGCCGAACCGCCGCGCAGGTCATCGTTCCCGTTCCCGCCGTCGGCGTAGGCGGGGATGTCCGTCTCGTTGGAGAACGAGTCGTTGCCGTCGAACCCCGCGAACTGGATGTACATCCACGGCACGACCGGCACCGCGGTCGACACCGCCGGGCCGTTACCGGCCCGGGTGGTGACCGTTAGCTGTCCCCCGGACCGGGTGACGGCCACGGCGTCGTCCCCTGCCGTGCCGGTGATGTATAACGCCTCGCCGTAGGGGAAGACGGACACCGACGGCATCACCCGGTCATCCAGGGCTTCGAGCCCCGAACGGAGCGCTGGAACCGGGCGGGGGCGGCCGGTCGATTGGAGCAGACGGGCCGCGAGCTTTTTGAGAGTCCAGGTAGGCATGGGCAACCTCCGAATGGGTGGGCGGCGGGAGGAGTTCGGCGGTCGGGGGCGAGACCTAACACACCGGCCCGCTTTTTCATCGGCTGCTTGGGGGGGGGCGATGATTCGGACCCTGAAGGCCGGGTGCCCCTGGTCAGTGCAACCCGGCACGCGTTGCATACCGCCCTTTGCCGCGGGGACATTCGGCCGGCTCACGAGGCGGGACGTAACTGCTTCCGGCAGTCTGGTGCGGTGGCTCAGGTCGGTCCGTGAGACGGGTCTTACCGCACGACCCGCTACCCCAACAGGCGGCTGCAGGTTCACCCCCGGGTGCTGGGGCCAGAGTGATACGCAAATCCGTTTGAGGGTCTCGTTCCGCGATGGGAGCCCGCGCCCCGCAACCGCTCGTGCCATCTGTATCTGTAGGGGGCGGATGAACGGTGCGCCGGTGGCACGTTGGGTTACGCCATTCGCGTCTTCAGGGCGTCAGGTGTAACGGGCGGTACAGTTCGAGCCCCGAATAGCGGTCGGCGCGACGAGTGGCGGTTCACTCCTCCCGAGTAGCCCTTGAAGCCAATTGGGTACGGCGGGCGGAGCGGTTCCGGTGGCACTCGGGGCGCGGTGTAACGGAGGTTACAGTGGTCGCGACGAGGGCATCGGCTGGACCGTCGCGGGTTGGGAACTGGCGGGGTGCTACCCTTCGAACGCGCCATTCACTTCCCGCGAGCTACCGGTTCGCTACCGTCCCGCTACCCATGAATCACTTGCACAACCCGCAAAGGCGGATAACACGACCGGTCGAAGGGAACCCTGCCGGTGTACGAACGAGAGGTGTAAAATTATTCCAGTCAATTGTTTAGGTGCGAGTAAGGGCGCGGTCACACCCCGTGGTCTCACACTCTGCGAGTTCAACGATTGGTGATATTGAGGTCAATACCATGTTCACACTCTCACGCAGTGAGGTTCGCGAACTCGACCGCCGGGCGATCGAGGAGTTCGGGGTTCCGGGCGTAGTGCTGATGGAGAACGCTGGCCGCGGCGCCGCCGAACTGCTGATGCGCCTGAACCCGGATCGCAAGGCGGTGGTGATCCTGTGCGGACCGGGAAACAACGGCGGCGATGGGTTTGTGATCGCCCGCCACCTCGATAACGCGGGGTGGCCGGTGTGGACGATTGATCACCCCGGAACGACACAACTAACTGGTGATGCGGCCGTGAATCGAAAAATCATCGAGCGCTCGGCTGTACCCATGCTGCCTTGGCTTCCGGAAGTGCTACCCACGCCAGCGGGTTGGCTTATCGATGCCCTTTTCGGTACCGGACTGAACCGCGCACTGGATGAACGCTACACCGACTACTTTCGCATGCTTAATACTTCGGGATATCAGGTCCTCGCGATCGACATTCCCTCCGGGCTCGATTGCGACACCGGCGAACCGCTCGGCCCGGCCGTCCGGGCGACTCACACCGCTACCTTCGTTGCTCCCAAACGCGGGTTCCTCAATCCAAAGTCGAAGGAGTGGACCGGCGAGGTCCACACGATTGACATTGGCGCACCCCGCGCGCTTGTGGATCAGTACAGGAGGAGCAAGCGCGTATGAGGCAAGAGTACGGAATAACCGTCGGTCACTCGGTGTTGTGTCTGAAATCAACGATCTCAGATCGCAGGTTGAATCGGCTGGATTTGGCGTGCGTCGCCCGAACATCACACTACTTGACCTTCCGCCTGGCCCTCGAATCCCTGAATGTCTGCGAGCATCTTGCGACCGAGTTCCGGGTTCGTCATGTGGACGAACGCCGCGTAGCCGGTCAGGCGGGCCAGCGATTCGCCTTCTTGGAGTGGCTTGCCGGTTTTGAGCTTGTGAATCGCCGAGCGGAGCTGGCGCCGCAGCTTGCGGGTCGTGCGCGGCGGGCCGTCGCCGTTCACCACGAGCCCCGTCACGCTTTGCCGCCCGCCCGTTCGGTGAATCCGCGTCTTCTCGGACTTGACCTCGAAACCCTCGGCCTCCACGATTCGTCGGGCGCACCCGAGCATCGAGCCGAGCTTCGGCGGCCCCTTGTGCTCCATCGGGAGGCTAAAGGTCAGGTCGTCGGCGTAGCGGGTGTAGCGCCAGCCGTACCGCTTCGCCAGCCCGGCGAGCCGGCGGTCGAGGCGCAGGCACAGCGCGTTGGTGATCGCCGGGCTGGTGGGGGCGCCTTGCGGCAGGCACCGCGGCCCGAGCGAGACGTAGTAGGTCTTTCCCTCAATGGTCACGATCTCGCGCGGCGCTTCGGTGCAGACCTGGGCCAGCAGCGTGCTGATCCCATTGCGGTAGCCGGCGCGGCGGAACACGCCCCTCACCCGCTTCACGGTGACGGTCGGGAAGAACTCCTTGATGTCCATCTTCAGCAGGATCTTGGGGCTCTCGTGAACCTGCGCGTTGCTGAGGATCGACCGCCCGACCAGGAACCCCTGCGCGGAGCCGTGAACCGGCAACCGTTCGACGATGTGGTGCAAGATCCAGCGCTGCGCGGCCTTCAGGCGCTTCTTCGGCGCCCAGATGGGCCGTTCGGTGCCGTCGCGCTTGGGGATGGTGAACCGGACGTAGTGCAGGGACGTGGCGGCGTCGCGGTGGTACGCCATGCCTTTGAGCTGCGCGACGGTGACGCCGAGCGCCTCGGCGAGCTGCTCGGGTTTGTCGAGCGCGGGGAGTTCGTTCTCGGCCGCCCGCTCCTCGCTGTTGGGCGTGTCCCACTTATCGTCCTTCGGCTCGTCGGTCCAGAACACGCCCTCGCCGAGGTGAACGATGTGATTCGCCTTGTACGCGCCCCACGTCTCCCGCCGGAGCTTGCGGCGCTCCTCCGCCTCCTGCTTGAGCGCCTTCTTGTACGCGTCCTTCTCCCGGTCGGACATCGCGTCGGCGTCGCGCCGGGTGACGAGGAACCCGCGCTCGCGGAGCTGCCCGTCGATGTACGCCTTCATCCCCCCGGCCTGGACGATGAGGCGCCAGAGGGTCTGTGTGTCGGGCGCCGCGGGCGCGGGCACTGGTGTCGGTGTGCTCATGATGACCCAAAAGGCAGTGATTCACCGCAGAGGGCACAGGAAGGCGCAAGAAAGAGTGCTTCACCGCAGAGGGCGCGAGAGGGCGCGGAGAGAAAAGTCGAGAGCGAACGATCGTTCTTCTGCCTTTTATCTCAGTTCTTTCTCTCTGCGCCCTCTCGCGCCCTCTGCGGTGAAACACTCCCGGTTGTGTTCGGCTCATTCCGCGATCGCGTCCAGGTAACCTTTCGCGTCGAGGTCCGCGAGCTTCGCGAAGTACGCCCGCCGGGCGTCCTCTTCCGTGTTGAACCGCATGGTCTGGAGCCGCATGGTCTGGCCGCTCGGCCCCCAGCGGTATTTGATCTTGTCGCGCTCCAGGGAGACCTGGACCACGTTCTCGACCGCGCCGTCGCGCTTGGCGAACGCCCGGGTTTCGAACTTCACCGCGTCGTCGGCCTTCGCCTTCTTCGCTTCCTTCTCGGCGAACGCGAGCCGCAGCGCGATGAGGTGAACGCACGGCCCGCCCTTGATGCCCTGTTTGCGGAACGTCGCGCAGGTGCAGGTCACCTTGCGCACCTGCCCCTCGTCCGCGAGTACCATTTGCGGCCGGTAGTCGCGCTTGTCCTCGACCACGGTGACAGTGCCCGTCAGCTCCAGCCCGATGCCCGCGATGCGGTTCTCGCCGGTGATGCGCACCGCCCGGCCGCGGGCGAGCAGGTCGCGGGCCACCTTCTCGCGCGGGTTGCGGAACTGGAGGCGTTCCAGGTCGAGGGGCTTGGCGGTGAGCGGCCGGTGCCGATACACGCCGCCGGCGATGTCGTACATCAGCTCCCCGTTCTGACACCCCACCTGCACCGCCTCGACCAGCGCCGCGCCTTTCAGACCTGTCGCCTGTGTAAGCTCCTTTGGGGCCGCCTTCCAGTGCGTCGCGAGGTGCGCGACGACCTTCTTCGTCGGTTCGCCGTCCTGGGTTTTGCGCGGCAGCAGCAGGTCGAAGCCGAGCGCGCTCGACCAGTTCGCGGAGGTGAACCCGGTCATGCCGAGGGTGAGCGTGATCTCGCCGCAGCGGAACACCCAGAAGCTCGGCAGCCCGCTCCCGAGCAGGTACACGTCCACGCTCTGGACGAACGGGAGCAACCGCTTGATGGTCATGAGCCGGCGCCGCCCCCACACCCGAACGAGGCGCGCCGCCTTACCGCGGAACACGTCGCCGGTGGTGGTGAACACCGTCTCCCAGGGCTCGGCCACGATGCGCGGCTGCTGGGCGGGGATCAGCTCGAACCGCAGCCCGCGCTTCTTGCCCTTGCGGTCGCCGTTCATCCGCAGGTGGCGCAGGACGTTGTACAGGTCCATCGGCGCGAGCTGCACGTGGTCGAACGGCAGCGTCGCGGCCGACTGCACCTGGAGGAACCCGCGGAGCCACGAGTCCGGCACCTGGATCTTCTTCTCCAGCGTCGCGCCCCGGGTTTCGGGCGCGGGCGCCGCGCCGTCGGGGCCGATCGCGAACTTCGTTTCGCGGTACCCGCGGATCTGCTGGACGCTGGCGTACAGGGCGTCGCTGAAGTCGATGTTGGTGGTGCCGTGGGCGGCCGGGCCGGAGGCGTCGAACGCTTCCGGATTGAACGCGAGGCACGCGTAGGTGCTCTCGTCCTTGCCGAACACCTCGAACGTGATCTGGTCCGGGTGGACGCTCACGACGGGGTCGAGGATCGTCAGGGCCGTTGGGTCGTTCCGCAGCATCCAGGCGAAGTACGCCTGCTGCGCGTGCCACACGCCGAGCGGGGCGGCGTCGCGCTTCAGGCGCAGGTACGCGATGTACTGCGTGCGGTCCTTCGGCGCGTACCGGTAGTCGCTGCCGATGACCCCGTACAGCGCGGAGAGCGCCTCGCGGAACCGCAGCGGGTGCTTGAGCGCGCCTGCGAACCGCACCGGCGGTCGGTCGAGGTTGCCGAACAACTCGACCAGCGCGCCGCTGCCGCTCGTGCTCACGCGACTCGCACCGCCGTAGGTGAGCTGCGCGCCGCTGGAGGGCGGTGGGGCGTCGCTCGGTGCGTCGTCGACCGTCGGTTCGGTGGCCATCACATCACCCACAGGAAGAGTCGTTTGCGGGCCTTTGGGAGCAGTTGGCCGCTCTCGGAAGGCGTCGATGTTCCACTGGCGGGACACGCGGTAACCGCGTTCGTTCCACCACGGTGTGCCGCAGCCTGCGTCGGTTGCCGTTCGTCCCTTTCGCTACCCCCCGCCCTCACCCTTTACGTCGGGCCTTCCGGGCTTCGCCTTCTTCGGCGCCTTCGGCAGCGTGGCGAGCGTGTTGACCGCGCCACGCGCCCGTGCCCGCTTCGACCGCCGCAGCGCCCGCCACGCGGCCTTTCGCAACTCCTTCTCGTCGTCCTTGGCGGTGCCGATCTCGACCAGCACCTGTTCCGCGGGCTCGGTGGCCATTACCCCGAGTCCTTCCACCGCCCCGAAGCGGGCGGCCTCGGGCGCCTTGCGGTCCTTCGCGACCGCCGCGAGCGTGGCCACGTCCTTCTCGGCTACGAACACCGGCAGCGCGACGGGCTGGAGGTGCGCGCTGGCGGCGGCGCTCACCACGTTCGCCCCGTGAACGGCCTTGGCGACAACCAACCGGTTGAAGGCGGGGCGGTCGGAGAGCATCTGCGCGGCGAGCTTCGCCGCACGGCCGGCGTCGAACCGGGCCAGCATCTCCGCGGCGAGCACGCGCACGTCCGCGTCAGGCCCGACCGCCAGTGCGTCGAGCGTGTCGAGCACCGCCGGGGACACCGTGCCGAGCGCGAGGCACCGCACCGCTTCGAGCCGGATGCCGCGGGCGAGCGGGTCGTCGGCACGCGACCGCGCGACGTTGGCGATCGCCTCCGCGGGCACCCCCACGCGCCCCGCTGTGAACAGCAGGCTCTCCACTACTTCGCCGGCGTTGGAAAGCGATCCGCTCTTTGGCTGGTTGCCGGAGCGGCCGTAATTATCGTCATCGTTGTCGTAATAATCGTCGTCGTCATCGCTCGACGACACTGCCGCACCGGGGTTCGCGCGGCGGTCCTGCCACACCTGCCACCACTTCGCGAGGGCGGCGCCGATCGCGTCCTTCGCGTCCGCGTTCGGTGCGCGGCCGAGCAGTCGCGTCGCAAGCCGGACGGTCCCCTCGTCCGCATGGGTCAGCGCGTCGATCGCTTCGCGCACCGGCAGGTCCGGCCGGGTGAGCAGCGCCGATTCCAGTTGCATCTGGATCTGCGGCCCGCAGTTCGGGAACACCGCCATGATGCGGAGCGGGTCGCCCTTTTTGAGCACCGGCTCGAGCGCGCCGCCGTCCTCGCCGGTGTTGATGAAGCTCCCGGCGTTCGGGTTCTGGAGCAGGTTGTAGTTCGGCTCCAGCGAGTCCCGGCCCCACAGCCGGCGCGCCGCCTTGTACGCTTCCGGGGTCAGTTGGTAGTCCGTGACCGTGCGGAGCGTCTTCAGCAGCAGGTCGCGGGTCGCCGGGTCGTCGTTATAGCCCAGTTGCTCCGCCGCCGTGGCGCGGACCCGCGAGAGCCACCACCCGTACCCCTTGGCGTTCACTTTCGCGCGAACGATGTCCCAGCCGCTCGGCGTGTCGAAGTAGCGGAGCCCGACGAGCGCGCGTTGCGCGAGGTCGTTCTGGGCCTTCGCGTGCTTTTCGAGGAGCCGGAACACCGCGTCCGCCTGCGGCGACTTTTTCAGGTGCCCGACGGCCTCGGTCGCGGCCTGCTGGAGCGGGTTCCCGTCCTCGGTGGCGAGCGCGAGCAGCTTGTCGACGCTGCGCGGGTCGCCGAGTTCGCCCAGCGCCTGAACGGCCCGGTTGCGGTGGCCGTGGTCTTCGAGGTACTCGATCCCGGAGAGGAGCACCTGCATCCCCTCGCCGCGCCCGCCCCGGGCGAGCCCCTCGGCGGCCAGGAACTGCGTGACCGGGTTCTTGTGCTTCAGCGCCTTGAGCAGCGGCTCCGGCGCCGCGCCGCGCTTGCGGAACCGCCACCCGTAGGCCTCAACCGCGGCGTCGCGCAGGTCCGCGTTGGGGCTCGCGCACAGCGTCGGGAAGACCGCGTCCACGTCCTTGCCCAGCGACCACCGGACCGGCTCCAGCAGCGTGTTCGTGATGGTGTCGGCGTCGCCGTCGTTGAGCGTCCATTCGAGGAGCCGGGCCAGGATCGCGTCGTGGCGCGGGTGCTGGTCCTTCATCCACGCCGAGCGGTCCTGCGGGTTCTGGTCGTCCGAATCGCCGACCCACTGGTCGTGGCCGCTGACGGTGAGGATCGCGGAGCGAAGGGCGTCGCGCCGGTCCTTACGCTTGTCGAGCATCAGGAACAGCCGGTCCGCGGTGGCCGGCACGCGGAAGCCCGCCGCGGCGCCGATGAGGGCGTCGGCGTCCGCGGTGCCACCCGGGTCGTTCTCGATGCGGTCCAGGAACGCGCCGGCGGCGCGCTTGTCGCCGAGCGTGACCAGCGCGTTGATGATGGCGCGCTGGCGGGCGGCGTCGCTCGCGTCCCTCAAGAACCGCGCGAGGGCGTCGTAAGCCGAAGCGTCCTTCTTGCCGGCCAGCTCGAACGCGGCCGTTTCGCGCGCCTTGCGGTAGCGCGACTCGAGCGCCGCGCGGAGGAACGTCTTCGCGTCCTCCGAATCCTCGTACTGCGCGGAGAGCCATTCGACCGCTTGCAGCCGCATCGGCTCGTGCACCGCGTCGAGCGCCTTCTTCGCGGTGGGGATCTTCCCCTGGCGGTCGCGCAATAGCTTCGCGGCCTCGATCGCGAGGTCGTCGGACCGGGCCAGCATCACCCGCTCAAGAACCGCTTCGCCCTTCTTTGCACTGGTGCCGTCGGTGAGGAGTTCCAGCCCCTTGACGCCCAGATCCGTGTACCCCGCTTCGAGCGCCTCGGCGCCGAGCTGCGCCTTGTCCATCCCGAGGGCCTGGAGGTGCTCGAACGCCTGGGTGCGAACAGGCTGGTTGGGGTCGCCCATCGCCTGGGCCAGAACCGGCTGCGCGGCCCGGCCGTACGCGGCGTCTTTCGACGCGATGGCGAAGATGCGGGCCAGCGCCGTCTGGCGGACTTTCCCGACCGGCTGACCGCCGCCGCTCGCACCCTGCTCGCGGACAAGGCCCACGTACCCGCCGAACGCCAGTTCACGGAGCTGCTCCGGCGTCAGCTTCGACGGCACCGGCACGCCGGCCTTTGTTGCGGCCTCACGCGCGGCCTTGATCTCGGGCGCGAACCGGGCGGCGTGGACGGCCCACGCCGCGTTCCACTCGGCCTGTTCCTTGTTGTCGAACAGCCCGAGCAAGAGGGCCGTTTTCGCCTTCAACTGCGGTTCCGCGAACGCCAGCAGGTTCGCCAGATCGTCCACCACCTCCGGGGCCACCTTCCAGGGGGTGTCCTCGCCGCGGTCGTTCACCTCTGCGATCACGAACGCGCGGAACGCGACCGGGTCGGCGAACACCTCCAGCGCCCGGGCGCCGGTGAGCCGGAACCGGGCGCCCCGTGCCGAGAGGCACTCGACGCACTTTTCGGGCTGCCCGTCGGTGTCCCGGAGTTCGAGCAGGAGCGTGGCGAGCAGCGAGCGGTCGCGGAGCTTCTCGTCCGGGCTGTCGAGGAACACGGTCCCCTGCACCCCGGCCGCCGCGCCCAGCGCCACGGTCGCGGTGAACTGCTCCGCGGGCGTGACCACGCCGCTCCCTTCGGGGGAGCGGATGAGGGGGACGACGGTCGCGTCGCCCAGGTACGCCAGACCGAGCGCCGCCCGGTACTTCACGTGCGGGTCGGTGTGGGACATCGCCGCGCGGAGCGGACCCGCCGTTCCCGCCCGCGAGCACCACGCGAGCGCCGTCGCCGCGGCCTTCCGAATGGGCGGGTGCGGGCTGTCGAGCAGCGCCACCGCGTCCGCCTGAGCGTCCGGGGCGCCGAACTCGGCCAGCCCGCTGAGGGCCAGCACGACCACGATGAGCCAGTCGGGGCCGCGCTCTTTGTGCTCCGGTTCGGCGGCGGTGGCGAGCGCCCGCAGCACGGGCAGGGCCGCCGGGTCGCCGTGCCTCGCGAGGGCCGCCGCGGCGCGCACCCGCACGTCGGCCCGCTCGTTCTGCGTCGCCAGCTTGAGCAGTGCCTTGGCGTCGTCGTCCACAAGCGCGGTTACGGCCGACAGGCGGACGCCCTGGTCGGCGTCGCTGACCGCCTGCAACAGCACCTGCTGCGCCGCCTTCGAGTGCTTCTTGATGAGCCCCTCGACGGCGAGCTTGCGCGCGTCGGAGAAGCGCGACCTGAGCGCCGTTTCGAGGACCGCAATGTCCTTGTTCTTCTTGGTCGCGAACTCGAACGCCTCCTTGCGGAGCGCCGGGTCGGCGTCGTTGAAGAACTCGTGCAGCAGCGGCGCAGCCCACTCTTCCTTGTCCTGCGCCGTCACTTCGGTGAGCGCTTCGCGCCGCACGTCGGGGTGGATCGACTGGAGCGAGAACCGGAGCGTGTCCGCTCCCCCGCCGCCGATCTTGAGGTTCAGGGCCGCCTTGAACGCCTCGCCGCGCACGCCGCGGGCGCTGTCGTTGAGCGCCCGCAACAGCAGGTCCCAGCCCGGCTCGCCGGCCGCCTGCGGCTTCTTCTTCTTGACCGTCTGGATCAGCGTTTCTAGCCCGCGGCGGCGCACGTCTTCGTCGGCGGCCGTCAGCCCCGACTCCGCAACGGAGAGCGGCGCCTGGTCGAAGATCTTCGCCAGTGCGGTGTACGCGGCGTCGCGCACCGACGCCTCGCGGTCGAACAGCAGCGAGCGGAGGCGGTTGACGGCGCGCGGGTCGTCGAGGGCGGCGAGCGCGCGGCACACCTCCACCCGCGCGTTGATGTCCTCTTCGCGGCTCAGTTGAAGGAGCAGCCCGAACGCCCGCGGGTCGCCCAGCACCGCCAGCCCCCGTGCCCCGCGCAGGCACGTGTCGAGCGCACGGCTCGCGGTGGCCTGCAGCAGCGTGTCGTAATCGGCGGGGGTGAGCGTTTCCTTCGCGCCCGGTGGCACCGCGGGCGCCATCTTGTCGCTCTTGTCGCCCTTTTCCTTCTCGGGTTTTTCGATCTCGTTGAGCTGGCGGTGCAACTCGGGGTCGCCGGCGCGTAGCACCGCGGCGAGATCGGGCTTCGACAGCACCGACAGCAGGAACGCCGTCTTGCGGACGCTGCCGTCGTCGTCTTCGAGCCGGCGGCGGACGGCCGACTGGACGGCTGCGTCCTGAAGCAGCCCGCGATCGAACGTCCGCCGCAGCGCGAACTCACGCAGGTCGCCGAACTTCGCCCCGAGCGCGGTGAGGTCCGCGGTGGGGGCCGTCGCGTCGTACACGGTTTCGAGTGCGGCCAGACCGGCCTTCCGCACGTCCCAGGCGGACGCGTCGAGCGTCTCGACGAGGCGCGTCAGCGCCTGATCGTCGGCCTTCGCGAGCGGCTCCAGCGCCTTGACGGCTTCAACGCCGACGTCAACCTGCCCCGTCTTAAGCGCGAGGTCGATCGGGCCGAGGTCTTGCGGCGCGCGCGCGTGCAGGCTCTTGAACGCTTCGAGCCGGACGGCCTTGTCGTTGTGCCCGACCGCGCGCTCCAGGATCTTCACCACGCGCGGGCTGTCGCTCTCGCCGAGCAGTTTGGCGATGTGCTCGCGGACCTTGTGGTCCGGGTCGCGGTTGAGTTGCTCGCCGAGCGCGTCGATGCTGGCCGAGTCCTTCCACTCCGCCAGCACCTTCACGGCCTTCTCGCGGCGCTTGGCGTCGTAGCGGTCGGCCAGTTCGTTCCGCACCCAGTCCGCCGCGCCCGTCACCTTCGCGGTGAGGGCGTCGTCCTCCGGGAACTTGCCGTCTTTATCGAGCTTGATGAGTCGGATGCTGTTGTCGTCGCACGCGACCGCCACGTGCGGCTGGTTGTACACCGTTACCGCCGCGAGCGCCACGACCCGCCCGACGACATCTTTCAGCGTGCTGGGCTTGACCGCGCCGGGGCGCGGCCAGTTCTTGAGGGTTGCGTCGCGGCTGCCGGTTACGAACCGGTCGCCCGGTACGTACACGAGCCCGGTCAGCACGTCCTCGTGCGTGTTCGCGCGGCCCTTGTCTTCCGGTTCCAGGCTGCCACGGGCGAAGGTGGTGAGGAGCTTGTTGTCCGCCCCCGCGGAGAAGAACCGCAGCTCCTCGGGCTCGAACTGAACCACCGTGACCGCGCCGTCGTGGAGCTTCGCGCTTTCGGAGGGCGCGAACTCGTCGCCGCCCTCGCCGTCGAACACCGCGACGACGCCCTTCGTCGTCCCGGCCACTAGCCAGAGCCCCGTCTTATCGACGCTGAGGCACGTCCCGGCGTCGGGCAGTTCGAGCGTCTGCTTCGCGGCCCCGTCCTTGTCGGAGATGATGTCGATCTGCTTGCCGTTCAGCACCGCGATGCGCTTTTTGCCCACGGGGACGATCGCGACGATGTCGTTGGCGAACGGCCCGGCGAGCGGTTTCGGTGCCTTTTTGCCGCCCTCGTACAGCTTGCGATCGGTCCCGCCCACGTAGACGGTGTTCCCGTCAACCGCGAGCGCGGTGCCGCCGCACGGGAGCGGATCGGTCTTCAGGGTGAGGCGGTCCGGGTCTAGCCAGTACAGCGCGGTGGGTAAGCCCTCCGGGTGAACGGTGACGAAGGCCAGCGAATCGCCGACGCCGGACACCGCCCGGATGTCGCCGCGGTACATCTGCGACTTGCCGGGGCTGGACTCCCCCTGTGCGGCCGAGCCGCTCCCGGGCTCGTCGGGGCCGCTGGTGCCTGCGGTGTTGCTGATGCTGCTTTGGTCCGCGTCTTCGTCATCTTCGCTTTCGTCGTCTTCACTCCCTTCGTCTTGTTCGAGCAGCTTCTCAACCGATTCGGTCAGGCGCTCGACCTGTTTGAGGTAATCGGCGAAGACGGTGGCGAAACCGGCGCCCAGCGCGACCGGCGTCACCGGGCCGGTCGCGTCCACCTCACCGGGTTCGGCTTCGCCGACGGCTTCCAGTTCGTCGTTCAGCTCGCTGAAGATCTCGTCGGGGTACTGGTAAACGAGGTCGTCGAGCGCCGAGTGTGCCTCGTCGTAGCGGTCCTCGGTGATCTGCTCTTTCGCTTTCGCGAAGGCGCGGAGCACCGAGAGGAGTGTGCGGAAGCGGTCGCGGAGCGGGTTCCATTTCGCGGACGCCACGTTACTCGCCTCTTCGTGTCGTGGGGTGCTTGAGAGCCAACGGTCCGAGCGCGGGCGCCGGACTCACGCGTCGAAGACGCGGCGCAGTTCGTTCAACATCGGGTTCACTTCGGCCTCCAGCCGGGTGAACACCTCGTCGGCCCCTCCGGGCGGGAGCGGCCCCCCTTCGGCGTCGTCTGCGAACGGGTCGCAGCTTTCGATCTCGTGTGCCAATTCGGGGTCGTAAGCCGTCAGCCGGCTCCCGATCACGAACAGCGATCGCCCGAGCGCGGCGTACCGGTCGTGGTCGAAGTCGTCGTCATCGTCGCCCCACGCGTCCCGGAGCGAAAGCAGCAGCGGGAACAGCGCCCGAACCCGGCCCGCGTACCCGGCCGCCTGCTCCCAGGTGAGCGGTCCCGGAGGCGGCCCCGACTTCTTGGGGCCGGTGAGCTTGCGGAACCGGCGCACGAGCGCGGCGGCTCGTGACTCGAGCAGTTTCAGCTTCGCCCCCGCGGTGCCGGGCTCCAACTTCGGGCTATCCAGGTCGTCTTCCATCACGTTCACCGCGTCGTCGAGTTCGCTGCCGAGCCCGTTGGCGGTGGGCAACTGGCTCGCGACGCGGTACAGCTTGGTGTAACACTTGTCGAGCCGGTTCTCGTCCAGGCCGTCCTCGACGCACAGCGCTCGAATCAGCGGTAGGAGTTCGCGAACGTCCGCGACCAACCGATCAGAGTCTTCGCGGGTCATTCCGAACCTTTCTTGAATTCGGGGTACTTGTGCCGGATGCGGGTCACCGCGACGAGGCACGCGGCGCGCTCGCTCACCCCGCGGGACAGCATGAACTCGTCGAGCAGCGGCAGGATGCCGCCGCCGAACGCCTTGTCTTCCAGCCCCAGGTCGCGCATCACCTCGATCAGGTCGAGCTTCGCGCGCCGCGCCGGCAGCGGCTTCACGCTCACCACCTTGTCGGGCTTCTGCGCGTTCGGGTCGTTAGGGTCCGTGTCCTCTACTGCGTCCCGCGACTTTTCGGGGCGGCCGGGCGGGAGCTCGAACAGGATGCGGCGCAGGAACGCGCTCAGCGTGGGCTTCTCCGCGGGCCACGTTTCGGGCCTGTGGGGGACGCCCTCGCCGCGGTTCGCCGCGGCCTTCTCGGCGTCCTTCTTCGCCTTCGCGCCCACGGTGGGTTTGGGCGGCAGCGGCGGCTTCCAGTCGGGCGTCAGCCCGCGGTCGCGGTACACGGTCCAGAGCGCCCGGATGACGAACGCCCGCACCTTCCGGTCGGGGCTCTCCGACAGGCGGAACAGTTCTTCGGGCACGCGCAGTTTGGGCAAGCGGTTAATCAGCTCCATGCCGAGCGCGCGCGTTTCCTCGTCGTTCGATTCGCAGAACCGGTACACGGCGCTCGGTTCCAGCTTCGCCGGGTCGAGGCGGAAGGGGCGGGTCTGCGGTGTGTCCTCGGCCAGAAGCGACTTCGCGACGAACCGCCGCACGTCCATGAACGGGATGTCGGCCAGCGCGACGAGGTGATCGACGCCCGGGTTCCAGCGCGCGAACTCCCAGCCCGCCAGCTCCAGCGCGAACTCGCGGAGCGGCTTGCGGCTCTCGCTGAACAGCGGGAGCACGCGCTCGAGCGTGAGGAACGACGCCGGAACTTCGGCGCCCGGATCGACGGGCTTGTCGGTGAGCTTCTGCGCGATGTTCGGGTGGTGCTTCCGCAGGTACTCGCGGGCGAACTTCCCGACCGGGGCGTCGGCGGGGCCGGGGGCGACCACCAACTGCCAGAGCCGCTCGCAGCCGCGCGCGACCGCGTCGCCGGACGCCGTCACTTGCTGCCCGCTCAGCATCTGGAGGAACATCGTCTCCGAGATGATGCTGATGTTGGCCCCGTTCGCGTTCAGCTCCTCGGCCTTGATGTACTTTGCGCCCTTCTGACCCTGCCCCAGGAAGGGCGAGCCGGAGTCCCCGACCACCAGGTAATGAAGCTTGGGCGAGACGTTCGCCGCGACGGTACCGTTCGCGCCCTTCACGCGGGCTTCGGCGTCCTTGGCGGTGATGTTCGCGAGGGTGCCCGTGAAGCAGAAACTCGCCTTCCCGAGATCGACCGGGCCGCCCGCGGCGGCCGTCGTTCCGACCGGGGCGGCGCCCGTCGCCGGGGGGGCGTCATGCGGCGCGAACTCTGCGGGCACGAACGTGCGGATCAGCCGGTCGCTGGCGAAGTCGTGATACATCGGCTCGCTGCGGGCCGCCACGCGCAGCAGCCAGTCGAGCCCCAACTCGGGGTTGGCGAACTTGCGCACGTCCGCGAACCAGCGGAGCACGCGCTGCGCCCGTCCTTCGTCGAAGCTCAGCTCTTTCGCCCACTGGCCGTTGGCGGCCTTGAACGCCGCGAGCCACGGCGCCGCGTCCCAGTCGGGAGCGAAGGCGAGGGCCTTGAGGAAGTCGGTCCCGATCGTTTGCGGCTTCAGCTTGCCGCGCTCGAGCCAGTCGTCCACCCCGCCCGACGACGCCGGCAACAGCGCGAGCCAGTGCAACTGGTCCTGCGGCACGGCGTTCAGGTCGAACTTGCCCAGTTGCTCGGTCGCGTACTCCGCGACGCGGTCCGCGATTTCGGAGTTGCCGTCGGGGTCGGCCTTGCGGAGCAGTTGAATGAAGAACGGTGCGCCCAGCACTTTCGGGTCGTGCGTCTTGGGCAGCAGCTTCTTCGCGAACTCGAAGGCGTCGTCGCTGCGCGACAGCAGCCGCCCCTGGAACCACTCGGGGGTGAGCTCGTTCGCGCCGAAGTGCTTGGTGATCGAGTCGGCGGCGAACTTGTGTCCGTGCGGCGTTTCGAGGAGCTGGCCCCAGGCGTCCAGGCCGACGCCCGTGCGCGGGTCCTTCTCGCCGAGGAGGTCCGTCGCGAGTTTGCGCACGTCGTCGTTGTCGTTGTTCGCGAGGCGGATCAGCTCGCCCAGCGGCAGATCGCGGGCGTGGGTGCGGGCGTAGTTCGCCGCGTACTTCCGCGCGTCCGCGGAAGGGGACTCGAACAGCCGCAGCACGGCGTCGTGCAGCCCGAGCGCGCGGAACGCCGACTGCTCGAACTGGGGCACGTTCTGGAGCAGCCACACGATGAAGTCGTGAATCGCGCGGCTCGGCACGGCGACCAGGCGCACCACCCACGCGGGCTCCGTGTCGCGCAGGACCTGCCGGAAGTCCGTCTTTAGGGCGGTGGTGGCGAAGTCGCGCACCGCGTCCGACTTCGCGCGCTCGAGGAGCGAGAACAGCGGCCGGTGCGACCGCTTCCACGTGTCGCCGTAGGCCCGGTGCTTGAGGTTGGTGGGGTCGGCGGTCTTGTCGCGGTAGCCGAACCGGAAGTTCGACCGCCCGTACTTCTTCGAGTCGTGGAACAGGATGTGGTTGAACACCCAGGTGCCGTTGAGCCGGACGTCGTCGGTGTAGTTCACGAGGAACTCGCACGCAACGTCCGGGTAGGTGGCGGGGAGGTGCAGCCCCACGCGGCGCAGGTACCGCCACGCCCGGCGCACGAGGTACGCGACGGTGGCGCCGCTCACCTGCTTGCCGTGAGCGGCGCCGGCGTGGGCCATGTCGAGGCGGGCGGCGACCGCCCCGTACACCTCGGTGTCGTTCTTCGCTTCGGACTCCTTGAAGATTTTCTTCAGCGCCTTCCACGGGCCGTACACGAGCGGCACCCGCGCGACGATCCGCAGCAGGTAGTCGCGCGCCAGCGGGTCGTTCGACTCCCACAACGCCCAGATCACCTCGTGGACCTTGAGCTTGTCCGCGAGGGGCACTTCGGCGTCGGGCGCTTCGAGCGCCTTGAGAGTTTCGACGCGGTAGTGCGCCTGCTCCTCTTTCGATTTCTGCTTGTAGCGCCAGTCGCGGAGGTGTGCGAGGAACTTGTCGAACGTGAGGGCGCCGTCGCGGACCGGGGTTTCGGGCGGCGGAACGGGCTCGTTGCAGAGCTGCTCGATGAGCGTGATGAGCCGCGGGTCGCGCGCGTCCCAGGCCTTGCGCACATCGTCCAGCGTGAGAGTGGCCGCCATACGGAGAGTCCTGCTGAGCGCGGCGGTGTCGGGCGCACCGGTCGTGAGCGAATTTACCCCCGAAGCAGCCCGGCGCGCGTCTACAACCCGACCTGATCCGCGGAGGGCTCACGGCACCGCCGGTAGAGGCCTCCCCAGAAGTGGGGTGGAACCTCGACCGGCGGGGTTGTTCCAGGCCGCCCCACTTCTGGGGAGGCCTCTACCGAAAGCGGTGCTGGAACAGCCTTCCCCGGGACGTGTGACTGGGTAAACGCTCGGGCGACGCAACATCGCCCCGCTCCAGAGGAGCGAGCTAAACGGCGCCGGCCTGCTTCGGAAGTGAGAGAGGTTGTAAACGACTCGTGAGCCGTCCGCAAGCGGGGTAGTTCACATTTTTTCAGCAGCGCGAAGAACGCTACTCCTAGATCACTTCCTGTAGGGGAAGGGAGTCAAAGAGCGTGTGCTGTGCGATTGCAATTTCAGAACGGGCTGAGGTAACACGCGCGTTCACCCCCTCCCTTCAGGGAGGGGGCTGGGGGGGAGGTTGCTTTGGGCCGCCAGCAGCCGCGCGTACACGTCGCGTAATCGCTCACGCACCGGCTGCGCGCGGAGCGAGAGCGCCCGCTGGGCTTCGACGTAGTTCTCGCGGCCGGCGCGGGTCTCGATCGGGACCGGCTCGAAGCCGTAGGCGCGGAGGTCGTAGGGGCTGGCCCGCATGTCGAGTTCGCGCGCCGCCCGCGCCACATCAAATGCGTCGGCGACAACGTCCGACGGGCAGAACGGGATAATCTTGTACGCGAACTTGTACAGGTCCATGTTCGCGTGCAGGCACCCCGGCTGGTCGTGCTCGGTCGTGGTGGCCCGAGACAGCTCCCAGCGGTTGAGTGGGGCCGCCTCCTTTGTGAAGAACCTGAAGGCGTCGTAGTGCGAGCACCGGAGCGGCTGCGCGTCCACGGCGGCGTCGGTTTCGGCACGCGACAGGCGCAGGGGAACATACGGGTGCCGCACGTTCGGGTCGCGGTAGACCATCGCCCACTCGTGCAGCCCGAAGCACGCGAACGATGGCTCGCGCGTCATCACCGCGTTGAGGTATTCTGTGGCCCACTGGAGGTACGAGAGCCGGTGGGCCGGGAACGCTTCCGCGGGCAGCAACAGCCCGCCGTCACGTTCGACGAACTCGTCCCAGGCCACGTCCCCGCGGGTCGCGCCTTCGAGGAACGCGCCGAACCCCGGCGTCCAGCGGAGCAAATGCGCGGGGCGGAACGAGTAATACTCGAAAAGGAAGTCGTAGACCGGGTGCTTTTGCCCGCGGGACATGCGCGCGGTGCGATCTTCGGCCCACGGCGCCACCCGCGCGAGGTAAGCGGTCCGTGCGGCGCGCCAGCCGCTCCCTTCACCCCGCTCCCTGAACGGCAGAGGAGGGGAGGGGTTCTGCTCCGCGCCTGCGGGCCGTACAACTGCCACTGATCCGCTCCGACTCACGACACGCCGAACTGTGCCTTTCTGCTCCCCATCTTACAGGGCAACAAGAAATCTGTTCCGGCAATTGAGGCCGGCGATGCACGATGAAATTTCAACGACGCGCGGGCCAATCACGCTCACGTCGCAACTCCTGGCGAGTGGAGTCGCTTTCCCCCCCCGGCCCCCATCTCAACCGGTCGGCAACGGTCCGAAATGAAGCGCGGCCCGAGCCCGATCGGGTTCGGTATCAGAAGTCCGTGAACCCGTCATTACCCCCGATCGCGTCCAACTCGTGGCCGCCGTTGCCCAGCGCCTTTGCGACCGAAGGCCGCGGCCTGGGGCCGCCGATTTTGCGGGCGGTCCTGGGTGCTGGACGCACCCGTTCGTGCCCGGTGTCGGCGGAGAGCTTGAAGCGGGCGACCAGGTCGCGGAGCTGGGCGGCTTGGTCGGTAAGGGTCTGGGCGGTGGCCGACATCTCCTCGGTCTGGCCCGCGTTTCGCTGGGTGACGCTGTCCATCTGGCTCACCGCCTTGTTCACCTGCTCGATGCCGGTGGCTTGCTCTTTTCCGGCCGCCGCGATCTCGGTCACGATGTCGGTCACCCGCTTGACGCTGGTGACGATCTCGGCCAGCGTGTCGCCCGACTTGTTCACCAACTCGGTGCCTGCGTCCACCTTCTTCACGCTGTCCTGGATCAGGCTCTTGATCTCCTTCGCTGCCGTCGCGGACCGCTGGGCCAAGTTCCGCACCTCGGTGGCGACCACCGCGAACCCGCGCCCCTGCTCGCCAGCGCGAGCGGCCTCGACGGCCGCGTTCAGGGCCAGCAGGTTGGTCTGGAACGCGATCTCGTCGATGGTCGTGATGATGTCCGCGATCCTCTTCGACGACCCGTTGATCTCGGCCATCGCGTTCACCGCGCTCCCGACCACCGCCCCACCTTTCTCCGCGGCTTCTTTGGACCCGCTCGCCAGTTGCCGCGCCTGCTGCGCGCTGTCCGCGTTCTGCTTGACGGTGGCCGTGATCTGCTCCAAGGTGCTGGCCGTTTCCTCGAGGCTGCTGGCCTGCTGCTGGGCGCCCGTGGAGATCTCCTGGCTGGCCGATGACAACTGACCGGCCGCGTCGGCCAGTTGCCCCGACACGTCCCGCACTCCCTCGAGTGCCGTTCGCATCGACACCACGGCCCGGTTCAGCGATTGGGCCATTTTACCAACCGTGTCGGAGCCCAGGTCCGGAACGTCCACCGTGAAGTCGCCCTTGGCCATTGCGTCCGCCGAGGTGACGATCACGTCCACCTTGCGTTGCAACTCGACTGCGTCTTCTTTGACCTTGAGCTCCATTTTTTTGGCGGCGGTGATGTCGTCCGCGAACTTGATTACCTTGTAAGGCTTACCGTTGCGGTCGAGGATCGGGTTGTACGACGCCTGAATCCACACCTCCTTGCCGCCCTTGCCGATTCGTTTAAATTCCCCCGCCACGTACTCGCCGCGGTTCAGCTTGGCCCAGAACTCGCGGTACTCGTGGCTCGCGGCATACGAGGGCTCGGCGAACATGCTGTGGTGCCGCCCCTGGATCTCGGCCATCGCGTACCCGAGGGCGCCAAGGAAGTTCTCGTTGGCCGCAACAATGGTCCCGTCGAGCTTGAACTCGATCACCGCCATCGCCTTACCGACGGCCGCGATCTGACCAACGTAGTCGATGTTTTGCTCCCGCTCCTTGCCGACCGCCTCCCAGTTGACGTGGTCCTGCTTGAGGGCAGCTTGGATTCCGGTCACCGTGTCGTTGAGTGCCACGCCCAGTTGGCCGAACTCGTCCCGTGATGACATCGGAACCGTCTTGGTCAGGTCGCCCGTCGCTACCGACCGGAGGGCGTGCACGGCGGCGCTCAGCGGACCCACGATCAGTCCGCGGAAGAACAGCCCCAGCATCACCGCAGCGATGGCCGCCGCGGCGACGGTAGCGAACACGGTGTTCCGGGCCGACGCGTACTGCTCCTGCGCCGCCTTGTAGTCCTGCTGGGCGACCTCGCTTTGCAGGTCGATCAGGGCGTTCAGCCGTGCGTTCGCCGTCGTCGCGTTCGGGAGAGACGCGATACACAGCTTCTCGGCGCCCTCCAAGTTGCCGGTCCGCAGCGCGGCGAGCACGGCCTCGTGGTCGCGCCGCAACTCATCGAGCCGCAGGCGGAACTCCCCCCAAAGCTGTTTTTCCTTCTCGATCATGGGGCACGACTCGTACTGCTTGGTGCAGCTCACGATCTGCTCCCACGCGTCGCCGGCCGCGCGGATGGCTTGGTGCCGCGCGGCCTCGTCCGTGAGCCGGGCGGCGATGACGGCGTTCCGCTCGTTCCGCTGGACCGCACCCAACGCTCCCCGCATGTTGGTGAGCGCGCGGATCGACGGGATCAGGTTCCCGTTCGCGTTCTCCAGCGCCTTGTTGCTCTGCGACAGGGCCAGGATGCCGCTGTACCCGACGGCCGCGCTCGCGAGTGCGAGAAGCATGAACCCCCCGACGATCCGGGTGCCGATGCTGAGGTTGTTGAACTGGGTCACTAATCGATTGGACATGGGGTCGCCTCCTGAACGTGATGCGGACGCGTGAGATGTGGCGATTGCGCAAGAACGTTCGTGGTGCGTAATGAGATTGTTGCCGGCAGTATGAAGTGAGGCAATAAGAGCAGAACGCGACCGTGAAATAACTCGCTACCAAAAGCATAAAGATTTTATCTGGCAAACGGACTGCTTTATTCGCTTCGCTACCCGAGCCACTTGCCAGTGCGGCTGCCGTTCTTGGCACCGCGAAGCCTGTCCGGAAGTATCCTGACATGCAAATCGATCGAAGGCGCAAGAAGTTTGCCCGGCGGCGCCACTTTTCGTCTTGTTGTAACGCTTGATTCGGGAAGTTAACGAGATATTATTTTCTTTTGATTGATTTGGATTGAATTTGCTTGGGTGATTTGCGGCCTCCCGGCTACCCTGTCGGTGGGAAGAAGTACGAGCCCAGGGAGGTGCAGGACCTCCAACGCGCTTCAAGAAGCCCAACATTCGATCCGGCAAGCCCCGCGCGATTCGAGATGGGATCTTGACCGCACTCGTCTCCAACGACGGCCCACGTGTCGCCGCTCCTCGGCGCGGGTCACACGGTTACCAAACTGGTAAAAACGTCGTGAGGCCTCGCGGAATTGATGTCGGAGATCGACTCGATTACCTCTTTACGTAATGTGGCTCAAGAGCAGCAACCCGTGTTTCGGAATGTCGAAAGCTGGTGTTGAGAAAAACCTTTCGTCGAAAGTTCGGATTCAGCAGGGGTGAAATCGAGCGATGGCCGAACCGCACCCGATCAAAGTGTTGCTCGTGGACGACCAGCCGATGGTCGGCGAGACCGTGCGCCGGATGCTCGCGGACGAGCCGCTCGTCGAGTTCCGGTACTGCCCCGACCCGGCCAACGCCATCGACACCGCCAACGCGTTCAAGCCCACCGTAATCCTGCAAGACCTCGTCATGCCGGACATCGACGGGTTGCAGTTGGTGAAATACTTTCGCGCCAACTCCGGGACCCGCGAGGTTCCGCTGGTGGTCCTGTCGAGCAAGGAAGAGCCCGTCGTGAAGGCGAAGGCGTTCGCGCTGGGTGCCAACGACTACATGGTGAAGCTGCCGGACCGGCTGGAGGTGCTCGCGCGGGTCCGGTACCACTCGCGCGGGTACGTCGCGCTGCTGGAGCGGAACGAAGCTTACCGGGAGCTGGCGGCGACCCAGCGCGAGATGGCCGCGGAGCTGAGCCGCGCCGCCCGGTACGTTCAGTCGCTGCTCCCGCCGCCGCTCTCCTCGGGTCCGGTCCAGATCGCGTGGAAGTTCGTGCCGTCCACGCAACTGGCCGGCGACATGTTCGGCTACCGGTGGATCGACAAGGAGCACCTCGCGCTGTACCTGCTCGACGTGAGCGGGCACGGGGTCGGGTCGGCGCTCCTGGCGGTATCCGCGGGGAACGTACTTTCCGCGAACTCGATTCCGGGCGCCGACCCGCGCGACCCGGGCGCCGTGGTCACCAAACTCAACGACATGTTCCAGATGGACCGCCAGGACGGTAAGTACTTCACCATCTGGTACGGCGTGTACCACGCGGCGAACCGCACGCTCGCATACTGTAACGCCGGGCACCCGCCGGCGCTGCTGCTCTCGGGCGGCACGCTCCACAGCCTCGAAGCCGAGGCGCCTGCGGTCGGGATGATGCCCGAGATGCCTTACGACACCAAGTCCGTGCCGGTCTCGCCGGACGCCCGGCTGCTCGTGTTTAGTGACGGCATCATGGAGATCGAACAGACCGGCGGCGAAATGTGGCCCTGGGCCGACTTCCTGGCACTCATCTCTTCCGAACTCGCTCGCGAGGGGGATCTGATCGGCCGGCACCTCGAGTACGTCCGCGAGCTCGGCGGTCGGGAGGTGCTTGCGGACGATTTCTCGATGATGGATGTGCGTTTCTGACCGGTTATGCCGATCGGGCGCTCGTGGTATAGTGGGCAAAGTCCGTTGATTGGGTGATGCGCCTAGTTCGGTCCCCGTGGCGCAGCTAGGATCGCCCTGCCGGACCCACGCACACCACGGGCTCGCACCCATGATCCGTCTCCGCGACGTCTCGCTGCGCGTGAAGCTCGACGCGCTCCTGTTCGGGTACACCGTGACCGTGTTGCTGGCGCTGGGCCTCACCGGATACCTGCTCCACCGATACCGCGTCGGCGGCGCCGCCTACGAGGAACTGGCGCGGCGCAAGGAACTCATCAACGAGCTGACGCCGCCCCCGCTGCTGATCGGCCGCTGCTTCCTGATGCTCCACGAGATCGAGAACGCGCAGACCGACGAGGAGCGGCGGCGCGCGACGGCCTCGTACCGCGAGTACGAGGCCGAGTACCACAAGCGGCGCGACGAGTGGCTCCGCGAGCCCATCGACCCGGCCGCCCGCAAGGCGCTCGAACCGACCGGGGCCGGGCACAAGTCCGCGGTCGAAGTGTTCCGGCTCGCCAACGAGGAGTATTTCCCCAAGTTGCGCGGCGACGAGAAGGCGCGGAAGGAGGCCGCTGCGGTGCTCATTGGCAAGATCGGGCCGGAGTACCGCCTCCACAGCCAGGCGATGCGCGACGCCGCGACGGCGGTCGACTCTTCGACCCAGGCGGCAGAGGCGGCAATGGCCGGTACGGTCCGCTTCTGGGTGTACATGACGGTCACGCTGAGTACCGCCGCCATACTCACGTTCGGCCTGGTCGGCGGGTACATCGTGCGCAGCGTGGTGGTGTCGGCCCGGGGGCTCAACCAGCGGCTCTGCGAGATGGCGAGCGGGGCCGGGGACCTGACCGCGCGGCTTCCGGTGGACGGCAAGGACGAGATGGCCCAGCTCGCCGGGGGCATCAACGCGGTCATCGAGAAGATCCAGGGCATCGTCGGCAAGGCCCGCGAGTCCAGCTTGCAACTGCTCGCCATCGCCTCGCAGATCGCCTCGACCGCCCGGAACCAGGAGCAGACCGTCAACAACCTGAGTTCCTCGACCACCGAGGTGGCGGCCTCGGTGCGCCAGGTGTCGGCGACGAGCAAGGACCTGGCCGGGACCATGAACGAGGTGAGCCAGACCGCCGCGCACGCGTCTGACCTCGCCACCAAGGGGCGCGACAACACGACCAAGATGGCGACCGAGATGAAGCAGCTCGTGGAGTCCACCCAGTCCGTGTCCACGAAGCTGGGCATGATCCGTGAGAAGGCCGACAGCATCAACGCGGTGGTGACGACTATCACCAAGGTCGCCGACCAGACCAACCTCCTCTCGATCAACGCCGCCATTGAGGCAGAAAAGGCCGGCGAGTACGGGCGCGGGTTCCTTGTGGTGGCGCGCGAGATCCGCCGGCTCGCCGACCAGACGGCCGTCGCGACCCTCGACATCGAGACGATGGTGCGGCACATGCAGGACGCGGTGTCGGCGGGGGTGATGCAGATGGACAAGTTCGCCGACGAGGTGCGGTCCGGCGTGCACCAGGTGACGAAGATCAACCAGATGACGTGGGAGATCATCAACGAGGTGCAGAGTCTCGACCAGCGGTTCCGCTTGGTCAACGAGGGGATGCGGAACCAGACCGCCGGCGCGCAGCAGATCAACGACGCGATGACCCAGATCGCCGAGGCCACACACCGCAGCGCGCAGTCGGTGAAGGAGTTCGAGCGCACCGCCGCGCACCTCCGCAGCTCGGTTGAGACCCTCAACGAAGAGATTGCCCAATTCAAAACGTAGCGGGCGGCCGCGAACCCCAGGGCTCGCGCCGAGCGGTGCGTTTAGACGCGCGTGCACCAACTGCGAGTGAGTACCGAACCCATGCTCGGTCTCGTGTTCCAGGTCGGTCCGGACAAAGTGGCGGTGGACGTGCGCCGCGTGCGCGAGGTGGTGCCGCGCGTTCAGCTCACCGCCGTCCACGGCGCGCCGGCGTGGATCGCGGGCGTGTTCGTGTACCGCGGGCGCGTGGTCCCCGTCGTGGACCTGCACGCCTTGGCGGGTGTGGGCGCGTGCCCGCCGCACCTGAGCAGCCGCATCATCCTGTTCCCGTACCCGCTGGACATCCCCGAGGCGCTGGTGGGGCTGCTCGCCACCCAGGTGGCCGAGATCCGTGAGATCCGGCCCGGGGTCGCGCAACCGATCCCCGGGCCGCCGGGCCGGCCGAGCCTCGGCCCGGCGCTGGCCGACGGGCAAGGTATCCTGCGCCTCCTCGACCCCGATTGGCTGCTCGCGCAGGTGGCGGCCGGGTCCGGTGGGCTGATCGAAGCGGGGTTCGAGCCATGAGCGGTGCCATCGAACGCACGGTCCGCGACCGGCTGGGCATCGACCCTTCGACCCTCGGTACGAGCGCGCTCGACCGCGCCGTTCAGGTGCGAATGACCGCCCGGGGCATCGACGAACTGGCGCTGTATACCGCCCGGCTCCTGACCGAACAGGCCGAGCGGGACGCGCTGGCTGCGGTGCTGAGCGTGTCCGAGACGTGGTTCTTTCGCGGCGGGCGGGCGCTGTTCGACCGGCTCGCGGGGTTCGCGGCGAGCCGCGCGAACCGCTCGGGCGCGAGCGTCCGCGTTCTGAGCGCGCCGTGCAGCACCGGCGAGGAGCCGTACTCGCTCGCCATCGCACTCCTGGAGCAGTTCGGCGGTGCCGACGCATACACCGTCGACGCCATCGACGTGTCCGAACCGAACCTCGCGCGGGCGTCGGCCGGGCGCTACCCGGCGGCGTCGTTCCGCGAGCCCGGGCCGGACGTGCGCCCGCCGTACTTCCGCAAGGTGGGCGACCGGTGGGAGGTGCTGCCGCACATCCGCGCCGCCGTCCGGTTCTTCAGCGCGAACCTCACTGACCCGATCTTCCTCGCCACCGAGCGGCCTTACGACCTGATCGTGTGCCGCAACGTGTTCATCTACTTCACCCCGGAGGCGAAGCAGCGGGCGGTGGCGAACCTGGACCGCCTCCTCGCGCTCAACGGCCGGTTGTGCCTCACGCCCGCGGAAGCGGATCGGCTGCCGGCGGGCCGGTTCAGCCCGGACGGGCCGCCTGAGTTCGGCATCTACCGCCGGGCCGGAAGCCTCAGCGACATCCATGCCACGGTACCGGCCTCTCTGCCTGTGCCGCAACGGCCGCCATCGAAGGCGCCCGCGCCGCCGCTCGCGGTTCCGGCGCCCGGCACGCTCGCCGCGGCCCGGGCGCTGGCCGACGCCGGGCGCCTCGGCGACGCCCGGGCCGTCTGCGAAACGCTCCTTCGCACCGCCCCCGGCGACGCCGACGCGCTCGCGCTGTTGGGCGTGGTGCAACTCGCGACGGGCAACACGGACGCGGCCTACGATGCGTTCGGCAAGGCCCTTTACCTGGACCCCGATCACCGGGAAGCCGTGACCCACATGATCACGCTGTGCGAGCGGCGCGGCCAGACCGCCCGCGCCGACGCCCTCCGCAAGCGGCTAGCGAAGCACCGCCCCGGGGAGGACCAATGACCCCACAGCCCCTCAAGCTGGTCCCGCCGGACGAGCAGTGCTGGAACCGCATCGGGATCCGCGGCGACCGCACCTGTCCCGAACTGCTGAAGGTCACGCACTGCAACAACTGCCCGGTGTTCGCCGTCGCCGGCCGCCGGTTCCTCGACGCCCCCTCGCCGGACGGCTACCTCGCCGAGTGGACCGCGCGGCTCGCGCTCCGCGACGAGGTGCGCGAGGGCGACGAGTCGAGCGTCCTGGTGTTCCGGCTCGGGGACGAGTGGCTCGCGCTGCCGGTGGCCGTACTCGTCGAGGTCACCCGCCCGCGGCCGGTTCACCGCATCCCGCACCGCGGCGGGCTGCTCGCCGGGGTGACGAACATCCGCGGCGAACTGCACCTGTGCGTCCGGATGGACCTCGTCCTCGGCGCCGCCCCGGACGGCGACCCGGACCTGCGGCGGTTCGTGGTGATCCGCCGCGAGTCCGAGACCTGGGTGTTCGCGGCCGACGCGGTGGACCAGGTGCACCGCGTGCTGCTACCGGACCTCACCTCCGCCGCCCCAACGCTGTCCCGGGCGCAGGTGAAACTGACCCGGGGGGTGTTCCCGCACGCGAACCGGTCCGTCGGCATGCTGGACGACGCGCGCCTGTTCCAAACCCTCCGCGAGCGGCTCCGATGAACGGCCTCGACGCGTCCATGTTCGACCTGTTCCGCGACGAGGCGAAGGCGCACGCCGACACACTCGCGACCGGGCTCGTCGCGGTGGAAACGCGCCCGACTGACCCGGTGCTGCTCGACGAGCTGATGCGCGCCGCGCACTCGATCAAAGGCGCGGCCCGGATCGTCGGGATCGACACCGCGGTGCGGCTCGCGCACGTCATGGAGGACGCACTGGTCGCCGCGCAGGGCGGTCGCATCCGGCTCGGCCCGGCCGACATCGACGTCCTCCTCCGCGGGGCCGACGTGCTCGCCGGGCTGGCGGCGCTCGGCCCGAACACCACCGCCGCGTGGGAGGAGGCGAACCGGCCGCTGGTGGACGCACTGGAGCCCGCACTCGTCGCGATTGCACAGGGCGTCCGGCCCGAAACGTTCGCCGAGCCCCCGCGCGAACCCCCGCCCGCCGAACCGGCGAAACCTGTCCCCGCGGCAGCTTCACTGGCGGTGGAGCTTCCCGAGCCGCCGGCCTTTGAGCCGGCCGGCATTCCCGGCGAGCCGTTCGCGCTCCGCACCGACCACTCGATGCTCGACCTGTTCCGGGAAGAGGCCCGTGAACACCTCCGTGTGATTACAAAGGGGCTGCCGCATCTGTCCTCGGACCCGACCGCCACGGAACCGGTGCAGGAAGCGCTCAAGCTGTTGCGCGGGGCCGCCCGGCTGGTCAAATGCGTTCCCGTCGCGGACGCGGCGGCTGCGATGAGTGCGTTCGTCCGGACGGCACGCGAAACGGGGCGCCCGATTCCGGCGCGGGCGATCGAGTGGGCGCAATACACGACGGCGACGCTCGCCGGGGCGCTCGCGACCGACGACGACACCTTCAGCGAGTGGATCGGGTCCGCGGCCCCGGCCCTGGCTACCGCTTCGAACGTATTGACGCGCGCTGCGGAAGCGGACCGGGCGCGAGGGGCCATCGCGGCGTCTGTAGGGCAGGGGCAGAAGAACCCCTCGAAACCGCCAGCCGAACACGGTAGTCAAGCGGCGAGTGAGTCAATCGCTCCGCCGCCGAGTCGAACAAGCGGCATCGGCCCGGGTGGGGAGAGAGCCGACGGCAGTGTGGGTCGAAGCTCTTCGGTCATTGCGGTGCGGGAGCCACGTACCGTTACTTTGTCGCCCCCGCCGCCCCCGCCTGCCCCAGCGCCGCCCGTGGCCGAACCGGTGGTGCGGGTCAGCGCGCAAAGTCTGAACCGGCTGATGGGACTGGCCGGCGAATCGCTCGTGCAGGCGCGGTGGCTCCCGACGTTCTCCACCGCCCTCCTCAAGATGAAGAAGCGCCACGACCTGCTCACCGCGCTGATCGACACGACGTACCACGCCGCGCTCGGCGGGGCGCCCGCGGACCAGGTCGCGGAACTCGTCGCCGATACCCGCCGGCAGTGGCTCACGTGCCGCCAGGAGCTGACCGAGCAGACCGCCTCGTTCGACGACCACGCGGCCCGCGCCGAGGACCTCAACGCGCGGCTGTACCGCGAAGTGATCGTCAGCCGGATGCGCCCGTTCGGCGACGGGCTGCACGGGCTGCCGCGCATGGTCCGCGACATCGCCCGCGCGCTCGGCAAAGAGGCCCGGCTCGTCGTCGTGGGGGAGGGCACCGAGGTCGACCGCGACATCCTGGAGAAGCTCGAGGCGCCGCTCGCCCACCTGATCCGCAACGCCGTCGATCACGGCCTCGAAATGCCGGACCTGCGCCGGGCCGCAGAGAAGCCGGTCGCCGGGACCGTTACCGTCGAGGCCCGGCACCGCGCCGGCATGCTCCTGGTGACCGTGTCCGACAACGGCGCCGGGGTCGACCTGAACCGGCTCCGCGCCAAGATCGTCGAGCGCGGCCTCAACTCCGCCGAGATGGCCGTCAAACTCAGCGACGCCGAGTTGCTCGAGTTTCTGTTCCTGCCCGGGTTCAGCACGGCGGCCGCCGTGACCGAGTTTTCGGGCCGCGGCGTCGGCCTGGACGTTGTACTCGATACGATTCGTAAAGTCGGCGGAAACGTCCGCATCACCACCACACGCGGCAAGGGGACCACTTTCCACCTGCAACTGCCGCTCACGCTGTCGGTGATCCGCGCGGTGGTGGTGGACGTGGCCGGCGAGCCCTACGCGTTCCCGCACACGCGCATCGACCGCCTCATCCGGGTGCGCCGCGACGAAGTCCGCTCGATCGAGCACCGCCAGTTTGTTACAGTGGACGGGCAGAACGTCGGACTGGTGGTGGCGGGGCAACTCCTGGACATGCCCGCGCCGCCGCCCGTCGGGGACGACGTGCCGGTCGTGCTCCTGAGCGACGGCACCGGCACTTACGGGCTGGTCGTGGACGCGTTCCGGGGCGAACAGGATCTGGTGGTGCGCCCGCTCGACCCGCGCCTCGGGAAGGTGCCGAATCTGAGCGCGGCGGCCATCCTCGACGACGGCGCGCCGGTGCTCATCGTAGACGTCGAGGACCTGTTCCGGTCGATGGACCAGTTCATCCAGACCGGGTCGCTGGTGCGGTGCGAGACCCGGCCCGCGGGGGCGGGTCGTAAGAAGCGGGTGCTGGTGGTTGACGACTCCATCACCGTTCGCGAGGTGGAGCGCCAGTTGCTCCTTCACAAGGGGTACGACGTTGCGGTCGCGGTGGACGGCGTGGACGGCTGGAACAAGGTCCGGGCGGAGCGGTGCGACCTCCTGGTGAGTGACATCGACATGCCCCGCATGAACGGGCTACAGTTGGTCCAGGCGGTGCGGGCCGACGACCGGCTGCGCGACCTGCCGGTCATTATCGTTTCGTATAAAGAGCGGGAAGAGGACCGGCTCAAGGGGCTCGAGGTGGGTGCGAACGCGTACCTGACCAAGAGCAGCTTTCACGACAACCGGTTCATTGAGACGGTTGCTGAACTGATCGGCGCGGCGGACGGTCCGTAACCCGCGGGTGTTATTGAACGCCGGAGCCGCGTCCCACTCTGGTGGCCGCACACGCCCGCGGCCGATCCGAATCGCCCGGCTGAGCCCCGTTTGCTGATCGGGCACCTTCTCGCACCCGGAGCGGGTGCGAGGGGAGAGCGGACGAACAAAGGACCAACAGGATGCGCGTTGGGATCGTGAACGACCTGGCCGTGGCCCGCGAGACGCTCCGCCGCGTCGTCACCGCGGTGCCCGGCTACGTCGTCGCGTGGACCGCCGACGACGGTGACGAGGCCGTCTCGAAGACGGCCTGCGACCGCCCCGACGTGGTGCTGATGGATCTGGTAATGCCGCGCCTCAACGGCGTCGAGGCCACGCGCCAGATCATGCAGCGGTCCCCGTGCCCGGTGCTGGTCGTGACGGCCAGCGTGAGTAACCACTTCCCGCTGGTGTTCCAGGCGCTCGGCGCCGGCGCGGTGGACGCGGTGGACACGCCCACCCTCAACCCGAACGGGGCCGTTCAGAACGCTTCCAAACTGGTCGAACGGCTTGCGAAACTGGAAGCCGCCCTCGCCGGGCTGTCCGGGTCGGCGATCATGCCCCTCGCCGGCACCAGTTCGCACCCGGCGGACCTGCCCCCGCTCGTACTGCTCGGGGCCTCGACCGGCGGACCGGAGGCGCTGGCCCACGTGGTCAGCGCGTTCCCGGCGGATTTCGCGGCGGCGGTGCTCATCAGCCAGCACATCGGGGCCGACTTCGCACAAGGGTTGGTTCAGCAGCTCGCCGCGTGGTGTCGGCTCCCGGTTCGGGTTGCTCAGGAGGGCGAACGCGTTCGCGCCGGCACGGTCTATGTGGCGGCCACCGACGATCACCTGGAACTGAGCGCCGACCGGACCCTGCGGTACACACCGAACCCCAAGAGTTCGCCGTACCGGCCGTCGGTGGACGTGCTGTTCACGAGCGCCGTCAACAACGTCTCGCGCCCCGGGGTGGCGGCGCTGCTCACCGGCATGGGGCACGACGGCGCGGCCGGGCTGTTGAAGCTTCGCGCGGCCGGTTGGCACACGGTTGCTCAGGACGAGTCGACGTGCGTGGTGTACGGGATGCCCAAGGCTGCGGCCGAGAAGCGGGCCGCGGTCGAGGTGCTCGCGGTGCAGCACATCGGCGCCACCATCGTCGCCAAGGTGAACGCTCTCAAGCGTCGGTCACATGCCGGCATTTCGGGCACAGATCCGAGCGCGTGACAGGTGCGCCCGGATCGGCGCAGCCTCAACCGAGTTGACTAAGATGCTTGTGACGGCCAAGGCCCAGCCGAACGAGCTAGTGTTTCGACTTACCATTGGGCACGGCAAGTACAAGGTTCTGTAGCTGATGAGTCGATGCGCCGGGCGAGCCGAGCCCGGCGATCTAATACCGAATCCAAGTGAAGAGTATCGGTGATCGGAATCGCACCCGCCGGTGTCAGCCGGCGGGTGTAACCTACCCCCTGGTGAGTGGTTACCCTTCAACCGAATTCGGTATGACACCAGCCGCCGATCGTTCGGTTCGGCTGGTTCCTTTCCCGCGTGGTTACACTCCGGCGGCCTTACGCAGGGCCTCAGCCTTGTCGGTCTTCTCCCACGAGAACTGCGGCAGTTCGCGGCCGAAGTGGCCGTGCCGGGCGCTCTCACGGTAGATCGGCCGGCGCAGATCCAGCGAGCCGATGATGCCCTTCGGCGTCAGCTCGAAGTGCGTGCGGATCAGCTCGATCAGCTTCGTCTCAGGGACCTTCGCGGTGCCGTTGGTGTTGACCCAGATGTTGAGCGGGTCGGGGTACCCGATCGCGTAGGAGAGCTGCACCTCGCACTCGCGCGCCAGCCCGGCCTTCACGATGTTCTTGGCGATGTACCGGCAGATGTACGCGGCGCTGCGGTCCACCTTGGTCGGGTCCTTGCCGCTGAACGCGCCGCCGCCGTGCCGGCCGCGACCGCCGTAGGTGTCCACGATGATCTTGCGGCCGGTCAGCCCGCAGTCGCCGTGCGGGCCGCCCTGGAGGAAGCACCCGGTCGGGTTGATGTGGCAGGCGATGTCGTTCTCACCCAGCGACGGTGCCTTTTGGCCCGGCGGGATCATCACCAACTTGCCCTTGATCAGGTCCTTGCGGTCGGTCTCGAGCGTGGGGCGGATCAACTGGTCGATGATGATCTGCCGGGCGTCGTCGGTGAAGTAGTCCTTGCCGTCCTGGGTGGTCATCACCTCGCGGGTGTGCTGGGTGCTCAGCACCACCGTGTGGATGCGGTGTGGGGTGCCGTCGGTGTTGTACTCGACGGTCACCTGGCTCTTCGCGTCGGGGCGGAGCCACTTCAGCTTCCCGGTCTTGCGCATGTCGGCGTGGTTCGCCACCAGCCGGTGCGCCAGGTCGATGGGCAGCGGCATCAGGGTCGGCGTTTCGTCGCACGCGAACCCGAACATGAGCCCCTGGTCGCCGGCGCCGCCCACGTCCACGCCCTGGCTGATGTGCGGGCTTTGGGCGTGGAGCCGGCAGTCGATCTGGCACGCGTCGGCGGTGAACCCGATCTCCTCGCGCTCGGCCTGATCCTTCGCGACGTACCCGATTTCGGTGATGACGTCGCGCACCAGCGCGTCGACCGCCTGGCGCGTCAGCGGGGCCTTGGTGGTGATCTCGCCCGCGACGACCGCGAGGTCCGTGGTGACGAGCGTTTCGCACGCCACCCGGCTCGCCGGGTCGGTCTTCAAACAGAAGTCGAGGACCGCGTCCGAGATCTGGTCGGCCACCTTATCGGGGTGGCCCATCGACACCGACTCACTCGTGAACAGATAGCGGCTCGTGGACACGGCAATCCTCTCGTGCGGGCGGTCGCGCGGCAGGACGCGCACCGGCATGGACTTCCTATTTGGAAGGATGCGCGTGTTATACGGCAGTTCGAGGGGCGGGGCAATTCGCTTCAACGTGGTGTTCGCTCGCGTCGGGCGCCACTAGAAATCCCGTTTCGCCCGGTCGCATCTGAGTGAGGCTGTTTACGCAATGCATTTCGCGCCTACTCTGCCCCCGACCACCCGCCCCGCGCGCCGAGCGGGGTTCACGCTGATCGAGCTGCTGGTGGTGATCGCGATCATCGCGGTCCTGATCGGGCTTTTGTTGCCGGCCGTCCAAAAGGTGCGCGACGCCGCCGCGCGTATGAGTTGCCAGAACAACCTCAAGCAGATGGCGCTGGCACTGACCAACTACGAGGTGCGGAACGGCAAGTACCCGGGGTCGAACACGTTCGGGCCGTACAACGGGTGGCCGGTGCTGATCCTGCCGGACCTGGAACAGGAGGCCGTGCGCAACACCTACGTGGCGACCGCGAACTGGTACGATGCGGTCAACGAGGTGCCGCGGAACAGCAAGGTAAAAACCTTCCTCTGCCCGAGCGCGAACGGGGCGCGCTCCGGCCGGTCGGCTGCTCCGGGCGGCCCGGCGTCCTACACCGCGGCGGCCTGGGACTACTCGAACGTTGCGGTGGTGGCGCTCGCGCTGCTCACCGACCTCGGCTACCAAGACCCGTCGGCCGTGTGGCGCGGGGTGATGAGTTCACAGGGCTCAACGGTTGCACAGATCACCGACGGGCTGTCGAACACGCTTTTACTCGTGGAAGACGCGAACCGACCCGAATACTGGGTGAAGGGTAAACGGGTGAGCGACCGCGACCCATCGTTTGGCGGCGACGGCACCGCCACCGGCACGCTGGTCGGCGGCACCTGGGCGGACCACGACAAGGGGTTTGGGATCGAAGGCACTTCCGCCGACGGGAACACGTTCGTGGGGCCGTGCGCGATCAACTGCAACAACTCGTTCGAAATTTACGCGTTTCACACCGGCGGGGCGAATGTCGCGATGGCCGACGGAAGTGTCCGGTTCTTGCGCGAAGGGATGGCGATTCGCACGTTGGCCGCCCTCGGCACCCGTGGCGGCGGTGAAGTGGTCCCGGCCGACTTTTGAAGACCAGAAGGGCGATTGGCCACAAAAAGCACAAGAGGCACAAAAGGAAACCAGAGACGAAGACAGAAGCAGTGTTTTGAACGCACTCTTGTGTCTTTGGTCTCTGGTTTCCTTTTGTGCCTCTTGTGCTTTTTTGTGGCCAATCGCCCTTCTGTTTATTTTCCGGCAACAGTGGTGTCGGGCTTCACGGCTGCGACCAACTTCGGGAACGACTCGGTCACGCTCGCGCCGGCCTCCACGATCACCCGCTTCTCTTCCGTAACCGTCTTGCCGTCGACGACAAGTTCGGCCTTCACGTCGTAGAAGAACTTCTGCCCGACCACGAGCGGCGGGGTGTAGAACGTGCGCTCAGTGCCGGTGCCCAGGGCCGGCTGGCCGTCAACGAACAGCTTCGCGTCAGCCGGGAGCACGAACTTCAAATTCGCGCCCATCGTACCGCCGTCGGACGACTTGGGGGCCGCGGGCGGCGGGGCCACCGGGACGGTCATCACCGGCGGGCGGTTCGGGTTGGCGGGGTACGCGCCCCAGACCGCGTTCGGATCGGTGTAGCCGGCCACGACCGGTGCGCCCGGGCCGTAACCCGCGAGGCCGGTGTTATAACCGTGCAGCGTGTACGGCGGCATCCCGATGGGCGGTCCCCACGTCGAGCCGTAGCTGAAGGTGCCCGAGCACCCGGAGCAAGAGCCGTAGCTCGCGACGTACGAGCCGTAGCACGAACCGAAGCAGTTGTAGCCGGAGCACGAGTACCCGCTGCACCCGTGGCACGAGGACCGGAGGCCCAAGAAGGCGCTTCGCGAGACGTGGCCGTGGCAGGAGCCGTGGCACGATGAACGGTAGTAATACGCGCCGGTGCAGGAACCGTGACACCCGACCGGAATTGCACCACAGCAGCCGCTCGCAATCGGAACGGCAACGGCGGGCGCTGGGGGCGGAGTGACGTCGGCTCCCGTCGACATGGCAGTAAGCATCACGATGCTGTACATAAGTTGCAACCTCTACGACCGAAACACGGAGACGCAGAGAGCGCCCCGGATGTTCACGATGGTAGGTTGGTAGCAAAAACTCGTCAAAGGGAAACGGCGCAAACTGGGTGATATAGGCGGATCGGGTCGTCGCTACGATCGGAAGCGTTAAACGCGGGTACCACTTACGTTGTAGACCGAGTACGGCAGCCAGTTTACCTCAGACTCAAACTCGTCTCCACCCGCACATCTTGAAACGTCGTGACCGACCGACGAACATCGTCAAGGGCTCATGCCTGAGACCGGGTGATTAAACCACGAGTTCTTCACGGTCCGCGAGCCAGTCAGTAGGAACGCCGGATTCGCCTACCGCAAGTGCCACAATGCCGCCCACGATCGCACAATTGGTGTCAATGTCGCCACGAGCGCGGATCGTTTGCGCAACGGCCCGCTCGTAGTCGTGCAAGTGCGATGCCGCCACCCACAGGCAAAACGGCACCGTGTCCTGACAGGAGATTTGAGAGCCGTTCCCCAGTGCGCGCACAATAGGCTCCACTGACGTATCAAACGGAACGACCATGAACCCGTGATTCAGGAGCTTCACCACAGGTTCTGTGGAAAAGTCGAACGTGAGGTTGCGCGCCCGCTCGATCCCGGCGCGAACCAGGCTCGGAGGCGTGTGTGCGAGGGCCGTGTCGAACAGTTCGTGGCGGGCGGCCTCGTCTGCGTGGCGGTCCCGGTTCCGCCACGCGACCGCGCCGGCGACGGCCGCGGCGATCGCGCCCGCAACACCTTCCGGATGGAGGTGCGTTACCTCTGCGGACAGCCGCGCCTGCTCCGCGATCACGTCGTAGCCGTCCTCGGCAAAATACCCCGCGAGCGGGCCGATGCGCATCGCGCTCCCGTTGCCGAACGAGCCGCCCGGAAACACGACCTCGGCCGCGGCCCGCCAGGGGAGCCCGTTCCCGATCTGCTGCAAGAGGCGGTGAGCCCCGCCGCCGTACCCGCGCCACGGCTGCGCCTTATACCGCGCCGCGAACCGCTGCGCGAGCCGATCTTGGTCCACCCGGCCGCACTCGTTCAGCACCTCGTAAAGGCTGAGCGCCATGGCGGTGTCGTCGGTGAACGGCCAGGGGCCTCTCGCCGTGGCCCGCGGGTCTTCGAGGACCGCCTCGTAGTTGTGAGCCTGGAAGCACGTCTCACCCAGCGCGTCGCCCACGGAAAGACCCGTGAGGGCCAGCGCGGCGCGTTTCATCCGGTCTGCGTGGTCGGTAGGGAGTTGGTCGCTCATGGTGAGCCCACGGACACACGAAGAGGGGGAGTGGTTCATCTCCGGCGCCGGTCACTGGCGAGCGGAGCCGCGCCGCGCTCGTTGGTCGAAGTGCCGGGTGCGAGCGTGTTGCGGAATCCTTCAGGGCCGGCCGGGCGTCGCGAGCACGGCCGATGCAGGAGGCGCTATGGTAGCGGCACGTTCTCCAGTACGAACGGCACCTCGACGACAACGGGGCGTGGGCCGACCAGCACCAGCTTCGCGGGCGCGCCGACTGCGTTCCGGAACCCCAGGTCGAGGTGCTGAACGAGCACCTGCCCGCCGTCACCCGAATCACTGAAGTCGATGTTGAGGGTTTGATAGGGTGAGACCTTGCCACTCGCGTCGAGCGCCTGCACGGTCATGGACATTCCCGGCCCGCGCGGCGCTTCCGGCCACAACCCGCCCGGGTTCCGCCCCCGGCGCGCGCTCGACGCCCACGGCGACGGGTACTGTATCGCCACCCGCGCGGTGACGACGTTCCCCTTTTCGTTCATCGACAGTACCGTCAGACGCGTCTGCCCCGGTCCATCGAATACACGCCCGACGTGCTTCGTCGGATCGGAGATCGTGATGAGCGGCTGGCTCGGAACGTGAATTTCCCCGACGACGCACCCTTCGAGGCGTTTGATGCTCTTCGCAGTGGGGGTGCCGAGCTTCAGCGGTACCGGCACGACGCGCGGGTTCGGTACCGTGTCCGGTAGGAGCGGCTGACCGGTGCGCGAATCGAACCGGGCGGCCCCGACCGCGGGCATGAAGGCGCCGCCCGCGGCACCGCCCCAGGCCACAACGACTTCGCCACCACCGGACGCCGGTGGCGGGGGCGTCGACCCGCCGGAACCCGGGCGCCCGGCGTCGTCGATGAGCTTATGGACCCGCACCGCGATAACGTCCTGCCAGTTCAAACCGGGTGCGGGGGCGATATCGAAGCACAGCGTCGTTTCTCCGGTCCCGAGCGTCACCCGGTGGCCGGGGAACGTTCGCGGCAGGGCGGTTACGCGCACCGCGGTGTCGCGCCCGCCGGACAATCGCGCGGTCCCGTCCGCAAGGGTGACCGGGACCGCGTCCGCGCTGGGCGGTTGTGGCAGCGACACGTAACCGCGGCGGCCTTGCGGCGGTTTCTGCAACTCGAGTTCGAGCTTGTGTACCTCTTCGAGCCCAGCCGCCGCGCAAAACCGCTCGATCGCTTCCCAAGCCGGCAACTCGTCGGTCTCGCAGGTGACCGTGCGGAGCGGGTTGGCAATGCGACCGGTGTCCAGCACGATTCGGACGCCGGTGCGCGCACTGAGATCGTTGACCGCGGTGCCCAGCGGCGTGGCACGGTACGCCAGGCGCAACTTTTTCGGCGCGAGCATCGCCGTACTTTCGGCGGTCCGCTGGAGCCGGAACAGGACCCCCGCGGCCCGCTGCCGGACCTCCGGGTCGTCGGATTTAAGGGCCTCGCGGAGCAAGGGGATCGCACCCGGGCCGGCTTTGTGAAGTGCAGCCGTGGCGGCCTCGCGCTCGCGAAAGTCGCCGGCCCCGAGCCGCTCGATCAGTTGCGACGCGGTGACGACGGGGGGCGGGTCGGCGGCGGTTGCGATCCCGATGGCCAGCCCGCAGGTCCCGAGCACCGCGAACAACCGCCTCATGTTGTGCCCCTTCGATGATGTGCAAAGGCGATTCAATCGTACCCGCCGGGTCAAGCCGTTCGCAACGGGCTCGTGACCGATTCGTGACGGCGCCGGTGCGCTGCGGCCGTCACCCGACCTTCTCGTCCGTGCCCTCGCGCCCGGAAACATGCCCCACGCACCGCGCCGCGTCCAACGCCCCCCGGCCGCCGCGCCGGCGGCTCACTGGCCGCCGCCGCAGCGACCGCTACAATTTGCACTTCCACGCGCGGGGGTATCCAAACGGCTGATGCGTAACGCACTTGGCGTTGATCGCAGGCCGGCCCCTGGCGAACAGACTGCCCCACGGGGCGGCGAAAGGCGAAGTGCGATGGCTCTCGGACTGATCGGCTACAAGGTGGGCATGACTCAGGTCTTCACCCCCGAAGGGAAGGCCGAGCCGGTGACCGTGCTGCAACTCGGGCCGTGCCCGGTGCTGCAGATCAAGTACCCCAGCGCCGAGGGGGGCGCGGCGAAGGACGGCTACACGGCCATCCAGCTCGGGTTCAAAGACAAGAAGCGGAAGAGCGCGACCCGCCCCGAACAGGGGCACGTCGCCGCGGGGCTGAAGTCGAAGCGGAAAGACGCCCGCCAGAAGGCCGGCGTTGTCCTCCCGCCGAAGGCCGACTGCGAGCCGCAAAAGGTGATCCGCGAGTTCCGGATCGACCTGGGCGGCGCGTTCGTGCAGACCGGCACCATCAAGGCCGGCCCCGCCGAAGCGAGCTTCAAGGTCGAGCGGATCAAGGTGAGCGGTGAGGGCGCGACCCAAAAGCACGAGCTGTACACGGAAGACGTGACTCTCAAGGTCGGTGACAAGCTGACCGTGGATCAGGTCTTCAAGGACGTGCAGGCGGTCGACGTGATCGGCACGACCAAGGGCCGCGGGTACACCGGTGTGATGAAGCGGCACAACTTCGACGGTATGCCAGCCGCGCACGGTGCGAAGAAGGTACACCGCCAGGCCGGTTCGACCGCGTCGCTGGCGAGCAACCGTGGTACCGGCCGCCCGAAGAAGGGCCTGCGGCGCGCGGGCCAGTACGGCAACGAGCGGGTGACGATCCGCAACCTGACGGTCGTGAAAGTCGACGTCGAGAACAACCTGATGTTGATTCGCGGCGGCATCCCGGGCTTCAACGGCGCGGTGGTGATGGTGCGCCCGACGAACAAGGTCGGCCCGGGTTCGCCCAAGGCCAAGACCAAGGCTCGGGTCGCCCCCGCCACGGCCGCCAAGAAGAAGTAACCTCAACCGGGTGAATCCCGGGCTCGAGTTCAGCGGGCGGCGCAGGTGCGCCGCCCGCTACCATTTAACGCTCTGGCACGGAGCTATTCGTCTTCGAGCGCTTCGCCCAGTACATCCTCCGCAACGTAAATCGGCACCCGGTTCGCCACCGCCACCGCGATCGCGTCGCTGGGCCGGCAGTCCACTTTGGTCAACTCGCCGTCCTTGCGGATGCGGAGCTGCGCGTAATACGTGTGCTCCTTCAGGTCGTTGATAACGATATCCTGGATCTCGCCGCCCAGTTGCTCCACCACCGCACTGATCAGGTCGTGCGTCAGCGGGCGCGGGGCCTGAATGCCCTTCACCCGGCGGTCGATGCTGGTCGCCTCGAAAATGCCGATGACGATCGGGAAGTGCCGCTCGCCGTCCACTTCCTTCAGCACGACGATCTGGTGCTCGACCAGCTCACTGATGATGATCCGGCGGAGTTCCATCTGAATAGGCATCGGCGTCCGGGGGCTTCGTGTTGGGTGGCGCGGGCCGCGGGCGGAACGGGACCGACGGAGTTCATACTAAACACCGAACACGAAACACCAAACACCCGAACACCGATGCCGACACCCGCGACCGTCCTCCTGAGCGCCCCCGCCGGCTGGCCCGACGCGATCGAGCTGCGGAAGCTGATCGCCTCCGCGGGGTTCGCGGTCGCCGATCACTCGCTCGGTGCGGCCCCCGCGGTGGACTTCGCCGCCGTGGCGGTCGCGGTGGTCGCGACGGGCGCGCGGGTCGAGGCCGCGGCGGCTCAGACCCGGCGCTGGCGCGCCGAACTCGGCGACATCGTCGTCCCGGTGCTGTGGCTGGCCCCCACGTCGGCGGTCGCCGCCGGCCTTGCCGCCGGAGCCGACGCAGTGCTGACGGACTCGGCCGACGCCGGTACGCTCTTCGCCCAACTCCGGGCGATGGCCCGCACGCAGGCGAACGCGTCGCGCGTCGCGGTCCGCGCCGCGGAGGCGCGGCTGCTCGGGGATCAGTTGAAGAAGGCCCTCACGCAGCTCGATCGCGAACAGGAGATGGCCCGGCGGGTGCAGGCGACCTTCCTGCCGAAATCGTTCCCGCAGGTGTGTGGCGCGCGGTTTCACGTGTGCTACCGGGCGCGGCACCGCACCGGCGGCGACTTCCACGAGGTGCGCCGACTCGACGAGAACCACGTCGGGTTCTTCGTGGGCGAACTGGTCGGCTCCGGCGCCTCGACGGGAGGGCTGTTGGGTGTGTTCGTTCAACAGTCCGCGGTGCTCAAAGAGATCACCGGGCACAGCTACCGTATCGTACCGCCGGAAGAGGTGCTCACGACGGTGAACCGTCAGTTGGTGGGGCTTGGCGCGGACGACGTGCCCCTGGTGGCGATGCTGAGCGGGGTACTGAACGCCAAAACCGGAGCGGTGACGCTGGCGCGAGCGGGATCACCCCCGCCGGTCCACCTTCCGGCGAACGGGTCGGCAACGGTGTGGACCGTGCCGGGGCCGTTCCTAGGTACCGCCGATACGACCTACCAGCCGCTTACTGGGGTGCTGAAACCCGGAGACCGCCTACTAATCGGGACCGACGGGACGCGCCCCGATGGGGCGCCCGGCCCGGGGGCGGCCGACCGGCTGCTGGACGCCGTAACGAGGCACCGCGCCGCGACCGGTTCGGAGTTCGTCGACGCGGTTGCCCGCGAGTTGCTCCAGCACCTTCACCACGCCGACGATTTTACGCTGCTGGGAGTGGAAATGCTGCCGTAATCTCGCGTGACTGAGCGGGCGACGCTGCCTTGTCGCCCCGCCGATGCGTCTCTACGATAACTAGCCTAAACTTGTATTTGTGGAGCAATCGTTATGAAGAAGGGCATTCACCCCAACTACCGGCCGGTCGTGTTCCAGGACGCCGCGGCGGAGTTCGCGTTCCTGTCGCAGTCGTGTGTGCCGACCACCGACACCATCAAGTGGACCGACGGGAACGAGTACCCGCTGTACAAGCTGGAAATCTCCAGCGCCAGCCACCCGTTCTTCACCGGTAAGATGAAGCTGCTCGACACCACCGGGCGGGTCCAGAAGTTCAACGACAAGTACAAGAAGACCGGCTACGGCAAGAAGGACGCGAAGGCCGAAGACAAGAAGTAAGGCACGCCTGCGTCGTTCGGTGTTCGGTTCCAGCGAGGGCGGCTTGTGTCTCACGTTTCGGATCGGCGGGCGGCTTACGACCTCGGACCGCTTTAGCGGCCCCGATACTCGTGCGCCCGTTCCGATCAGACACCCAGCACCCGAACACCAGACACCAAAACGATGTTTCCCACACTCGAACCGCAACTCGCGCGTTACGCCGAACTCGAACAGCAGCTTTACGACCCTGCGATCGCCGGCGACCCCGTCAAAGCCGGCGCCATCGGCAAGGAGCGGGGCGCCCTTGCCAAGATCGTGGAGCCGTACATCGAGTACAAGCGGCTCTGCCGGGCCATCGCAGACGCCGAGGTAATGGCGGCCGACCCCGACCTGAAGGACATGGCCGACGAGGAACTGGCGGACCTGCGCCCGAAGCGAGACGCGCTCCACGCCCGAATCGAAGAGAAGCTCCTGCTCGACCCATCAGAAGACTTTTCCAAACTCATCATTGAAATCCGGGCCGGCACCGGCGGCGACGAAGCCGCACTGTTCGCCGGTAATCTGTACGAAATGTACACCCGGTACGCGCGTGAGAAAGGCTGGAAGATCGAGGAGATCGCCTCCAGCCCCGGTGAAGCCGGTGGGTTCAAGGAAGTCGCGTTCGGCGTCACCGGCGACGACGTGTACCAGCTCCTGCGTTACGAGTCCGGCGGGCACCGCGTCCAGCGCGTGCCGGCCACCGAGACCCAGGGCCGCATTCACACCTCGGCGGCGACGGTCGCGGTGCTCCCCGAGCCCGAAGAGGCGCAGGTCGAGATCAACGAGGCGAACGACATCGAGTGGGAGCGGATGCGGGCCGGCGGGGCCGGCGGGCAGCACGTCAACAAGACCGAGTCGGCGGTGCGCATCTGGTACAAGAAGGGCACCCCCGACGAGATGGAAGTGAAGTGCCAGGACGGCCGCAGCCAGGGCAAGAACTACGAGCAGGCGATGCGTATTCTGCGGTCCCGCCTGTTCGAGCGGCAGCAGGAACGCATCCACCGCGAGCGGGCCAGCATGCGCAAGGAGCAGATCGGCTCCGGCGACCGCAACGCCCGCATCAGAACGTACAACTTCCCGCAGAACCGCTGCACGGACCACCGGATCGAGTTCACCGTCTACAAACTCGACGCGATTATGGCGGGCGCCCTCGACCAGATGATCCAGCCGATGCGCGACCACGTCAAAAAAGAGAAGCTCGCCGCCAACGGAGCGAAGTGACGCGAACCGTTCTTGCGTGAGCGGGCGCTGTCGGACGAAGCGGCGTTCCTGGGCGCGGTCCGCGCTAACCCTGGCGATGATACCGCTTGGTTCGCGTTTGCCGACTGGCTCGACGCTCGCGACGACTCGCAGGGGGGACGTGTGTCTGTGCGCTTTGCAGATCTCGCGCCAATCAGTCTGACACGCAACTGCCGGATGCGCTAGTGCCCGACATCTCGGCGGCCGTCTCTATCCCGCCAGGAGGAAAGCGGCGACACGCTTGCTATTTGCTGTTTGATATCGCACTAAACGGTTCGTTTGTAATTGCCGTCGCCGGCTACTCTGAAGGGCGCGACCTGTTCCGCCCGAAAGCGGCTGCCACCTGTACCGGTTCCGCAGGGGGCGGGCGCCGCACTTTCAAACGCGGCACACAACCTACTGCACCGGGTTGCCGTTCGTGGGCCGAATGAAGTAGCGCCGAACACGCCATGGTGTGTTCGGCGCTACTTCATTCGGCCCACGAACGGTGGTGGTTATGCCCTTCTTCGGTTCTAACAGCGGAACGTACCGGGCCGCGGGCGACGTGAACAGCACCGGGTTCACCGACGGGATCACCGAAACCGTCGTGCGGCGGGAGCGGTTCACAATCGACCCACCGACCCACAGCGGTGGCGGGTTCGCGGACCTGATCGCGGGACCGGTGTTCGCCTCGGTCGTCGAGACCTCCTCCGACGCGTTCGACGAGGCCCCGGACGGCCCCAATGACGCCCTCGCATTCGGGCCTGAAGCCGCGGATGGTATTTTCGTGGGCTAGGGTATCATGGAGTTGTGGAACTGAACCGGCGGCACCGCGTCCAAACTCTGCCCGACCCGCCGCTTACTTCTCCACGAAACCAACAGGAGTTACGCGATGTTCCAGCGGACCGCCGCCCTTGCCGCGCTTGCGGCCGGCATTCTCGCGCTGGCCTCGGCCGCCGGCCTGGCCCAACCGAACAAGAAGGCCAAGCCCGACGACGCGGCGAAGGTCAAAAAGGCGCTGCAAGAGGTTCAGGACTTCGTCGGCACGTGGAACCTCGAAGGCACCCAGAAGGTGGGGGGCAAAACGGACGCCTGGAAGGAAAAGGTGGCCTGGGGGTGGAAGTTCAAGGACGGGGAGGCGTGGATCGCGGTCGAGTTCGCGGAGGGAAAGGGCAAGTACTTCTCCGGCGGCGAACTGCGGTACAACCTGGACAAGAAAAAGTACGTGCTCGCGCTCACCCCGAGCGGCAAGGGAGAGGCCCAGACGTTTGAAGGTGACATCGCCAAGGGCGCGCTGAAAGTGGACCGCAAGGACGCCAAGACCGGCGACGTGTACCGCGTGACGATGAACACTATTGCAGAGGGCGCGCGGTTCGCCATGAAATACGAAAAACAGGACGGCGGAAAAGGGCTTTTCTCGACGGTTCATCAAATGTCAGGGAGCAAGGACGGAGAGTCGTTCGCGGGCGGCGCGAAGAAGCCCGAGTGCATCGTGTCGGGTGGGTCGGCGAACATCCCGGTCACGTACATGGGCAAGACGTACTACGTGTGCTGCTCCGGGTGCCGCGACGAGTTCAACGCCGATCCAGCCAAGTACGTGAAAGGCAAGTAGAGGAGGATCGAGAGTGAGGGGCACGCCCAAATGTCAAACGGCAACTCCTCACTCCTCGCGCAGTCGCGGCCCTTTCCTTCAAGTTCCCCAGCTTCTCTGGTCGATCATGGGGACATGGCGCATCGGATCCCTCCGCGCCACAAGGGAGGTCCACCGTGCGAGCTCGAAACAGCCTCCGCTTCGCCCTCGGTCTGTTGGCCGCGCTCGCGCTGTCTACTGCCGCACGCACCCAGGACGACCCGTTCGGCGGGCTCCGCCCGTACTATTGGCCGCACCGCTCGTTCGGGTTCCCGATCGATCAGGACGCGGTCGCGAAGATGGACCCGAAGCCGACCCACATCCAGCTCTACTACGCGCTCAACCGCGGAACGTTCCAGAAGGGGCCGAAGCTGCCGCTCACCGGGCTCAGCGACATCAACGGCAACAAGAAGGGCATCATCTTCGACGCGCCGCGCGACGGCGACTACGAGTTCGTGGGGCAGTACATCTTCGCGAACGGTGAAGTGAACCCGAAGTTCGACGCCCTTGCCGCCACCATCCGTGTGGTCATCGACACCACGTTCCCGCGGGTCCAACTCGCCCCGCTCGGGAGCGGCGTCGAGTGGCGCGCGACCGACGACAACCTGGACCCGGCCGGTGTCACGCTTGAGTGCAAGTGGCCCACTAGTTCCGAGTGGACCAAAATCGACGCCCCCAACCGGGTGTTCAAGGCGAGCGACAGCTACGCATGGAAGATCCCTCAAGGTAAGTCGCTCGACGTGCGGGTGGTCGCCCGCGACCGGGCCGGACACGAAGGTTCGTCGCCGGTGGTGCGCATCCCGGCCGAGTCCGGCACCATGGTCGGGTTGCCCAAAAGCGGCGGTGGCACGTTCACCGGCACCACACTCCCGCAGCCGCGCATCGACTTCGTCAACCGGCTGGACTTCACCGTCGAGTCCACCGTTCAAAAGATGGGCCGGTCCGGGGTGCAGGCGGCTCACCTGTACGTTCAAAAGGACCAGGGCGACTGGGCGCACGTGGCCCGCTACGAGAAAAAGCTGACGCCGGACAGCAAGGGGCCGCACAAGCTGTCGCTGCCGTACAAGGCCGAGCGTGAGGGCACCTACGGGTTTTACATCATCCCCGAGAGCGGCGCCGGTGCGAAAGCCGATCCGCCCAAGAAGGACGACCCCGCGATGGTGCTGGTGGTCGTGGACACCAAACCGCCCGAGGTTCAGATCACGGCGGTTCAGGTTAAGCCCGGCGGGGTCCGCGGGCCGCTGGTGGAGATCACCTGGACCGTGGTCGACCCGAACCTCATGCCGCAGCCGGTGAGCTTGGAGTGGTCTCTCGATCGTTCCGCGAAGCAGTGGAACGAGATCAAGTACCGGTTGGACAACAACCTCACGGCGACCAGCGGGCGGTACGCGTGGGAGGTGCCGGACGATAAGGTGTGGAAGTTCTACGTCCGCGTGCGCGCCCTGGACAAAGCCGCGAACGAAGGGGAGCGCATCTGGGACAAGGAAGTGGTCGTCGACCTGGAGAAGCCGTCCGCGACGATCGATCGCGTCCGCGGCGGAAGTGAGCCCGAGAAGCCCGCTGCGCCGGAGAAGCTGCCGACAAAATCGGACCAGACGCCGTGATAGTCGGGTCGCAGAGCGGCGGTGCTCCGGCGTCGGGACGACTCGTTCAGTCCATCGCGCGCATCTTGCGGCGATTACGACCTTCCGGCACACTGTAAAGATCCCGTGGCTGAACCGGGCCGACGAGTGCGCGGTGATGGACGTTTCGACACGGTGGCTGGCGCGACCGCTAGCCGGGTGCCAGTTCGGGCGCGGCCGCAAGTGCGGCGGTGAGGCGGCGCACCTCACACGTCAGTCGCTCCAGCGCGACCGGAGCGGTACTCAAATTGCCTGTCGCGCCGATCGCCTCCAGCGCCTGTGCCGTGTCCACCACCGGCTTCGCGCTCAGATACCCAGCCGCCCCCTTGAGACCGTGCGCCGCACGGCGGACCGCCACCGCGTCCCCGCCGCTGACGGCCTCGCGCAACTCCTCAAGGAACCGCTCCGAGTCCGAACGGAAGAGCCCTGCCACCTCGGTGAACAGCTCCTCGTCGCCGGCCAGGCGTTCGACCGCGCCGGCGCGATCGAACGCCGGCTCCGCGGCCCCGGCCGGTATCGCTGGTCCGGGTGTAGCTACGTTTGCAGTCACGGTCGCCGTCGCCGTCGCCCGGTCCAACACCCGGGTCAGCTCGGACCGTTGGACGGGCTTGCTCACGTAATCATCCATGCCCGCGATAAGGCACCGCTCGCGGTCGCCTTTCATGGCGTGCGCGGTCATTGCCACGATGAGCGTGTGGCGCCCGGTTCCCGCCTCGCGCCGGCGGATCACCTGGGTCGCCTCGAATCCGTCCATTTCTGGCATCTGCACGTCCATCAGCACGATGTCGAACGGTTCGCGGCTTAGCGCGTCGACCGCCTGGCGCCCGTCGGCGGTCATGGTGACCGCGTGTCCGAACTTCTCCAGCAGCCGGAGGACGACCCGCTGGTTCACCGGGTTGTCCTCGGCCACCAGCACCCGCAGCCGCGGCCCCTGCGGCGCTGGGCCCCGGCCCGCGGCCTCGCGCGGCGTCCGTGAATCGGCGGGCGAGGCGTTTAGGGCACAGGTGCCGCGGAGCGCCGCCGCGATGGCCCGGCTCAGTTCGGCGCTCTTGACGGGCTTCACCAGGTACGCGGCCACCCCGATCTCGCGGCACCGGGCCGCGTCGCCCTGGCGGTCCGCGGACGTGAGCATGAGCACCGCGGTGCCCGCCAACTCCGAATCGCCCACGATCCGCTCGGCGGTCGAGAACCCGTCCAACCCGGGCATCATCCCGTCGAGCAGCACCAGCGGAAACGGCTTCCCGGTTGCGGCGGCCCAGCGCAGCTCGTCAAGGCCCTCCGGCCCGCTCGCCGAGCACGTCGGCTTCGCGCCCCAGTGGCGCACCGTCTCGGCCAGAACCCGCCGGTTGGTCGCGTTGTCGTCCACAATCAGGATCGGAAAGTCGGTGAGGTCCACGGGCGTTTCGGCCGCGCGGGCGAAGGCCCCTTTGGCCAGTTCCAGGCGCGCGTCGAACGAGAACGTGCTCCCCTTTCCGGACTCGCTCTCGGCCCACAACCGGCCCCCCATGAGCCCCACCAGTCGCTGGCAGATGGTGAGCCCGAGCCCGGTGCCCCCGTACTTGCGGGTGGTGCTCCCGTCCGCCTGGGTGAACGGCTCGAACACCGCCTTCAGCTTTTCACCGGGAATCCCGATCCCCGTGTCCGTGACGCTGAACCGCAGCACCACCGCGTCCCCCGATTCGGGCACCCGCTCGCACCGAACGAGGACCTCGCCGCGGTCGGTGAACTTGATCGCGTTGCCCACCAGGTTGGTCAGAACCTGGCGCAGCCGGTGGGCGTCCCCGAGGAGCACGTCCGGCAAATCGGGGAGCAACTCGCAAGCCAGTTCGAGGCCCTTCGCGTGGGCCCGCCCGGCGAGCGCCTTGAGCGTGTCCCCGACCATGTCCCGGAGCGAGAACGGGAGCGGATCCAGGTCCAGCTTGCCGGCCTCGATCTTGGAGAAGTCGAGGATGTCGTTGATCACCGTCAGCAGCGCGTCGGCGGACGACTTGACCAGCCCTACCGACTCCCGCTGCTCGGGGGTCAGCCGGGTCTCCAGCAGCAGCTCCGTCATCCCCACGATTCCGTTCATGGGGGTGCGAATCTCGTGGCTCATGTTCGCCAGAAACTCGCTCTTCGCGCGGCTCGCCGCCTCCGCCGCCGCGGTCGCCCGCCGGAGCACCTCTTCCCACTCCTTGCGGGCGGTGATGTCGAGGATCTGCGACACCACGTGGTGCGGTCGGCCCGCCGCGTCGCGCACCAGCGACACGTTGACCTGCACCCACACGACCGACCCGGCCTTGTGGACGTACCGCTTCTCGCGCTGGTAGCTGGCGATCTCGCCGGAGATCATCCGGGCCGTAAACGCCGCGTCCGCGGGCCGGTCGTCCGGGTGGGTGACGGCCTCGAACGCGCACTGTAACAGTTGCTCATCGGTGTATCCGACCGTGTCGCACAGGACGCGGTTGACGCGCACGAACCGGCCCTCGGGGGTGAGGATCGCCATCCCGATCGCGGCGCTGTCGAACGCGCTGCGGAACCGCTCTTCCTGCTGCCACAACTCGGCGGTGCGCTCGCGGATCCGCTCCTCGACGGTCGCGTGGGCCGCTTCCAGTTCCGCTTCGCGCTGGGCCGTGCGGGTCAGGTCGCGCTCGCCCCACCAGCACGACGCGCCGAGGAACACGTCCAGGAACACCACCCAGCCGGCGTGTTCGACCCACCGCCAGTCGGCCCCGGCAACGGTTCCGTAGACGGACTCGGGCCACGCGAGCCCGCGCGCGATGTGGTCCAGGGCGGTCACCGCGGACGCCACCAGCAGCACCCGCCAGTCGCGGTACAGGGCCAGGAACGCGAGCGACCCGAACACGTGGAAGTGGGTCTCGATGCGCCCGCCGGTCAGGTGGATCAGGACCCCGGCGGAGAGCATCTGTGCGGCCGCGATCACACACCGGGTGCTGGTCGCTCCCGGGCGCCGCAGCGCCAGAGCTACCGGCAGCGAAACGACCAACCCGCCCAAGGCGACTGCCGCCCAGATGTGTGGGTGCGTGCGGCTGTCGGCCCCGGACCAGGTGCGCGGCGACACCCACACCGCCAGCGCCACCATCGCGAACCATTGGAGCAGCAACAGCACAGCGAACGTGCGGTCCGTGCGCCGGTGGATCGCCCCGCGAGCCAGCGCCGCCAGTTCGACGACGCGCCCGGCCCGGTTCGCTCCTGCTGCGTTCGACATCGCACACCCCACTCAGATCGCGGCTCACGCACCAGGGGTCAAAAGCTCGCACCCGAACACCGGGGCGGTGGAGGCGCCGGTCCCCCCACGCACCCAACTCAGTACCGCCCGTCGGGCCAACCCTTCGCCGGCCCGCCCGCGGCTCGGCGTCAACCCGCCGCTGAACACCACCGCCCCGTTCGGTGCGGTCAGCGTGGCGTGCCCGGACGTTTCGGCGCCGAACAGCCGCGCCTGCACTCCGTCCAGGTCCAGGGCGACACGCGCACCGGGGACACGCGCGGCTTGGTCCCAGAGTTCCCCCCGCGCCCACCCTGAATCGACGCCGTAAGGAACGACGAACAGCATTTGAACGGCGAGGTCCGGTGCGGCACCGGTCACCTGCGTTAGTTCGGCGAGCGTCGCCCGCGAGCACGGGCAGTGCGGGTGAACGAACACGGTCAGTAGCCAGCGGTGCGGTGGAGTATTTTTAGGAGCGGCGGGCGCACCTGCCGCTCCTGGTGTCGTGTCGTACCGCTCCCAAAACCAGAGCCCCGCGCCGATTGCAGACAGCCATACGGCCGTGAGTAGCCACACGCCCTTTTCGCGCGCCATCGCCCGGCTCCTGCGCTCGTGCCCTCGCAAAACGGTAGTTCAGGTGTAGCCGTAGTTCAGCCAAAAACCGCGGCTCGGGGCCGTTCCCGGTGACCGGATGAGGGCCGTTCCAGGCGAAGGATGAAAACACGTGTGTGGCGAGAAGGTGACAACGCTGACAGAACGAAATGGGGTGCCAGTAATTTCAAATTGGCGACAGCCGTGACGAGATCAATTGCACGACTGAACACGCTCCGGTTACCTCCCGCCTGCGTCAGCAGGCGGGGACGCAGAGCCAACAAACTTGAAACGACTGGATTATCGCGTGGCAATCAGGACTGGCGTGATGTACCACTCGGCCGGTGCGCGTATTACCTCAAGTGCTCGCGATTCGATCGGGAGGAAAACCATCCGACCGGGGCGGTCGCCCCGGTCGAACCGTGCCGTCAGAACCCGCGGTTACAGGATTTCTGCTGAGAAATCGCTAAACGGCACCTCGCCCAACGGGGGCGGCTCGCCCGCTACGCCGAACTGCGAGAAGTCGTCCGTGCCGACGAGGCCGTTGTCGGACGGTGCCGCCGTTGCGACGACCGATGCGACGACCGATGCGTAACTGTTGTCGGAAACGACGATCGGCGCAATGTCCGCCGCCGGGTCGCCGGGGAACCCGAGCGCCGCTCCGAAGCTAGTTTCGTCGTTGCCCGCGGACACCCCGTGGAACTGCGGTGCGAGGCTGGAAAAACCGGCCAGGCCGATGAAGTTGCCGCCTTGCCGCGCGACGAAAATGTCGCGCCGGCCGTCCAGGTTCCTGTCCACCACCCGCACCGAAACACCACTCGTTACGGTGGGGGCGTAAGCGACGAAGCTGCCGATCTGTGAGAACCCGGACCCGCTGAACGCTTTGATCGTGCCGCCGGCCGAACCCGGGCCGGTGCCAACGACGATGTCCGCAATGCCGTCGCCGTCCACGTCCCCAGCGTCAACACTGACGGAGCCGTCAAAACCGGGGAACGCGAAGAACCCGGCGTCGTACACGGCTCCGCTCGCGTTGAAGATAGCCGTGCGGCCGTTCACACCCGTCCCGCCGGCGCCGATGAGGATTTCGTCCGTGCCGTCGTTGTTGAAGTCGCCGCCGCTCACGGAGACGTGTCCGAGAAAACCCGGGAACGCGAAGAAACTCGCCAGCACCTGGCCCTGCGCACCGATCGCTTTGACGTGCGCGTTGCTGGCGTCGGCGGATACGAGAACTTCGGCCGCGCCGTCGCCGTTCACGTCGCCGGCGCCGACGCTGACCGCGCCGTTGAAGCCCGGGAACGCCAAATAGCTCTCCAGAGTGGCGCCGGTGGCGCCGTCGAACACCTTCACGTGTCCGTCCGGAATCTGCGCGCCGACGATCACGTCAGACACGCCGTCGCCGTTGACGTCGCCCGTGGCGGCCACGATCGAGCCGCGGTAGCCCGCGAACGGCGTGATCGTCGGCAGTTGGGGTATGGTGGTGGACGCGCTGTAGACGTTGACCGTGGAGTCAGCCGCGCCGTTAAACGTGACGAACGCGAGGCTGTCGGCTGCGGGCACATCCCGCTGTTCCAGATGCTCCAACCTGAGACGCGAACCGGGGCGAGTATTCGATGGCGTGGCGTTCGGCTTGAGACGGAAAATCATCGCACGGGCCCTCCAATGTACAATTGGGAGTGGTGAGGGGGGAGCCTCCGGTGATCGCGTCGCGGTGCAAAAATGGACCGGGCCGCTGGTGCGGGAACAGGGCTCGGCAGGAACACAAAGCGCTCGCGAGCTAGCGCCGTAGGCATTCTGATTGTACGCGATATTTCGGATCGGTTGCGAACAAAAAACTATTCGTGCAGGGGTCGCAATGTGACCCTATATTGTACTGCACAGGAGCTGTAAGTTGTGCGGCGCTCGGCCGATTCGGAACGGTGGCGCGGCCCGCACAACGCTGGCGTGTCGTAGATTCAGCTCAAGTGTGACACCGCCGCGCCCCGAAAGCGACCGCGTGACACGTTCGGGCGAGGTGTGTGGGGACCAATACCCGATCGCCCGGGCGTCACTTTCGCGGACCCGGTCGTGTCGATCCTCCTCCCGACCGTCCCTTCGGCGTGTTACTTCTTTTCGGTTGCGGTTGCCCCTGACCTTGCGGCCGTTTCGGACTTTTCGGCTTGGCACTTTGCGCCGGGCGTGAACCGCCCCCGCCGCGTGGCGGCTTCGCGCCGTTCGGCTGTGGGGGCGGGGCCGCAAGCGTGTAATCGAAGTCCGGGAGGGTGACGCGCGGGAGCCGCTGCCCGACCTGACGTTCGATCCGGGCCAACGAGTCCTCCTCGTCGCGCGAGAACAGGATGAACGCGTCGCCGGTCGCGCCGGCGCGGCCGGTGCGGCCGATCCGGTGGACGTAGTCTTCGGGCACGTCCGGTACGTCCGTGCTGATGACGTGCGTGATGTGGTTCACGTCCAACCCGCGGGCGGCAATGTTGGTCGCCACCATCACCTGGAATTTGCCCTGGCGGAAGCCCTCCATCGCGGCGGTGCGCTGCGACGGGGTACGGTTGCTGTGCAGTTCGGCTACCGTGAAACCGTCCGCGGCCACCTGGCGGGCGATCTTCTTGGCCCCGAACTTGGTCCGCGTGAACACCAGCACCGACGGCATCTCCGTCTCGCGCAGCAGGTGACGGAGCAGGGCGGTTTTGAGGTGCGTGGGAACCGGGTACGCGGCCTGGGTGATGCCCACGGCCGTGGAACTGCGGCGCCCGATCTGAACCACCGCGGGGTTGCGCAGCACCTCGTTGGCGAGCTGGCCGATCACCGGCGGCATCGTTGCGGAGAAGAGCAGCGTGTGCTTCCGCGCCGGCATTCGCGCCATGATCCGTTTCACGTCGGGCAGGAAGCCCATGTCGAACAGGCTGTCGGCCTCGTCGAGGACGAGTGTGGTGGCGCGGTCGAGCTTCGCGACGTTCCGCTGAAGCATGTCGAGCAACCGCCCGGGGGTGGCGACGATGATGTCCACCCCCGCGCGGAAGGCCCGCTCCTGCGGCCCCTCGGGCCGGCCGCCGACCACCAGCGCCGATTGGATCGGCGTGTGCTTCGCGAGGCCCGTACACACGTCCTGAATTTGCTCGGCCAGTTCGCGGGTCGGGGACAGCACCAGGGCGCGCGTTCCGCCGCGCGGCTGGGCGAGCAGCCGGTGCAGGATCGGCAGCAGGAACCCCGCGGTCTTCCCGGTGCCGGTTTGCGCGGTCGCGAGGACGTCGCGGCCTTCAAGGGCCGCCGGGATCGCGCCGGCCTGGACGGGCGTCGGCTCCTGGTACCCGAGGTCCTGGGTGGCGCGGACGATCAGCGGATGAAGACCCAAGGCTTTGAACGGCATCACGGCTCCGAGAACGTCAGGCGGATCGAACGGCCAATATACGCAATGACGGGCGGGGTGAAGCGGGTTTCGATCACTCGGGCCAGTACCACGCCAGCACCAACATGACCAGCACGAGAATTAGAAGGGTCACCGGGAACACCCACAACGGCGGCGGCGGGTGCGGTTTGGCGTCGGCTGTTGCGGCCGGCGGTTCGTCGTCACCGGGGATGCGGTTGCCCAACCCGAACGCGAGCATCACGACCCCGATCAGCCCGAGCGCGACGAACGTCAGGCAGACCGGGAAGCAGGCGAACAGTGGGGACATGGGTGTTTCGGGTGTTGCGCGCGGGACCGGTATCGTGGTACAATATGAACGGCACCCGGCCATGCCGCAGGACGCACCTCCCACCGGGTTCCCGTTGCCGCGTGTGAGGTCTCGTCGTGCTACTCTCTCGTGCCTTTTGGTGCTCCGCTTTGGCCGCTTCGCTCCTCGCGGTTGGACCTGCGTCGGCCGCCCCGCCTCACGGCGGACATCCGGGCGGCGGGCATCCCGGTGGTGCGCCTCACGCGCATGGCGGATACCATACGCATTACGCCGGGCCATACGGATACGGGTATCGTGGCCCTACTGTCGTTCTCGGGTTCGGCTCCGGTTTGGGCTACGGTTACGGCGGTTACGGCGGTTACGGTGGCTACGCATACAACCCCTACGGCTACGGGTTCGGCACGTTTGGCGTACCAGCGATTCCCCGAACATATTCGGTCGGACCGTCGTACCGCGTGCTTCCCGCACCGCCGTTGAATGCTGTGCCCGTTGATCCGGTTCTGGGCGACCCGGCGAACCCTGTGCCGCAACCGCTGCCGGTTCCGGCAACGACGGGCGAAGCGGCGCCCGCGACGATTACGGTCATCGCCTCCGAAGGTGCGACCGTGTCATTTGACGGGATCGACACCAACCAGACCGGGACGCGACACTCGTTTACGACCCGCCCCATTGAGCCGGGGGCTGAAAAGCGGGTCAGCGTTCGTGTCGATGGTCCCGGCGGCCCTGCCACTCTTTCCGTCGGCGTGCGGGCGGGTGAAAAGGCGACCGTGGACATGCGGAAGTGAGTGCGGCACGTTGCGGCAGGTAATCGCCCTCGTCCATCATGAGGGAAGGTACACATGTTCGTTCGGCTTTATTTTCTGTCGCCGCTGACCTTGGCGGCTCTTGTCCCCGTCGTTTCAGCGCAGCCGCCCGGTCACCGCTTCTTCGCCCCGCCGCCGTCGGCTTCGCAGGGATTGGGAAGCATGAGCAACCCGGTTGTACCGCGTCCCCTCGGGTACCACGTCGCGCCTTACGGCGGACTCGGGTACGGGCCGTTCGGCGACCGTACCGGCTACCCCGGGAGCATCTACAACACCTACCGGGGTTCGTATCGGACGCCGACCGTGCTTCCGCCGCTGGTCCTGGAAACTCCGAGCAACGTGCCGTTGCGTGCCGGAAAACTGCCGACCATCGTCGAGTTGTTCCCCGGCACGCCGCAAGTCGTCGCTCCGGTTCCGCGGATGCCGGAACCAGTCCCCCCTGGTCCGGTTGTTCCCGTCGGTGAGGCAAAGGGCGAAGGTAAATGAACCGCGTTACGCCGGCGGGACGAGCAACTCGCCGCGCGTGACCGCGACCGCGCGACCGATCAGTTGCACGCGACCGTTCGTGCGTACCACACGTACCACGCCGCCTCGCTCACTGGCCTGAAAGCCCGTCAAATCTGTCCGATTCAGTTTCCCGCCCCACCACTCTGCCAGGCAGCAATGCGCGGACCCGGTCACCGGGTCTTCGTCGACCCCCACCGCCGGGGCGAAGAACCGCGACACGAAATCGAACGGCGCGTCGTTCGCAGGTGCGGTCACGATCGCCCCACGGCATTCCACTTTTGCGAGCTGCGTGAAGTCGGGGGCCAGCGCCCGCACTTCGGCTGCAGTTGCCAGTTCCACGAGATAGTCGAACTGGTTCCGCGCCACGGCGACCGCTCGCGCACCGAGCGATTCCAGTAACCCCGCGGGCGGGGCGCACGGGGTCGCAGGCTTTGCGGGGAAATCCAGCGCGATTTCCCCGGATGAGAGTCGGCGTGCCTGCAACTCGCCGCTTTTCGTTGTGTGGAACCGTATCACGTCTCGGCCTTCACAGCCTGAGGTCCACAGCACATGGGCGGAGGCCAGCGTCGCGTGCCCGCACAACTCGACTTCGACCTGGGGCGTGAACCACCGTAGCTCGTACTCGGTGCCCTGACGATGCACCAGGAACGCCGTCTCGGACAGGTTCATTTCGCGTGAGACCCGTCGCAGCCATTCGTCCGACGGCCACCCCTTCAGAAGGCACACGGCGGCCGGGTTGCCCGCGAAAGGTGTGTCGGTGAACGCATCGGCTACGGCGAACGGAATCATTGCGAAATCCCTTGTGGGGAAGTGTATACTCGGCCGCGTTGACCAACTCTCCGGAGAGCGACCATGTCTCCCCGCACCTTCGCACGGACGGCGGTTCACGTCACCGGGTTCACTGTCCTCGCCCTGATCGCGCTCGGTTGGCCCACGCGCGCCGCGGACGATAAGGTCGCCCAGCCGAGGGGCGACTCCGCGAAGCGGAAGCCGTGGACCGCGTCGAAGGTTACCGGCAGCCCCGAACCGCCTCCGAAGTTCAGGGCGGTGCGGGCGTTCCCGCAGGTACAAGTCCGCCACCCGGTGTTCTTTGTGCCGTGCCCCGGCACCGACCGCGTCTTCGTCGGCGAGCAAGAAGGCGTCATGTACTCGTTCGCGAACACGCCAGACGCGAAGCGGGAACTGGCCTTCGATTTCGGTAAGGAACTGAAGACGGTCGAGAAGTTGCCCGGTGCCAAGGGTGTGGGTGAATTGTACGGACTGGCGTTCCACCCGGAGTTCGCGAAGAACCGGCACTGCTACGTGTGCTACACGCTGAACCCCAAAACGCCGGCGAAGGACGGGCGGTTCGCGGACGGCTCGCGCGTGTCGCGCTTCAAGGTGACGGACACGAACCCGCCGCGGCTCGACCCCGCGAGCGAGGAAATCGTGCTCACGTTCGTCGGCGGCGGGCACAACGGCGGCGACCTGCACTTCGGTCCGGACGGCTACCTGTACATCTCCACCGGCGACGCCGCGAGCCCGAACCCGCCGGACCCGCTCGGGACCGGCCAGGACTGTTCCGACCTGCTCTCTTCCGTTCTGCGCATCGACATCAACAAGAAGGACGGTGGGAAGAACTACGCGGTTCCCCAAGACAACCCGTTCGTCGGACTGAAGGACGTGCGGCCCGAAATCTGGGCTTTCGGGTTCCGCAACCCGTGGCGCATGAGCTTCGACCGCAAGACCGGTGACCTGTGGGTCGGCGACGTCGGCTGGGAACTGTGGGAGATGGTCCACAAGGTCGAGAAGGGCGGCAACTACGGCTGGAGCATCACGGAGGCGCGCCAGCCGGTGAGGCCCGATCAGAAGATCGGCCCGACGCCGATCCGCGCGCCGGTCATCGAACTTCCGCACACGATCGCGGCGAGCGTGACGGGCGGTTACGTGTACCGCGGGAAGAAGTTCCCCGAACTGGCGGGTGCGTATGTCTTCGGCGACTGGGAGACGCGGCGCGTCTGGGCCGCGCGGTTCGACGGCGGCCGGCTCACGGAAATGCCCGAGATCATGAAGCCGACCGTTCGGCCGTCGGCGTTCGGCCAGGACGCCGACGGAGAGCTTTACATTTGCGACTACGACAGCGGGGCGATTTACACCCTCGAACGCAACACGAGCAACGCCGCCAACACGCAGTTCCCGACCCGGCTGAGTGAAACGGGCGTGTTTGCCGACGTGAAGAAGCTCGAACCCGCCGAAGGGGTGATTCCCTTCTACGTCAACGGTCGCCAGTGGCAGGACGGGGCTACCGCGGACTATCTGCTTGCTCTGCCGGGGCTCTCGACGGTGTCGTTTTTCGAGAAGCCGCGGCCGCTTCCGGGGCAGGTGTTCTGGCACAACTTCGCGATGCGGTTTCCGAAGGACGCCGTGCTCGTGAAGACGCTCACGCTCGACGTGCTGGGCGAAAAGAACCTGGTCGAAACGCGGGCGGAGACGCAACTCCTGCACTTCGACGGGGAGGACTGGCGCGGGTACACCTACGCCTGGCGCGACGACCAGTCCGACGCCGACCTCGTGCCCGCGGAGGGCGGCGAGAAGGTGTTTACGGTCGCGACCGGTGGCAAGACCGAGAAGGGGGCGTGGGCGGCGGTCGGCAAGCGTGAGCAAATGTGGACGTTCCACAGCCGGGCGCAGTGCCTGAGCTGCCACAACGCGTGGTCCGAATACTCGCTGGCGTTCAACATTCGGCAACTCAACCGCGCTCCGCTGTTCGGCGGTGAGAAGGCCACGAACCAACTGGTGCATCTCACTACCGAGGGGTACGCCCACCGCATCGGCGACAACGAGCACGTACTGCCGCCGTTCAGCGCCGCGTCGGTGAAGAAGGAGCCGGCCCTGGTGCCGCTCCAGGCCGACGGCACGCTCGACGCGAAGGCACGCAGCTACCTGCACGTCAACTGCGCGCACTGCCACCGGTTCGGCGGGGGCGGCGGTCAGGTGGTGCTGGAACTGGACGCCGCAAAGCCGCTCCGGGAAACGGGCATCTTCGACGTGCGGCCCCGGCAGGGCGATTTCGGTTTGCCGGACGCGCGCATCGTGGCGCCGGGCGACCCGTACCGCAGCGTGCTGTTTTACCGGATGGCGAAGTTCGGCCGCGGGCGGATGCCGCACCTCGGGTCCGAGTTCCCGCACGCGCACGCGCTCGACCTGGTCGGGAAGTGGATCGCGTCACTTTCGAGCCCGCCGAAGGACTGGACGTTTCCGAACCCGGACCTCACCCGGCCCGAGAAGGCGTATGTGACTTTCGGTGAGGCGTGGCCGTTCGCCCGGGCGCTCGCGCTGGGCAAGATCGATGACAAAATTGCGGACGATCTGCCGCCCCTGGTTGCGAAGCACGGTACGCCGCTCGTGCGCGACCTGTTCGAGGGGCACACGCCCGCGGCTCCCGGCGCGCGAAAGCTGGGGGCGAACCCACGGCCCGCTTCCGTCCTCACGTTGAAAGGCGACCCGCAGAAGGGGGCGGCGCTGTTCGCCAACAAGGAAATGAAGTGCGCGAACTGCCACAAGATCGGGAACACGGGCGGCGCGGTGGGGCCGGATCTGACGACGATCGGTAAGGTTCGCACGCGTTCGGAACTGCTCGACAGCTTGTTGAACCCGTCGGCGAAGGTCGAGCCACAGTTCGCGACGTACAACGTCCGCACGAAGGACGAGAAAACGTACACCGGCGTTCTGGTGAAGCGCGACGAGAAGCAACTGGTTCTTCGCGACGCCGAGAACAAGGAAATCGCGATCGCGGGCGACGAGGTCGAAAGCGTGCGGCCGTCGCGCCTGTCGCTGATGCCCGACGGGCTGCTGAGTGCGCTCACCCCACAGGACGCCGCCGACCTGTTGGAGTACCTTGCGACCCGCAGGTGACGACTTCACTCAGCGGGCTCGCCCTCTTGAACTCGCGCGCGGGCCTCCGCGCCTGTTTCTTCGGGCACGTTGTTCGGTGGACGAACACTCGATATACGCACCGCGGTAGTTCAGTGGGCCGGAGACCCGCGTCCCAGAAAGGTATCCATGATCCGTTCCGCCACTCCCGCCGACTTACCCACGATTGTGAATCTGATCCGTGGGCTCGCCGAGTACGAAAAGCTCGCCCACGCGGTCACACTGAGCGAAGCCGATCTCCACGCGCACCTGTTCGGCCCGCGCCCATACGCCGAGGTGTTACTTGCCGAGGACGCCGGTGCGGTGGTGGGGTTCGCGCTGTTCTTCCACAACTACTCGACGTTCCGCGGCAAACCCGGCATCTACCTGGAAGACCTGTTTGTGGTCCCCGAGGCCCGCGGGCGGGGGCACGGCAAGGCGCTGCTGGTCGCGCTCGCGAAACTGGCCGTCGCGCGCGACTGCGCCCGGGTGGAGTGGTCGGTGCTGAACTGGAACGAGCCGTCGATCCAGTTCTACAAGTCGCTCGGTGCGGTACCGATGCACGAATGGACCGTCTACCGCCTCACCGACGCCGCGCTCACGAAACTGGCGGAGTGAGCACCCATGTCCCCTCCGCCTTTGCTCGACGGCGCACGTGTACTGTGGTGGGCATGGGCCGGGGACGTTCCTTTCGGTCAACTGCCCGGGGCCGAAGGGGATAACCGTTTCGTCTACGGGTTTGCGGTGTGCCGATATGATGGTGGGCGCTGGTACCGGTTCACCTGCAACAAACATTGGGAAGTGGTGCAGGACATGGATCACGACGACGAGGAAGAAGCGAAAGCCGATATCCCGACTCAGTACGATGCCAGCCGCGTTGCGTGGCATCACGTCAGTACTTCCGAAGATGCCCGGTAGAGTTACGCTGTAGGGCTCGGGAGAACCAACGTTCCCTCGTGCAGTGCCGACGCGACCAACACACCCGTCGCGCCGGCTTTGCCCAGACGCTCAACGTCGGACCAGGTACGAACGCCCCCGCCGGCGATCAGATCGAGGTCGGGAAACTCGGCACGAATCACACGGACTAATTCGTCCGTTCCGGCACCGGTTCCCGTGCCGACGCGGGCGAGGTCCAGCACGATGAGCGTGCGCACACCCATATCGACGACGCGGCGGGTCAGGGCCAGGGCGTCGCGGTCACCTGCCAACCCCCACGCGCGCCAGTTTCCGAGTAACTGACCGTTCCGGAGATCGAGCGAAAACGCAACAGGCCGTTGCCGCGGTTCCAGCAGTGCTTCCGCCAGAACTTCGGGCACGCGGCACGTCTCGAAGCCCACCACCGGGCGCAGGTTCTGGTGTGGCGGCCAATCGAGCACGTCCCTCCGTCCCGTGCCGGCGTCCAACCACACGGGGACCGCGCACGCCTCCATCAGGGCTTCGACGGAAGGGGTTACACGGGCAGACCCGGTGATCGCGTCGAGATCCGCAACATACAGCTCGCCTGCTCCCACGCTTCGCAACAGTGCCTGTGCGATGTCCGTCGGGACCGTGCTGGGGGTCAGTGGGGATCGGACGGGGCGATAGTTTTTGCGGTCCCCGCCGACGGCGCGCACGACCACACCGTTCATCACGTCAAGGACGGGAATGAGCCGCGGTCGCTGGGGTGGTTCGGACATCGGTCCCGGGAAAGCGCGGAAGTGGATTGGACGATATTTCTGTGCCAGTTATACTACGAGCTTCCGGGTTGTTCCACGTGGGCTACCGCCACGCGCCCGACCCGAAGCGTACCGCCCCAGAAACCGTGTTGGGGGCGAATCTTTCCTCGGCTTGGGGGATGTGCTCGTCATGCTGAACACTCGCGTGATCGGTGCGAAGTCCTCGAAGGAGTTCCCGTGGCTCTCGTAGACGTGAAAGTGCTGCTCGAAGCGGGCGTCCATTACGGTCACCGGGCCAGCCGGTGGAACCCGAAGATGCGCCCCTACATCTATGGCAAGCGCAACCTGATTCACATCATCGACCTGCGCGAAACCGTGCGCGGGCTGCTCCGCGCCTACCGCTACCTCTCTCAGGTGGTAGGCAAGGGCGGGCTGGTGATGTTCGTCGGCACCAAGCGGCAGGCGAAGGAGATCGTTGAGCGGGAGGCGCAGCGCTGCGGCATGCCTTTCGTCAGCGAGCGCTGGCTGGGCGGCACCCTCACGAACTACCGGACCATCCGCAACCGCCTCAAGCGGCTCCAGGAACTCGAAGCGATGTGGCTCCCGCAAGGGGAGAACCCGAACCGCGTCGACCTGAACTCGCACATCGCCTCCATGATGACGGAAGCGGGCAAGCTCGACCCCGCGCTCGCGCCGGACACGGCCGACATCCTGACGCACTCCAAGAAGATGATCTCGACCTTGAGCCGCGAGCTGCTCAAGATCCGCCGCAACCTGATGGGCATCCGCGACATGATCAAGCCGCCCGACGCGCTGGTCATCGTCGGCCCCAACAAGGAACACATCGCGGTGAAGGAAGCGAAGCGCATGGGGGTCACCACCATCGCGCTGATCGACACCGACTCGGACCCGGACCCCGTCGACCTGCCGATCCCGGGCAACGACGACAGCATCCGCTCGATCGAGGTGGTTCTCGCGAAGCTGGCCGACGCCTGCCTTGAGGGCCGCGCGGCGCTGCCGCCGGAGCAGCAGGGTTTGCCGAAGCGCGCCCCGCAGCCGCCCCGGCAGCAACCCCAACAGCCCCCGACCGACACGAACCCCGCCCCCGCCGGCGCGGTCTGATTCAACCGTTCCGAGTTCCGAGTTGTTCCCCCCGGTTGCGTCCGCCTCGCTGTTTGGGCAGCGGACACTAGCTGGGTTTGTGGATAACTTGGAACTTGGAACACTGACTTTGGAACTTCGGAGATTAGCGATGGCGGCCGTGACCCCGCAGATGGTGAAACAACTCCGCGACCGTACCGACCAGCCGATGGGTCTGTGCAAGCAGGCGCTCGACGAGAGCACCGGCGACATGGAGAAGGCCATCGAGTGGCTGCAAAAGCAGAACTCGAAGATGACCGCCAAGCGGGAAGGCAACGAAACGGCCGAGGGCCGGATCGGCGTGTTCGCGGACAACGCCGCAAAGGTCGCCGCGATCGTCGAGATGCGGTGCGAGAGCGCCCCGTCGGCCAAGAGCGACCAGTTCGTCGCGCTGACCGCCGACCTCGCGAAGGCGGCCGCGGCGACCAAAACCGCCGACGTGGCGTCGCTGCTGGTCGAACCGCTCGGCGGCGGGACCGTGCAGACGCGGATCGAGGCGGTGGTCGGCGTGATCCGCGAGAAGATGGTGTTGCACCGCTTCCAGAAGCTCGACGGCGGCGTGTACGGCGGGTACGTCCACCACGACGGCAGCGTCGGCGTCGTCATCGAGTGCAAGGGCGAGACCGCCAACGACGAACTGCTCCGCGACGTGGCCGCCCACATCGCGGCGCTCAACCCGCCCTACGCCGTCACGAGCGACGTCCCCGCGGACGTGGTCGAGAAGGAAAAGGGGTTGGTCAAGGCCGACATGGACGCCGACCCGAAAAACGCGGGCAAGCCCGCCAACATCCTGGAAAAGATCGCGGAAGGTAAGCTCCGCACCCGGCTGTCGGAAATCGTCCTCAGCGAGCAGCCGATGGCCAACTCCGGCAAGTACCCGAACACCAGCGTGGGCGCCGCGCTGAAGAAGGCCGGTCTGGAACCGGTCCGGTTCGTCCGCTTCAAGGTCGGCGCCGTGGCTCTGTAACCGAGAATCGCCCCGCGCCGGCAACGGCGCGGGGCTTAACCATTCACCAAGGGTTGGGTTTTAATGCCGCACACAGCTAGCGCGTGGAAACGCCTCCGCAAAGCCGAAAAGCGCCGCCGCCAGAACCGGCTCGCCGCGAAGAAGATCAAGACCCAGCGCAAGGAAGTCACCACTGCGCTCGCCGGCACCGACGCCGCAAAAGTCGTGACTGAGGTGAAGAACACCCAGATCATGCTCGATCGCATGGCCGCCAAAGGGTACATTCACAAGAACAAGGCCGCGCGTCTGAAGTCGCGTTTGGTTAAGCGGCAGCGGGCCGCCGCGAGCAAGCCCGCCGCGAAGTAAACGCCCGCGTCACCGCGGTAGCCGTTCAGCCCGCCGTTCGGCGGGCTTTCTGCATTTGCGGTCGCAATGGCTCGCTGCAATCGTTTTTGAGAGCAGTATTCTCATTTCTATCGCGATCCGAGCGAGAACCCGTGCTGATCCGCCGAGACCTGCCATGATCTGGGCCGTCGCGCCACTGCTCGCCGTCGCCTTACTCACAACCGTTGCGGCGATGGCCGGCTCGCTCGTCGGCGCGTTTGCGGGAGCAGGGGCGATTCCGCCGGCCTTACTCGCCAAGCTCGAAAACGGACCGGCGAAGGGAAGGACGCACATCCAGGATTTGGCGGACCGGCTGTACACGCAGTTCGAGCGGATCCGAGGTCGTCTCAACCGCACGTCTGAAGGTGCGGCTGAGAATCAGGAGCCGAGCGACTGACGGCTAATCAGGGTGGGCGGCAGCCAGTCGGCTTTACTACCGCCGGTGCCGCTTGTCGGAAGGGGGGCGATGCGTCGCGACCGTGCTTGGCTCAGTCTTTGAAAAACTCAACCGCGTTACGGAAGATGGCGAGGCCATCACCTTCGGACTTCAGCCCGCGACGCGTCCACTGCGGGTGCTGGGTCGGGAAAAGGTGCCGGTCGGGGTGCGGCATTAGCCCCAAAGCTCGCCCGGTGGTGTCACAAATCCCGGCGATGTCGTCCTGGGCACCGTTCGGGTTGATGGGGTAGCCGCCGCGGATTCCGTGTTGGTCAACGTACCGCAATACCACCTGACCGGATTGCTCTAACCCTTTCGCAATCCATTCTTTCCGACACATAAACCGCCCTTCACCGTGGCCGACGGGTAGGTGAATCTGTTCCACGCCCTTCAGGAAGGGGCACTTCCCCGGTGTGGCCCGGAGGTGAATCCAGCGATCCTCGTAGTGTCCGGAGTCATTATTCGTAAGCGTCGCAATCGGACCTTCTTCCTCGTCCACCGGCATCAGCAGCCCGGCCTTCAGCATCACCTGGAAGCCGTTACAGATACCGAGAATGAGCTTCTCCTGATCGCGGAACTCCCGCATCGCGTCGCTGAGGAAGTGCTGAAGGTACAGAGCTTGAATCTTCCCGGCGCCGACATCGTCGCCGTAAGAGAACCCGCCGGGCAGCACGAGAATCTGGTGGTCGCGAAGGGCCTTCGGGTTCTCGCGGAGGGCGTTCAGATGCAAACGAGTGGAGGGCGCGCCGACCATCTCGAATGCGGTCTGGACCTCGTGATCGCAGTTGGTCCCGGGTGCCCGAAGGATCAGTGCGTGTGGAGTGGCCATGATGAAATGTCCGCGAAGGGGCGCCCTTTATGCTTGACCCGCGCATGTGGCGGGGACAAGATCGTTGTAACGTCTGGGCTCACTTCCATCTAGTGAGCCCGATGGAATGGCCGGTGGCGTGGCAAATCACGCATCGCTGCCGGAAGTGGGGCGGATAGGGCACGACTTCTGAACACGCTAAACCCTTGTCTGCCAAGGGTTCTGGATCACGTTCCCATTTTTTTTGCCCAGCGCGTTGACACCCCCCACCCTGGCTCTTATCATTCCGTTACCACTGCACCGCGGTGGTGAATGAGACGCGAAGACAAGACGAGGCCTGACGGCTGAATTGAGTCTCGCCGATTAGTTTCGATCTTTGACAAGTGGGTGCGTGAGATCTGTTTGAGGTGGGTTAACGCCGTTGAGTGGGTGTTAACTCCATCTCGGATCGAATCACAACGAACGGGCTTCACCGCGAGGTGGGGTGCGTGCGGTGTGGTGCGGTCCAAGACTGAAGTCGACACCGAACAACGGCCGGATTGAACTCGACCAAGTCGCTGCCGGGTGACTGGCAGTGCGAAAATTAACTTGAAGGGTTTGATTCTGGCTCAGAACGAACGTTGGCGGCATGGATTAGGCATGCAAGTCGGGGGAATCCCGCAAGGGGGAACCGGCGTAAGGGGCAGTAAGGCATGGGTACCTACCCGGGGGTTCGGGATAGCCATCAGAGATGGTGGGTAATACCGGATGACCTCGTGAGAGCAAAGATTCATCGCCCCCGGAGGGGCCCATGTGATATTAGCTAGTTGGTGGGGTAACGGCCCACCAAGGCGAAGATGTCTAGCGGGTGTGAGAGCACGACCCGCGCCACTCGCACTGAGACACTGGCGAGACACCTACGGGTGGCTGCAGTCGAGGATCTTCGGCAATGGGGGCAACCCTGACCGAGCGATGCCGCGTGCGCGATGAAGGCCTTCGGGTTGTAAAGCGCTTTAGTGGGGGAGAAAAGCCGAGAGGTGTGATCTATCCCAAAAATAAGCTCGGGCTAAGTTCGTGCCAGCAGCCGCGGTAAGACGAACCGAGCGAACGTTGTTCGGAATCACTGGGCTTAAAGGGCGCGTAGGCGGGCTATCAAGTCTGGGGTGAAATGCCGCGGCTCAACCGCGGAACGGCCTCAGATACTGACGGCCTGGAGGGAGGTAGGGGCATGTGGAACTGTAGGTGGAGCGGTGAAATGCGTTGATATCTACAGGAACTCCGGTGGCGAAAGCGACGTGCTGGACCTCTTCTGACGCTGAGGCGCGAAAGCTAGGGGAGCAAACGGGATTAGATACCCCGGTAGTCCTAGCCCTAAACGATGGGTACTAGATAGTAGACCAGATATGGGTTTACTGTCGAAGTTAAAATGCTAAGTACCCCGCCTGGGGAGTATGGTCGCAAGGCTGAAACTCAAAGAAATTGACGGGGGCTCACACAAGCGGTGGAGCATGTGGCTTAATTCGAGGCTACGCGAAGAACCTTATCCTGGACTTGACATGTGCGAAAGCGCTCGGCAGTAGGACCCGGAAACGGGAACGGACCCCAGCAATGGGGGGACCGAGCACAGGTGCTGCATGGCTGTCGTCAGCTCGTGTCGTGAGATGTCGGGTTAAGTCCCATAACGAGCGAAACCCTTACCTTTAGTTGCGACCCACAAGGGCACTCTAGAGGGACTGCCGGTGTCAAACCGGAGGAAGGCGGGGATGACGTCAAGTCCTCATGGCCTTTATGTCCAGGGCTGCACACGTGCTACAATGGTGTACACAGAGTGAAGCGACTCTGCGAAGAGGAGCCAATCACAGAAATTACACCCCAGTTCAGATCGCAGGCTGCAACTCGCCTGCGTGAAGCCGGAATCGCTAGTAATCGCGGGTCAGCAACACCGCGGTGAATGTGTTCCTGAGCCTTGTACACACCGCCCGTCAAGCCACGAAAGAGAGGGACGTCCGAAGCCACCTTCACCGGTGTCGAAGACGGACTTCTTGATTGGGACTAAGTCGTAACAAGGTAACCGTAGGGGAACCTGCGGTTGGATCACCTCCTTTCTAAGGATACTGACACACAGGTCGTGTGGCTCGAGCACCACCGACCACATATCACCCCGCCTCACACAGAACACACGCACCCACTTGCCAACGATATACCCGCGACCCCGGCGCAGAAATGCACCGGGGTCGCGGCTTTTTGCCGCTTACACTTCTACACTTCCCGCCACTTCCGACGGCTCGCCTGTGGCCTGTGTTTTCTGTGAACCTATGCCTGTCACGCAGCGAGATCGAGGCACCGCTGTGCGAGGCTGCGAATCCGTGCCTGGTTGTGATGCTGGTCCGCAATGGCCTGGATTTCCTCGACTGGTAGCTCCCGCCGCCAGGCCCGGTTCTTGTCCGCGTGGCTCGGGCAGCGGATGGCATTGTCCTCGTGGGTCGATGCTCGATAGGCAACCAAGTCCTTTGCCTCCTGGTTCCAGGTCCATGCTTCGGTCTGAGTCGCGTTCCACTTGCACGGATAGAAACACTGCACGTTCGAGGCGCTTCTCGGGCCTGCTGGTGGTCCGCTCCTGCGACCTGTTTGAGGTCCCAAAAGCACGTTTCCAACGGAAACGGTCGGCTACCAGGGCCGGGATGTCGGCGTGATGCCGGTCCGGTTCCGAGATGGGGCTTGGCGAACGGCTGCCGGGGCCCTATACCTCAATCTTCCCCACGATTGCGGACGCATCGTGCCGCGAAAGTGACGGGCAGACATGCCCGCACGTGTTAGTTATTTGATGTTCGAGACTGGTTCGCGAGTCGGAAAGAAAAGTGATGGGACGGGTTGACGGATGGGGCTCGCGAGCTAAGATGATCGGAGTGACGCAAACGCAACGCGGGTAACGAGTTGCGACGCGAAAAGTTGGTTCGGATCGCTCGACAGGGCGGCCGAATCACTAGGGTTCCGGAAGCGGCTCGCGAGAGCGGCGGACGGGGCTCAACAAGCCGGTAAGACGGCCAGTGGCAGGTGGTGTGACCTCCTGCCGAGACGGTCTTTGACAACGTGGTGAAGCAAGTTAAGTTGCATCTTCGTCGGTGCCGCTTGCGGGTCGTCTGGGTGTGGCGTCGCTCCTTCGGGTGCGGGGTCGGGTCCGGCGGGTTGCGGGTGGCGGCGATCAGTGACAAGACGAGACACGAGCCTTAGAAGTGGTTGAGATAATCGTCACCCGTGGCACATATCGGTGCCACGGGTGACACTAGTGGTGATGCTCGACGAACGGTACCCGCTTGCCGGCGGGTGCGGTGGTCTGGGCAGTGCGGCCAAGCTAGTAAGGGCGTGTGGGGGATGTCTTGGCACCAGGAGGCGAAAGGGCGTGGAAGACTGCGAAAAGTCCGGGGGAGTTGTCAAACGAACTTTGATCCCGGAATACCCGAGCGAACGCAGGGAACTGAAACATCTCAGTACCTGTAGGAGGAGAAAGAAACCTCGATTCCGTCAGTAGCGGCGAGCGAACGCGGAGCAGCCCAAACCGGGGGTAACACCCCGGGGTTGTAGGACCACGTTTAGGATCCATGAGTCCAAGCTGAAGCGTCTGGAATGACGCGCCGCAGGGGGTGAAAGTCCCGTAAGCGACTGGACGAGTGGCCGAGTGGTATCCTGAGTAGGACTCAACACGTGAAAGTGAGTCCGAAGCGGCGGGGTCCATCCCGCAAGGCTAAATACTCCCTGGTGACCGATAGCGTAGAGTAGCGCGAGCGAACGATGGGAAGAACCCCGACAAGGGGAGGACACTGAACCTGAAACCACATGCCTACAAGCGATCGGAGCCCTATGCGTCAGCAGGGTGACGGTGTGCCTTTTGCATAATGATCCGGCGACTTACCGTAACCAGCGAGGTTAAGGGCCTTTGGTCCGGAGCCGAAGCGAAAGCGAGTCTTAAACGGGCGTCAAGTTGGGTGCGGTAGACGCGAAACCACGTGACCTACGCATGGCCAGGATGAAGTGGGGGTACAACCCCATGGAGGACCGAACTCATTTGGGTTGAAAACCGATGGGATGAGCTGTGTGGGGGAGTGAAAGTCTAATCAAACGTGGAGATAGCTCGTTCTCTCCGAAATAACTTTAGGGTTAGCGTTCGGATAGTTGGCCGTGGGGGTAGAGCGACTGATTGCGAACGGGGGCCTACCCGGCTACCCGTCGCAGCCAAACTCCGAATACCGCGGTTCAAGTCCGGGCAGCTAGACGGTGGGGGATAATCTTCATCGTCGAGAGGGGAACAGCCCAGATCGCCCGCTAAGGTCCCAGAGTCGTGCTCAGTGCGAAAGGAAGTTGGGCTCCGGAGACAGCCAGGATGTTGGCTTAGAAGCAGCCACCATTTAAACAACGCGTAATAGCGGACTGGTCGAGGAGCCCTGCGTCGATAATGAACGGGACTCAAGCACGACACCGAAGCGGCGGGTGCAGCGATGCACGGTAGGAGAGCGTTGGGTGTGCGGCGAAGCGGTACGGGCAACGATCCGTGGAGCGCACCCAAGTGATTATGCCGGAATGAGTAGACGATAAAACGGGTGAGAATCCCGTTCGCCGTAAGCCTAAGGGTTCCTGGGGAAGGTAAATCCGCCCAGGGTTAGCCGGTGCCTAAGGCGAGGCCGAAAGGCGTAGCCGATGGGGAGCAGGTTAATACTCCTGCGCTCCTCGCGTAACACGGGACGCCGGTCCGAAGCAGTGTAGGCTAATTAGATTGCCTCAGGGCGCTTATGATCCCGATATCTGCTGAGGGCCGGCCGAGAAAACCGCGCGAGAAACCGTACTAAAACCGACACAGGTAGGCGAGATGAGTATTCTAAGGCGCTCGAGAGAACGCTCGTGAAGGAACTCTGCAAGTTAAACCCGTAACTTCGGGAAAAGGGTTGCCCACGCGAGTGGGCCGCAGTGAAAAGGTTCTGGCGACTGTTTACTAAAAACACAGGTCTGTGCGAAGGCGTAAGCCGCGGTATACAGACTGACGCCTGCCCGGTGCTGGTAAGTTAAGGGAGAGGGTTAGCCGCAAGGCGAAGCTCGCAACCGAAGCTCCAGTAAACGGCGGCCGTAACTATGACGGTCCTAAGGTAGCGAAGTTCCTTGTCGGGTAAGTTCCGACCTGCATGAATGGCGTAACGACCGGAACACTGTCTCCACGAGCGACTCGGTGAAATTGTAGTTGTCGTGAAGATGCGACATACCCGCAGCTAGACGGAAAGACCCCGTGAACCTTAACTGCAGCTTGGTATTGGGTTTAGACCCAGCATGCGTAGCGTAGGTGGGAGGCTATGAGCGGCGCATCTCGGTGCGCCGGGAGCCAACGATGAAACACCACCCTTGCTGTGTTTGAATTCTAACCCGTCGTGTGGAACGACAGGGACCGTGCTAAGTGGGCAGTTTGATTGGGGCGATCTCCTCCTAAACGGTAACGGAGGAGTGCAACGGTACCCTCAGCCCGGTTGGCAATCGGGCATCGAGCGTAAAGGTATAAGGGTGCTTGACTGCGAGCCCGATGGGGCGAGCAGGGACGAAAGTCGGCCTTAGTGATCCGGTGGTCCCGGATGGAAGGGCCATCGCTCAACAGATAAAAGGTACTCCGGGGATAACAGGCTTATCTCCTCTGAGCGTTCATAGCGGCGAGGAGGTTTGGCACCTCGATGTCGGCTCATCACATCCTGGGGGTGGAGAAGCTCCCAAGGGTTCGGCTGTTCGCCGATGAAAGTGGTACGTGAGCTGGGTTTAGACCGTCGTGAGACAGGTCGGTCCCTATCTGCTGTGGGCGGAGGATACTTGCGGGGCTTTCTCCCTAGTACGAGAGGACTGGGAGGGACACACCGCTGATGTTCCAGTTGTGGCGCTAGCCGCACCGCTGGGTAGTCACGTGTGGACGGGATAAACGCTGAAGGCATATAAGCGTGAAACTTCCCCCTAGATCAGGTATCCCGCGCGAGCGAAGGCTCCTCGTAGACCACGAGGTCGATAGGCCGGACGTGTACGCGTGGCAACACGCTCAGCTAACCGGTACTAACAGCCGACCGCTTGGCCGCACTCCCCACTCCACCGCCCGTGTCTCGAACACATGCGACTTGACGCTTCACCACGTTGTACCGATACACCGTCGGGGTAACCCGACACGAACCATGCCGGTGACCATACCCAAACGGAAACACCCGTTCCCATTCCGAACACGGCCGTGAAACGTTTGAGGCCGATGGTAGTGCGTCCAGCGCGAGAGTAGGTATCGCCGGCTACTGTACAATCGATCGACGCCTCTGGACGAGAGGGCCGATCGCCAATACACTCTGATGAGGAGTGGCTTGCTCGACCGGTCAAACGGTTGAGCCGAGTGCTGATCTTTGACAAGTGGGTGCGTGAGATCTGTTTGAGGTGGGTTAACGCCGTTGAGTAGGTGTTAACTCCATCTCGGATCGGATCACAACGAACGAGCTCCGCCGCGAGGTGGGGTGCGTGCGGTGTGATGCGGTCCAAGACTGAAGTCGACACCGAACAACGGCCGGATTGAACTCGACCAAGTCGCTGCCGGGTGACTGGCAGTGCGAAAATTAACTTGAAGGGTTTGATTCTGGCTCAGAACGAACGTTGGCGGCATGGATTAGGCATGCAAGTCGGGGGAATCCCGCAAGGGGGAACCGGCGTAAGGGGCAGTAAGGCATGGGTACCTACCCGGGGGTTCGGGATAGCCATCAGAGATGGTGGGTAATACCGGATGACCTCGTGAGAGCAAAGATTCATCGCCCCCGGAGGGGCCCATGTGATATTAGCTAGTTGGTGGGGTAACGGCCCACCAAGGCGAAGATGTCTAGCGGGTGTGAGAGCACGACCCGCGCCACTCGCACTGAGACACTGGCGAGACACCTACGGGTGGCTGCAGTCGAGGATCTTCGGCAATGGGGGCAACCCTGACCGAGCGATGCCGCGTGCGCGATGAAGGCCTTCGGGTTGTAAAGCGCTTTAGTGGGGGAGAAAAGCCGAGAGGTGTGATCTATCCCAAAAATAAGCTCGGGCTAAGTTCGTGCCAGCAGCCGCGGTAAGACGAACCGAGCGAACGTTGTTCGGAATCACTGGGCTTAAAGGGCGCGTAGGCGGGCTATCAAGTCTGGGGTGAAATGCCGCGGCTCAACCGCGGAACGGCCTCAGATACTGACGGCCTGGAGGGAGGTAGGGGCATGTGGAACTGTAGGTGGAGCGGTGAAATGCGTTGATATCTACAGGAACTCCGGTGGCGAAAGCGACGTGCTGGACCTCTTCTGACGCTGAGGCGCGAAAGCTAGGGGAGCAAACGGGATTAGATACCCCGGTAGTCCTAGCCCTAAACGATGGGTACTAGATAGTAGACCAGATATGGGTTTACTGTCGAAGTTAAAATGCTAAGTACCCCGCCTGGGGAGTATGGTCGCAAGGCTGAAACTCAAAGAAATTGACGGGGGCTCACACAAGCGGTGGAGCATGTGGCTTAATTCGAGGCTACGCGAAGAACCTTATCCTGGACTTGACATGTGCGAAAGCGCTCGGCAGTAGGACCCGGAAACGGGAACGGACCCCAGCAATGGGGGGACCGAGCACAGGTGCTGCATGGCTGTCGTCAGCTCGTGTCGTGAGATGTCGGGTTAAGTCCCATAACGAGCGAAACCCTTACCTTTAGTTGCGACCCACAAGGGCACTCTAGAGGGACTGCCGGTGTCAAACCGGAGGAAGGCGGGGATGACGTCAAGTCCTCATGGCCTTTATGTCCAGGGCTGCACACGTGCTACAATGGTGTACACAGAGTGAAGCGACTCTGCGAAGAGGAGCCAATCACAGAAATTACACCCCAGTTCAGATCGCAGGCTGCAACTCGCCTGCGTGAAGCCGGAATCGCTAGTAATCGCGGGTCAGCAACACCGCGGTGAATGTGTTCCTGAGCCTTGTACACACCGCCCGTCAAGCCACGAAAGAGAGGGACGTCCGAAGCCACCTTCACCGGTGTCGAAGACGGACTTCTTGATTGGGACTAAGTCGTAACAAGGTAACCGTAGGGGAACCTGCGGTTGGATCACCTCCTTTCTAAGGATACTGACACACAGGTCGTGTGGCTCGAGCACCACCGACCACATATCACCCCGCCTCACACAGAACACACGCACCCACTTGCCAACGATATACCCGCGACCCCGGCGCAGAAATGCACCGGGGTCGCGGCTTTTTGCCGCTTACACTTCTACACTTCCCGCCACTTCCGACGGCTCGCCTGTGGCTCAACAGAGCGTGATTTGAAGCCGTTCCGAGTTCTTGCTGTCTAGCCCATAATCTTAAACGATGACACACTCGCATAACGGTCAATGCGGTGAGTGCCAGGATTTCATCAACCGCTCGTAGGTCCGAAATCCACACGTTTGCGGCCCGAACGCCAGCGGAGGAGGCCGGCAACCACTACGGCCGCCAACCCGGCGCCAAACGTTCCCCCCGCCAATCCCCAGCTCAATACATACGTCTGCCTCTTACCCTGCGACACCCACACGAATTGCTCCTCTGGGCCAACCGCAGAGGCGATCGGCTCACGACCCGCATGGAATTCGTCGAAGAGGTGCTCGTCGAAGATCGATGCCCCTTTCGCGATCCGCTTGTTCTCGTACTCCTGGTACGCCCGCTGGTAGCCCTGTCCGTGCGCGAGTTCCGCCTCGAACCGTGTCCGCAGTTGGGCTACCTCGGCGGCCGGTATCGGCGGGGTAACGTTCTGCCACGCCGGGTGGGTGGCGCTTGCAGGTGGGATGTGAATGAGCGTCTGCTCGATATCGGTCTGTCGCTTCCGGCAGTGGGTGAGAAGGAACCCCCGGAGGGACGGATCGGGCCAGTAACGGTCGGCCAGTCGAGACGCCCGTTCATAAGCCGCCCAGGCAATGTGTCGCTGACCCACCCGCAGCATGACTTCGCCGAGAGCGAGCGCGAAGTGCGGGTTGGCTCCGCCGCCCTGTCGCCACATCCCGATGATCCCGAGCACCGGTTCGTCGAAGGGCACGGGCTTGCGGTGTGAGGGTACCGGCACCGTATCCCATCCGTTCTCTGCGCCGACTTTCGTAATGTGTTCGCGAATGCGTCTCAACTCGGTCCACCGGGCGGGATCGGCGTGATCGACACCCGGCTCGAAGAAGCTCTGCATCCCGTACACCGCCTTCCCCTGACTGAACTGCGCGTCGACCGCCCGCCCGTAACCGGTTTGCGTCCAGTTCGCCTCCCGGTTCAGACACTCCTCAATGCTGAGGTCGAGCCGGTTTCCGAGGCAGTCGAACGTGCGCAGCAGTTCGCGGTCGTACATCGCGGCGAGAAGAAATTCGGCAACCGCCATCTGCCACCGCTCGCGCCCGAAGTGGGCTTCCGGGTTGACCTCGACCGATTTGCGGATCAATCCCACCCCCTCGCAAAACTGTTGTCGTGCGGCCGGGACACCGGCCACCGCATCCGCGAAGCTGGCGTGGATCAGGAACGTGCCGAGGTTGGCGTATGACGTGTACAGGTCGCGTCCGGAGAGTCCCCTGGCTTGCTGGCGGGTGAGCTTGTCGCGTGCGACCGCGACCGCTTCGTCCGGTCGCCCGAGTCGTTCCAACCCGACCGCGAGGTCGTCGGCGAGTGGGAACGTGGCCGGGTCGTCCGGGGTCAGTGCAGCGAGACGCTGGCGGGTGTGCCAGTCGCGCGAGCGGTAGTGCTCCCGACCGTGTCGCGGGAACCGCTCGTGAATGACACCGTGGACCATTGCGAACCGCAGCGCCGCCCCGCCGGCGAAGGGGGGAACGTGGTGTGGCAGCGGGGCGCGTTCGGCCAGAGACGCAGGGGGCTTGTAATACGGACCCGCGTGTGAGGCCATTCCGCCCACGCAACCGGCGAACAGCCCGAGGACCGCCGCACCTCCGGTCCAAAGGCTTCGGCGCAAATGACTGACCACGGATCAGCTCCGCGTTCGGGGGTTGGTCAGCACGAGGACGCACGCAGCCACAAGCAAAGCGGCCCCAGTTCCGAACACGAAGCTGGTGCTGGGGCGGTCCGCGGGCTCAGATGAAGGTGTGACGGGTGGCGGGTTGGAACTCCGGTACTGGGACCGGAACTCGCGCTCGTGGGCGGGCAACTCGACATCGTTGAGGCACGCCGACAGTGGCCCGGCGTCGACCGCGAGGGTCAAGCAGGCGAGCAGACGAGACATCAGCGACTCCGGTTGAACGGTATAAGGTCGGGGCGAACCTGATGTCAGTTTCCCGCAGGCGGGAACAGGTGTCAACCGGGCACTCCGTATGCCGTCGCCAGCGCGACTTGGAGGTGCAGGTTGTCCACGTCGTCCAGATGGGAGCACGACACCGACAGCGCGAGATCGGTGGCCGCCCCGAGAGCTGCGATGTGCAGCGCCCACGTTACCGCCGGTGGTTCGGCCAACAGCTTGGTTAACGGGCGGATTTCGTCCGTTGCTTGGAGCGTCGTGAGGTGATCCACCGCCGCCACCCGCAGTTTCTCCGGCCGGTTTCGGTCCGCGGCGATCGACTGTAACCGCTGCACCGCTTCGTTCCGATCCGCATGAGCGACGAACGTGGCGAGTGTTTCAGTCGCGTGGGTACCGACCGTCTGCGGTTGGTGCAGGTGATCCCATGCGAGCGCTGCGATATGTGGGTCCGGTGGTAACCGGCTGAGTTCGTACATCGCTGATTTGCGCACACCAAAATCTGGGTCGCCGGCCAGCGCCAGTAACCCGTCCGTGTCGCCCCACGCGCGGAGCGGCTCTATGCTCCTTTGGCGCACCAGCGGATCGGTATGGTTCAGCATCACCGGGCGCACCTGGCGCCGGGCGTTGGGCGGGTACATCGCCCATGCCTTTCCCCAGAGCACTTCCTCCAACATTTTTGGGGACGTGTCCGGGTCGGCGAGCAATCGGACCAGATCGGACGGAATTGGTGGCTGAGTTTCGCGCGCGAGTTGCGCTGCGAAGGGTTCCGAGGCGAGCGGGGCCAATTCTTCGTCCGTGTATGACAGGAGATCCCAGACGGGTGCGAGCCAACGCCGGACCCGGGCAGACACGCGCGGGCCGTCGTCGCAGACGTACCGCAGACAACCGAGTCGGATCTCGTCCCAGCTCTCACGGGCGGCGTGACGGATCGGCTCGGTGGGGTGGTCGAGCCGGCCGTGTAGACTGCGGATCACATGTCGTGAGGGGTAATACTGCAACGTGAGGAGCGCTTCAACGGCGACACGCTCGACCGGGTCCGCAGCCGCGGTCACCAGTGCCGTTTCGGCCGCGACCGGTTCGTCCCAGAACAGGATTTTCGCCGCGGTCGCACGCACCTCCGGGGCCGAGGCGGCCAGAGCCTCGATTTTCATGTCCACGTCGGCCGGGGCGTCGAAGAAGAAGATCATTCGGTCGAGGGCAGTTGCTCGCAGTGGGTGGGCCGGGTCCCGGGCAACGGCACGCACGATGTCCGGGCAAGCGGCCGCGCCCATCGATCGCAGCGCGTGCCGGTGAAGGACGGCATCGGGAGAGTTCCACCAGCCCCTCAAGGTGTCTTCCGACCAGTCGACGTCGAGATACTCCATGTTCCGCAGGACGTAGCCCGCGGCCTCGCGCACCGTGGCTGTGCGGGCGCGGTCCGTGAGTATTCGTTCCAGGATCGGAACGGCCCGCGGATCAGAAACCGCCACAAGCGCGTTGACCACGTCGGGCCGCTCGTCGTTCGACAGCTCGGGTGCCATTAGCCGGTCAAGGAGCCGGAACGTCTGTCGACGGTCGGCGGACTGTGCGATTGCTGCGAAAGTATCGGTGGGAAGAGTCACGGCGGGCGTTCCTGAACGGTGGGACGGTGGCGCAGTGGCACCGTCGCGATCGGCCACATCTTATCCGAATGCCGCCACGTTCTCGCGGTCAATCGGTGTGCGCGATTTGCAGTCGGATCACACCTCGCCACCTGATGAGAAGACAGCGGCCCCGTTCGAGGCTAAGACAACCCCCCACTCTCTCAGTCCGGAAGGTGCCACCCCGTCGCCGGGGGCGCGAGCCCTCGGCCGTTGCGTGAGGACGTTAATCATGTTCGATTTGTCTGCGGTCCAGGCCGCGATCCGCGAAGCCGGGTTCGATGGCTGGCTGCTGTACGATTTCCGCGGGCTCAACGTGCTCGCCCAGCGAGTCGCCGGTGTCGCGGAGAAGAAGCTCTCGCGGCGGTGGTTCTATTTCGTTCCCGCCACCGGCGAACCGAAGAAGCTGGTTCACGCGATCGAGCCCGCGGCGCTCGATCACCTGCCCGGCGCCGACAAAACGATTTACCGCCGGTGGCAGGAACTTGAAGCCGGCGTCGGCGCGCTCGTAGGCGGGGCGAAGAAGGTGGCGATGGAGTACAGCCCGCGGAACGCGAACCCGTACATCAGCCGTGTCGACGCCGGCACCGTCGAACTCGTGCGCTCGTTCGGCGCTGACGTGCTCGCGTCCGGCGACCTGATCCAGCAGTTCGAGGCGGTGTGGGACGCGGACCAGGAGAAATCGCACTTCGAGGCGGCGAAGCTGTGCCGCGCGGCCTACGACGTTGCGTTCGCGTTCATCGCCGACGAGATCCGCGCGCACGGCAAGGTGATGGAAACGGCCGTTCAGGCCCGGATCATGAAGCACTTCGCCGACAACGGGATGACGACCTACAGCCCGCCGATCGTGGGCGTGGGGCCGCACAGCGGCGACCCGCACTTCGACACCGCGGCGGCCACCGACGCGCCCATCCAGAAGGGTTCGTTCGTGCTGATCGACCTGTGGGCGAAGATGAACCGCCCGCGGGCGGTGTACGCGGACTACACCCGTGTTGTGTACGTGGGGGACACCGTACCCGAGCAGTACGCGAAGGTGTTCGCGGTGGTCGCGGCGGCGCGGGATGCGGGCATTCAAAAGGCGAAGGACGCGTTTGCCGCCGGGACGCCGTTACTGGGCTGGGAGATCGACAACGCGACCCGCGACGTGATCGAGAAGGCCGGGTACGGCGCGAACTACACGCACCGCACCGGTCACAACATTGGGCAGGAGGTCCACGGGAACGGCGCCCACATCGACGGGCTCGAAACCCGCGAGGACCGGCGCATCATCCCCCGCACGTGCTTCAGCATCGAGCCGGGCATTTATTTGCCCGACTTCGGCGTCCGGAGCGAGGTTGACGTGTACATCGACGCCCAGGGGCAGGTCCACGTCACCGGTGGGGAACTGCAGACGGAAGTCCACCGAATCGTGGTGTGAGTGGCCCGACGAGGTCGGAGGCGCCGCGCCGGGCGCGGCGCTTCTGACGCGCCTGCCAGAGCGCGTCGCCGATGAAGATCAGCACCGCCGACCACACACACACGAACGCCGCGACGCGCTCCGGCCCGAGCGTTTCGCCCAGCCAGATCACCGCGATCACCATCTGCACGGTGGGCGACAGGAACTGAATGAAGCTCACCGCCAGCAGCGGCAACCGGCGCAGCGACAGCGTGTAGGTGAGGAGCGGGACAACGGTGACGATGCCGCTGAAGGCGATCAGCGCGTTGAGCCGCCAGTCGGTCGGGGTCATGTGGTTCTGTCCCGTGGCCGACAGGTACAGGAGGAACCCGAGCGACGGCGGGAGCATGAGAATCGTTTCCACCGTCAGCCCGGTCATGCTCTCGACCGCCACCTTCTTGCGCACGAGGCCGTACGCGCCAAAGGTGATCGGCAGGGCCACGGCGATCCAGGTGAAGTTGCCGTTCCAGGCGAACGGAATGGCGACACCGAGCGCCACCAGCACCAGCGCCGGGAACTGCGCCGGCCGCAGCTTTTCTTTCAGGAAGATGGGCGCGAGGGCCGCGTTCACCAGCGGCATCATGTAGTAACCGAGGCTCGCCTCGACGACGCGGTTGGTGACGGTGGCGTAGATGTAGATGAGCCAGTTGAGCGCGAGCAGGCACGCCGAGAGCAGGAGCGTTGAAACGAGCGCCCGGGACCGCAGGACGCGGACCACGTCTTTCCAGCCCGCCAGGGCGAGCGTGAGCAGGGCCATGATGGGAAGCGACCACGCGATGCGGTGGGCCAGGATCTCCCACGCGGGCACGCCGAAGGCGGCCAGCGCGGCGAAGTACAGGGGCACCAGCCCCCACCACAGGTACGCCACCAGCCCGAACATCAGCCCGGACCTAAATTGCGCCCCCGACTCGTCGTTCACGAAAAATGCTCCGTCACTTGAGAACCGCCACGACCCGGCGGGCCGAGCGCTAACCTGCGAACCCCCGGAGCACGCGCCCCAGCTTTGCGTGGAAGTGGTGCCCGCCGTTCTCGCGCTTCACGCTGAACCGGCCGGTCGAGAAGCTGCGGCTATGCAGGTTCCGCTGCACCTCTTCGCACACCCCGATGTCTTCTTGCTGCACCTGCTCGGCGACTTCAACACTTTTGCGCCTGAAGTCATGATCGAGCGAATCGGCGAAATAAAAGTCGAAAACCACCCGGCACCGGTCCGGCCCCAGCGGCAGCACCAGGTTCGTATCCATCACTCCGGCGTAGGCGTTGAGCATGAAGTTCGGGTACAGCCACCAGTACGCCGCGTCGCCGGTGCGGGTCTGCCCCGCGTCGCCTTCCGCCGGCTTGGTCGGGCTGCTTTGTAGTACCGCGTTCCCGTCGCAGGTGGTGCGGTAATTCGTGTAATCGAGCGTCCCCGCGAGGGCCGGGTGGACGGTGTTCACGTGATACCCGCCGTCCAGGTAGTTATCGACGTACACCTTCCAGTTGCACCGAAGGTCGTAGCTCCTGCGGGCGTGCCACTTGAGGTCGCCCAGAGCCGCTCCCGCCGCCCACGAGACCAACGGACCCAGGTACGCGTCGACGGGTTCGCGCGGCGGGGTGAGGTGTACCCACACGAACGGCCCCCACACCGCCACCGCGACCGGCGGCAGGCCGTTGTCCTCGCGGCGGAAGTCCTGAACGCCGTCGAACTCGGGTACCCCCCGAAGCGCCCCGCTGAGGTCGTAGGTCCACCCGTGGTAGCGGCACCGGAGCTTCGTGACGGTGCCGCATTCGTCGGTACACAAACGTGCGGCCCGGTGCCGGCAGACGTTGAAGAACGCCTTCAAATCACCGCTCTCGTTGCGCACCACGAGAACGGGTTCGCCGGCGATGTCGGCCGTCAGGTACTGACCCGGGTTCGCGACTTGATCGGCCCGCCCGACCATCTGCCAGGTGCGGGCGAACACCGCGTCACGCTCCAGCGCGTAAATCTCGGGCGCCGTGTACCACGTGTTCGGAATGGTGCCGGCCCGCTCCAGCGGCCGTTCCGGGTCGAACGCCGTGAGCAGGTCCTGAAGTGTACCGTTCGGCATGGCCCACCTTACGCTCGGAAGTGACCGACCCTCCAACTTCTGTCCGAAGAGACCGAAGCGGATCGAGGGCGCGTGCGGGGCGACCTAACCCCCGCCCCCTTCCCTGAAGGGAAGGGGGTGAACGTGTGAAAAGCCTCCTGCGCAACCGCCTGGCGTAAAGGCACCCGGCGCAAACCCCACGAACCTTGAGGTGGGCCGGGGATTGGTTGCCCCGCACGCGCTCTCCGGTTCCGGTGGAGCTTACCGTTACTTTTCATCGAACAGCTTGCCCAGATCCAGCTTGACCGGCGGAAGCTTACTCGCCGACCCGGGGCCGTAGGCCAGGTGTATCACACGCTCCGACGGCTCGAACACCATGCTCTGGAGCGTGCCTTTACCCTGGTCCACCTTTTGGAGCTGCTCGAATGCGTCCTTCACGCCGAGTTTTGGCGCGTCCTTTTGTTGGAGCAGAGAGAGCTTGTCGTAACGGTCGCATTTGGTCGTCACGCTGAGCTTGTCGGTGCGGAAGTGGTTCGTGCAGCAGCACACCCCGTTCTCGTTCTTGCGCACTTCGAGGTTGTCCGGGGTCAACTCGAACACCGCGCCGCCGTTCTTGTCGCAAATCGTCAGGCAGCAGGAGCTGGTTCGCTTCGAGCCGCGGAGCAGCTTTTCGGCTTCCGCGACAGTCGAGCACTCTTCCAGCACGCGGCGGAAGTTGAGCAGCAGCGGGGTGCCGCTCCAGTTGAACTTCGCGTTGTCCTTGCTGCGGCGCAGGTGGATCTCGTTGATGGTGACGCACAGCCCGGCGTCGTTCATCCCGCTGATGACGCCCGCGATCGGCGTCACCGTGATCGCCGCGAACGCCCGCTTGCCCTCGCCCTTGTAGACCGCCACCAGCGTGTGCTCGGTGATGCCCTTCGTGGGAATCCAGTCGAAGTTCCGGGCGAACAGCGGCGCGCCGGTTGTGCTCCGCTCCTTCTCCACAATGATCGTCGAGCACCCGAGGCCGCTGGTGAGGTCCGCGATCGTGTTGGCGAACAGGAGCAACCCTTCCGGGCGCCCGGAGGCTTTCGCCGCGGCCTCAAGCTCCGTCGCAACGTGCGGAGGGAAGTTCGGCTTGAGCCGCCGCGACATGGCCTCAATGAACCGGTACGTGGCCGTCTGGCCGGAGTCGGCGAGGAACTGCTCGTGGAGCTTGGTGAGGTCCGGTGCGTTGGCGATCGCGAGCTTGCCGAACTGCTCGCCCATCTCGGTAGGTTTGCCCTTCAGAACCAGTACCGGCACTTTGTCAACGTACCGGAGTTCGCCCCCCTTGTGCGTCGCGGCCGGGAACGTCTTGGGTTCGTCGGCCCAGCCCGACGAGCCCAGCGCGAGCACCACCAACACCGGTGCGAACATTTTCATGGCGCTTCGACCTCGAAAGGCAAAGACAGAATGGCCGCAAAGAAGCACAAAAGCTCAAAAAAGAACAGCGGACGCGTAGCCGAATCGAGCGACACCCGTTAGTTCCGTGGTCCGGTCGAACCTTGGTTTCTGCTTGATCGGGGCTGCTTCTCTTTTTTGTGCTTTTTGTGCTTCTTTGCGGCCATTCTGTTTCTGTTGAGTCAGCTCTCGTTGGGCTGGGCGGTGCGGCCCAGCGCCACGTCGAACTCGGTGACCAGGGGGAACAGCATCGCGTACACGGCGAACCCGAACGCGGCTCCCAGCGCCAGGAACGGCACCAGCGGGTCCGCCGATTCTTCCGCACCGGGGCGGCCGCCGATGAGCACGTTGACCACGCAGTAGAACATCGCCAGCGGGCACACGACGCTCGCGAGCGTCAGCGCCGGGGACGGGCGGTCGGCGCTGAGCACGTACAGCAGCCCCCCGATGCCCAGCACCAGGAAGGCGAGGAAGCTGAACCACTGGTTCCCGAAGCTGCCGCCGTTGATAACGATCAGGTAAATGCTGATCAGCGTTCCGGTGGACAGGAAGAACACCGTTCCGAGCGTGTGCCCGATCGCGAGCCGGCTTTGGGTGATGCGCAGCGAGACGTGCAGCCCGAGGGCGGTCGCGAACCCGAACAGCACGATCAGCGCGCCCGCCACCGCCACCAGCGGGCCGAAGTTGGCCGCCAGCACGTCGCCGGGCGGTGTCCCGGCCGGCGTTCGCGCCAGCGCGCCGCGGACCGCGTAGAAGCCCGCGAGGAGCAGCGGCGGGACGATGTACTCTTTGGTGTTGTACAGCACCCCCAGCAGCTTCCCGAACACGAACTCCTTGGGGGACACGTCGGTCACGAGGAGCACGTCGAGCGCGGCGCCGTCGCGCTCGGAGGTGATGGAGGTCACCGCCTGCGCCGCGACGAGGAGCAAGCTCAGCACGGCCACCGGCACCAGCCCGTAGGCGGCGGCGAACGCGGGCCGCCCGCCGGGCCGGTTCAGCTCGTTCACCGCGAAGTACAGGATCAGCGCCAGCACGATCCCGAACGCGAACTTCACCAGCAGCGGCCGGCGCCCGTAAGCCAGGGTGCGGATCTCGCGCCACAGGACCGGGTTGGCCCACACCTGGCGCGCGTCGCCGGGCGCGGCGTGCGCCCGGGCGCGCTTCTCGGCCTCAACGGCCTCGTTCGACTCCGGGTCTTCCGCGGCGCTCGAGCTTTCGCGCTGCATGATCGGCTCGCCGCTCGGGTTCCACTTCCGCAGCCCCCAGATGCCGATGCCGTTGAGGGCGGCACAGAACGCGAGCGTCACCAGCACGAACCCGTAGGCGGGCGCGAGCCCCGCGCCGGTCGTCGGCGGTTCGAGGACGCTGAGCATCGCGACGAACGGGTCGATCCAGGCTTGTATCGTCGGCCAGTCCCAGTCCGCAACGAGCATCGGGCCGACCGTGCCGACGCCCTGCGAAACGCACACGTACAGAACCAGGAAGAGGACCGACAGCGCGAGCGCCTGGTACGTTTTGTCGCGCCACAGCGCCACCAGCCCGCCGAGCGACCCGGCCGCGATCGCCGACGCGAACAGCACCAGCACCGCCTGGAGCACCTGCTCGGGATCGATCCCGCCGAGCAGCAGCAAGAGCGCGAGGACCGGCACGCTCACAAAGAGCAGAATCAGAATGGGCAGCAGCGCGCCGAGCAACTTCCCGAGCACGATTTCGTAGTCCCGCAGGTCCGTGAGGAGCAGGAGCACGAACGTCCGGCGGTCCTTCTCCTGCGAGACCGCGCCGGCGGCCGACAGGGTGGCGAAGAACAGCGTGAGGAACAGTTGGACGAACGCAACGATCTGGAACAGGAGCAGCCCGAAGTTCGCCGTCTCGCCGAGCGTGGCGTCGCGGGCGAACCCGATGGTGGCCTGCCAGGTGGTGACGCCCAGGATGCACAGCAGCCCGACCAGGGCCGCCCGCTGGGGGTAGTGCCCGGACCGCCGCGGCACCGTGACCACTTCGCGCGAAAAGATCGGACCCAGCACGCGGAAACCTCCCACCCCGGTGACACCCTGCTAGCTTATCCTGGCGGGCCGGAGCGAATAGTCCGGTGAACCTTTCCGCCCCTGCTCGGCCTCAAGTCGGAAGTGGAAGCGCCCGGCGCCGCCGGCCGGGCGGCCACCGTTCTGTTCCGACCTGCGTATCTGGGAATCTTCGAATGCGAGTGATCGTTTTCGCGCTCAACGGGCTCCCGGCCGGGTGGCTGGGGGCCTACGGCAACGACTGGGTCGGCACTCCGCACCTGGACCGGTTCGCCGCGGAGGGCGTCACGTTCGACCGGCACATCAGCGATCGCCCCGACCCGGACGCCGCACGCCGGGCGTGGACGGGAAAGCACTTTTCCCCCACCGAAAGCGAGCAAACACGCGGACCGGCGACCGAAACCCCTCTTCTCGTTCTCGGTGAAAGAGCCGGGGAGAGCGGTTCGTCCCCGCGAACCGTTCTCGTGCGCGCGAACCACCCCGACACCGATGCCCCCGACTGGTTCTACGCCGGCTGGCAGGAAGTGTTCGACGCCCGCCCCAAGCCGGACGACGATTCCCCGCTCGAAGAACTGATCCGTTCGCTGCCGGCACTCCTGGAGCGCCTGCGCAACGTTCCCGAGTTCTTGCTCTGGATCGAAACGGACCGCCTGCTCCCCCCGTGGGACGTTCAGCAGGACGTGTTCGAGGCGTACCTGGAGGACATCGAAGAGGAACCCGGACCGAAGTCTCAAACGGCTGATGGCGACGAGCCCGAATCGGACGAGGCGGAAGAGACGGACGAAGTCGAGGAACTCGAATCCGACGAGGCGGACGAGTCTGAAGGGGCTGAAGAGGCCCACGAACCCGAGGAGCCAACCCCGGCCCTTCCGGAGACGGAGGAACCCGAAGAGCCCGTCGAGCCGTTCGCCGACCCGCCGACCGGGCCGTTCGATCGCGCCGACCTCGACCTCTGGGACTGGCTGCACAAGACCTTCGCCGCGGTGGTCACGAAACTCGACGCGGAACTCGGGGCCGTGTTCGAGATCCTGCGCGAGGAGGAGCTGGATCGGTCCGCGGCGTGGCTCATCACGTCCGATTTCGGGCACCCGCTCGGCGAACACGGTCAGGTCGGGTTGTACCGCCCCTGGCTGCACGAGGAACTGGTTCACCTGCCGCTGTTGCTCCGCCTGCCGAACGCCGAACAGGCCGGACGGCGCGTGAGCGGGTTCACGCAGCCGCCGGACCTGTTCCCGACGCTGCTCGAACTTTTCGGTCTCACACCGCCGGCCGGTACACCCGGTCACAGCTTGCTACCGCCGGCGCGAGGGCTGTCGGAGTCGCTGCGCGCGTCCGCAATCACACAGCTCGAACTGGGAGGGGCGGCCGAAATCGCCCTTCGCACGGGTGAATGGTCGCTGATCGTGCCGACGCTCGTGCCGGAGGGCGACCCGCCACGCGAGCCGCAACTGTACGAGAAGCCCGACGACCGTTGGGAGGTGAACGACCTCCGGGTGCGCAACATCGAGCGCGCCGACGAACTTGAAGCGCTGCTGCGGGAGGAGATACAGAAGGCGAAGCAACAACCCCCCGGCGACGCGGGTTGACATTCAGTCGTTTCAAGCTGGTGGCCGTGACGAGATCAACCGCCAGATCGGAACACACCGAGTTACACCCGCCCGCTGACGCAGGCGGGTGGCGCGCAACCAACGAACCGGAAAATCTGGTAGCCGCTACAAGGACGAGCCGCGACCGCCCCGCGGGTCTCGGTTCAAACTTCCACTCCGGCCCCGTGTACCAGACGTTCCCACACGTCTTCCAGTACCGCCAGTGCGTTCTCGGGAATGGGAAGCTCCGAGTAGGCCGTGCGCGTGTACAGGTTCGACAGCTTGGCAAACGCCTCCGCGTGATCGGGAAAGGCTTCTCCGACACGCCGGGCGAACTCCAGCGGCGTTTCCGCCGGGTCGCGGCCGGCGCCGTGATCCCAGGCCCAGGCGTCGAACGCTTCGAACGTGTACGCGATCAGTTCGGCGGCGTCGCGTTCCTCGGACGTGCCGTCGGCGAACGGGTTCGAGTACGCACTGAACGGCGGCGGGCGCTGCGGTCCGAGCGGTTTCGCTTCGCCGACCGCGGCCCCGCCCTCGCGGCGGGCGCGTGCCCCGAACAAACTTTGCCACCACGAGCGGATTCCTTCTAGCCAGCGCCGAGCCCATTCCGTGAACGGAGCGAGGTACTTCAGCACCCCGAAAAACAGTCCGAACACGATCAGAATGGCGACGACCGCAAACACGATCCACTTCACCACGCCCGCAATCTTCGCCAACGTCTCGCCCATCCGCGAATCGGACGGCGAGCCGCTCTTGCGCCCGCCGTCGCTTTTCGCGTCCTCGCCTTCGCGGTCGGGGTCACCGCCCGGCTGGTCGTTCTCGTCGTCCTTACGGCCCTCGTTCTCGCCCCCCTGTCCTTTACCGTTGCCCTTCTGGTCCCCGCCGGACTGATCACCTTTCTTCCCGCTCCCGCCTTTGCCGTCCGAGCCCTTTCCGCCGCTCCCCTTTTCACCTTTTGTTCCGCCCCCGGGCTGTCCGCCCTTCCCGCTCGCGGAGCCGTTTCCGGCCTTGGTCTTGTTGCCGCCGCGTCCGTCGCCTTCGCCGGACGCATCGCCGAGTTGCGCGTTCCGGGACGCGTTCCGCTGCGCCTTGCCGGCACGCTCGATCCCGAACCACGGCACCTCCGAGTGCGGGCGCGGGAGGAACGCGCCGAGCACGAGGAACGCCGCGATCAGGACGCCGCCGAACACGAGCCAGCTCACGGTCATCGGGACCGGCACCGTGGCCTTGCGCTGGCGCAGGTAACGCCGCACCCCGAGCAGGCTGGTCGTGACGAGCAGCCCGAGCGCGCTCCCGATGTAGACCGTCATTTGAAGGAACGTGGCCCGGCGCCGGGCCGCGTCGTCGGGGCCGACGAGCGACTGCCCCAGGGCGAACAGCGGCAGCGCGGCCAGGGCGAAGTACAGCACCCACACGCCGGGTGTGTGCCCCTTCTTGCGCTCGGTTTCGCGGTGCGCCTTGTACCGCTCGATCCAGTCCCACAGCTTCGAGCCGTGTGCCTTTTTCTTTTTGCCCTTCTTTTTGCGGGCGCGAACGGGCTTGGCCGGTTCGGGAGGCCCGTGCGCCCCGTCCGCCGCCGGCGCGGGTTCGTCGGCGTCCAGCCCAGCGGCCGAGAGCAGCCCGCGCCCGCTCGAACTGTCCTTCTCGTCCAGGTGGGTGCAGTCCCGGGTGAGCTTGTGCGCGCTCCACCAGATCAGCACGAGCAGCCCGAGGTTCACGAGCCAGCCCCACGCCCGCAGCCACCCCGCGGGGTACTCGACGTAGGCCAAGAGCGCCAGATACGTCGCGATCGCGAGCCCGGCACCGTACAGCGACGCGCGGGCGGCGTCGTACTGGATGGAGATGCGGGCGACGAGGACCGCGCCGAACACGAAGAAGAACATCGTGTACAGCAGCCGGCCCGAGTACTGCCCGGCGTACAGCACTTCCACGAGGAAGAACACCAGGCTGCCGACCATGAGCATGACCAGCGCCGGGCTCAGCGCGATCACCACGTAATCGACCGCCGACGGTGCCTCGCGTTCGGACGCCATGCGATTCCACCCGCCGTTGAGTCCCGATCCGGAGCCGCGCACCCAGTCGTTTCGAGTTCCAGGTTCCAAGTTCCATGTGAGAACTCACACGAATGGCCTGTGGGCGTTTGTCGAGCCGGTGACCAATTTGGAACCTGAAACGACTGGTGTGCCGCACTGAAGACGCCCCTCGACGGGGGCGGTTTCGCTTGAACCCGCGCGCAGCTTGGCGGACAATGACGTTCCCGCCTCACTCGCCGTCGGATCTTAACTTATGCGAACCGCCGCGCTCGTCGCAGTCGCACTTCTGGCCCCGGTCGCTCGCGCCGCCGAACCGGTCGATAACGAGTTCTTCGAGAAGAAGGTGCGGCCGATCCTGGTCGCGCACTGCACCAGTTGCCACGACGCCAAGAAGCAGAAGGGCGGGTTGCGGCTCGACGCCAAGGCCGAGTTCGCCAAGGGCGGCGACAACGGCGCCGCGGTGAAGCCCGGTGACCCCGCGAAAAGCCTGCTCATTGAGGCGGTCGCTTACGGCGGCGACATCAAGATGCCGCCGAAGGGGAAGCTCTCCGACGCCGACATCGCGACCCTCACGGCGTGGGTGAAGGGCGGCGCGCCATGGCCCGCCGACGGCGGAAGCGCACAGGGAGCGACCGAAAAGTTCGACCCGCACGCCCGCGCCAAAGCTCAGTGGTCCTTCCGTCCGATCCAGCGGCCCCCGGTGCCGACCGTCCAGGGCTCGAAGGCCGAGGTTCGCAACGACATCGACCGGTTCCTGCTCGCGCGGCTCCAAAAGGACGGCCTCTCGTTCGCCCCGCCCGCCGAGAAGCGCGCCCTGCTGCGGCGCGTCACCTTCGACCTGACCGGCCTCCCTCCCACCCCCGAAGAAGTCGACGCGTTCCTGAAGGACGACGGCCCCGGCGCGTTCGAGAAGGTGGTGGACCGGCTGCTCGCGTCGCCGCAATACGGGGTGCGGTGGGCACGCCACTGGCTGGACCTCGTGCGGTACGCCGAGACCCAGGGCCACGAGTTCGACTTCGACATCCCCGACGCGTGGCGGTACCGCGACTACGTGGTCCGGGCGCTCAACGCCGACGTGCCTTACGACACCTTCCTGACGGAACACATCGCAGGAGACCTGCTCCTGCCGCGGTTCTCGAAGGAGGGGCTGAATGACGCGCTCATTGCGACCGGGTTCTGGTGGCTCGGGGAGGCGAAGCACTCGCCGGTCGACTCGCGGGCCGAGTACGCCGACCGCGTCGATAACCAGATCGACGTGTTCGGCAAAACGGTGCTGGGGCTGACCATCGGGTGCGCCCGGTGCCACGACCACAAGTTCGACCCGATCAGCACGAAAGACTATTACGCACTCTTCGGGGTGCTGAGCAGTTCGCGGTACAACCGGACCGACGTGAGCGACCCGGCCCCGACGGTGAAGCTGCTCGACGAACTGAAAGCGGTCCGCGCGAAGCTCGCCCGCGACAACACGCCCCCCGACGGCCCGAACCCGCCGCGGGCGACCGGCTGGCGTGAGAAGAGCCCCGCTTTCGAGGAGTTCGGGGCCGGGTGGCGGGACCGGTGGTTCGCGGACGGGCTCGCGTTCCGCCCGGAGGGCGGCGACGGATTCCCGCACAGCGGTCGCGAGACGCAAAAGCTGACGGGGGCGCTGCGGTCGCCCACGTTCACCATCGACAAGCCGTTCCTCGCGATCCGGGTCGCGGGGCGGAGCGCGCGGGCGCGGGTCATTCTGAACGGCTTGCAGCTCATTCAGAACCCGATTTACGGCGGGCTGGCGCACGGCATCGGTCACGGCGAAGAGCTTCACTGGATGACGTTCGACCTCGGCATGTGGAAGGGGCAACCGGCGTACCTGGAACTGCTCGACGACGGCCCCGGCTTCGTCGCCATTTCGGAAGCCCGCTTCGCCGACACCCCGCCGCCCGTGGAGGGGGGGGCAAAGGTGTATCTGCCCATCGTGCCCGGCGATGGCGGTGACGAAGCGAAGAGGCTCGCGGCCCGCGCGAACGAGATCGAGGCGCAACTGCCCGCCCCCAGACGCGCCCCGACGATGCGCGACGGGAACGGCCTGAACGAGCGCGTGTTCATCCGCGGGAGCCACAAAAGCCCCGGAGCCGAGGCGCCCCGCGGCCCGCTCGAAGCGTTTGCTCTGCCGGCCTTCAAGAGCGCCGGCAGCGGGCGGCTCGAACTGGCCCGCACCCTCACGGACCCGTCGAACCCCCTGGTCACGCGGGTGCTCGTGAACCGGCTGTGGAAGCACCACTTCGGCGAGGGGCTCGTGCGCAGCCCCGACGACTTCGGCGCGCAGGGCCAGCCGCCGACGCACCCCGAACTGCTCGACTGGCTCGCGACCGAACTGGTCGCGCAAAAGTGGAGCCTGAAGGCCGTGCACAAGCTCATGCTGCTCTCCGCGGCGTACCAACAGTCGAGCCGGGCCGTTCCCGAACAGAGCGCGAAGGCCCTCACGGCCGACCCGCAAAACAAGCTGCTGCACCGGCAGAACGTGAAGCGCCTGGAGGCCGAGGCGATCCGCGACGGCATCCTCGCGGTGAGCGGGCGACTGGACCTCCGCACGGACGGCCCGGGCGTGCTGCCGCACCTCACAGAGCACCAAGTGGGGCGCGGGCGGCCGGGGTCCGGGCCGCTCGACGGCGACGGCCGCCGCAGCCTCTACCTCCAGGTGCGCCGGAACTTCCTCAACCCCATGTTCACCGCGTTCGACTACCCCACGCCGTTCACCGCGATCGGCCGGCGCACGGTGTCCAACGTCCCGGCGCAGGCGCTCGTGATGCTGAACAACCCGTTCGTGCTCCAGCAAACGGAGCTGTGGGCCAAACGGGTGCTCGCGCAGCCGAACGCAAAACCCGAGGACCGGGTGCGGGCCATGTACGCCGCCGCGTTCAGCCGCGAGCCGTCGAACGACGAACTCGGCGCCGCGACCGCGTTCGTGGCGGGGCAGTCCAACGAGTACGGGCAGCCGAACCACCCGAAGGCGTGGGCCGACCTCGCGCACGTGCTGTTCAACGCGAAGGAGTTCGTCTTCGTGGAGTGACATCGGCCGCGGCGGGTTTGGTCTCCGAGCCCGGGGCGGCGCGTGTTGATCGCCCGGTCAAGTCCGGACTCGGCCCAGAAACGTAGCGCCCGCGAGATACCGGATCTTCTTCCCCCGGATACGATCCTTCTGAGTGGCCGCTTCAGCAACGCGATTACGAACCGCCGGAGCCCGCTGTCGGGGCGGGGCCGGTTCTCCCAACCGCCAAGGAATCGGAACATGCCGGACGAAATGCCGATCAGCCGCCGCGCGTTCACCGTAACGACGCTCGCCGCCGGGTTCGCCCTTTCAACTCAGCCGGTCGCCGCGGAGACGATCACCACCGACGCCAAGGACCTGACCGCCGGGGAGGTGAAAATCCCGGTCAAAGACGGCACCGTGCCGGCGTACCGGGCCGCACCGAACAAGGGCGGACCGTTCCCGACCGTGCTCGTGGTGCAGGAGATCTTCGGCGTCCACGAGCACATCAAGGACATCTGCCGCCGGTTGGCCAAGCTCGGCTACCTCGCCATCGCTCCCGAACTGTACGCCCGCCAGGGCGACGTGTCGAAGCTGGAGCGGGACGGGATCATGAAGGTGGTCTCGAAGGTGCCCGACAGTCAGGTGATGGGCGACCTCGACGCGACGGTCGCGTGGGCCAAGAAGGACGGCAACGGCGACACGGCCAAGCTGGGCATCACCGGGTTCTGCTGGGGCGGGCGCATCGTGTGGCTCTACGCGGCCCACAGCAAGGAACTCAAGGCCGGGGTCGCGTGGTACGGGCGGCTGACCGCCGCCGGAAAGGCAACCGAACTCCAGCCGAAGTTCCCGATCGATTTGGCGGGCGACCTCGCGGCCCCGGTGCTGGGGCTGTACGGGGAGAAGGACACCGGCATCCCGGTCAAGGACGTGGAGGCGATGCGGGCGGCGCTAAAGAAGGCGAACAAGCCGAGCGAGATCGTGCTGTATCCGGACGCCCCGCACGCGTTCTACGCGGACTACCGCCCGAGCTACAAGAAGGACGCGGCCGAAGACGGGTGGACGCGCCTGCAAGCCTGGTTCAAGAAGAACGGCGTGGCGTGACACCGGCTCCGCACGCGACCGGGTTTTTGTAACGTTTGGGTACGAGCCGTGCCCGCCGGGGAGCGCGCGACGTATCCCGCTCCCTGGCGGTCGCGGCTCGTCGAACTCGCGGCGCAACCACGGCCGCCTGCTTTGGAACTGGTAGCGGAATTGACGGGCTGTTGTGTTGTCGCTCAGTTACGCGTTAGTCTTCGGGTTTATGAAAGCCGATTTTGACAGGATCGACCGGATTCACCGGATAAATGCCGATCCGCCTTTATCCGGTGAATCCGGTCGATCCTGTCAAAAATCTGCTTGGCCTTTCCGTCGCGTGGGGGTGAGACACGCCCTCGTCTCGGGTCCGCAATACCACGCTGTGCGGCTCCCATTCCGATACACATGCTAAGCGAACGGTCGTGGCTTCAAGTTCACGACGTGACGTGCTTTGGAGCTTCTCGGGCACGGACGCCGAGCGGTTGGCCCGTCGAGAAGGGTCCGATGTGGACCTGTTGCGGGCGGCCGGATGAGTACGGACGCGTCGAGTTTCACCTGTTACGAAAGGACCGATGTGATGCGTTACACGAACCTGTTCGGGTTGGGGATTTTGACCGCCGCGCTGGCGCTGACCGGCTGCGAGAACAAGGGCGACCCGACGAAGAGCGGGGACAAAAAGAGCAGCCACGCGGACGACCACGCCCACGGCAAGGGGCCGAACGGCGGGGTGGTGTTCGACCTGGGCAAGTACCACGCCGAGTTCACCGTCGACCACGACAAGAAGCAATGCACCGTGCTGCTACTCGGGGGCGACGAGAAGACCCCGAAGGCCGTCTCCGCGGACGAGTTCATCCTGACCACGAAGGAAACGAAGACCAAGGACGGCAAAGTTGTGCCGCCGATGACCATCAAGCTGGCCCCGCCCGCCGGCGAGGCGAAGGACGGCAAGGCGTCGAAGTTCGTCGGCACCGACCCGGGGCTGGGAAACGTGGCCGACTTCGAGGGGACGGTGGCCGGTGAGATCGCCGGGAAGCCGTCGTCGGGCGAGTTCAAAGAGTAACCGCGCGGAGCCCAACGGCCGCCGGTGTTCCGTCCGGCGGCCGTTGGACGCGTGGCGGAATGAGACCTGAGCTGCGCGGCACGGCGGACCCGAAGCCAAGGCCGATTTTGACAGGATCGACAGGATGAACAGGATAAAGACCAGTCCGCCTTTATCCTGTTCATCCTGTCGATCCTGTCAAAATCGGCCTTCGTGAACACGTAAAACCCGATGCCGTGCCGGCCCACTTCAACTGCTGTCGCACTCCGGCTCTGCGGTTCTTCGTGAGCTTGAAGCGTAGGGGCTACTTCTTCGTGTATTCGGCCTCCAGGTGAGACTTCAACACGTCGGCCGTGTCCTTACCGCTCTTCACATCGCCGAGGGTTGCGGAGCCGCCGTTCACCTTCCACACGAAGGTGAACTCTGTTCCGAGCGGCAGGCGGTCCATGATCTTTTTCTTCGCTTCTTCTATCCCCTCGAACCCGGTCACTTTGGCCTTCACCAGCCCGTCCTTGCCGGGACCGAACTCGCAGACGATCACAACCACCTTGTTTTCGCCGTGCGGAGAGAGGCTCAGAACGCCCTTCTCGGAGAATTCGACCTTTAACTCGCCGTCCTTCTTCACCCACACGCCGGCGGGTGTTTCATCCTTCTTACCTTCACCTGGGGCAGCGGCGATCTGTTCCCCCGGTCCGATCCCGAGCACGTCGTGGACGTGCTCAATGAACCGGTGGAAGTGGTCGAGAAAATCGGCGGGGTTCTTTTGCTCCACTGCCGGTGAACCGTCGGGAGTTTCCGTTGTGCCGGGTGCAGCGGATCGGGCCAGTTTCGTGTGGCGGGCGTGAAGGGCGAACCCGCCGTGCTTCGCCACGCCGCCGACGAGTACAACACCGCACACCAGAACCGCAACGAGTTTGAGCGTTTTCAGCGCCATGACGTTCGACACTCCTTCTGCAAGGGCCGCGACAGCCGGAGGGGCGGTCGCCGGCCCGGTGTTCGATCCGGCTACGAGCTGGACCGTAAACTCGGCCAGCCGCGGCGGCACGGCGCCGGCCGCGGAGGGAGCCGAAATCGCGACCAGCGCCCCGACCGACAGCCCGACGCCGCGCCGCACGAGCCGGTCTGCCAGAAGTGCCCGCCCGCGGGCGAGTCGTGTCCCCAGCGTCTTCGCCGGGCACCCGACTTCGACCGACGCCTGCTGGGCGGTCAGCCCCGTGAGGTCGCACAGCACAACGGCGGTGCGGTACTTGTCCGGCAGCGCGTTCAGTTCGCGGTCGAGCACATCCCGCAGGTCGTCCGGAGCCGTTTCGGGTGCGGCGGTCGGTTGTCGCACGGCCGCCTCGCGCTCCCGGGCCGCGCGGCGCCGGCGGGCGGTTTCGGCGCGGCGCGCGACGTTGTAGGCCACCCCGTACAACCAGCTCCCGACCGCGCCGGCCCGCCGGACGGCGGTGGCGTCGCGGGCGAGCACCAGAAACGTCGCCTGAAAGGCGTCCTCGGCGTCCTGTTCGTGCCGCAGCACGCGCCGGCACACGCCGAGAACGAGCGGCCCGTGCCGGCGCACCAGCGCGGCGAACGCGGACTCGTCGCGCCGCTCCGCGAACCGCCCGATCAGTTCCGCGTCGGGCAGGTCGGCGAGTTTCGCGGCGAGCAGGGCGCGGTTCAACTGCTGGAGCGAGTTGCAGAGCGGTTGCGATACGGCCATGTGGGTCCCCGGGGCTCGGTCTCCACAATGTAGTCCCCGGACACGGGCGCATTCCTTCAACTTTTCGCCCGCCCGCGCGACAACGGCCGGCCTCCCCTCGCCCCGCCAGCGCCAAGGTGTTATGTTCGTCTCGGGCGTTTGTTCGTGCCGGCCGGCCGGGGGGCGTGGCAACGGGCGGATCGAAAGCACTCGTCTTCGCGGCGACAGCCGGCAACGTCGCCGTCGCGGGGACCACGTTCGTGGCGCCACTACCGGCCTCATCGCCGTTCGAATCACCCGCCACCGGTGACCTGATGCACTTCCTGTTTCCCACGGACCCACGCGGCCGGAACGTGCCCGAGGACCTCTTTGAGGAACAGGCGGTCGCGCTCGCGGCGGCCGGGTTCGCGTCCTCGCTCCTCTCGGACGGCGTGCTGCGGAACGGGCGAGGGCTCGAAGGCGTCCCGCCGGCCGCGACCGTGGTCTACCGGGGCTGGATGCTGAACGCCGCGGAGTACGGGCGGCTCGCTGGGGCGATCGAGAGCGCGGGAGGGGTTCCGCTGACCCCACCGAGGGAGTACCTGCTCGCACACCACCTGCCGAACTGGTACCCACTCATCCCCGACCTGACGCCCGAAACCCGGGTGTACCCGGCCGATGCCGACTGGGTGCGCGAGTTGGGCGCGCTCGGGTGGGACGGGTTCTTCGTGAAGGACTATGTCAAGTCGCTCAAGACCTCGGTCGGCTCGCTCGTCCGCGACCCGGCCCGGATCGACCGGGTCGTGGCCGAGATGAAAGCATACCGCGGTGAAATCGAGGGCGGGATTTGCGTGCGCCGCGTCGAGGACTTCGTGGCCGGAACCGAGCGGCGTTACTTCGTGATCAGGGGCCGGCCCTACACGGCCGACCCGTCCGAACCGATCCCGGACGCCGTCCGGACGTGCGCCGAACGTATCCCGAGCCCCTTCTTCTCGGTCGATGTGGTGCAACGGAGCGACGGCGTGAGCCGGGTGGTGGAAGTCGGCGACGGCCAGGTCTCCGATCTCGTTGGTTGGTCGGCGGAGCGGTTCGCGGGGGTGTGGCAGGAGGCCCGCTGAAACCGCGCCAAGCCGTGACCGCGAACGGCGACGTTCAATTCGGCTCGGGCGCCAGTGCCCTTCGACGGTAACCCCGGCCCCTGTTCGCCGGCCCGCGGGGCCGTGGGGCCGCGGGGCCGAACTCGGAAGTCGGGGAACTCGGAGCGGTCGGATTCGACTCGGGCGTGGCCCCGGCGGCCCGGGCGGGTAACATAAGCCTCTCTCCGAACGCCAGGCGCCGGCACCGCCGCCTGGCCCGCGCGGACGTCTCGCACGCGGTCCGGCCAGCCGGTCGTGACCGCACGCGGCGCCCGCGCCCGGAACGTACAGGAGTTCTCGGGGATGAGAGTCGAAGAACTTGGCCGGATCCTCCGCGACATCGACCCGGCCGTCGTCCTCGTCACCGAGCCCGTCCTCGCCCGGGTCGTTCAGAAGGTGACCGGGCGCACCTGGGCGGTCTGGCGGGTGCCCCACAGCCACTGCTTCGTGGTCGACCGGTTCACGCTGTTCAAGCACGTCGAGCCGGACGAGCTCCAACTGCCCTCGGACCACTCGCTGCCCCAGCACGTCATCCTGCTCGAGCGCCCGGCCCCCGAGCTGCTGGCCGGCAGCCGGGACGAGTTGCTCGGCCGGTACTGGCGGCTGCTGTTCCACGCCTGCGTGCACCGGGAGATCGAGCCGCGGCTCGGGGCGCTTACGCCGGACGGGCTCCGCGAGCGGATCGAGGCGATCGGCCCGGCCGCCTTCGAGGAGGTGCGGAACGTTCTGCTGGAGGACCGGCAGCTCGCGCCGGAGGCCGACGACCGGGCGGTGTACTTCGAGTTCGCGGCGTACTTCCTGGAGCTCCGGTTCTTCAACCCCGCTCTGATACCGTCCTCGTTCCCGCGGCTGTCGGCGGCCGAGGCGGCGCAGGTGCTGGACCGCGAGGTGGACGGCGCGGCGCTGTTCCGCCGCACCCGGCCGCCCGGCGCCCCGGACCCGGCCCCGCGGACCGACGACCAGTCGGACGAGTCGCACGACTACTACCACAAGCTCGTCCGGCACGCCCGGCGGGCGGCCGCGACCGGCGACACGGTCGCGGCCGCGGTGCTCCGCACCCGCGCCGCGCGGGTCGCCCCGGCGGTGCTCACGCTCCCGACCCAGGAGGCCGCACGGGCGGACGTTCACGCCCTGGTGGACCGCCTCCGGCGCGCCATCGGGGCGAGCGACGAGGAGGCCGAGAACTGGCGCCGGGTGCTCCCGGCCCTCCTCGATAAGGCCGACCAGGGGGTGCGGCCGGTCGAGGCGTCCATCCTGTACGACCTGCAGCGGGCCTGCCGCGACCACGAGGAGCCGGTGTACGCCCTGGACGCGGCCGAGTGGGTCCTGTCCGTGGGGAAGCGGCCGATCCGCCGGCCGCTCGACAGCGAGCGGTTCGTCCGGGTGCCGGCCCAGTTGCGAACGGCCCTCCACCGGCTCACGGCGGCCCGGCTCAGCGACGCCGACCGGCAGGCCCTCGCGGCCCTGCTGCGCGGGGCCATCGAGCGGGCCGAGCGGCGGCTCCGGGAGCGGTTCCGACCGATCCTGACCGACGCGCTCCACGACGCCGGGCTGCAGCCCGCCAGCCTGCCCGAGCGGGCCGCCCTGGAGAAGGCGGTCGAGGAGCTGCTCGACCGCGTCTCGGCGTCCGGGTTCCTCACCTTCGCCGACGTCCGGGACGCCATCGCCCGCGGCCAGATGAAGCTGCCGGACCTGAGCGGCGGCCCCGAGTACCTGGGCGGCGACCCGCTGCTGCGGCTGGACAAGCGGCTGGCCGCCCTGATGGACGGGGTGTACCGGCGGGGCGAGTCGTACACCCGGCTCCTGGAAGGGCTGACGGCGATCGGGTTCGGCACGCAGGGCGGGCGGTGGGCGGTCACCAACGTCGCGGTCCCGTTCCTGGGCGCCTTCCTGCTGGCCGAGTTCGTCTGGATGCTCGTGTTCGACCGCCGGGCGGCGGTGGCGAAACGGGCGGGGGAGGCCGAGCCGGCGTTCTTCTCGGGCTGGAACGCGGAGTGGTGGTTCCACCTCGCGTGGGTGGCGCTGGGCGGGCTCTTCCTGCTGGCCATCCGGTCGCCGCAGGTCCGGGATACGGTGTCGGCCGTTTTCTGGGCGGGGTACCGGGTCGCGCGGTACGTGTGCTGGGACCTGCCCGCGCGCGTGTGGAGCACCCCGTGGGTGCGGGCGGTCGTGGCCAGCGCGGTGGGGCAGACCGTGCTGAACCTCGGGCTGAAGCCGCTCGCCCTCAGCGGCGTGCTCTGGGCGCTGTTCCGCGAGCAGCTCTGGGACGGCGGCTGGGCGGCCCGGGCGGTCACGCTCGCGGCCACGGTGTTCGTGGTGAACACCCGGCCGGGGCGGGCGGCCGAGCAACTGCTGCTCACGGCCGCCCGCGGCCTCCTGGACGTGCTCGCGTCCGCCCCGGCCGTGCTCGCCTGGATAAACGACCTGTTCCGGGACCTGCTCGACGCGCTCGACTGGGTGCTCACCCGCGCCGAGGACTGGCTCCGGCTCCGCGGCCGCGCCGGCCCGCTCTCGGTCATCGCGCGGGTGATCGCGGGCCTGGTCTGGATGCCGTTCGCGTTCCTGGTGCGGTTCTACGCGGTCGTCCTGATCGAGCCCATGATCAACCCGCTGAAGCTCCCGCTCACGCTGCTGTGCGCGAAGTTCGTGTACCCGCTGCTGCTCCTGTCGCCCCAGATCCTGGTGCGGGACCACAGCTCCCCGCTCGGCTACGGGTCGCCGCTGGTCGCCGCCCTCGCCCCGTACCTGAGCCAGCCGGTGGGGTTCGTGTTCGTGATGGGCACGCTGTGGCTGATGCCGGACGCCCTCACGTACCTGGTCTGGGAGATGCGCGAGAACTGGCGGCTGTTCCGGGCGAACCGGCCGACGACCCTGCGCCCCGTTGCCGTCGGGCCGCACGGGGAGACGGTGAAGGGGCTGCTGCACCGCGGGTTCCACTCCGGCACGCTCCCGCGGCTGTACGCCCGGCTCCGGGCCGGCGAGCGTGAAGCAACTCGGACGGACAACTGGCGGGACGTTCGCGCGCACCGCCAGGCCCTTGAGGAACTGGAGGAGGCGGTCCGCCGGTTCGTCGCCCGGGAACTGGTCGCCGTTCTCAACCCGGGCGCCGGGCGCCACGGGTGGGGCGGCCCGGTGCTCGAAGTCGGGAAGGTCCAACTGGCCACGAACTGCATCCGCGTCGAACTCACCGAGGGGGCGGGGGAGCACGCGTGGCTGGCGTGGGAGGACCGCTCCGGCTGGCTGGTCGCGGGCTGGGACCGGATCGGGTTCCTGGCCGATCTGCCGCCCGGCCCCGCCCGGGAGTTCGAGAACGCACTGGCGTACCTGTACCGCCGCGCCGGCGTCGATTTGGTGCGCGAGCAGGTGCGCGCCGCGCTGCCGCCGGCGGCCCTGTTCGACGTTTCTCCGGTCGGGCTGCTCGTGCAGTACGGGCCGCTCGAGTCAGGGCCGCCGGTGCTCTACGATCTGTTCGAGCCGGGGGACGAGTTGCGGCCGCTCACGCCGGCCGGCCGCCGCCCCGCCGTTGCGCCCGCGCTGGAGGCCCGGCGGGTGATGTTCCGGCGCGTCGAGCTGACGTGGGCGGAGTGGGAGAAGGTGTGGGACGCCCACCCGGATCAACCGGCCGCACCGGGCGCCCCCGTTCGGCCGCCGTTCGGCCCGCGGGACTTCACCCACAACCTCCTGCCGCCGCGCGAAGTCCGCCCTGCCTCCGAGCAAAAGCTGCCGGCGGAGCTGGCGGTGCCGGCTCCGGAGCTCCCGCACGCGGCGTTCGGCCCCGCGAGTGAGCCGCAGGAAACCTGATCTCCGGGTCGGCCGTGATGAGGCGCGTGTCAGCCCGGTGTGTTGTCAGGACGCGGCGATTTTGACAGGATTGACAGGATCAACCGGATGGGGGCGAGATCTGTCAAATTGTTTCAAGTTGGCGACAGCCTTGATGAGATCAATCGCAGGACCGGAACACGTTTGGGTTACACCCGCCTGCGTCAGCAGGCGGGTGGCGCACAACCAACAAACTTGAAACTACTGGATTCGGCTTGCGCGAGGGCTTCGCGCAGCAGCGCCGCCGCCGCGTCCCACGCGCCGCCGGCTGTGCGCTCCGCCGCGGTGCGAACGAGGTCGACGAGTTGCGGCGTGTACGGCACCGCGGCCCCGGCTGCCGGTGGTTGGGGGACGAGCTTCGTGACGAGGTCGTTCGCCAGGTTCTGAACGCCTTCACCGGTTCGCGCCGAGACAAGCGGTAGCGTCCGGGCGATGTCGTTCCGGTTCACCAGTGCGTCGCTCTTGTTGATGACGACGTGGAGGCGGCCGGCCCCGGGCCATTCCAACCGCAACGCGGCCCCGTCCAGCACCCACACGACCAGATCGGCTTCGTCCAAAGCCCGCTTCGCGCGCGCGATGCCCTCGGCTTCTAACCCTTCGGCGTCACGAATGCCGGCGGTGTCGATCAGCTCGACCGGCCAGCCGTCGAACGCGGTCCGCACGCTCACCGTGTCGCGCGTCGTCCCCGCGACATCGGACACCACCGCCCGCTGGTAACCCGCGAGCGCGTTGATGAGCGAACTCTTACCGACGTTGGGCGCCCCGGCGATTACCACCTTCCACGGCTCGATCAAGTGACGCCCGACGGTGTCACCCAGTTCTGCGAGACGGTGTAACGGAAACGCGGCGGCGCGGGGATCGGTTTCGAGCAGCGCCAGAACGCGGCGCACCTCGGCGGCGAACGCGCCGTTGAGCTGATCGAGAATGATGCTCGCGGTACGGAGCGTCGGGGCGAAGGGCAGGGGGGAACCCGTTGGCTGGTCGCAGGAGGGTGGCACAGGGCTTCCGCCCTGTGCTACGCCCGCCGGCCCCTCCGGGGCGGGAAAATCAGGATCGCGGGGCGTTGTCAGTTCAGGATTTTGCACCCCGGAGGGGTCGCCGGACGTTGCACAGGGCGGAAGCCCCGTGCCACCTGCTTCACGCGCCCCGCTCGTAAGAAACTGCTCCACCACCCAGCGCACGACCCGCCGGCCGCCGTGGCAGTGAACCTCGACCGCGTCCGGCGCCGTGATCGCCAGGACCACCTCATCGGCCCCCAGCGTGCCGAACCAGAAGCGGTCAACGTCCGGCGCTTCCGGTAACGGCTTCCCGGCGGGCTTGAAGAGCGCTCGAGCCAGTTCCCACGCGCGCGGGCCGCGCACCTCGACGGTGGCAATGGCCCCGGTGCCGGGAGGGGTCAGAACCGTCACCAACGTGTCGCTCACGTCACCGACTCCGCCGCCAGCCGCACCCCGTCGAGTGTGAGAAGCGGATCGTAAACCGCGCCTTCGAGGTCCGCGGTGAACCCGGCGCCGCGCAGCAGGTCCGCACCGCCGCCGGTGACGAAGAGGACCGGTTTGAGGTCGCTGAGTTGCGACATGTTCCAGACGAGCGTGTCGGCGGCGCCGAAGACCGCGGACTGGATGCCGAGTTCGATCGCCTCGCGGGTGTTGCGCCCCACCGAGCGATCCGGGTCGAAGGGTTGCGGTTCCACCAGGGGGAGCTTGGCGGTGAACTCGTGGAGCGCGTGGGCCATCATCCACGGCCCCGGCAGAATCGCGCCCCCGCGAAACACCCCGGCCGGATCGACGTAATCGACGGTCATCGCCGTACCAACGCCGATCACGATCAGCGGCCACCCGGCGGGGACGCGCACCAGCGCCGCCAGTGCGTTCAGGAGGCGGTCGATGCCCACCCGCTCCCGCTCGGTCACGTCGGTGGGGACGGGAACGTGGGCGTGCGCGATGGCGGCCACGCGATCACCGCGCGACTCGGCCCACCGGGTGAACTGCTGCTGCCACTCGGGCTGAACGCTCGCCACGGCCCAGTTGAGCGATGCGCCCAGTTCCCATTTCGCGATTTGTGCGTGCCACTCGTCGGGCCGGTCGCCGGCGAGCGACATCATCTCCGTCACCTGCCCGCCGGCACACCGGCCCCACTTCAGTCGCGTGTTGCCGATGTCGACGACCACATCCGGCGTCACGGCGTGGCCCCTTCGTCCGCGGGCGGGGTGATGTTGATGACCGCGGTGGTCTGGAAGTCGGTGGTGCGGATGGCGGCTTCGGTCGGGAACTCCAGCGGCTTCTTCCGCGCGGCCTCTTCGGCCTCCGCACGCTTGAGGTCCGCAATCAGCGTCGCCACGCGGCCGACCACCAGTTGCAACCCCTGCCCCGTGACCGCGGAGATCAACATCACCTCGCGCCCCAGGTCGGCGGCGAGCTTGTCCCGCACCTCGTCGGCGCCGGTGAGTTCGGCCTTGCTCACGCACACCACTTCCGGGCGCCCGTCGAGCGGGATCTTGTACTCGCGCAGCTCCTTGCGGATCGCGTGGTAGTTCTGAATCGGGTCCGAGCCGTCAGAAGGGAACGGCTCCACCAGGTGGATCAGCACCCGGTTCCGCTCGACGTGCCGGAGGAACTCGTGCCCCAACCCGACGCCTTGGGCCGCCCCTTCGATCAAGCCCGGCAGGTCGGCGAGTACGAAGCCTGCATCACCGACGGTGACGATCCCGAGGTTGGGCGACTTCGTGGTGAACGGGTACGACGCGATTTCCGGCGTGGCCCGCGTGACGCGCGACAGGAACGTCGATTTGCCCGCGTTCGGGAACCCGACCAGCCCGGCGTCGGCGATGACCTTCAGCTCGAACGACACCCAGCGCTCTTCGCCCTCCTCACCGGGCTCGAACTGCCGGGGGGCGCGGTTGGTGGAGGTCTTGAAGTGGACGTTCCCGCGCCCGCCCCGGCCGCCCTTCGCGACGACGACTTCGTCGCCGGGTTCCACGAGGTCCTTGATCGTGTTGCCGCGCTCGCGGTCGCGCACCAGGGTGCCGGGCGGAACGAGCAGGACGATGTCCTCGGAGTTCTTCCCGGCGCACTTGGAGCCCATGCCGGCTTCGCCGTTCTTGGCCTTCCAGTGCTTTTTCATCGTGAGGCCGGCGAGGTTGTCGGCGTTCGGGTCGGCGCGGACGATCACCGAGCCCCCGTCGCCGCCGTCGCCCCCGTCCGGGCCGCCCATCGGCACGTACTTCTCACGCCGGAACGATGCGGCCCCGCGGCCTCCGTCCCCGCCCTTCACGAACAGTTCCACGCGATCGACGAACATAGCTGTCGGTCCAAAGTCGTATGTCTTGAGTCGTAACGTCGCAAAGTCGAAGGTCGTAAACTCAGCCGAAGTCATTATAGACGTTACGACCTTCGACTTTACGACTTTGGACCCGGTTCACATCTGCTCGACGATACCGCACGGGCCGGTTCGTGTCTTTGTGGCACGCACATTCCTGTGCTTCTGGCGGCTCATACACGTACCCGGTAATACGGCCGCTGGTCTAACGAGCCGCGACCGCCAGGGAGCGGTGCCACGTACCCCGCTCCCTGGCGGTCGCGGCTCGTCAAGAAAAGCGACACCACAGATGGGTTCATGTATCAGCCACCCTGTGAGTCTTGGTTTTGTGGCACAGACATTCTTGTCTGTGCTGGTTCGCGTATCGGAGCAGCACAGACAGGAATGTCTGTGCCACAAAACCAAGGCTCACAGGTGGGACCGCACAATGCCTCACCCGAACGTTCTACATCCGTTCCACGACGCGGATACCGAGCAATTCGAGTGCTTGCTTGATGACCCGGCTCACCAGATCGACCAGCAGTAGCCGACTGGCTTTCAGCTCCGGCGTATCCGCTTTGAGTACCGAGCAGCCTTCGTAGAACACGCTCGTCGCCTTCGCCAAATCCCACAGGTACGCGGTAATCAGGTGCGGCGCATAGTCTGCTGCCGCTGCTTCGACCGCCTCCGGCAAGCGGAGCAAGTGGAGAGCGAGCGCCCGCTCTGCGGCGTGTGGTAACGTCACCGCGGGCGGTGCGGTGCGGAACACGCCCTCGTCAACGCCCCCTTCACGGAAGATGCTACGGCAGCGTGCGTATGCGTACTGCATGTACGCGGCCGTGTTGCCAACCGTCGCAGTCATCTTGTCGAGGTCAAATACGTAGTCCGTCGTGCGGTTCTGGCTCAGGTCGGCGTACTTCACCGCACCGACACCAACGACCTCCGCAATTTCTTGCTTTTCAGAGGCCTCCGCTTCATAGATCTTGTGCCCGAACGAGCGACGCTCCGCGGTATTCGCTTCGTACTTCTGGAGGCTCAGCGCGGCGGCTTCATTAAGCAACTCCATGAGTTCCAACGCGCCACCCTTACGGGTGCCGAATATCTTGCGATCCGCGCCGAGCATGGAACCGAACTGTACGTGCTGGAACTCGATACCATCGACCCCCCAGCGCTTCGCTTGAGCGAACACCGTCTTGAAGTGCAGCGCCTGCGGGGCGCCCACCACGTAAAGCATGGCGTCCGGCTTCCACGTTTCGGCGCGGTACTTGATCGTGGCGAGGTCGGTGGTGGTGTACGTGAAGGCTCCGTCGCGCTTGCGGATGATCGCCGGTGGCTCCTCTTTCTTTTGCTCCTCGGGCGTTTGGGGAACGATGCCTTTCGCGTTCGGGATTACGATCGCGCCTTTACTCTCGACCGCGATGCCTTTTGCGAGCATGTCCGCGACCACACCCGCAAGCATGGGGTTGTAGAAGCTCTCGCCGAGCGCGTGATCGATCTTCACATCAAGGCGCTCGTAGATCGGGCGTAACATCTCCATGCACGCCGGCATGAAGCTCTTCCAGAGCGCGACGTTTTCGGGGTCGTTGGCGTGGAGCTTGGACGTTTCCGCGCGGCACGCCGCCATCACCGGGTTGTCCGCGCCGCCCTCTTCGTCCTCGCCTTCGGCCAGAGCCGCTTGCTTGCGCACGAAGATGTACAGGCGCAGCAGTTCGCGCACCGGGTCGGCGGCGAACGCCGCGTCGTCGCGGTGGTTCTTGTACCCGTACAGCAGGATGCCGAACTGCGTGCCCCAGTCACCGAGGTGGTTGTCCCCGATGACGGTGTGGCCCAGGAACCGCAGGATGCGCACCAGCGCGTCGCCGATGATCGTGCTGCGCAGGTGGCCGACGTGCAGCGGCTTCGCCACGTTCGGGCCGCTCAGGTCGATCACGAACGTCTTCGACTTCGCGGCCGGCGAAACCCCGAGCTTCGGGTCGGTCGCGATTTCCTGTAGGGCTCTGGCGAGGAACTCGGGCTTCAGGCGCAGGTTGATGAACCCCGGCCCCGCGACCGTGGGCGGTTCCAGCAGGTCGTTGGCCGGCAGCGCGGCGACGAGGGCCTTTGCGACCTCCGGCGGCTTCTGGCCCAGTTGCTTGCCCAGCGCCATCGCGCAGTTCGCCTGGTAGTCGCCGTTGTCGGCGTTGGCGGCGGGCTTGATCGCGCCGAGCAGGTCCGGCACCTTCGCGCGGTCCGGCGCGAGTCCCGTGAGGGCCGGCTCGAACAGCGAACGAAGTTGGGTGAGCAGGTTCATGAGGGTGCGTGGTGCCGAACGCGAGACGGTCGGTGGTTTTCGTTTCGCGCTCCGAACCTCGCGTTTCGCGTTCGGAAAAGCGACTGTCGGCCGAACGCCGACGCCCCGATAGAGGCGCGACGCGGCCGACAGGTTCGTTATAGGGACGCTCACAGGAAGTTCCTGCGGGCGGTCACGTTACTCTTCGCGCTCCCAGTCCACCTTCACGGCGTCGGCCCACAGCTCTTCGAGCTTGTAGTAGTCGCGCGTGTCGGTGTCGAACACGTGAACCATCACGTCGCCGTAGTCTTGCACGATCCACTTGCTGGCCTCGTACCCCTCGATCCCGAGCCGGGTGTCGCCCTCGGCCCGCAGCGCGGCGTCGGTCTCTTCGGCCACCGCGTGGATCTGGCGGCGGCTGGTGCCGGTGCTGATGACGAAGTAATCAAAGAGGGGGGTACTGGACCGCATGTCCAGAACGACGATGTCGCGCCCCTTGTTGTCGGCGGCGGTTCGCGCGGCAACACAGGCCCGGTGCAGGGCGCTGCTCAGGGGCTTCGCGGTCGGGGTGGGCACCGTGTCCACCGGGCTCAACGTGCTCAACGTGGCGGTGTTCAAGTGGCCTCCTTCAGGGCATGGTGACGGCCTCCGAAGGGTCGGTTCTCCGCGTGCCAACGGGTGTGAGGTGCACCGTTGTCGTGGCCCTTCCTCCGGGGGATGTTTCGGGTTCGTGCCATGCCGGCTGATATCGGGTGCGGAACTCCCGCACCTCTTGTGTGTAATATTCAGCCGGTTTAAGTCATGGGTCAAGCAAGATGGCCTCGATTCCCCGAATGCGGCGCGTCAGGCGCGCCCCAGCCCGTATTTTCGTTCCCTAACCCGAACGCCCGGAACCCGGTCGCTCGCGCGGCCTGCGAATCCGCCCGCGGCCCGCTTGGCGGTCCTGACACCGGTTCCTAAGGGCGGGTTCGTCATCTTAGATGATTCACGACCGGACACGATTCCGTATTCTGATCGCAAACCTTCTGAGACTTCTCCCGGGTCAGCCCCATCATGAGTCGCCGCGTTCTGGTCGCCCCGGCCCCGCTCCGCGAGATCGAGTTCACCTACGGCCCCATTCTACGCGGAGCGGGCTATGCTATTGAGTATCCCCCTCGCGACCACGTATTCACCGAACAGCAAATGAGCGTGCCGGAGTTGCTGGCGCAACTGCCGGGGTGCGTCGCGTCGCTCGCCGGCAGCGAGCCCTACACCCGCGAGGTCATCGCGAAGGCCGCCGAGGCGGGCCTCAAGGTGATCGCGCGGGCGGGCGTGGGGTACGACGCCGTTGACCTGCAGGCCGCGACGGACCACGGGGTCGCGGTGTGCTACGCGCCGGGCACGAACCAGGAGGCGGTGGCCGAACACGTCTTCCTGCTGATGCTCGCGCTGGCGCGCAAGCTCCGCGAGCAGGACACCGAGATCCGCGCCGGGCTGTGGCCGCGCCGGGCGGTGGGGAACCTGCGTGGCAAGACACTTGGTGTGATCGGGCTGGGGCGCATCGGGAAGGCCGTGGCCCGGCGGGCGATCCCGTTCGACCTGAAGGTGATTGCCACCGAGATCGCCCCCGACCACGCCTTCGCGGCGGCGCACAACGTCACGTTCGTCCCGCTGGAGCAACTGCTGCGCGAGTCGGATGTCGTTACGCTGCACGTGCCCAAGACGCCGCTGACGAAGAACATCATCAACAAGGACACGCTCGCGCTGATGAAGCCGTCGGCGTTCCTGCTGAACACCGCCCGCGGGGGCATCGTTCACGAGAAGGACCTGCACGACGCGCTGGTGGCGAAGACGATCGCCGGGGCGGGGCTCGACGTGTACGAGGTCGAGCCGCCGAAGACGAACCCGCTGTTCGGCCTCGACAGCGTCGTCCTGACCGCCCACACGGCGGGCGTGGACCAGCAGTCGCGCCAGGACATGGCCCGCGTGCCCGCCCAGGCGATCGTGAAGCTGCTCGCCGGGGAGTGGCCCGAGGAGTGGGTTGTCAACGCGCAGGTCAAAGAGAAGTTCTTCGCCCGGTTGTAGTGGCGTGCCGTTGGACGGCGCGGGCGCCGCGCCACGGGACCGGACCCTTCCGCACGACCGGGACAGCGCTGCCAATGTCCGAAGACGTGATTCAGATCGACCGCCTCGTGGTGCGGTATCGGGGGAAGCCCGCCCTTCAGGGGCTGAACCTGCGGGTGCCGCGCGGGTCCGTGTACGCCTTCCTGGGCGACAACGGGGCCGGCAAAACCACCACGATGAAGATCCTCACCGGCCAGGTGCCGCCGGACGCCGGGACGGCCACCATCCTGGGGCTCGACTGCTGGTCGAAGGCGACGGACCTGCGGCACCGGGTCGGGTACATGCCGGAGCGGCCGCGGTTCTACGACTGGATGACGGTCGCGGACATCGGCTGGTTCACCGCCTCGTTCCACCGGCCGGGGTTTCTGGGGCGGTTCCAGACGGCCGCGGAGCGCCTGGGGCTGGACACGTCCAAGCGCCTGAAGGACCTCTCGAAGGGCGGGTACGCGCGGGTCGGGCTGGCGCTGGCGCTGGCGCCCGAGCCCGAGGTGCTGCTGCTCGACGAGCCCACGTCCGGCCTCGACCTGCTGACGCGGCGCGAGTTCCTGGCGAGCCTGGGCGAGCTGGCGGCGGCGGGCCGCACGGTGTTCGTCACCAGCCACTCGATCGCGGAACTGGAGCGGGCCTGCACGCACGTCGGGCTGCTCCGCGACGGCCAGATGATCATGTCCACCACGCTCGAACAGGTGCGCAAGCAGGTGCGCCGGCTGAGCCTGCGGTTCACCGGTTCGCCGCCGGACCCGACCGGCCTCGGGACGCTGCTCGAGCGCTCGGCCACCGGGCGGTTCTGGCAGGTGCTGGTGCGCGACCCCGATCCCGATGCCGTGGCGGCGCTGCGGAACCGGCCGGACGTGACCGACTTCGAGGACCAGCCGGTGGGGCTGGAAGAGCTGTACGCCGCGCTCATGTCGAAGGCCCCGGAGGCCGGCGCGGTGCCGATGGTTCGGAAGGTGGGGGAGTGATGGGTAGAGTGGGGCGAGCATTCGGCCGCTGATACACAACCCTACTGTGGATGTCTGTTCCGACGAGCCGCGACCGCCAGGGAGCGGTTCCACGTATCCCGCTCCCTGGCGGTCGCGGCTCGTCAAACGTGCAGCGCGACTACGACCGCCCGCTTGGTCGGCGTTGATTCCCGTCGCCTGTGTGGTGCCTTGAGTGTGGTCCGCTCGCTCCGCGAGCGGTCGCGAGGCCGCTGTTGAAGCGATCGGTTTTGTTGGCCGCTACGGAACCCGCTCGCGGAGCGAGCGGCCCACACTCAACATCGGAACACGGACCGCTGCCATCTGTTATTAGTGGTGGTTGACTCGCGCGGTGCTGAAAGGGGCTGAAGAGGGCCGAGAGGGCGCCGCCGGAGCCGATGGGGCGCGGACTGGACATTCGCTGCCGTTTGACTGCCGATTCGCTACCCGCTCGCTGGGTGGCAGCTACCCGCGAATCACGTGTTCCAATCACGGGACGCCATCCCGGTAGTTGCCCCGGTCGCGTTCGCCTGACGGGTTGCAAGGTGTTGCGAGAATTAATCTTGTGTCCGATTGGCTCGTGCCGGCAGTACCGCGTGTGGTGACGGAATTTGGCACCGAGGCGTTCCGTTTGGCACTCGCGTGGCGGGCACGGACTTCCGGAAGCTCCGCGCGGGGGAATTAGGGTGGGGAAATACCCGATGTGCCGACGATCCGGCCGACCGCACCTCCGTGAGCGGGGAAGCCCGTTCCCGCTCCGGTCGGATTCCTTGACCCGCACCGGTGCCCGACCGCTGCCGTCCGAAAGCGAGGACGTCCGATGATCCGAGCTGTGATGTGGAAGGAGTTCCGGGAGCAGTGGCTCATCGGGGCCACGCTGGTGGTACTCGGGGGCGGGTTGCTGGCGGCGGCGGCGGTACTCGGCGAGCCGCCCAAGGCCGGCGCCGGACCGCTGGACGTGGTCGGGCTGCTCGGGCTGGGGCGCGTCGCCACCCTCATGCTCGTGGTCACCGCGGGGATGGTGTGCGGGGGCGCGCTGTTCGCCGCCGAGCGCGAGGCCGGGACCATCACCTTTTTGGAAGTGCTCCCGGGCTCCCGGGCGCGGCTGTGGCGCGCCAAGGTGGTCGCCGGGGTCGTACTCGCGCTCGTCCAAACGGTTCTGCTGCTTGCCATCGCGGCGGCCCTCGGGCTGGCGCCGCCGGGGTTCGCCGCGCGGCTCGTGGTGTACGGGCTGCTGGCGTTCGTCTGGGGCACGTTCGGCTCGACGCTCGCGCGCACCACGTTGGGCTCGGTCGGGTTCGCGGTGCCGGCGGCGGTGCTGGCCACGTTCGTCTACCTGATACCGATCAGCCTCGCGTTCGCGCCGCCGGGGGGCGGGCCGCCGCGCCCGGCCGGGTGGCTGGTGTTCGAGGCGCTCATGATCGCGACCCCGCTGGTCCTCTCGGCCCGCTGGTTCACGGCCCCGGACCGGGCGCGGCGGGCCGGAAGCGCGCGCGGGGCGCCCGGGTTCCGCGCGCTGCTGTGGCTCGGCTGGCGCCAGACGCGGCTGCTCGCCGCGGTGCTGTCCGCGTTCGCGCTCGCGTTCGGGTGCGCGCTGCTGGTCCCGGAGGCGCAACCGCTGTTCGTGTGGCCCGGCCTGGCGCTGGCCGCCGGGGCGCTCGCGGGGGTGACCGCGTTCGGCGACGAACAGGTCCACCGGACGGGCGGGTTCTGGGCCGAGGGCCGGCTCCCGGTCGGCCGCGCGTGGGCGGTGAAGGTGGGGCTGCACCTCGCCCTGGTCGCGTGGCTCCTGGCGCTCCTGCTGGCGCCGTCGGTGGTGCGGGCCGTGGCCGAGGGCCAGATGCGGTTCGGGTACGGCCGCGGGCTCGTCGCCGTGGCGCTGCGCGACCGGTTGTTCGACGAACTGGGGCCGCAGTCGTGGAAGTACCTGCTGGTGCCGGCGGTGTACGGGTTCGCGGCGGGGCACGTGTGCGGCCTGGTGTTCCGCAAGCTGGTGGTCGCGTGCGGGGTCGCGGTGGTGGTCGGCGGGTGCCTGGCGGCACTCTGGGGGCCGTCGCTGCTGGCCGGCGGGGTGCGGCACTGGCAGGTGTGGCTCCCGGCGCTCGCGCTGGTCGCGACGGGGCGGCTCGTCGTCCGCCCGTGGACCACGGACCGGCTCCTGGGGCGCGGGCCGCTGGTGCGGCTCGGGGCCGGGACCGGGGCGGCGCTGGCGGCGCTGGTCGCCGGGATCGGGTTCCGGGTGCTGGAGGTGCCGGACCGCCCCGACAGTGAGGACGACCTGGCCTACGTGGCCGCGCTACCGACCTACGACGAGAACGTGGCGGGCCGCGAGTTCCGGTCCGCCGTGGAGCGGTACTCGCGGGCGGTTCAGTACGCCGACACGGGACCCGAGGGGGCTGCCCTGGTGCGCCTGCGGCCCCGCCCCGCGGAGCGGTTAGAAGCGGCGGTGCGGTCGGGCTGGGCCGGGGGCGACCCCGAGTTCACGGCCTGGCTGGACCGGGTGTTCGCGGAGCCCCAACTGCCGGCCGGGGACCGCCCCTGGCACGCGATCGCGGAAGACGCGGCGACGAAGCCGGTCGGGCAGTTCGAGTCGCCCCGGCTGGTGAGCACCACGGCGGCGACCGCCGGGATGCTGGACGGCGCGCGGCGGATGGCGGTGGCGCTGCTGGCGTGGGGGCTGCAGGAACAGGCCGGCGGCACACCGGAGGCGTTCTGGAAGCGGTTCGTCACGGTGGTGGCGCTGGCCCGGAACATGCAAAACGGGGGCGGCGTGCTGCCGCTGACCGCCGGCCAGGACGTCGAGCGGCTGGCACTCGCGGCGGCCGAGCGGTGGCTGGAGCGGTACCCCGGCTGGGCGGACCGGCAAGCGGCGGCGGGCGGCGCGCGGGGGCCGGCCCCGGTACTCCGGGCGGCGATCCTGACCGTCACCGCCGGCGACGCGTCCCCGCTGCTGGACATGCGCCCGCACCACCTCGCCGATCGGTTCGTGCTGCGCGAGCAGATGCGCGCGCCGGTGCAGTGGCTGACGCCCGGACTCACCCCGCCCGGCGGCAACCCGGACCAGGTGGCGGCGGAGGCCGACCTGGTCGGGTTCGCGTGGGCGGTTCCGTGGGAGCGCGAGCGCACCCGGCGGCTCCTCAGCCTCGGGTTCGAGCCCCAGCCGAACGGCCTGTTCGGGGCGAGCCCGGCGCTGCTGGTCGGCCGCCCGGGGGCGCAACTGTTGTTGGTGAGAAACCGGTCGGGCGGGGACCAGACCGAAACGGACCGGGTCCTGCGGGCGACGCGCCGCGCCCTGATCCTGAAGCTCGCGGTCCGCGCGCACATGGATGAGAAGGGACTCGTCCCCGCGGCGCTCGCCGACCTGACGGCCGGGCCAACCCCGTACCTGCGGGCCTTGCCCGACGACCCGTATGCGGACGGGCGGCCGTTCGGGTACCGGGTGTCGAGGGGCGAGGTCTTGCGCGGCCCCCCGCGCAGCACGGGGCCGGGTTCCGGTCCCGGGCCGGGCCGCGGCCCGAGTGAGCAGTCGCTCGAAATCCGGTCCGGCCAAGTGCTGTTGTGGAGCGTCGGCACCGACGGCACCGATCAGGGCGGGACCGTGATCCCGGGCGGGCCGCGGTCCGAGGACATGGTGTTCCTGGTGCCGATGTTCGTTTCCGAGCCGCGGTGACGAGCCGCCACTCGAAGAACTGGCGGCTCGGACGGCAGCGTGCGTGCGCTGACCCCCGGGACGGGGTTTCTCGCGGTTCCCTAACGGGCCGCCTGTGCGGGGGCCGGTTGCGGAACGGCTTTCCCTTCGCGAATGGCGATCCGGTACCGGGGCTGCGGTGCGGACATCCACTCCGCGAACACCAGCCGCGTGATGCGCTCGCCGTGGACCACCGGCACCGGGTCCGACGACGGGTAATCGATCTCGAAGCTGAACCCGGGTTCGTCCTCATGCGCGTCCACGAACTTCTGCACCGCCCGCAGCGCGCGCGTCCACTCGCGCTCTTCCCGGGCCACCATCGTGTTGGCCTGCCAGACCTGTTCGGCCCCCAGAGCGGCCAGCGCCACCAACCCGGCGGCGAGCCCCTTCCGGACGTTGACGGCCCACGCCCCGGTCGCGTGCCACGCGGCCGACGCGGCCAGCAGCGCGAACAGAAGTGCGAAGTACGTGTAGTACGAGTTGCCGCTCAGAATCCACGAGTGCGGCCGCATGTTCATCCGCCCGAGCACGTTCATCGCCGCGTAGACGGCGTACAGCGCCACCGGCAGTGCGCAGATGAGCCGGGCCCGCGACTGCCCCACCCGCCACAGCCCCGCCGCGCCCAGCACCGTACCCGCGAGCAGGGTGGCGTAAGACACCGCGAGCGTCGGCGTGAGAACCCGCAGCCGCGACCCGGTCCACACGGTTTCGAGCACCTGCAACCGCTGCCCGCCGTAGAAGGTCTGGACCAGCGACGGGAAGAACGGCTGCACCGCCGTGAACACACCGTACCGGGCCGAGTGGGTGAGCGTCGCGGGCGTGGCCGCCTCTTTCACGATCGCGGCGTGCAGGTTCTCGGGCTGGTACTGCCCCTGGTGAACGTTCTGGTCGATGTGGTTCGCGAGCTGGTAGCCTATGAGGACGGCCGCGAACGCGGCGAACGTGCCGAACGCCTGGGGCTTCCCGACGCGCGGCGCCGCTTCGGCCGCGAGCACCAGGCCGGCGAGCACCGCGTAGACCTGCCCCAGCTCGTAGGTGAACGCGGACAGCGCGGCCAGCACCCACGCCCCGTACAGCGGCCACTGTACGTCCTTGCCGGCGCGCCCGCGTGCCGCGTAGCGCAGCACGCAACTGATCGAACCGAGCAGGAACAGCAGGAACAGCAGGTAGCCGTGGAGGTGGCCCCAGATGACCAGCTCTTGCACGCACGGGTTGAGCGCGAAGAACGCGACCGTTCCGTACATGAGCCAGTCGGACCCGCTCGTGCCGACTTCTTTCTTCGACTCGGGCGGGCGCACGAGCCCGGCCGTCTGGCGCAGGACCACGAGGAGCAGGACGCAGATGGCGCCGTGGAACCCCACGCCGAGCGCCTGGACGTAGTCGAAGTGGCCGCCCAGCGCCGCCTTTTCGGCCGCGAGCAGTGCGAACAGCACCGGGCGGAACAGGTCGGTGTCGCCCGGGGCCACCAGGCGGGTGCGGTTGTACGAGTAGGTGTGCCGGAACGTGTCGCGGAACGTGTGGTCGTTGACCGTGTCGGCGAGGTAGCACCACTGGTCCGCGCGGGGCGGGTGCCTGAGCGACGGCCCGTAGGCCACCGTCACGAACGCGAACAGCACCGCGAGGAACGCGAGGTCGCGGAACGCCTTCGGTCCGAACGTGTTACACACCCACTCCGCGAACCGCTCCTGGCTCATCTGCCCCGCTCCTTGTTTCGGGCTGTTGGGTCGGGCTGTTCGATCGCTGGCGCTAACGGCGCTGCGCCCGGGGCACCGTCAGCGCCAGCAGAAGACGTCGCGCACGAACTGGAAGTAGTACGCCGCCCCCCACTTCAGGACCTGGAGCTTGCGCTCGCCACCCAAACGCGGCGGCTCGTCGCCCGGGATCTCCGCCACCTTCAGCCCGCGCCGGGCCGCTCGTGCCGAGAGCAGCGGCTCCCAACTGATCCGCGTCCGGAACAGCCACTCGGGGGTGCGGTACCAGCGGTCCTGGTCCAGTTCCAGCTCGCGGACGATTCGCGTCCGGTACGCGCGGTAAATGACCATCGCGTCGGTGTACCGGCCGCCGTGCAGGAGGTTCACGGTGCGCGTGAACAGCCAGTTCCCGAACGCGGTGATGAGGTCGTCGTCGGCGCTTTTCGCGGGCGGTTTGTACCGCGACGCGATGACCATGTCGTACCCCTCGTCGATCTTCGCGATCAGCTCGGGGAGCAGCTCGGGGACGCTGTTGCCGTCCGGGCTGAAGGTGACGATCACGTCCCCGCGCACCTTCGGGAGCACCTCCCGGTAGGCGTGGCGGATGCCGGGCTCGCTCTGGACGTGGACCTCGTAGCCGTTCTCGCGCGCCCACTCGGCCGTGCCGTCGGTCGAGCCGCCGTCCAGGACGATCACCTGATCGACCCACGCCGCCCGGATGCGCGGCATGATCGCCTTCATGCCGACGATCTCGTTGAGCGTCGGCACGACGAGGGTGACCGAGCACGCGCGCCGGACCGCAGGCGCGGTCGGGGCGGCGGTCGGGCGCGGGAGCAGTTCGGTGGTCGCCATCGGTTCGGACCTCGCCCGCATCCGGGGTGCGTTAAGGGCGGCGGTTTATAGGTGCCGCGCGGGGGCGGGTCAACGGCAACCGCCGGGGCGATCTTGTCAGGCGTGCGGGCTGTGGTGTAACGTCCGCGTGCCCGCACCAGGGGACTTACCGGTATGCCGACCGATCCGCACCACCTGTTCCGCTACCGCCGGCCGGATTTCCTGGTGATCTCGCCGCCCAAGACCGGGTCCACGTGGCTTGCGGACAATTTGCGCCGTCACCCCGACCTTTTCGTGCCGGAAGTCAAGGAGGTGAAGTACTTCAGCTCGCTGTACAAGCGCCTCGATTTCGGCTGGTACTGCGACCATTTCGTCCATGCCGGTTCGCGCCGGGCCGGGGAGGCGTCACCGTCCTACGCGGCGCTTCCGCTGGCCCGCATTCGGCAGATCCGGGAACTGCTGCCTCACGTGCGGCTGGTGTTCCTGATGCGGGAGCCGGTGGCCCGGGCGTGGTCCCACGCCAAACACAACCACCGGTACTGCGAGGCCAACTTCGCCGCGAGCGGTCCCGGGTCGGCGACCGACGAGCAGTGGCGGACGAATTTCTCGCACGACTGGCCGCTGGTCGGGGGCGATTACTTGGGGCAGCTCCGACGGTGGTCTGCGGTGTTCCCTCGCGAGCAGATGTTCGTTGGGTTCTACGAGTCGATCGCGTCTCGCCCGGCGGACCTGCTGCGCGCCGTGCTCGCGTTCCTTGGAGCTGACCCGAACGTCGACCTGTCCGGATTTCCTGTCGCCGATCGCATTCTGGAAGGGCCGCCTGGCGTCCTGCCGGACCGGCTCGCGCCCACACTGCGCGGGCTGCTCCGTGCCCGCACGCTCGAACTGGAGGCGCTCCTGCGGGACCGGTTCGAACTGGACGTTCCGCCCGAGTGGCGGGCGGCGCTTACGGCTCCAGCTGACTTGCCGGCCGAGCCGCCCGCCGCGTTCAGCCTCGGCGCGGGAGACGCATACCTCGCCGGCGTGCTCGCCCAGGAGGAAGTGTTCGCGACCGGGTGCCGCTTTGTGCTCACCGATTACCGTGGCCACGACGTGGTGTTCTGCCGCGGCGGGTTGTACGCCGTCGCGCAGCCCGCCGATCCGCGCGCGCTGCTTGATGACGTGGCCCGAGAGAGACTGATCGCCGCCGGCGCGTGCCTCACCGCCCCGACGCTAGCGGAGCTTAAGGAGCGGATCACCGATCGGGTTCTGTCGGATGCGGCCCGACACCGGGGAACGCTGGAGCACGCGTTGGCAGGCGCCCGCGCGGATATAGCCCGCCTCGGCACACAGGTGGCGGAGCTGAACGCGCTCGCGGCGGAACTGGCGGCGGTCGCGCGCCGTCCCTCACTCGCCCGCCGCGTACTGCATCGCGTTCGCCGGGCCGCTCCGGTGAAGTGGGCTTGAATCGCGCGATTTCCTGCGCCTAAACTCTCCCACCCTCCAGGAGAACTCACGGATGAGCGAGCGCGTTTTGGTCACCGGCGGGCTCGGTTACCTCGGCAGCGTGCTGTGCGAGCACCTCCTGAGCGCCGGGTACGCGGTCACCGCACTTGACAACCTCACCTACGGGGCCGGGCAGGGGCTGTTCCACCTGTGCGCGAACCCCGCGTTCGATTTCGTCAAGGGCGACGTGCGCGACGAGGCCACGATGCGGGCCGCGCTGAAGGACGCGGACCACGTCGTTCACCTCGCGGGGATCGTCGGGGCGTCCGCGTGTGACCGCGACCCGGCGCTGACGAAGTCGGTCAACTTCGAGTCGGTGCGGCTCCTGAACAAGCTCCGCAGCCCGAACCAACTGGTGGTGTTCCCGAACACGAACAGCGGCTACGGCGCCACCACCGGCGCGACGCTGTGCACCGAAGACACGCCCCTGGAGCCGATCTCGCTGTACGGCCGCACCAAGTGCGACGCCGAGCGACTGCTGCTCGACAGCCCGAACGCGGTCACGTTCCGGCTCGCCACGGTGTTCGGGATGTCACCCCGGATGCGGCTCGACCTGCTCGTGAACCACTTCGTGTACGCGGCCGTGAAGGACGGGTACATCGTGCTGTTCGAGAAGGACTTCAAGCGGAACTTCGTCCACGTGCGCGACGTCGCCGACGCGTTCATTCACGCGATCCGGAACGGCGCGGCGATGTCGAACCGGCCGTACAACCTGGGCCTGGACTCCGCGAACCTGTCGAAGGAGCAACTCGCGTTCGCGGTGAAGAAGCAGGTGCCGAAGTTCTACATCCACTTCGCCGCGATCGGGGAGGACCCGGACAAGCGGAACTACATCGTCTCCAGTGCCCGGCTCAAGTCCGCGGGGTTCGAGGCGCAGCGCTCGCTCGAGGCCGGCATCGGCGAACTGATCAAAGGCTACCGGATGCTGTCGAAAGGTCCGTTCCAGAACGCCTGAATGGAGCCGCGACAATGAGCGAGCGAACGTCCCGGAAGCGGCGCCGCGGGGGCAACCCCTACGCTGGGCTGATTCACCTGCTGAACCAGCGCTACCACGCCGAGTGGCAGCGCGCGGAGTTGCTCCAGAACGAGCTGACCGGGCGCGAGAACTCGAAGGTCGCGCGGGCGGCGGAGTTCGTCCGGCGGTTCGTGCGCCGGTTCGTACCGCACCCGGCCGTTGTGCCGAAGGTCGTTACCGAACTGGCCGTTCCGTACACGGGGGGGGCACGCGCGGTCCCGGACGCAACGGTCAGCATCATCATCCCGTTCCGCGACCGCCCGGAACTGCTCCGCAACTGCCTGCGGAGCCTGCGGCGCAGCACCTACAAGAAGACCGAGGTGGTGCTGGTCGACAACGGGAGCGAGGACCCGCGTACCGCTCGGTTGCTCGCGGGCATCAGCGCGCAGCGGAACATCAAACTGGTCCGCTGCGACGAGCCGTTCAACTTCTCGCGGCTGTGTAACCTCGGCGTGCGAAAGGCGACCGGCGATCACCTGGTGTTTCTGAACAACGACACTGAAGTCATCACGCGCCGCTGGCTCGAACGGATGCTGGTTCTCGCGGCGGACCCGGCGGTCGGCGCGGTGGGCGCGACACTACTGTACCCGGACCGGACCATTCAGCACGCAGGGCTGTTCCCGCGGAGCGACGGGGCCTGGGTCCATCCGTACCGCGGTGAGCCGGCAGAGGCAGTGGGTGAGAACGGTGAGCTGCGTGTGATGCGGATCGTTCCCGCGGTGACCGCGGCGTGCCTGCTCGTGCGCCGGGACGTGTTCGAGTCGGCGAACGGGTTCGATGAGGACCTGCAAGACTCGCTCAACGACGCCGACCTGTGCCGGCGCCTGGGCGCGGCCGGGCGGGTAACCGTCATCACTCCGCACGCAAAGTTGTTCCACTACGAAGGCCTGAGCCGCGCGTTCAACGTCGACCCGCTGATGGCCTGAGCGAGAAGGGCCGTTGACGAGATAAACGGGATTTATAGGACGCTGAGTTAGGCGATTTTGACGGGATTCTGTCGATCCCGTCAAAATCGCCTGCGGCTGTTTCATCACGAGCACGCGACATGCGACGGTGCCTTTCGTTGATCGTTCCGACGCGCGGACGGCCCGCGAAGTTGCGCCGCATGCTCGACAGCGTGGCGGCGACCGCCTATCACCCCGAGCGGCTCGAAGTCGTTCTTGTGATCGACGCGGACGATCCCGCCAGTGCGGTAACCCACCCGCGGTTGAAGGTGCGGCACGTGGTCGTTCCGCCAGGCCGCACGATGGGCGCGCTCAATAGCGCCGGCTACGAAGCTTCGACCGGCGATTACGTCATGCTGCTGAACGACGACGTGACCGCCCGCACGCCGGGCTGGGACGCTCTCGTTTTTGGCTGCCTGCGGCGGTTCCCGGACCCGTTCGCGCTGGTTCACGTCAACGACACCCTGATGCGCGACAACCTGTGCGTGTTCCCCCTGGTGTCGCGTGCGTTTTGCGAACTGGCCGGGGGCATCTGTCCGCCCTGTTATCACCGCTACCGGATCGACGATCACATTGAGGACGCGTTCAATCTGCTCGCGGTGCTGGGCGAGCGGCGCATCGTGTACCTGCCGGACGTGATCTTCGAGCACGACAACGCGGTGCAGCACCCGGAAGCCGGGGTGGTGTACATGTCCGATCCCGCGGTTCTCGCTCTCGACGCGCCGCTGTTCGACGCACTCCTTCCAGAGCGAAAAGAGCTCGCCCTGCGGCTGCGGGCGGTGATCGAGGGCTGGACAAATTCGACCGCGGAGGGCGAGTGGCGGGCGACGCTCGCCGCGGTCGGGCATTCGTTCGACGTTCGCACGCCGGGGCGGCAAATCGTGATACGCCGACCGTGGTGGCGCCCGGTTCGGGAGAGCCTGGCGGCGCTGACGAGGCTGATCAACTGTGCCCGACGCAAGAACGCGAGCGGGTTCGTGCGGGCCGTCCGGAACCGCCTCGCGCGGCCCGCGTTGACACCCGGTTCGCGGATGGAGTAGGCTCTCACCTCCCCAAGAGTACGGACCCTCAACGTGAGCGCTACCGGTACTGCCGAAATCGCTGGCCCGCGCGGAGAACCGACTGGCGCCGCGGAGCCGTTTCCGGTCGAGTTTCTCGGCTGGCTACCGGTGTTCAAGCGGTTCGGGAATTGTGGCGTACACCCGCAGTTCGCTCATACGCACGCTCCACCCGAAGGGTACGCCTTTCGGAATTCCGCTCCCGGTGTGAATGACGATACGCCACCCGGTCTCTCGGCCCGCATCGGCCGCGCTCTTGTCGCACTCGGGCTATCCATGTGGGTGCTGGCCGAAACCGCCCGCAAGCACGGCTTGCTTCGCACGCTCGCGACCCTCTTCGTGTTCGCGCGCTTCGTGCTGTCGCTGGTCCGCAAAACGGGGCGGGTGCTGCCGTCGGTGCGGTTCGCGCACTCGCGCAACTTCCAGTCGCAGGTGATGACCCCGCGCGCCGCGCTCGCGTTCCTCACGAGTGTGCCGTACACTTACGGTCAGAACCCGTGGGTGATCGAGATCGAAGACCCCTCCACGCTGTTCTTCCCGTTCGTGCAGAACGGCCACACCGCGGCGCTTGATGTGCGGTCGCTCCCGTGCTTTGGCGCGGTGAAGGCGCTCCTCGAAGCCGAGTCCTGCCGCGGCATCGTGACGCACATGCGCTCGACCGCGGAACTGCTCCCGGTCCTGTTCGGCAGCGAGACGATTGCCCGCAAGGTGACCTACGCGTCCCTCGGCGCCGCGCTGCCGGAACGGCCGCAGGCGCACGCCGACGAGGGTGAGGACGCGCCGATCAACCTGCTGTTCACAAACTCGTGGCACCAGTTGAGTGCAGGGTTTTTCTATCGCGGTGGTATCGACGTTCTGGAAGCGTTCGACGTGCTGCGTCGCCGGTACCCGCAACTGCGGCTCACGGTCCGCTCCGCGCTCCCGAAACTCGACGAGCGCCACTACCGCATGGTGGAATCGGGGTGGGTGCGGGTGATCGACCGATTCATGCCCGCGGACGAACTCGCGCGGCTGCAAACCGAGTCGCACATCTTTTTGCTGCCGGCCGCCCGCATTCACATCGTTTCGGTGCTGCAAGCGATGTCATACGGGCAGGCGGTCGTTGTGTCGGACGGCTGGGGCATGTCCGAGTACGTGGAGCACGGGGTGACGGGGCTGGTCGTTCCGGGGCGCGCCGGGAAGGTGTCGTGGGCCGACTCCGAATGTGGCGTGTTGCGCGAGGACTACCGCCCGCTGTTCGCCCCGGACCAGCGGGTGATCGACGGCCTGATCGAATCGGTTTCGCTGCTCGTGGAGCATCGGGCGGTGCGCCGGCGGCTCGGCGCCGCGGCGCGCGAGGCCGTCGCCACGCGGTTCACGCCGGAGCGCTGGAACGCCGGCCTTAAAACGGCCTTTGACAAGGCTCGACGACGTTGAGGTGTGGAATGCTCGACGACGTTGATCTGCTCGTGTGCGGGGCCGGGCCGGTCGGGTGCGTGGTCGCCGAGCGCGCCGCTAGCGTACTCGGGTGGAAGGTGCTCGTCATCGACCGGCGGCCTCACATCGCCGGTAACTGCCACGACTCGCCCGCGACGAACGGCGTTCTGGTCCACAACTACGGCCCGCACTACTTCCGCACCGACGACGAGAACCTGCTGCGGTACCTGTCGCGGTTCGCCGAGTTCGCGCCGGCGAAGTACGAAGTGCGGTCGCTGGTGGGCGACCAACTGTACCCGTTCCCGATCAACCTCGGCACCCTCGAACAGTTTTTCGGCCGGAAGCTCGATGCGGACTCCGCTGAGCAACTCCTCGCGGAGCGCCGTGTGCCGATCGCCGACCCCACGAACTCGGAAGAGTACGTGCTCAGCCGAGTGGGGCGCGAGCTGTACGAAGCGTTTTACCTCCACTACACGCGGAAACAGTGGGGCGTCCACCCGCGCGACCTCGACCCGCAGGTGTGCGGTCGGGTGCCGGTGCGCCTGAACCGGGATGGGCGGTACGTGGGGCACAAGTTCCAGGTGATGCCGGCCGGCGGGTTCACGAAGTTGTTCGCGCGGATGCTGAAGCACCCGAAGATTCGCACGCTTCTGAACTGCGATTTCAGCGAGGTGCGCCATCTGATCCATCCGCGCCGGGCAACGGTCTATTGCGGGCCGGTGGACGCCTACTTCGATAACAGGCTCGGGAAACTGCCGTACCGGTCGTTGAAGTTTGAGTTCGTGCCGCACGCGGTCGCCTGGCGCCAGCCGTGCGTGCAGATCAACTACCCCAACGACTTCACCTACACGCGCTCCGTCGAGATCAAACACGTGACCGGGCAGTGCCACGCCGAGACGGTCGTGAGCTACGAAACGCCGTGCGCCGAAGGAGAGCCGTTCTACCCGGTGCCGCAACGTGCAAGTGCGGAACTGTACGCCCGCTATCGTGCTCTTGCCGAGGCGGAAACGGCGAGCAACCGTGTGTACTTTTGCGGCCGGCTGGCGCAGTACCGATATTTCAACACCGACGAAGTGATTCAGGAGGCGCTCGCGTGCTTTCAGACGATCCGCCGGAGCGCCGGAGCGCCTGCCTCGTTGTCCCCGGCTGCTTGATCCGTCAACACCCCGCTCAGCGCGAACTGACCCGGGCGGGTTGGGACGTGGACGTTTTCGCAGCCGATACGGTGGGGGATCTTCCGCGAGACGCGCAGGTCCGTGAGCATCACGGAAACGGCCCGGCCGAACTCTCGGACCGGGTTCGGTATTGGCTCGAAGCCCGGCACCGTGAGCGGCAGTACGGGCTGATCGCGTTCGTGGGTCAGGGAGGTCTGGGTTTTCGATCGGTGCAGGCGAAGCGGGCCGGACTAGCGTTCGGAGATGTGCCGATCGCCGTGATCCTTGACGGCAACAGCCAGCGGGATCGGGAGGCCGGTCAGCGGTGGCCGTCAGGCTTTGTCGATGTGGAAACGGATTACATTGAACGGTACCAGTTCGAGAACGCCGACGAGCAACATACCCCGGATGCCGAGCTGGTCGAGTTCGTAAAGCGGAATCACTGGGCGATGCGCAATGGTGCGAAGAACACCTCGCCGTTGCCCGCCCCCAATTCAGGAACGTCACAAGAGGCCGCGCCGCTTGTGACGCTCGCCATCGCTCATTACAACTTGGGCGCATATTTCCCCGATACGCTCGCGACGTTGGCCGCTCAGACCTACCCGAACCTCGAGGTCATCGCGATCGACGACGGCTCTACGGATGCCGCATCGATTGAAACGTTTGAGGCGATGCGGACAAAGTACCCGCGGTTTACTTTCCTGCGCCAGCCGAATGCGGGCATCGGTGTGACCCGTAACCGGTGCCTGGAACTCGCCCGGGGCGAGTTCTTTATTCCCGTGGACGCGGACAACCTCGCGACGCCCGAGATGGTGGCGACGTTCGTGCGCGCCATGCAGCGGAACCCCGAACTTGCTGCGATGTCGTCCTACTTCCTGGCGTTCGACGTGCCGGCGCCGGGCTTCGTTCCCGAACAGTTTCTGTACGCCCTTCGACCAACAGGCGGGCCGCACGCGCTCGCCAGCATTCGCAACGTGTACGGCGATGCGAACGCCATTTTCCGCACGCCTGCGCTTCGTGCCGTTGATGGGTACGAGACCGACCGCGGCACCTCATGCGAGGACTGGGAAGCGTTCGTGAAACTGGTCCACGCCGGTCACCGGCTCGGTGTGGTGCCCGCGCACCTGTTCTACTACCGGCACCGGCCGGGAGGCTTCTCGCGCAGCACGAATTGGTTCGCAAACCACCAGCGGGTGCTGCGCCAGTTCGCTCACGCAGGCAATCTGCCGCCGGCGGATGCGCTCGCGGCCTGGACGACACTACTCGGGTTCTATCAAGAACTGGAGCGACGAAAGCAGGCGGTACCGCCGCGACGGCATCGTGCGGCTGATTGGTTGCGCTCGTTGCTGCGGAAGCCGTTCGAGTGGCTGAAGCGGTCGTGAGGAGGACACAGGGCTCCCGCCCTGTGCTACATCCGGCGACCCCTCCGGGGTGCAAAAACAACCGACACGCCGTTGTGCCTGTATTCCGCCCCGGAGGGGCCGGCGGGCTTAGCACAGGGCGGGAGCCCTGTGCTGCGGGGGCGGAACCGTTACCGTTTCGCGAGCTGAAGCAACTCGGCCGGCGTGGTCTGCGCCTCGTCCGGGGGGAGGAGCGTCGGTTCCACGTCCAAGGCGCCCGAGAGCAGGTCGCGTTCGAGCGTGATGGCCGTCATGCGTCGGAGTTCTTCGACCGATTGCGCGCCGAAGCGGCGCTCGACCATCGCGAGGTAGCCCGGGTCGGTGTAGTACTCGGTGAAGGCGGCGTCGCGGAACTTCAGCACCTCGCGCGCCGGCAGGTACCGCGTGGGCAGCGGCAGGCTGTCGCGCGAGTGCTGCGAGTAGCCGGTCCAGCGCCGGGGTAGAGGGATGCCCTTCTGGGTCGCCGTGGCGTACAGCGGCGAGCCCGGGTAGGCCATCGCGGAGTAGAAGTTTGCGAACTCGCACTTCAGGTCGAGCGCCAGATCGAGCGTCGCCCGCATCGTGGCGTGGTCGTCTTCGGGCAACCCGAAGATGTAATTCCCGATCACGCTGATGCCCGCCGACTGGATCTCGCGCACCACCGAATAGACCTGTTCTTGGGAGAACGCTTTGTCCACGTCGGTGCGGACGCGGTCGGCCCCGGCCTCGATCCCGACCGCGAGCCAGTTGAACCCGGCCGCCTTGAGCTTCGGCAGCATCCCGTCCTTGATGGTATCCACCCGGGTGTAGGCCCAGATGTTCAGATCGTAGCCCCGAGCGATGATGCCGTCGCAGATGCCGACGACGTGCCGCTTGTTGAGCACGAACATCTCGTCCGCGATCTTGATGTTCCGCACGCCGTATTTGTTCACCAGCGTGTCGATCTGCCCGAGGACGTGATCGATGCTCCAGAACCGGTAGCTGTTTGGAGGCTGTTTTTGTCCGAGCGGGGCCACCTCACCGTTCTTGAACGGCGCCTGAATGCAGCAGAACGAGCACTGGTAGGGGCAGCCGAGGGTGGTGTAGACGGCGGCGTACGGCTGGCGCTCGTGCCCGCCGAGGCAGTGCCAGTTGTGCGCCCGGTACCGCGGCATCGGGAGCAGGTCCCAGGCGATTCCGGGCAACTCGGTGTCGAGATTCGACAGCAGCGGTGCCGCCGGCCCGCGCCGGACGCGGCCGTTGTCGCGGAAGTACAGCCCGGGCACGGCGCTCACGTCCGGCACCGCCGACTTCAGTGCTTCGACCAGGCCGGCGAGCGTGTGGACCCCTTCGCCCGCGGCGACGAAATCGGCTTCTTCCTCGCGGAGCGTGCGCTCCGGCAGCGCCGCGACGTGTCCGCCGAGCAGCAGAACCGGCTGTTCAGAGCACGCCACCTTTACGGCGGAGCACGCGCGGCTGACCGCGGTCATGATCTGCGTCGAGGCCGATGGCTGGTGCCCGTAGGCCACGACCGCCGTTAGCACCGGGCGCAGGTACGCCACTCGGTCGGCAACTTCGGAGGGCGAAAGGCACTCGGCCTCGGCATCAATGATTTCGACCGACAGCCCCTTCTGGCGACAGAAGTTCGCCATCAGGCCGGCCCACACCGGGTTTTCCACCGCCGCGAGTTCCGTGCCCAGCGACTGGTACACCTGCGTGCGGCTGCTCGGGTTGATCAGAACGAGGTCGAGTCGTGGCGCCATGTTGAGTGTCCGTCGATGGGGCACGGCCGGGCGTAGCACTCACGCCCGGCGCGGTGAACGCCTGCCCCGCCGGGCAGGCGGGGGTTACTTCAGACCGTTCAAGAGGTCGCACAGTTTGAGAATGCTGTCGGCGTCGAGGGTCGGGTAGTTGCCGATGTAGAACCCGTAGAAGTGGACGTGGTCCGCGATCGGGCACTGCTTCCAGGCGTCGTCACCCAGGAGCCGGCGCAGGTACGGCTGGCGCAATTGGTTCCCGCCGCCCGCGGTGCCGCGGCGGAACTCCACATTCGCGCCCCGCAGGGCCGCAACGACGCGCTCGTAAAGACCCTGGTTCGGCTCCTTCAACACGAGAGTGAACGCGTAGTTGCTGCTCCCCTCGGTGTCGAAGTCCGTGCGGTACAGGTCCGGGTCCAGGTTCCGCAGGAACAGCATGAAGTTCGCCGTGCGCTTCTCGTTGTTCGCGTCCAGGCGCGGGAGCTGCGAGCGGCCGATGACGGCGTTCACCTCGGTGCTGCGCACGTTGTACGCCGGGAACGCGAAGATGAAGTCCGGGTTCAGGTCCGGATTCTCTTCGAAGTAGCCGGCCTTGCGGTCGCTGCCGGCGAGCTCGCGCACCATCCCGTGCCCGCGCATCATCCGGACGGCTTCGTACAGGTCCTCGTCGTCCGTACACACCATCCCGCCCTCAATAGTGCTGAGGTGGTGCGCGTAATAGAAGGAGAAGTTCGACGCCCAGCCGAAGCTGCCGAGCTTCTGGTTCCGGAAGGTCGCGCCGTGCGACTCGCACACGTCTTCGATCAGCGGGATGCCCCGGGCCTTCAGTTCTGTGAGGAGCTTATCGGTGAGCCCGTTGTACCCCAGGACGTGCGTGAGGAACACGGCCCGGGTTTGGGGCGTGATCTTCGACAGGATCTGCTCCGTGTCCATGCTGAGCGTGCGCGGGTTGATGTCCGCGAACACCGGCGTGAACCCGCAGTGGAGCACCGCGGAGATGTCCGACACCCAGGTGATCGCGGGGACGATCACCTCGCCGCCGGCGCCGTGCAACTCTTTCAGCGCGGCGATCGTGACGAGGTTCGCGCTCGAGCCCGAGTTCACGAACACGCTGTGCTTCACGCCGAGCCACTGGGACCACTCGGCCTCGAACGCACGGACGTTCTTCGACTGCGTCAGGATCGGGTCTTCCTGTTGCAGCAGCTCGATGACCGCGTTGAGGTCTTCGCGGGCGATGTTGTTCTTCATCAGCGGCCAGTTCAGTTTGGCCGCGGGCTTCGTGCTCGGCATGTGCGTCTTCCGTGGTGTACTGCCGTGTGTGGTCGCGCCGGAGCGCGGGCTTTTGGCCCGCTTCCGCTGTGCGCGGCGATGACGTTGTCCGTGTTACCGGCGCCCGGGCAAAAGCGGGCCGGAGGCCCGCGCTCCGGCAAGATCAGAACGGGCCTTTGAACTCGATGCTCCGCAGGTCCGCGCGCTCGGCCGGGATCCACCCGCACGCGCGACCCTCAACCAGGTCGCGGGCCGCCGCCGCGATCTTCTGGGCGTTCGGGTAGAACGCGTCTTCCAGCACCGGGGTCGTGGGGCACGTGGTCGGCGCGAAGCCCATCCGCTTGAACCGGAACGCGCATTCGCCCTGGAGCTTCTCCGCCACCCGTGACACGATTTCGGCCGCGGCGCCGCAGTTGGTCCACGCGGTATCAACCACCAGAAGCCGGCCCGTCTTCCGCACCGATTCTGCGATGGTGTCGGTGTCCAGCGGGTTGAGCCAGATCGGGTCGATCACTTCGGCCTTCACGCCAACGTCTTCCAGGTACTTCGCGGCCCGGAGCGCCTCGACCTGCATGTACGAGATGCCCACCACGGTCACGTCGTCGCCAGCAACCGCGACGCGCGCCTTGCCCGGTTCGACCGTGTAGGCCTCCGCCGGGACCGGCCCCTTTTGGAAGTGCAGCAACCGGTGTTCGACGTACAGCACGGGGTCGTCGTCGCGGACCGCCGCGGCCAGCGTGCCCTTCGCGTCGTAGGGCGTCGAAGGCGCGACCACCTTGATGCCCGGCACGTGCATGAAGAACGAGTGCAAGCCCTGCGAGTGCTGCGCGCCCTGGCCCCAGCTCTTGCCGATCATCGCCCGCGCGACCATCGGCACATTCACACGCCCGCCGTACATGTAGCGGCTCTTGGCCCCCACGTTCAGCAGTTGGTTCACCGCCAGTAAGAGGAAGTCCATGCGGATGTGGACGTGGATCGGGCGCAGCCCGGCGAGGGCCATGCCGATCGCCGCGCCGGTCATCGCGTCCTCGGACAGCGGCGTGCCGAACACCCGCTCCGCGCCGAACTTTTCCGGCAGCCCGAGCGTGGTGCCCTGGATCGCCTTCGGGTCGTCCACGTCGAGCCCGAACAGCACGACGTTCGGGTCGCGGGCCATTTCCAGTTCGGTGGCCTCGCGCACGGCCTCGACGAAGGACTTCGTTCGCTCGGTCGCGACTTTGGGGGCGACCCGCGGCGCCGTCTTAGCGCCCACAAGCGGCAAACTCATTGCTGTCCTCCGTGAAGATGTCGGTCATGAGTTCGGACGGGTGCGGGAACGGGCTGCTCTCGGCGAACTCGAACGCCGCGGCCACCTCGCGCTCCGCCGCGGCCTCGATCTTCGTTCGCACATCCGCGGGCAATTGGGCCGCGAGCACGCGCACGGGATCGCTCTCGTACCAGCGCTCGCACTCGGCCTGCGACCGGTAACCGAGTTTGAAGTCTTGCCCCGGCCCCACGTGCTCGCGCCAGCGGTACGTGGTGGCTTCGAGGAACTGCGGCCCGGCGCCGGCCCGCAGTTGTGCGACCAGGTCCGCGGCCTTATCGCGGAGGGTAAGGACGTCGTTGCCGTCGAGCCGCTCGGCCGGCATCCCGTAGGCGCGGGCGCGGGCGCAGATGTCCGGCAGCCCCTGACGCTTCGACTGCGCGGTGTGGATCGCGTACCCGTTGTTCTCGCACACGAACAGCACGGGCAGCTTCTTCAGCACCGCGAAGTTGAGCGTTTCGGCGAACACACCCTCTTCCGTGGCGCCATCTCCGAAGAAGCACACCACCACCGCGTCGGAGCGCCGCACTTTCAGCGCGTAAGCGTAGCCGGCGGCGTTGGCGATCGTCGTGCCCACCACCGCGGACGTGCCCATCACCCCGCACTCGGTGTCGATGAGGTGCATCGACCCGCCCTTGCCGCGGGTGCAGCCCGTCACCTTCCCGTACAACTCGGCCACCATCGCGCTCATGTCCCCGCCCTTGGCGAGGTACATGGCGTGCCCGCGGTAGGTGCCGAACACGACATCGTCGGGGCGCAGCACGTCGCACACGCCGACCGACACCGCCTCCTGCCCGATCGACAGGTGGACCGGACTCTTGATCTTGTCGGTCGCGTACACCCGCGCGATCTCTTCCTCGACGCGGCGAATGCGATACAGCGACCTATACAGCCCGGCGTGCATGCGTGCGGCCCTCCGTGGCGCGGTGGTGCAGGAACCAGTGGTACGTCTCGTTCAGTGCGGCCCGGAAGTCCGACTCCGGCCGCCAGCCCATGTCCAGCAGCGGTGCCGAATCGAGCGCCTTCAGCGGGGCGCCGTCCGGCTTGGTCGTGTCGAAAACCAACCGGCCCTTGAAGCCCACAACCTCCGCGACCGCGTGGGCCACGTCGGCAATGCTCAGGTCGGTGCCGCCGCCGAGGTTGATCGGGGCCTCGCCTTCGTAGTTGCGGGCCACGAAGAGGCACGCGCGGGCCAGGTCGCGCGAGTACACGAACTCCCGGCGCGGGGCGCCGGTGCCCCACACCACGAGTTCCGCATCGCCACGCGACTTGGCGTCGTGAGCGCGGCGGAGCAGGGCGGGGATAACGTGCCCGCCCTCGGGCGTGAAGTCGTCGTGCGGGCCGAACGCGTTCGCCGGGAAGCCCGTGACGAATCGGCACCCGTACTCGCGCCGGTACGCGTCGCACAGCTTCCACCCGGCGAACTTCGCGGTCGAGTACGCCTCGCTGGTCGGTTCCATCGGGCCGGTGCCGAGCGACTCGACTTGCAGCGGCTGAGCGGCGTGCTTGGGGTACGCGCACGAACTCGCAAGGTACAGCAGCTTCGCCGTTCCGTGCCGGTGCGCGGACGCCAGCACGTTGAGCGTCGTGAGCAAGTTGTCGCGCATCAGCTCGACCGGCGCGGCGCGGTTCAGCCCGATCCCGCCGGACCGCCCGGCGCACAGGAAGACGCATTCGGGGCGTTCCTGCGCGAAGAACGCGTCGGTCGCCGCTGCGTCGGTCAGGTCCGGTTCGGCTGTGCCCACACCAACAAGGCTCTCAAACCCTTCGGCGCGCAGTAGGGTGGTGAGCGCGTGACCGTACAGTGTGTTCCCGCCGGCCACGAAAACGCGCGTGTGCGGGGTCATGCGGCCTCCGTCGGGTGGAGGGCCGGGCGGGGCAGTTCCTTGAACGTGCGGCGGCGTGACCCGCGGGCGCGGTCGACCGCCTCGTAGTCGGTTCCCGGCTCGTAGAAGATGATCTGGCTGCCGCCGTTCTCGAATTCGAACGGAACGTGAATGCAGCCGTCCAGCGCTTCCAGAACGTCGTTTCGCCGCTCGGGCGGGACGAACAGGAGCAGAAACCCGCCGCCGCCGGCGCCGGTGAGCTTCCCGCCGATCGCGCCGGCTTCAAGGGCGGTGTGGTAGAGTGCGTCCACCTCGGGGTTCGACACCGCGGCGCTCAGGCTCCGCTTCGCGAGCCACGCTTCGTGGAGCAGTTCGCCGAACGCGACGAGGTTCACCCCGCCGGTCAGGATCTCGATCGCCTCGTCCACCATTTCTTTCATGATGCGGAGCTGCCGGCGCCGGGTTTCGAGTCCGGGAACGTAGCTCTGCGCCACGTCCGCCGCGGTCCGCACGATGCCTGTGTACACGAGCATCAGGTGCGACTTTAACTCGGCGATGCGCCCCGCCGGGAGCACCAGCGGTGAGACCTCGATTTCGCCGTCGCTGTGGAACTTGACGTGCTTGAAGCCTCCGTGCGCCGCGACCGTCTGGTCCTGCGAGCCGACCGTTTCGCCCAGAACGTTCTGTTCCAGGTGGATCGCCTCTTTCGCGAGCTGGTGCTTCGTGGGCATCTCGCCCTTGAGCGCGTGCAGGGCGTGGAGCAGGCCCACCGTGAACGCGGAACTCGACCCCATCCCGCTGCGCGCCGGCAGGTCGCCGTCGTGATGGATCTCTACGCCGCGGTCGATGTTCAGGTGCTGGAGCGCCGCCCGGACCACCGGGTGCTCGACCTCGTCGGCCGTCAGACACGTCTCGATCTGCCGGTACACGACCCGGATGCGGTGCTCAAAGAACGGCGGCAGGTACCGGCAGGTGAGGTAACAGTATTTGTCGATGCCGGTGGCGAGGACGGTGCCGCCGTGTTGCCGGTACCACGCGGGGTAGTCGGTGCCGCCGCCGAAGAACGAGATGCGATAAGGGGTCCGGCAGATGATCATTCCGTGATCCTTCGCAGCGCCCCTCGATCCGTGAGGGGCCGTCGTCCCGGTAACCTGCGCCAGTCGTGTCAGTGTTGACGGGGGTAGAGGTTCCCACAACGGCCCTGCCAGTGTCAAGCCCAGCGAGCGGGGGAAAATTGGCTGGGCGCAAATTGTCTCGTAAGTCCAGCTTGGGATAGAATGACGCCGGATGTATCCCTTGAGGAGCGATTATGCCGTGTGTCACGCAGAAGCTGTTGGTCGTGCTGTCGGTTCTCTGTTCGTCTGCACCGGTAGGGGCTGATGGTGCTGAGAGCAAGGCGGTCGCGTTCGTTGAAAAACTTGGAGGTAAAATCACGCGGAATTCGGACGGATCGGTAATAGAACTCTGGTTGGAGGGCACGAAGATTGCCGACGCCGACCTGAAGGAACTGGCCGCTTTTAAGCATCTCGCCGTCCTTTCCCTGTACGACACGCAGGTGTCCGATGCGGGCCTCAAAGAACTAACCTCATCAAAGGGCCTTACAGAGCTTCTCCTAAGCCGCACTAAAGTGACAGACGCTGGACTGAAGGATGTTGCGAAGCTCACACACCTTGAAAAGCTCGCCCTCGACGAGACCGCTGTGACGGACGCGGGCATCGGAGAACTAGTGCCTTTGAAGCGCCTCTCGGAACTATGGTTGATGGGCACAAAAATCACTGACGCCGCATTCAAGAACGTGGCCAAGTTAAAGGGGCTGACGACTCTCCGCTTGGATGGGGCCAAGATCACTGGCGTCGGTTTGAAGCAGGTCGCGGCCATTGACGGCTTTCACAGCCTCTATTTGAGTGGGACAGATATCTCCGAGGCTGGTCTCAAGGAAATTGCAGCGTTCAAGTCGCTGAGGATTCTTCAATTGTCGGAATGCAAAATCACGGACGGCGGTTTAAAAGAGCTCGCCGCGCTTGATAAGCTCACGACGCTTCATCTCGAGAAAACACAGGTGACAGATGCGGGCGTAAAAAGCCTCGCCTCGCTGAAGAAGTTGAAAGTGTTGCATCTGACGTCCACGCAGGTGACGGACGCGGGCGTTAAAACTATTCGCAACGCATTGCCGAAATGCCTTGTGTTCAAGTAGAAATATGGACGAACACGATCTGTAAGTGACCGGACGATACGTAATAACTGCAATATCACGGCTGACCGGTCTAGCACTGGTCAGCCGTGTCCGAGCTCACACCTTTACCGCTTCAACTCCAGGTCGTAGGTCTGGTGGCCGCCGTCGAATGTGAACGCCAGTTCGTTGTCCGGTTTGGCGTACTTCGCGGGTACGGACACCGTTCCCGGTGGCGGCGGCGGAGCTTGAACCCCGGCCGGGGGCGGCGGGACCAGGGCCGTTACCCGGAACCGCAGCGCACCTCGTGGCGGTTTCGTTAGCGCGTACTCCCCGTTCGGACCGGTCAAGGCACTCGCCTCGGTCCGATCGGTTCCGATCGCCACTACCGTTACGTCCTTCGCCGGTTGGCCGCCGATTGTGACCCGACCCGTGAGCTGGTCCACGTCTCCAGTGGACGACCCGCACCCGCCCACCAGTCCGGCACCGATCGCCAGAGCCAGCGCTCGAAAAAGCTGCGTCACGCGCGTTCTCCGGTTAGTTCCAGTCGGCGGGCAGGACCAGGCTGTCGTCCGGCATCACCGCCGTCCAGAAGGTCAGGATGTTGGTGCTGCGGTTCACCCCGCGGACGCTCCCGTCGGCCATGCCGAGCTGCACGGTCGCCGGGTGCGACGAGTTCGCCCCCCACCGCGTGCCCTTGGTCCCGGTCACCCCCGGCTGGATGCTCTGGTCGTTGTACCACCAGTTCGTGGTGGCCCAGTACGACGGGTAGGTGGTCTGGTACATCGCGAACGCGGCCGTGTAGTACTTGTCCTGGCTGTTCCAGCCGTACGGCATGTCGCGACTGCAGGTGTACGGCGTGCCCTCGGTCAGCACCTTCCGCTCGGCGAACGCGACCGTGTTCGACGTGCCGTCCGGGACGTTCCCGATCGAGTAGCGGGGCTGGTCCACGTTGGTGACATCGAACCACGCTTTGGCGGCCAGCAGTTGGGAGTTCACCGCGTACGAGCTGCCCGCCCAGCCGTTCGGCCCGACGCCGGTTCCGGCGGTGTCGTCGGCGGGGCACAGGAACGTCTTGACCACGGCCCCCTTGTTCACGGCCACGTCCCCGGCCGTCGTGTGCGCGCGGTACAGGTTCTCTTGTTCGACATATGGCAGCAGCGCGACCATCGCGCTCGCCTTGTTCGTTCCGCCCGAGGTCAGCGTGATCCGGAGCGGCGGCAACTTGTTGTCGCCGGTACTGCTGGCGTAGTTGTGCAGGGCCAGCGACAGTTGCTTCAGGTTGTTCGAGCAGGTGGTGCGGGCGGCCGCCTCGCGGACCTTCTGAACGGCCGGCAGCAGCAGCCCGATGAGAATGGCGATGATGGCGATGACGACGAGCAGCTCGATCAGCGTGAAGCCGCGCCGCGGCCGTGTGCGTACCCCGACCATGAACACTCCTTTGGGTGGGTGTCGGATGTGGGCGAGTGCGGATGTGGAGAGGAATGAATGGAGGGCCGGTCTGCCCTCGAATGAGAGCTTCGTGTGAAGCCGGCCGGATTGGACACCGCGCGGAACTTTTTCTGCGATTTCACCGAACCGCGGCGTGGCGGCGAAGGAAGTCGGCGGTGGTAAGACGGTTGATCGATTCGAGTTGCGGCATCCGCGCCAGTACGGCCGCGTCACCGCGGGTCGGTCGGAAATCGCAGATCAGTTCCCGCACCTTCGATCCGGCGAGCGGTTCGAGTGTGTCAATCGGACAGCCGTCGCAGCGGAACAGGCGGACCTTGGCAAGTGTCCGCACCGGCGACACGTCTCGCACCCGGCAGTTATTCACCGCCAGAATGCTGATCGGCATCCCTTCCAGCGGCGACAGGTCCGCGACGGCGGTGTCACCGGCTTGCATCACGGTGAGTTGCATCCCGCGGGTCGCTGACAGGTCGGTCAGTGCGGGGTTCTGCCAAATGTTCAAGACGGTGAGCGGGAGGCCGCGAATCGCGGACAGATCCGCCAACCGCCCCAGCCCGGGGGCGCTACCGGTTACTGAGAGGGATTTGAGCCCGGTCAGCGCCCGGAGCGGGCGGATGTCCGACACGTCGTCCGTTTTGATTGCGAACTCTGTCACCATTCCGTTCTCGAACCCGAGCTTGGCCACCTGACCGTCGTACCCCGGGTTGAGTTCACAGAGCTTGTCGATCACCGCGCCCGGCTGGCGGTCGACCGGCAGCGCGGTGACGGCGGCGACCCACTCGTCGTCCGGCGGGCCGGGGCGGGTGAGCGGTCCCGACTCCACCTGCCCGCCGGGCTGACGGAACTTGTTACCCGCCAGACATATGCCCGCGAAGAGCAACACGAAGGCGGCCAGCCCGAAGGCCCATGCGACGCGCCGCAACCGACGGCGTGCGGGGAGGTCACGCCCGGCCGTGCCCCCGCCCTCAGTGGTCAGCGCGAGGAGTTCGGCGGCGACCTGTCGGGCGGTGGCCGGGCGGTCGGCGGGCGCGGGGGACAGGAGCCTGCCGATCAGGTAGGCGAGACCCGGCGGCACGCCCGGGGCGAGGCGCTCGACCGGTTCGGGTGTTGCGTAGCTGCGTTCGTCTGATTCGGTGCGCGGGAACGGCAATCGGCCGGCCACGAGTTCGTACAGCACGACTCCGAGGCTGAACAGGTCGGCCCGGTGATCGACTTCCTGCCCGGCCGCTTGCTCCGGTGGCATGTACGCCGGCGTGCCGAACGCTACCGACGCGCGGTCCCCGATCCCGGCCGGCTGGGCCAGTCCGAAGTCGAGCACTTTGACGCGGGCGACGGCCGGCAGCGGCGCCCGGCCGTCCGGCGGCAGGTCGGCCCACCCGGCCGGCACCTCGAGCCACAGGTTGCCCGGTTTGATGTCGCGGTGAACGACCCCGCGGGCGTGGGCCGCAGCTAACCCCTCGGCGGCTTGGCGACCGAGCCGGGCGGCCCATCCGGCCGGCACCCGCTCGCCGCGCCGCAACCAGTCCGCCAGGCTCTCACCCTCCAGCAGTTCCATGGCCAGGAACGGCACCGGCGTGCCGTCCGGGCCGACCGCCTCGCCGACCTGAAAAACGGTCACCACGTTGTCGTGCTTGAGCGCCGCCACCGCCCGGGCTTCCCGGAGGAACCCGTCCCGGGCGCGGGAGTGGCGGGCGAGCCGCGGGCGGAGGATCTTCACCGCCACCGGCCGGCGCAGCGCCTCGTCCTCGGCCAGATACACCAGTCCCATTCCCCCGCCGCCGAGCAACCGCACCACGCGGTACCCGCTCATCCGCCCCAGGTCCTCTGGGGCGTGCGGCGGATCGAACGGCGGGCACTCGCTCCCGGACCCGGTGGCCGAAGGGTGAAGGTCGAACCCGGCCGGGGTGAACTGGCTGGCCATCTCCTCGATCCGGGCCACCATCGCCCCGACCCGCGGGTCGGTGACGGGGTCCGAAAGGGCACCGGCCAGATCGTCGTCGCCCCGAAGGGCGTCCGTCAGCCGTGTGTCCACGCTCAACCCGTCAATCGTCCGCTGACAGCGGGCGCACCGCTCGACGTGCCGCTCCACGGCGTCGGACCGGGCGTCGTCGAGCCGGCCGCGCAGGAAGGCCTCGAATTCGGCGGCCGGCGGGCACGGGTCGGTCGGGGTCATAACGGGTCGCCGGGTGAATCGGTCATCAGGTCGGCCAGTTCCTTTTGGAGGTGGGCGGTCACCCGCAGCTTGGCTTTGTAGACCGCCGCCACGGTGACCCCCTCCTCGGCCGCCACCTCGGTCACGGGCCGGCCGTCAACAACGTGCTTCCAGAACGACCGCCAGGTGGTCTCATGGAAGTTCCCGCGAAGGGTCGGAACCACGTGCCGGATCAGGTGCGCGCGAAACTCGGCCTCTTCCAGTCCGATGTCAGCGCTGGCCGCCGGCAGTTCGGACGGGTCGCGCCCGGGGTCGATCGGAAGGCTCGCCTTCCGTTTGCGGTCCGCCCACCGCCGGCGGGTGATCGTCCACAGCCAGCCGCGGAACCGCTGCTGCCCGTCGTAGTCGAACCGGGGGATTTGCTGGACCAAAACGGCGAACACGTCCTGCACCAAGTCGACCGCGTCGTCGTGCGCGAGCGCCATCCGCCTGGCCCACCCGTACAGGAGCGGCGAGTACGTCCGGACGAACCGCGCCCACGCGTCTCCGTCTCCGGTCTGGCGGAGACGGGCCAGCAGTGTCACGGACGTGGTGTGCATGACGCTCCCTCAACCCGGTCGCCACATCGGAACGCGACAGACCCGGAGTTACCGGTTGTGTGGACGCGAGTTTCGCGCCTGGGAGGGTTCGGCGGCGCGATCAGATAAATTCCACCCGCTAGGCTAACAGCTCAGGTGAGGCGTGGCTACCCGCCATTGTAGGCCCTCCGGCCGTGGCGGGTGAGAGGGGGCGCCGCACCGTTCGTACCATGAAGTCATTCGATAACACCCCCCGCCGCTTCAATCGAAACCGCTGCTTCATGCCCTGAGCCGAAGCAATCCGCATATTGGGCATGTTCGACCACCTTTTTTCCGCATGCAGTTCGGACGCTTGCATCACGGCACGCGGCCCAACCCCCGTACCGGGGCGTTGCGGCGGGCGATTCGTGGTAGCGACCTGCCAGCGATACGCCAGTCCGACGCCCGCGTGAGCCCCAGCGGATGTCCCGTTGTTGACCCGTCGGTGCCCCCGGTCCGTGGGTTGCAGGGGAGAGGCCGTCGTTTGGCACGTGTTTCGCCTGCGCCTCGCCCCCGGCACCTCCTTGAAGGGAAGGCAACCTACCCCCCGGCCCCCTCCCTGAAGGGAGGGGGGCGCCTGGAGCGCTGGTCCCGGCGCTAAAGGAGCGCGCGACGCTTCGAGTTCGCCCGTGTTTTCCTCCCCTCCCTATGAAAGGGGCTGGAGATGGGGCTTCGCTTCGCGTGTGTGGGCCGCACCGGGACCAGCACTCCAGGCGCCACCCCCTCCCTTCAGGGAGGGGGCCGGGGGGTAGGTTGTCCTCCCTTCAAGACTCCCTGCCCGGTGCGGGTCATTTTGTTGGAGACGACGAGCCACCACATTACAGATGGCACGGGCGGAGTTGCACGCGGTCGCGCCCCGTCTGCGTCTGCGGTTACCGATTCGGCCGGATTGACCATCTGGCGTCAGGCGCTGAAGAAGCGGGTGCGCCAGTCGTCCGGGAGGTGGTCCTCGACGTAGGACCAGAGCCCGAGTTCGTGGAGTTCGGCTTCGACCCCGTCCGCGGTCGGCGGGATCACCCCGCGGGCGGCCTCGGTGAGGATCAACTCGGCCATCAGACACCGCGCGCGGCTCACCTGTTTCCGGAACGCCTCCGCGCCAACCGCGTGCCCGGTGCGCTGGGTCGCGATCGCGGCCAGGCGCGGCGACGGCTCGTGCGGGAACTCGGTGAACACCTTGAGGGCGGTGTAGCAGATGTTCCCGGGGGTGCGTCGCTCGTGCCCCTCCAGCGCCCGCCAAACCCGGTCCAACAGGCAGCTCTGCCACTCGCTCAGCAGCGCGCGGTCCGCCGCGCTGCCGGCGCTGTGCGGGTCGGCGACCTCGCCCAGCTCCGCCGCCGCGGGCTGGCGGCCGGTTCTGCGGAGGTGGGTGATCGCCGCGTTCCGGGCCGCCGCCTTCAGGTAGTCCCGGAACCGACCCTTCCCCGGCCACTTTGCGACGCCCCCGCGCCGCAGCAGCGCGAGCACCAGCTCCTGCATCACCTCGTCGGTCGCCCCCGGGTCTTGCAGGATGGCCCGGAGGTAGCCGCCGACGGCCCGGCCGTACCGGACGAAGAACTTCTCGGCGTCGCCGAGTGTGGCGACGTGCGTTGAGATCTGATCCAGCCGCAACCCGGTGACCTGCTCGTTTGGTTCGGACACGTCGCTTCTCCGTCGGCGGGGCGAATCGGCCGCCGGCACTCACTCCGCTGCGGGGAGGGGCGCGAGTAACAAAACAACATCAGAAAGCCTAAGGCGGATGTGGGCCCCGGTCAACGTGCGCCCGAGCCGTTCACGGGGCCTTCACGGCGGGCCGGGCGAAGCGGCTTTGCCCAAACTGTTGTTCTCGTTGGCCGCCGGCGCGGGCGGCTTGCTTGCGTCCACCTCGAACACGTGGACCGCCCTCGCTTCGGGCACCGTGACCAGCACCGCCCCGTCCCGGCTCAGCGCGAACGGCGCGGCGCTGGTCTGTGCTTGTATCGGCGCGCGCACCAGTACCGCGCCGGTTCGGAGGTCGATCACGTCCACGCTGTCGCGCCTCCGGGCCACGGCCGCGCGGCGGCCGTCGGCCGAGAGCTGAACCGGTGAGGTGAGCCGGTAGTCGGCGCCGAACCGGTGGACGGGCTTGCCGGTGCGCCCGTCCAGCACCACCGGCCCGCGGTTCGGGCCGGACGACCCGCTCCGAACTGTGAACCCGACCAGCGCGCCGTCCGCGGATATGGACGTCACCTGATACCGGGTGCTGTCGGCGTCGGGCGGGCCGGCCCATTCGCCGTCCGCGGCGCCGGACGGGAGCTTGTACCACCGGCACCGTCCGGTCCGTTCGGCCAACAGAACCCGGCGCCCGTCCGCGGTGAAGTGTGCCGTCCCGCCGGCCCAGTCGAGTTGGACCACCGGTTTGCCGGTCGCCAAATCGATCACCCGCATCGGGCCGGGTGCGTTCAGGTTCGCGTGGGTGATGGCGACGTGCGTACCGGTCGGTGACAGCGCCGGCGTGGGCCTCGGCGACCCGCTCTCGGGCGGCAGTGCGGGTACCGGCACCTTCTTGATTTCCCGCCCGGTGGCCGCGTCCAGGATCAACAACTCGCCCATCGTGGTACGCGGCCGGACGCCGACCTGTCCGCCGGTCATGTCGTAGAACTCGGCGACCGCGCGGCCCGTGTCGATTTTGACCGCGGCCCCGGTGCGCAGTTTGAACGCATTCAGGCCGCCGACGGACCCGGCCACGAGCAGCAGGTCCGATTCCGCGTCCGCGTGCAGTCGGACCGCCTGGCCGGTGACCTGTGTGGTGCCGGTCCAGCGCGGCTTCGGTCCCGCGCCGACGGCCGGTGCGGGCGGGTCGTCGGCCGCACCGGCCAGGTCGTACACCACCAGCGGGCCGCGCTTGCTGCCGTCGAAATGGAGCAGCGCCCGGCCGTCCGGCGCCAGTTCGACGTTCGGCGCGCTGTCGGGACCGGTGGCGATCTCGACGCGGCCGACTTCCGACCCGGTGCTCGTGTTCACGACGACCGAGGTGTGCCGCCCCGGCTTGTTCGCCGCCAGCCGCGCCCGCGTGCCGTCCGCGGACAGTTCGCCGATCCCGTAAGCCCCTTCAAACACGGTGCCCAGCGCGCCGGTGGCCGCGTCGAGGGTGAACGCGCCGGGCCGCCCGGCCGCGAACCCGTTGCAGAGCACGGCCCGGCCGTCTTGAGACAGCCGGGCGACGGACACGGCCGCTCCGGCCGGCGCCCCGGCCCCCCCGCCGTACACCCACTCGCTGTCCGGCTCGCCCGACGGCAGCTTGTACCACCGCCCGCGGAGCCGCCGGTCGATCACCAGCACGCGCGACGAGTCCGGGCTGAACGCGAACCCGGTGTGCATCACGTCCCCGTACCACTCGGTCGAGACGACGGTTTTACCGGTCCGCGTGTCGAACACCTGCACCGGCCCCGGGATCTCGTCCGTGCGCTTGGTCTCCGGGTTGAAACGCACCCCGCCCAAACAACCGACCGCGACGAACCGCCCGCCCGGCGAGGGCCGGATCGTGCGGAAGGACGACGCGTACCCGGCGGGGAACTGGGGCAGATTGATCGTGTCCGTTTGGGCGCCGGTTTCCGCGCTGAGGACACGGACGACGTTGGTGCCCTCGTCGAACACGCCGACCCGGCCGCGCGCCAGCGGAACGAAGCTGTACGCGCGAAGGTCGCCGGTGGTCGGGATGATTCGAACCTTGCCGGCCCGCGCGTCGATCAGCGCGAACCACTTGCTCTTGTCCGCGTGAGCCGTTAGCGCCTGCCCGTCCCCGCTGAACCGGGCGAACTGCGGTTGGAAGTTGAGATCGACCTTGAGCCGCTCCCGCCCGGCGGTCGCTTCCGGGGGCAGCGCGCCGGCCGGGGCGAAGTCGTACCGCTGGGCGTACGACCGCCGCTCGCCCGGCACGTGTACCCTCACAACAAAGCCGCGCCCGTCGGGCAGGATGGCGGGGCAGTACGTGGCCCCCGGGCGGGCTTCCAGCTCGGCGACCACCGCCGCCGTGTCGGTGCGCAGCACCGACACGGTCGTTTTCCCCTGGGACGAGCTGGTCACCACCAGCAGCGCGCCGTCGGCGGACAACGACGGGTGCGTGGTGACGTGGGGCTGGGCGATCGACGCGCGGACGCGCCCGGTCCGGCCGTCGAGAATGTGGGCGTCGCCGGTGTGCCCGTGAAGTGACCCGGAGAAGACCAGTACGGACCCGTCGGCGGACACGGCCGACAGCCCGCCCCCTTGCCACTTGTCGGTCGCGATCGGCAGGTCGAACTGTCCGTCGGGCCGGCCGGACGGCAGCTTGAACCACCGGCACGCGCCGGTTCTCTCCACCAGGAGCACCCGGGTTCCGTCCGCGGCGAAGTGCGCCCGGACGGCCGGGCACGGGAGGTCCAAAAGTACCCGCTCGTCGCTGGTGCGCATCAGCTTGAACGAGCCGACGTCGGGCGCCAGGGGCGGCACGCACAGCGCGACGTACTGAGCGCCCGGCGAGACCTGCTCGAAGGTCACGCGTCGCGGCCCGGGGATGTAAGGGAGTTCGGTCGTCTGTCCGGTGCGGGCGTCGACGACCGGGATCGGCGCCAGCGAGTGCTGGGCCGTGACCGCGAACCGCTCGTCGTTGAGCGGCTGGAGCCGATCGAACGAACCGGCCGCGGGGCGCGCCTGGCTCTGCGCGACCCGTTTCCCGGTCGCGGCGTCGAGTACCGCCCCGCGCGAGTCGCCGCCCATCACCCCGGGAAACGCGACCAGCCTGGAATTCAGGGTGCAAACTGGGTACAGCCCGCCCCCGAGATCTTCCGCAGTGGTCCACACCAGCCTGAGCCCGTATCGCCCGCCGGCGGGCGGGTACGGGACGCTGTGCGGTACGGTGAAGGGGATTTCGGGCTCGGGGTCCGTTTGCGGCCCCGCGTGGGGGGCTTTCGGTGCCCCCTGTTCCGCGGCTGTCGGCGGCGCGTCCTTGGGCGGGGTCTGGGCGGTCCCGTCCGGCTTGAACCGGCCCCCGCCGAGTACCACCGCCGCGGCGAGGGCACCGACCAGCACGACCGCCGCAGCACCGATCGCCGCGAACACAATCACTTTTCCGCCGCCGGCCTTTGCCTTCGGATGCGCTTTACTCCCGCGCGTCCTCGGCCGCTCGAAGGTCGAGCGGGTTCTCTTCTGCGGCTCGGGGTCATACTCATGGTCGTGCTCGTCATCGTTCTCGTCATCCTCGTCGTCGTAGTCGTACTCTTCGTCGACGACCGTAAAAGGTGGCTCCTCCGGTACGGGTAGCGGGACGAGTTCGGGTATGGGCTCCGCGCCGGGTTCGGGCGGCAGCGCGACCGGCACCGACAGGGCGATTCCGAGGGCCGCGGCTGCTTCCAGCCGGGTGGGCTCGTCGAGCGGCACCGGCTCCCCCTCGGGGGCGATCCGGTCCAGCCACGGGGTCTGCGGGATCGGCTGGCCGCACGCGATCGCCAGCCGCCCGACCAGCGCCTGAACCGCGGGGTCGTGCAGCCCCCACAGCTCCCGCATTAGCTTCGATTCGGCCGGGTTTTTGTAGTCGTCCTCGGTGAACAGCAGGTTGTCGCCGTTGTCGTACCGCTCCCACAGCGCCGCGCCGCCGACCGCCAGCCCGCGCAGCGCGGCGGCGACCACCAGGTGCGGGAACCGGTCCACGTCCGGCGAGTAGGTGCGGGTGGCGGCCCGGGCCGGGTGCTGGAACGACGGGTGCCCGGACTCGCCGCTCGGGACGTTGGCCAGGGCCGGCACCCACACGCCGTCGTAGTCGATCAGCTTCAGCCCGTAGGCCCCGGCCCGGTTCCCGGGCACCATGAGCACGTTGCCGTGCTGCAGGTCCGCGTGCGCGATCCCGGCCTTGCGCAGCCGCCGGCACAGCTTCGCCCACATCTGGCCCAGCGCGCCGAGCGTCTGCGGCTTCCCGGCCGCCTCGCGGGCCACCTGGTTGAGCAGCAGCCCCTCGACCCACTCCATCATCACGACCGGGCGCCACGCCCCGCCCACCCGGATGCCCTCGGCCAGGAACTTGAACCCGACGTTGAACGGCAGGTTCGCCCGCTCCAGCGCCTCGCTCACCCGGGCGTACCGCTCGGCCAGCCCCGCGACCGGCCGGGTGAAGCACTTCACCGCCCAGTCGCGCCCGCCGGCCCCGCGCACCTGGTACACGTCCGCGAAGTTGCCGGACCGCGGCAGCGGCAGGCCGGCCGCCCCGACCACCGGCTCCCCGTCCCGCAGCTCGGGGTCGGCGAACGCCACCTTCGGGTTCTGGATCGCCTCGTTGAACTCGTGCGACAGGGGCCAGCTCACGCGACCTCCGGGGCTTCGGGCAGTCGGACCGCGATCAGGGACACGTCGTCGTTGTGTGCGTCCTGGATCGCACGGAACCAGCTCAGTACGACATCCGGCGCGCGGGCGGCGAGGGCCGCGCGGGCCGCCGCCAGGCCGACGTCGCGGGCGGCGGGGGCGAGGAGCCGCGCGGCCACCGCGTCGGTGGCGAGGAGGAGCAGGTCCCCGGGCTCGGCGCGGCCGGCGAGCCACTCGGGCTCGGGGCACGCGGGGCCGGTGCTGGGCACCAGCCGGGGCCGGCTCCCGAAGCCGGCCGGCGTGTCGACCGGGAACGCGGCCCGCACCTCGTCGCCGCGGACGTGGAACAGGCAACTGTCGCCCACCGCGACCGCCCGCCACGCCCAGCCGACCGGGTTCTGCGACCGGCGCAGCTCCAGCCCCGCGAGCGTGGCGAACGAGCCCTGCTCCCGCTTCACCGACGCGTACCACGGCACCGGCCCGGCCGGCTCGGGTGCGGCCCAGCTCGCGCGAACCCCGCGCAGCCACTCCGCGAAGTCGGTGGGGCCGGGCGGGCGGGCCAGGAACGCCTCGGCCAGGCGCGCCGCCCACGGGCGCGACTCCCAGCCCTCGCTGGCGCCGTCGGAGACGACGAACCGGAGCCCGTCCGCGGTCCCGCGGGCGGCGTCCTCGTTCTCGTCCTCGCGGTTGCCGCGCTTGGGGGCGGTTACGCAGACCCACTCCGGGGGCCGAATGGCGGGCATGTTCACTTCCCGGAGGGCGTGACGCGGGTGCCGATGTCGAGGAACCGGACGATGGCGGTCGGGTCCGCGTTGAGCACCACCCCCCGCGCGCCCGGCTTCAGGTCGTGGCCCTCGGCCCGCGCCGCCTCCCACAGTTGCGGCGGGAGCACGCTCGACATCCGGAACAGGAGCTTGGAGCACTTGTCGGTGAGGTGCTCTTCCCCGGCCGGGAAGAACTCCGGGGCCACGGGCGTACCGGAAATCAGCAGGTTGAACAGCAGGGCGGTGCCGTCGCTGGTCCCCAGCTTGCGGAGCGCTTTGGCGTGCTCCTGCGGGTTGCCGTCGGAGGGGAGCCCGTCGGTGAGGTTCAGGACGATCGGCGGGTACGCGTCTGGGTACTGCTCGACGAACCCCTTCACCGCCAGCCCGGCCGCGGCCATCGCCTCGCACATCGGGGTTTTGCCCCCCGCCTCGGGGTCGAACCAGACCGGGAACTTGATCTTCTGTTCCAGCACCCCGCCGGCCCCGTCGGGGATGAGCTTGGTGCGCGTCTCGACCCGCAGCGGCTGATCGCCGACCTTGCTGATCGGGGTGAGCACGTTGAAGGGCGCGGTGCCGCCGAGCCCGGCCTTGACGGCGGTGCCGTACCCGATGACGCCGACCCGGAAGTAGTCGCGGACCCCGTCCGCCTTGGCAGAGCGGAGCACCACGTTCTGGAGCAGCCGGTTGACGGCGTCCGCTACGGTTGCCGCTTTGGACGCCCCGCCGGTCCCGACGAACGGGTCGGCCATCGAGCCGGATTGATCGATCAGGAACAGCAGGCAGGCCGGGTTCGTTCGGCTGATCTGGGCGGAGTAGGGCATCGGGCCATCGGTTGTGGGCGCGCGGTTCGATCAGGCCCTCATTTTATAGCCCACCGCCCGGCACTCCAGAGATCACGACTTGAGTTTCCGGCTCGCGCCGTCGCGTTCAGGGCTTCGGCACCGGGACGGGGGACGCCGTGGCGTACAGACGGGCGAGTTCGACCATGAGCTTTTCGACGCGGGCGTAATATTCGTCCTCGCCGATACGACCTTTCTGGTCGCGGAGTCCGGCGAGGGCGAGTTCCAACTCGTCGCGGCGCTTGCGGACCTCCGCCGGGAGCGCCCGCTCGCGCACGCTCGGGATCAGGTGCCACTGGTGGGCGCGGGTGCCGTCAACGGGCGCGCCGTCCTTGGCCCGCTTCACGGCCCGGACGCCCTGGAACCAGTCGGCCGCCGAGCCGAGCTTGTCCCCGTTGTCGTCGAGCAGGGCGTGCTCGGTGGCGAGCCGGCCTTCGCTCCGGTAGAACTCGCGCACCCGGTCGGAGGCGGTCAGGAACGCCTCCAGGAGCGACACCTGGCCGTCCTTGTCGAGGTCCGCGGTCGGGTCCCCGATGGCGTTCGCGATGTGCTCGCCGAACCGGGCGTAGTTCGACTCGCTGCCGCTGCGGGTGGCGGTGACGACGACCCGGTCCGGCCCGGACAGGTGGGTGACGAACGACCCGCTGGCCGATGTGCAGTTCACCACCGCGACCGGCCGCTTCACCGGGCCGAGCCAGTCGGCGAGTTCCCGGGCGGTGACGTCCGGCCCGCGCAGGTTGAACCGCGCCTCGCGGCCGTCGTCGGTGCCGTGGCCGATGAGGACAACCCAGAGCGGGGCCGCGCCGGCGCGCGGGAGCCGGGCCAGGAGCGCCTGAAGCTTGTCCCGGTCCGACTCTTTCGCCTCCGGTTCCCGGCCGATGCACATGAACTCGGAGCCGCCCTTCTGCGCGGCGGCCCCCCACCGGTCGGCCCACTTCTGGAACGCCGCTCCGTACTCCGGCGTTCCCGCCGCCCCGACCACGACCAGCACGTGCGGACGGTCGCCCGGCGCGAGCCCCATTAACACAGCCGTTACAGCGACCAGCACGCTCACGGGTTGCTCCTTCGTATCAGGCCAAGCCGTACCGGCGCCGGAGGCCCCATTCGGCGACCAGACACAGTACGGCGACGAGGAAGTACGCCCCCCGGTGCCACAGCGGGGACACCCAGGCCGCCATGTTCGGCGCCTGGCGGGTCGGCAAACCGGCGACGAACTCTGTTAGTCCGTCGGCGGGGACCGTTTCGCCGCGCGTCCGGCTCGCCACTGTCGCGAGCAGTTCCCGGTTCGGTTCCAGCCGGGCGAACTCGTCCGCCTCGGGCTGCACGCACCAGCCGACCTCGCGGCGGCCGACGGGTGCGCCGTCCGGTCCGGTGACGGTCGCGACCGCCCGGTACGCGCCCGGCTCCCGCGGCACGAACTTCACCCCGTAAACGCCGGCTTCGCGCGCGTCGGACTCGGCGGTCAGCGTGAGTTCTTCCCGGTTCGGTTTCGTCACACGCACCGATACGCCCGCGTTGTCGAGCGGCAGGTACGTGGCGTCCGCTGCCTTGATGGTCAGTTCGACGGCGGGCGACGCCGTGCCGGCCGTCGGCACCGCCCGCACCTCCACCCGACCGGGAACGTCCCCCACCAGCCAGCGCACCGTTTGGCGCCACGAGCGCTCAAAATCGTCCCGCGCCGGGTCGGCCCGCCGCAACCCCCAGCGCCACAGGTCGCCGACCAGCACCGCGGCCGACCGGCCCTTGCCGAACGGTTGCACGACGAGCGCCGGGAGCGTGTTGCCGGACGTGTCGCGGGCGTGGGCCAGTACGGCCGCGCCGGGCTTGGCCGCCCCCGTCGCGTTCAGCGTGTGGAACGGTGGCATGGCGCCGAGCCGGGCGGTTTCCTCGCCCTCCGTGCGCTGCGTCCGCACCCACGGCTGGAGCCACCCCTCGCGGCTCAGCACCAACTGGTGTTCGCCCCCGGTGGGCGGGGCCGCGCCGTCGAGGTAGACCGGGAGGAGGTCGCCGACCGGGGTGCGGTCGTACCGGCCGGACGCGAACGAGTCCGGCCCGCCGAGCATCAGGAACCCGCCCCCGCGCTTGGCGACGAAGTTCCGCAACAGTAACTGTTGATCCGGTGTGAAGAACGCGGCCTCAATGTCGTCGAGGATGACCGCGTGGTAGCGGTACAGGTCCGCGGCGGTTTGCGGGAACCCGCCGCGGAGTTCGACCGCGTCCTGGGTGCCGAGCCGGATCAGCACCGGCTGGTCCCGCCGCTCGGCGGTCTCGGCGTCCGGGTGCTCGAACCCCTGGAACAGCGGGTTGTTCTGCCCGCGGGGCGCGCGGAAGTCGAACTTCGGCTCCCGCCGCGCCACCCGCACCAGGCCGACCAGTTGCACCTCGGGGTCTTCGTCCACCGCGCGCCGCAGGTACTTGAACTCCCAGTTCGGTCGGCCGCACACGTACAGCACCCGGTACGGCCCGCCGCCGCGGTCCACGGTCACGAGCCGGCTGTTGTTCGCCAGCGTCGCCTCGGCGGACGGTGCGCCGGCCGCGAGCGCGGCTTCGGCGGCCAGCCGCGCCTGGATGCGGTAAAACCCGACCCCCGCGCGCTCCGGTCGCAACTGGAACCGGAACGTCAGCGTCTCGTCGGCCCCCGTCGGTGTCGTTTCTTGCCGGGCGACTTCCTTTCCCGCTTCGTCGGTCACGATCGCGACCACGGCCTGCCCGGGGAACCCGTGGGTAGCGATGTCCGCCTGAAGTGCGACCGGCGCGGCCTCGAAGTTGGTTTGGTTGAGCGTCACCCGCCGGACGGCAACGTCCTTCGGGGCGGCGTACTCGGGCGGGAGGACCGGGTACACGGGCGGCAGCGCGGACCAGTCGATGTCCGGGGCGTCGGTGGCGTTGCCGTCGCTGACGAGGATCACGCCGGCGAGGGGGCGGCCCTGGTACCGCTTGGCGACCGCGGCGAGGGCGGTGTGGAGCGAGGTGGCCGTGCCGTCGAACGCGAGGCCGTCGAACCCGTCGGCCGCGCGGAGGTGCGTGTCGAACACGAAGTTCCGCACGTCGAAGTCCTGGCCCAGCCGGTTCCGCCAGCGTGCGTCCGTTTCGAGCAGCGCGCGCACCCGGTCACCCCCGGTGCGCGCGGAGTCGCCGTCCCGGACCCGCAGGCTTTGGCTGTTATCGACGAGCACAACGAACACGTTCGCGCCCGGCTGGGCGCGCGACCCGGTCAGGAGCGGTTCGACCAGGCACAGCGCGAGCGCCGCGACGCCGGCCAACTTGAGGGCCGCCGCCGCAACGGCCACCGACCGGCGGCCGCGCCAGCGGGCGGCGCTCCAAACGATCATGAACGCCCCGACCGCGACCAGAGCCGCGGCCGGGATCAGCCACTGCGGGGACCCGAGTACAACGGACGGTGCCGTCATTTGCCGCTCCCCAGGCGCTCGTAGTACCGCCGCACGCCGTCGGCGAATTCCGGCGGCACCGGGTCGCGGTCGATCGGCACCAGGGCGTTCGGCGACTCGCGGCGGCGCAGCTCCTCGCCCACCCGGTCGCGCAGCTCGTTCAGCGGCTGCGCGACCGTCTTCTGGAACAGGCCCCAGTCGGGCTCCTTGGAGTGCCGCTTGAACTCCTCGCGGGCGGAGCGGACGCGCTCGCGGATCCGCGCCGCCTCGGCGCGCAACTGCGGGTCGTCGATCAGCTCTTCGGTCGCCCGCATCCGGTCGTACCACTCGCGGAAGCCTTCTTCCCGGATCGGCCCGCCGGCCGCCCCGCCCCCCGTTCCGCCGGGTTCGCCCTGCTCACGCCCGCCCAACTGCGGACGGCCGCCGGGCTGGCCGGACGGATCGGTCAGCCGCCGCGGGTTCGGGGTGCCGGGCTGGTTCTGCCCCGGTTGGTTCCCTTGTCCCGGCTGATTCTGTCCCTGTCCCGGTTGCGCCTGCCCCGGCTGTCCTTGGCCGGTTTGGTTCTGCCCCGGTTGGTTCCGACCGGGCGCGTTCCCTTGTCCGGGTTGTCCCTGCTGTCCCTGTCCCGGTTGCCCCTGCCCGGGCTGATTTTGGTCTGGTTGGTTGCCCTGACCGGGCTGGTTGCGCCCCGGCTGCCCCTGCGCGGGTTGCCCCTGTCCGGGCGCGGGTTGGTTCTGCCCCGGTTGGCCCTGGGCCGGTTGCCCCTGTCCGGGCTGATTCTGTCCAGGCTCTTTTCCGGCAGCCGCCGGCTGATTCTGTCCGGGTTGGTTCTGCCCCGGTTGGTTCTGGTTCTGCCCTGGCTGTGGGCGGCCGGTCGCCTGGGCGACTTCGCGGTTCACTTGGTCGGACAAGTCGTTCAGCTCGCGCTGGGCGCGCCGCAGCGCGTCGGTCTGGTCGCCCACGACGGCCTCGGACGCCTTCTCGATCCCCTTGCGGAGCTGTGCGGTGCCCTCGGCCGCTTTGCGCGACGCGTCGGCGGCCTCCGGGAGCCCGCCCGCGGCGAGCCGGCGGGCCAGATCCAGTGAATACCCGACTTTCTGTTCGGCCGCGGTGCGGGCGGTGTTGTACAGCTCCTGCGCCAGTTGCGGCTCCGACTTCTCCGCCTCTTGAACCACCTTCTGCACCCGATCCGTGATCTGGTCGAGCTGCTTCTTCTGCTCCTCCAGCCCCTTTTGCACCTGCTCGCGGTCCGTGCCGGAGTTCAGCCCCGGCTTCGGGCTCTGCTTCAGCTCGTCGAGCTGTTTGGTGAGCTTCTGCTGCTCGTCGTCCAGCTTCCGGGCCTGCTGGCGCAGGTCGCGCATCTCCTCGCCGAACCGGGCGGCCGTTTCGCGGCGGAGTTGCTCGCGCGTGGCGTCGAGCTGCCGCTGCGCCCGCGTGCCCTCGTTGACCGCCTGCCCCAACTGGCCGCGCTCGAGCGCCTCGGACGCCTGCCGGACGGCCTCGCGGCTCTGCTCGACCTGCTCCCGCGCGCCGGCCAGCCGGTCGCGGTTCTGCTCCTGCTCCAACCGCTCCTGAAGCTGGTCGGTGTCGCGGAGCACCTGCTGCTGCTGGTCGCGGAGCTTCTTCAACTGCTGTTGCAGCTCCTCTTTCTGCTTCTGGTCCCGGGCCTGCTCGAGCGCCGATTGCAGCTCCTTCACCCGGTCGGTCAGGTCGGTCTGCCGGCGGGCCAGTTCTTTGAGCCGGTCGGCCAACTCCTGGTTCTCGCGCTGCTCGCGGTCCCGCTGGGCCTGCTGGTTGCGCTGCTCGCGGGCGGCGCTCTGGGTCTCGTACCGCTGCCGCTCGTCGGCCAGGTCGAGTTGCTGGAGCTGCCGCTGGGAGGGGCTGCGGCTGCTGTTCGCCGACGAACCGCTCTGCCGCTGCTGGCGGGAGTTGTTCCGCGTCACGTCGAACTCGCGGGCGCGGAGCTTCAGGAGCGCCTGGTACGCGGCCTGTTCCGACGCCAGCGCGGCGGGCAGCGTCCCGGGGGCGTTCTGGTCCGCCGATTCGCCGAGCCGCTTCTTCGCCTCTTCCATCAACTTGACCGCCCGGCCGAGGTGCTCGGCGGACTCGCCCTGGAGGCGCTCGGACAGCGCGCCGGCCCGATCGATGACCGCCTGCTGCGACTCGCCGAGCAGCTTGACATCCGGGGCGAACTTGTCGGTCGGGGTGATCGAGACCTCGCGGCGGATCAGGCGCCACGTGGCGTTCACGATCTGCTTCTGCATCTCCGCGAGCTGGTCGGCGGCTTCGGCGTTACCGCCTTGTTGACCCTGCTGTTCGCGCTCCTGGCGCTCCCGCTCTTGCTGCTCGGCGGTCTGCTGCTCGCCCTGGCGGAAGATCTCCTCGAAGTGGCGGACCTCCGCGAAGTACATGTCCCCGGAGGTGCGGCGTGGCTTGCCGTCCGGGCCAATGTCCTCGGCCCAGAAGTAGTACGACACCACCTGATCCGGTTGCGCCTTCAGCTTCTCGAAGTCGATCAGGTGTGTGGGCTGCACCCGCTTCGGGGCCGCCTTCCCGGCGCCCTCCCCCAGCACGACCTCTTGGGGAGATTGACCGACCGCCGTGACCGTGAGGCCGTGCCGCACGACCCCGAAATCGTCCCGCAGGTCGGCTTTGAGCGGCAGTTCTTCCAGCGGCGAGACGCGGGCGTCGCGGCCGGGTTGCGGCACCGTCACAACGGGCGGCATGTTTCGGGTCACGTTGATCGTGATGTCGGCCGGCAGCTTGTTGGCGCGGCCGTCGGCGTCCGCGAGTTGCACCTGATACCGCTCGGAAGCGGTCGGGGTCAGGGTGATCTTGTAAACGTGACGCTCGATGTCGTGCGGAATGAGCGGCTGCTCCTGCTTCTGCTTGTCAACGAGTACCGCCCGGGTGACCGCCTTGCTGAGGTGGCAGTACAACGTGATCTCGGTGCCTTCCACCGCGGTGACGTGGCGGACGTCGTCGATCGTCTTCGGCTCCAGGGCGGTATAGTTCGGGAACACCAGACCCGCGTTCACCTTCCGCAGCTCGGGGTGCTCGAACACCTTGACGCGAAAGTCGTCGCTCCGCCCGCCGGTGAACTCGACCCGGTAGGTCAGGTCGGCGGTAACGGAGGGGACGTACGCCGCGAAGGTCGGGTCGTCCAGTTGGCGCTGCATCGCCCGCGGTGCAAGAGCCGGCGTCGCCCCTTCGGTCACGAACGTCACGTCCGCCGGGACCGGCCCGCGGAAACGGGCCGTCACCACCAGCGCCGACCCGCGCTCGATCTCGGTGTGTCCCGGTTCCACTTCGACCTTCGCGCCTGCCCCGAACGTCTCGCCCGCAACCGGTGCTCCGGCGTTGTCACCGGCCGTCGCCGCGGTTCGGAACCCGAGCCACCCCACGACCACCACGAGCCCGGCCAGCGCCAGCCCGTGCGCGACACGCGTGAGCGTTAACCGGCGGGGCGGAACGGCCTCGTCCCAGTCGTGTGCTCGGCTGTGCTCGACGGCCGACTCCAGCACGGTCGCCTGGAGGAAGCTGAACCGCCCGTCCGGTCCCGGGTGCTGGTCGACCGCGGCTAACAGTAGGGCCGACAGGTCCGGGTGCTGCGCCTCGATCCGGCGGGCCACCCAGAGCCGATCGGGCGCCGCCCGGCGCGACGCCGCCCACCACGCCGCCCCGACGACAACGGCCGCGGTCGCGAGTGCGAGCGCCAGAAGCCGGCCCGTTCCCGCGGCGGACCCGTCCGCGGCGAGCCGAGCGCCTGCGGCGAGCCCGAGCAGAGCGAGCACAGCCCAGCACGCGGCGAGCCCGCCGAGCAGTCGGACGCGGCGGAATCGCGCGCCGATGCGGTCCAACACCGCCCAAAGTTCTGTGTTGGCATTCACGGCGTCGCAACCTCCCGCCGGCCCGATCGGGTGCGCCACCCGGCCAGTCCGGTTTCGACGAGTAACACGACAATCGCCACCAGAAGCAGCACCCGCCAGACCGCTTGGTTCCGTTCCAGTTCCGTGTTCTGTTGTTGCCGCTCGGCTTCGGTCCGCCGGCTTTCGGCTTCTCGATTCACCAGCCGACACCCCAACTGTTCCAGTGTTTCCACGGGTACGGTCGCGGTCAAGCTTTCGGTCGGGTCCAGGTTGACGGCAAACGACTGGGGACCGGTCGGGGTGTCGAGGACGTACACGCCGGGCTGGTCGGTGTCCGCGAACGCGTTGGCATCCGCGGACAGGGCGACGGCAGTTCCGTCCGGCTTGTGAACCGTGGTCGCGCCGCTCGCGGCGGACACGGGCACGCGGTCGCCCACCCGGTAGGTAACGCCGGTCGCCGCTCGGCCGCCGCGCAGCTCCAGCAGGGCGGTCATCAACGGGACGAACTTCGACGACCGCGCCAGTTGGCTGTCGGCCGGCTGCCAGCCGCTGGCCAGCACCACGACCCGCCCCTTGCCGTGCGGCTTTTCGAGAACGGCCGGAGCGCCGTCGTCGAAGCGGGCCAGCACACGCGCGCCGGGGAGGTGCTGGTCTGTGAGCCGCCGGTGCTTCCAGAAGTGGACCTTGGTGAAGTCGCTGAACTGCGGGCCGGACAGCGGTGCGAACAGCGGGTGATCGAACGTGATGTCCCGCAGCATCGCGTAGCGGTCCGCCCGCGCCTCCTCGACGGCACTGTCGGACGCTCCTGCCAGTGCCGGTAGTGCGGGCGACGCGGGTGTCAGGACGACCAGCACGACCCCGCCTTCGCGGAGGTAGCGGTCGAGGACCTGAGTGCTTTCGGTGGATGGAGAGCCGGCCAGAACCACGAGCGGCGCGGCACGCACGTCGTCCCACGTCAGCGGGTCGCCGGGCTTGCGGGCGACCACGCGGACGACCCGCTCCGGCGTTTCGCCCCATGCGCGTTCCAGGAAGTACAGCAGACCGGCGGGATCGGAGGCCGCGTCCGCGCCCAGGAACAGCACGGTCAACTCCTGCCGCCGTGCCCCGGCGAAGTACAGCGCGTTGTCGAAGGCGTGCGCGTCGCCGGTGAGTCGGAGCGTCGGCGCCGGGCCGCCCGCGGGCGGGCGCGGGACCTTCACGACCCGGCTTTCGCCCGGCGGAACGTATGCCTCGACGGCAGGCCCGTTCACCCCGTCCCAGACGAGACGGAACTGCTCCTGGTTCGCGCCGGCGGAATTGGTCACGCGCACGCGGAACGGTGCCGCGGTGCCGCCCGGTTCCGGGTCGGGGCGGTCGGTCAGCAGAGCCAGACCGGCGTTACCGCCGTCGCCACTCACCGCGCGCAGGTCCAACGTGACCTCGGCCGGCCATTCGAAACCCGCCAGTTCGATGAGCCGCGCCCCTTGTTGGAGGTCGCTGACCAGCACCACCTTCCCGCGCGCCAGCGCCCCGCCGGCACCGGCTTCGAGGATCGCGCCGGCGCTGTCCACGAGCGCCCGCCCGAGTTCGGTGCCGCCCCAGGTCGGGGTCAGTTGGGTCAACCGGTCCCGGGCGACGGCGACCCGCTGGTGCGGTTCGAGCCGGTCGGCCTCGGCGAACCCCAGAACGGGGCGAACCGTGCGGTCGAACGCGTACACGGCCACGCGGTCGGTCGGCCGGCACTCGGCCAGCGCGGCGTCGGCGCTGGCGACGGCCCGCTTCCACACGTCGCCGCGGCGCATGCTCGCGCTGGTGTCGATCAGCACGACCACGCGGCCCCCCGGCTCGCCGGCGTCGGCCGCGGCGTCCTGGCGGAAGAACGGGCGCATGAACGCCAGCCCGAGCAGGATCAGGGCGGCGGCCCGCAGCAAGAGCAGCAAGAGCTGGTCGAACCGTCGCCGGCTCGCGGGGGGCGGCGGCGACGGGGTCAGGAACATCACCGAGCTGAACGGCACCTCACCCTTCGGCCGCCGGCGGATCAGGTGGAAAATGATTGGGGCGGCGACGGCCAGGAGGCCGAGCGCGTACAGCGGCGCCAGGAAGCTCATCGGCCGCCCCCCCGGTTCTGGGCGCTGCGGGCCGCGGCGCGGCCCCGCCGGGCGCGCGCCCGGAGCAGATCGAACAGCACCAGTTCGAGCGGGCGGTCGGTCGTGAGCTGCTCGAAATCGGCCCCGGCGCTGGTGCATTCTTGCCGCACGTCCGCCGCGTGCGCCGCGAACCGGGCGCGGTACTCGTCGGCCGCCGTTCGCGGGTCGACGAACACCTCACGGCCCGTCTCCGCGTCGCGGAACAGACCCGGCGCGTCGAACCGGAAGTGGACCTCTTGCGGGTCCAGTACGCGGAAGACGATCACGTCGTGCCCGGCGGCGCGCAGGCCGCCGATCGCCGTCCGAACCGCGCTGGCGGGCACGAGCAGGTCGGAGAACAGGACGAACAGCCCGCGCCGGCGGGTGACGGCACCGGCCTCGCCGAGCGGCCCCACCAGGTCGGTGGCGGTGCCGCCGGGGTCGCGGTGGAGCGCCGCGGTGAGGTGCGCGAGCTGGCCCGGGCGGGCGCGGGGCGGGATGTACTCGACGACGCGGTCGGCGAACGTCACCAGCCCGACCGCGTCCCGCTGGCGCGACAGGAAGTAGGCGATCGTGGCGGCCGCGGTGCGGGCGTAGTCCCACTTGGTGACCGTCCCGGACCCGTAGCCCATCGACCGGCTGCCGTCCGCGATCAGGTGGCAGCGGAGGTTCGTTTCGTCCTCGAACTTCTTGATGTAGTAACGGTCCGAGCGGGCGAAGAGGCGCCAGTCGAGGTACCGGGGGTCGTCGCCGGGGGTGTACTGGCGGTACTCGCTGAACTCGGCCGAGAACCCGTGGTACGGGCTGCGGTGCAGCCCCTTCTCGAACCCCTCGACGATCACCCGCGCCCGGAGCTGGAGGCTCTTGATCCGCATCAGGGCCGCGGGGTCGATGAGTGCCGGCCCGCCCGACGGCGGGCGGTTCGCGGCGGTCGGCGTTGGCGCGGGTGCGGGCATCAGCGGGGCGCGTCCTTAACGTGTTCGAGGAGGCGGTCGATCACCGTATCGACGGAGACCCCGTCGGCCGCCGCGCGGTAGCTCAGCAGCACGCGGTGCCGCAGGGTGGGGTGGACCAGCGCGCGGATGTCGGCGGGGGTGGCGTGCGCCCGCCCCTCCAGCAGCGCCCGCGCTTTGGCCCCGAGCACGAGCGACTGGCCCGCCCGCAGCCCGGCCCCCCAGCTCACCCACTGGTTCACGAAGTCCGGCGCGCCGCCCCGGCCGGGCCGCGTGGCGGCGGCCAGCCGCACGGCGTACCGGATCAGGTCGTCCGCCACCGGCACCTTCTTCACCACCTCGTGGAACCGCAGCACGTCGGCCGCGTCGAACAGCGGCTCGATGGGCGCCGGCCGCCGGGAGGTGGTCTGGCGCACCACCGCGACCTCGTCCTCTTCCGGCAGGTAGTCGACCACCACGTTGAAGAGGAACCGGTCGAGCTGGGCCTCGGGCAGCGGGTACGTGCCCTCCATCTCCACCGGGTTCTGCGTGGCGAGCACGAAGAACGGCTCGTCCAGCGGGTAGCGGACCCCGCCGGCCGTCACCTGGTGCTCCTGCATCGCCTCGAGCAGCGCGGCCTGGGTCTTCGGCGGGGTGCGGTTGATCTCGTCGGCCAGGATCACGTTCGCGAAGATCGGCCCCTTCACGAACTGCATCCGCCGGCGCCCGTCGCCGGTGTCCTCCAGGATGTCGGTGCCGGTGATGTCCGCCGGCATCAGGTCCGGGGTGAACTGGATGCGGGCGAACTTCAGTCGGAAGAGCTGCGCGAGCGACCGGACGAGGAGCGTTTTGGCCAGCCCCGGCGCCCCGGTGATCAGGCAGTGCCCGCCCGCGAGCAGCGCGGTGAGCAACTGCTCCGTGGCTTCCTTCTGGCCGATGATCACCTTGCCGAGTTCGCGCTCGATCGCGCCGCGGGCGGCGCGGATCTTCTCGACCGCCTGCTTGTCCTGCTCGAATTCGGTCCCGGCTGCGGTCACGGGCGGTCCTTTCGTTACGCGGTGTGCGAATGGGGGAACCGGTCGGTTGGGTCTGGCCTTGTGGCACAGACATTCCTGCCTGTGCGGGTCCGGCGCTCCAAGCCACACAGACAGGAATGTCTGTGCCACAAAGACAACAGCAATCCACTCCAACCGAGCCGGCATCAGTGGGTCATCGCGTACACGATGACGTTGATGCCGAGCGGGTACGCCTTCTTCTCGGAGAACTCGCGGAAGTACCACGGGTCCTCGCCCTCGCGCTCCCACCCGTCGCCGAGGTCGGTGTTGTGGCCGATGAACGCCATCATCCGCCCCTTGTCGTCGAAGAGCCCCTTGTAGTGGACCGTTTGCGTGTTCCCGCCGTGCCCGCGCTCCCAGGTGATGCCCTCGGCCTTGCCGGCGTAGGCCGCGCCGATGCTCGGGATCTGCGGCTTCTCCTTCAGGTGGTACACGCACCGGAAGATCTCGTGGTCCGCCGGCAGCTCCTGGGGCTCGCGGTCGGGGAACACCCGCTTGATCTCGCGGAGGAAGTTCTCCCACTGGGCGTCGCCCCAGAAGTCGTCGACCATCAGGAAGCCGCCGTTGGTCAGGTACTTCCGCAGCGCGAGGACCTCGTCCTCCGAGAAGACCAGCCCCCCGGGCTCGACGATGTAAATGAACGGGTGGTCGAACAGGCGCGGGTCGGTGAGGCGCAGAACGATCGGGTTCGGGTTCACGCGCAGCGAGGTCAGTTGCTGGAGGCGGAACGACAGGTTGAGTTCGGCGTCGGGCCAGTCGGTCCGCCACCCGCCCCCGCCGCCGCGCCCGAACCCGCGGCGGAGCGAGTCGTACTCGATCCGCACGAACGTGAACACGTCGTTCTTGAAGTTCGGGTCCACTTTCCAGTCGGGCACGCCGGCCCGGTTCGCGGGCAGCTCGCTCTGCGCACGGTACCGGGGCTGGCGCGCCGCGGAAACGAGCCCGCCGGCCACGGACGCGAAGACCACCGCCGCCACAACGAACCGACGCGTTCGGGTCACGGGTTCTTCTCCGGTCGGGGCGGGGCAGGGGACTTCTCGGCGGCAGCGACCAGCTTCAACAGCAGTTCGTGCGCTTCGCGGAACCGCGGGGCCTCTTCGAGCGCCTTCAGCACCTCGCGCCGGGCCGCGTCGCGCTCGCCGCTCTGTTCCAGAAGCACCGCGAGGCGGTATCGCACGCTTGCGGCGTCCGGAACGCCGAACCGGAGCACGGCGCGGTAAGCCGTCGTGGCCTCGTTACGCTCGTTCAGGTGCTCGGCGGCCTGGGCCAGTGCCCGGTGCGGGGTGGGCGTGAGCGGGTTGACGGCCAGCCAGCGGCGGGCGTTTCGGGCGGCGGCCGTCCAGTCGCCCCCGGCGGCACCCAGTTCCGTCAACCGCTGGTGTGCGGCGGTCGCGTCACCGTCCCGTTTGGCCCACTCCTCGAGCGCGGCCCCTTCCTCCTTCGGTCGCGCGGTTTGCCGGTACAGCACGGCGAGCAGCTCGTAAGCGTTGTTCGGTCCGGCGTACTCCGGGTAAAGCGTGCGAAGGGCGTTCAACTCCTTCTCGGCCTCCGCCCATTTCTGCTCCCGCACCAGTCCCCGGCACAGCCGCTGCCGCCCCCAAAAGCTCTGCGGGTGCTTCTGAAGCCAGACCCGCACCGCGGCCGAATCCGCCTCGTCTTTCAGGTCGGGCTCTTCCCAGGTCGCGTCGGGGGCCACTGATTTGGCCCGCGCCCGGGCGAAGTCGGTGAACTCGCTGTCGAGCTTGGCGAGCGGTCGGCCGGTCCGCCGTTCGAGTGCCTCATTTACAGACAGCCCTGCTCCCAGATCGTCCAGCGCCGTCTTGAGGGCATCGAACCCGTACCGGCTCACGAGGAACTCGACGGCCAACGCCGACTCGAAGTAGGCGAACTGAACGTGGAGCGCGCTTTTCGGGCTCAGGAACGCGGAACTCAACCGGCTGAGGGGGATCAGGTCATCGCCCAAGGTCATTTCGCGATACCTCGGGGTCATCCAGCGGCCCCACCCGGGGTTCTCGAGCGACTCCTCGTAAACGGAAATTCCCTCGCTGAGCCAGCGGGGCATCTTGTTGCGGGTCTTGTGGAGAGTAACCGTGTGGCAAAACTCGTGCCACACAATCGCCTCCCAGCTCGACGGAGATTGCCCCTGTGCGGCCGGGCCGTTTACGGTGATGACCGGCCCGAAGCAGACGCCCAGAACGCCCTCCGATCCCGGCATACCGAACGTGCGCACCGCGAAGTCCTGGCCGCGCGGGAAGATCTCGACCGTGATCGTCTTGTCGAGGCGGACGCCGTACTTCTCGCACAACACCTTTTTGGCCCGCTGGAGCACCGCCAGCGCCTGCCGGCCGTACAGGTCGGCTTCTTTCTCCTCCATCCGCAGGACGAACCCGTCGGCGGTGATAGTGCGGAACTTCGAGAGCTGGTCCCGAAGGGCGACAAGGTTGTGTGCGACCACGTTGTAGCCGTCGGCCGCGAACACCTCGGCCGCCAGCTTCCAACCCTCCGTTTCGTCGCCGAGCCGGAGCAGGTCGAGGCACAGTTGCGCCTTGGCCGGCAGGTACTGCTTGTCCTTCTCCAGCGCCTTCCGCTGGTAGGCCGCGCCCTCTTTGAAGCGGTAGTCCTGGGACAGCTTCCGCCCGATGAGGTGCTCCACGTGCGGGTTCCCGGGCCAGCGCGCGAGGGCCTTCTCGCGCGCGGCTTTTTCCCCGGCGGCGTCCTCGCGGAGGTGAGCGACAGCGGCTCGGTACGCCCACGCCCGCGGCTCGCCGGGGTCTGTGGCCAGGACGGCTTTCAGCACGTCCTCCGCGCCGGCGAAATCTTCGGCGTCGATCAGGTGGTCTGCCCGGAAGAGGAGGCTGTCCGCGTGATGGGGGTTGATCGCGAGCGCTTCCGCAATGGCTTTCGTCGCCCGCGCCCGATCGTCCTCGGCGAACGCGCGGGCCAAAAGGTGATGGTACCGGGGATCTTGACCGGCGGCCTCCTTCGGGGCTTTCTGAAGCGTTTCGGCCGCGAGCGCCCGGTCATGTTTCGTCAGCGCCAGTTCGGCCACGGCGAGGTGCGCGTCGAGGTAGGCGGGCGTGTTCTTCACGACCGGGTTGAAGTACCGGTCGAGCACCTCTTTCGCGTCCGCCCCTGTGGACAGGAGGTAACGCCCGAGCGCGACCCGTTCGGCCGGCGTACTCGCGGCGCGGTTATCGATCTGCCGCTGGACGGCAGCCAGGGTCGCGGCGGCTTCTTTCTCCCTTCCGCTTGTGCGGTAGACTTCGTGGGCCAGGAGGTGAAGGACGAGGTCGTCCGGGAACCGCGTCCGAGCGTCTTCAATCGTCTTGCCGGCCGCCGTGTACTCTCCGCGTGCGGTTTCGGCCCGGACTTTGAGCACCCACCACGACGCTGCGTCGGCTCCCTTTGCGATTTCGCCAGCGGCTAGTTTCTGACATTCGGCGTATTTGCCGGTGCGGAACAGCTTCTCCGCTTCACCGAGATCGGCCCCGCGGACGTGCGGGGAACCTACCAACGAAAACGCGACCCCAAAGGCGAACCGAACGAACGGGCCGATGGACCGGCGGCGCGGGTGTGGTGATCCGACCATAGTTGCACCGGCTCTCGCGGACCAGTTGCCAGGCGAGTTCGACGGCCCGAGTCCGCTCGATCTGAAGCCGTTCGGCCGCGCGGGTGCGCAATGAACGGGGATCGCAAGACTGCGGTGGCGACGATCTTACCCGATCGGTTCTGTAAAATCGATGAGTCTGTCGCCGGCTTCACATCTGCGCTAGCGGCGGGGGCACGCACCGCCGATGAACCGGAAACCATAAACGGTCCGGTGGTGCATTCTCGCGAGCTCATGCGCCAAAAATCAGCAGTATGTTAGTGTGTTTTCGTGAGGTCTTGTGCCCTCCCGGTCCCTGACCGACGACGGCGTTCACGCTCCCGTCGGGGCGCATACATGCACGTGCCCGCTGCGGGTGTCGCGTTTTTTGACGAACTGCGAACGCCCGGGAGCGGGGCACGAACGCGCGGCGGGGATGCGAAGACAATTTTTGACAGGATCGACAGGATGAACAGGATTTAAAATCGATCGGTCTTCATCCTGTCGATCCTGTCAAAAATTGTCTTCAGAAGCGTGCGCCCCGCACGTGCTGCAAAAGCCGCCCGTTCTCGCACACGTGACCGGCGGTCGCGGCTCGTCGGAAAGCGACACCCGCGGCGGGCTCATGTATCGGTGGGGCCGTGCTCTCCGCATTTCGGCTGATGGCAGTGGCCCATTTTGTGCGATGGGGCTTGGTGGTGTCCCCAGGTTTGGCTAGTGGCGGTGCCGTGTCAAGTGCTCCGGAACCGCCGTGCGGCTCTGGGTATCACCGCGTGTAAACGATCGCGCGCCCATCGATCTTCTGAGCACGTCCCAACAGCGACCGCTGCCGTCGCTTCCCCCAAGAGAACGTGCGCGTGGCCCCAACCGAACCGAGAGACAGCGGCGCCGTGTTCGCGCTGTCGGACTTTGTCGACCTTCCGGAGTGGTCCGCGGTGGCCGCCGCCGTCCAGCGCCGGCTGTGCGAGCACCCGGGCGCGCGCGTCACCCTGGACTGCGAACGGCTGACCGGTCTCACGCCGGACGTGTTCCTCGCCATCGGCCACTTGCTCCGCTCCGCGCCCGGTCGCGTGCGGCTGCGAAACTGGCCGGCCGCCCTGCGCGATTTGGGCCCCAAACTGGTCACGGCACACGTGCTGGACTGCCTGCTGCTCACGGTTTCGCGGAGCGCCCGCCGGCTCGATCCGGTCGCCCCGGGTGCGGAACTGGAGCGCTCCGTCGGGCACCTGACCGCGAGCGTCGACGCACTCAAGCGGGCGTGGTTCGGTCCGGGCGAGCGGACCGAGGTCGGTGCTCCAGTGCCGGCTCCGGTCGAACCGTCCGTCGGTTCGTTGAGTCGCACGTGAGCCAACGGTCTCAAGCCGTCGCGGTGTCGTACCGCACGCGCCGGGGACAGCGTTTTAACGGGGCGGGCGCGACGGACGACGTTCGTTGCGCCCGCCCTGTCCCATTTCCCGTAACCGGATTTTGGGACTTCCGAGGGGCGGCGAGCGCAGCGCAAGCCGCCGGCGGTCCCCGGGATCAATTCGCCCCGCTTGCGGGAATAGAAGTCGGACGGCACACTGTCGTTTGGTTCGTCCCGCACCCGCCGGAGAGGGCTTCCGAATGTCGATTTCCCGTCGCGAGCTGTTTGTCGGTGGTCTGGCCGCGGCCGGCGCTTCGGCGCTGACCCTACGGGCCGACGCGCTGCCCACGCTGCCGAGCGGCACGCTCAAACACTATCCCGAGTTCCAGGCTCTCGCCGACGCCCCGCTGCCGTTCGTGCCGCCGGCGGCGCTGCCCGGAACCGCGAAGCCCACCGAGGACAACATCCTCGGGCCGTACTTTCGCGAGGGCGCCCCGTACCGTGCAAAAGTGACCCCGCCGCTCGCGAAGGGCGTACCGATGCTGATCCGCGGGCGGGTGTGGGGCTTCGACACCAAGAAGCCGCTGGCGGGCGCGGTGCTCGACATCTGGCAGGCCGACGCCGACGGGCGGTACGACAACGACGACCCGCGGAACCCGCCCGCGAAGGGCGTGTACGTGAACCGGACCCGCGTGCTCACCGACGAAACCGGGTATTACGAGTTCGAGACGGTCCACCCCGGCGCCTACAAAACCGGTCCCGACACCTGGCGCCCGGCGCACATCCACTACCTCGTGCGCAAAACCGGGTACACGAACCTCGTCACCCAACTGTATTTCAAAGGCGACCCGCGCAACGCGGCCGACGAGTTCATCAAGGCGTCGCTGATTATCACCCTCGAGCCGGCGAAAGTGGGCGGCGGCACAATCGAAACGGGCGTGTTCGACGTCGTACTCTCGGCGGCACCGCCGAAGAAGTGAGCCGCCCCGCTGGGCCGAGCCGCCGACCGAAAAGACGAAATCGCGTCAACGAACGGGCGCGATCCTCGTCTCACATTCAGGCCGCGGTTTCTGCCTCTTCCGGGGGACTCGGGTCATGCCCAAAGCGCGCATCGTGGTGGTGGAAGACGAACCGGCCATCCGCCGCGGGGTTTCGGACGCCCTGCGGCTCAGCGGGTACGAGGTCACCGAGGCCGCCGACGGGGCGACGGGGCTCCGCGAGGCCGGCGCCGCGGGCGTTGACCTGGTGCTGCTGGACATCATGCTGCCGAAGCGCGACGGGCTGGAGGTGCTGAGCGAACTCCGCCGCACCAACCCGACGCGCCCGGTGGTCCTGCTCACCGCCCGCGGCAGCGAGGACGATCGCGTTCGCGGGCTCAAAATGGGTGCCGACGATTATGTCGTAAAACCGTTCTCCGCGAAAGAGCTGATCGCCCGCGTGGAGGCGATCCTCCGGCGCACCATGCGGTCCGTCCGCGAGGTGCGCGTCGTGGAACTCGGGAGCGGGATCATTGACCTGCTGCGGCGCGAGGTCCGGTGGGCCGACGGCACCCGGCTCGACCTCTCCGAGACCGAGGCGGCGCTGCTGAAGTACCTGGTGAGCAACCGCGAGCGCGCCGTGTCGCGCGAGGAACTGCTGTCGCGCGTCTGGGGCATCGGCACCGCCGGCCTTGAGACCCGGGCGGTCGACATGCACGTGGCCCGGTTGCGGGCGAAGCTGCGGGACCCCGCCACGGGCGACGACCAGCCCGAGGTGATCGTCACGGTCCGGGCGCACGGGTACATGGCCGGCCCCGCGCTGCTCGTCCCCGCGGACGAGCTACAGGTCGCGAGGTGATGAAGTCGTAACGTCGCGGGCGCGGCAAGGCTCCGCGACGCGACGGCGCTCGGCGGGGTTCCTATGTCACGGCGGTTGCTCGGCCCGGCGGGCGGGCCGATGATGTTCGTCTTGGTCACAGCGCTCGTGTTTGCCGGCCTCGGCTGGCTCACGGTGGTCGCGCTGCGCGTCGAGACCGCCCAGCGCGCGGCCGCCGCCGAAGCCGAGCTCGAGAACAAGCTCCGCGTCGCGCTCTGGCAGCTCGACGGCCGCGTGCTGCTCCAACTCGGCGGCGAGGACGGCCGGCCGTTCCACCATTACAGTTCCGCCGGCCCGACTCCGCTGCTCGGCGCGCAGCTCCCGGACTGGATGAAGTTGCACGTCCAGCTCGACCCCGCGACCGGGTGGGACTCGCCCCAGGTGCTCCCCCCGGACGCCCGCGAGCGGGTCGCTTCGGTCTGGCCCGACCTCCCGCTCCGGAACGACTCCCCCGACCGCGCGCTGGCGCTGAGCGACCTCCGCGCGAAGTACCCCGCCGCCGCGACCTGCGGGCTGCTGGCGGCGCGCGACCGCGCGATTCCGGTCGATTCGCTTCCGTTTGCGGCCCCGCTGTTCACCACCGATTCGTGGCAGCGGTCGGCGGCGTCGGTTGCGACCGGCGCGCCGACGTCCGCCCCGAAGCCGCCCCCGCCACCGGAACGCACCCCGACGACCGCCGCCCCAGACGCCACTGACGCCCGCCGCTTTTTCGGGTGGGAACTGCCGCGGCGCGAGCCGCAGGCCGCGGCCGGCCGCGGCAACAACCTTCCGTCGGCAGCGCCGCGCGAGGGCGCCCCTTCGGCCGCGCAGGCCCCGGCCGGACCTCCGGGCGCAACGGCCGCGGGAGGACCGCAGGCGACAAACACCAGAGGCGCTTCCCGCGTTGCGGACAACGACCGCGGGCGCGACGACTTCTGGAACCGCGCGCAAACCATTCAGCGGGCGACTCAAGAAGCGAAGGGCGCGGGCGCCGACCCGATGTACGGGAAGAACTATCCGGGCGCGCTCCAGAACAACGACGTGCGGAATAGTGACGTTCCCGTTTCGCCGGCTGTGGGCAACGAAAACAGCGAGAAGGGCACTTCGCTCAGTCAGGCGATAGCCGAACTCGACAAGCTCCGCGAGGTACTCGACCAGGCCAAGTTCGCCAAGGACGCCGGCGCGTTGCAGAAGCGACTGGGCGACCGGGCCGGCGGAGGCCCAATTACCGAGCGGCTCGCGGCCCTCCGGATCGAACTGGAGCGGCGCCGGTGCCTGGACGCGGTCGAGGAGCGGTGCCGCGCGGAAGCGGCACGGAACCCGCTGCTCGCGGCGGCGTGGAGCATCGCCGGCGGCGCGAGCTGCGGGCCGCGCGCTTCCGCCCCGGTCGGCGAGGAGCGCCCGGGTCAATCGAACGGTTTCGGCAACGCGCTGACGAACGGTGCGGCCCAAAACTGGCTCGTAGGGCCGCCGGTCGTCAACATTCACCTCGGTTCGATGCGGCCGCAGTGGCTCACCGCGGCGGACGGCACCGAGACGCTCGTGCTGATGCGGGTCGCCAAGCTCGACGGCCGCACCGTCTATCAGGGGGTGGTCCTCGACTGGCCCCGGCTCGGGGCACTTCTCAAGGACGAGGTGAAGGACCAGTTCCCGGGCGCGACGCTCGTGCCGGTGAAGAGCCCGGACGGGGTCCAGCCGGGGCGCGCGATGACCGCGCTCCCGGTTCAACTCGACCCCGGCCCGCAGCCCGAACTTCCGCCCGGGGACTGGACCGCGCTGCGGCTCGGGCTGGCGCTGGCGTGGGCGGCGGCGCTCGTCGCCGTCGCGGCGGTCGGGCTGAGCGGGTGGTCGCTCATCGACCTCGCGGAGCGGCGCATCCGGTTCGTGTCGGCCGTCACGCACGAGCTGCGCACGCCGCTCACGTCGCTGCGACTGTACCTCGACCTGCTCACGAGCGGGATGATTCACGACGAGGCGAAGCGGCAGGAGTACCTCCGCACGCTGGCGGTCGAATCGGAGCGGCTGCACCGCCTGGTCGATAACGTGCTGGACTTCGCGCGGCTCGAAAAGCGCCGGAAGAACGGCGACCTGAAGCCGGTGCGCGCCGCCGAACTGCTCGACCAACTAAAGGAGACCTGGGCCGACCGGGTCGCGGCCGACGGGCGCGAACTCGTGGTGGTCTCCACGCTGCCGCCGGAACTGGAACTCAGCACCGACCCGGTGATGGTGCAGCAGATCGTCGGGAACCTGATCGACAACGCGCGGAAGTACGCGCGGGACGCGGCGGACAAGCGGATCTGGCTGTGGGCGCAGGCGGGCGGGGCGGGCCGTGTCACGTTCGAAGTCGAGGACCGCGGGCCGGGCGTCCCGGCGGGCGAACGGAGGGCGATTTTCAAGCCGTTCCGCCGCGGCGCGGCCGCGGACACGACCGCGGGCGGCGCCGGGCTCGGTCTGGCGCTGGCGAAACAGTGGGCGGAGGTGCTCGGCGGGACCGTTGCGTACCGGCCGGCGGACGGGGCGCCCGGAGCGTGCTTCCGGCTCGAACTGCCTTGTGGGTAGTCCTCAAGCCGTCGGGTCCGAAAGCCAGTCGTTTCAAGTTCCAGGTTCCAAGTCGGAACCCCGCTCGTCACAAGCGCCGGCGATTCGTGTCGCTGGTGACTCCACTTGGAACTTGGAACCTGGAACTTGAAACGACTGGCTTTCGGACCCGACGACTTGAGACTCAGAGCCGCGACATTCGACTCCCCCGCGTAGAACATTCATTTCCCGCCCAGCGTATCACATCTGAGTGCCCGGCTGCCGCATTCTCCGGCCCCCTGTAGAATCTGGTTTGTGACCGACCCAACGCCAACGCCGATGACCCTCGCCGCGGTGCAGGCCCGCATCCGCGACCTGTTCGGCGCGAAGGACGCGCGCCGCGGGATCGAAGGGACGTTCATGTGGTTCATGGAGGAGGTCGGCGAGCTGTCGGCCGCGCTCCGCGACCCCGCCGCCGACCCCGAGAACCTGACGCTCGAGTTCGCCGACGTGCTGGCGTGGCTGGCCACGCTGGCCAACATCGCGGGCGTGGACCTCGACGACGCGGTGCGACGGAAGTACGGGGCCGGGTGCCCGAAGTGCGGTCGGGCGCCGTGCGCGTGCGCCGCCGCCAAGCCGTGAGTCTTGCCCCCGCCGGGGTAAAGAAAGAAGCTGAGACCGACATGCCAACGGCGACTGTGGTGCGTGCCCTCGCGACGCTGCTCGTGTTCCTCCTCGGCGCCGCGACCGCCACCGCCAAAGACGGTGTGAAGATCACCGCCGCCGCGGTCGGGCTCCCCAGCGGCCGCGACGACACGTTTATCGCCAAGTTCGGCGCGTGGGCGCCGGTGTACGTCAATTTCGAGGTGACCGGGGCAGGTTCCGATCCGGCCGAGGTGGTGATCGAGGCGCCCGATCCCGACGAGGTGACCGTGACCTCGGTCGTGCCGGTGGACCTGGCGACCGACCGTGCCGCGATCGGGTACGTCCGCCCCAACGGCCTCGCGAGTGAGGTCACCGTTTGGGTGCGGGCGAAGGGCGGCTCGGCCCTGTCCGAGCCGTTCCGGGTAAAACCGCGGGTGCGCGAATCGCTGCAATACGTGGTGCTCGCGCTGGGAGGCACGGCGCCCAAGTTCGAGCTGCCGCGGCCCGCCGGCGCCACCGATTCGGGACCGCTCCGGGCCGGGCGCGTGGATTTCACGCACATCGCGACCGTCGCCCAACTCCCCGACCGGTGGTACGGGTACGACGGCGCCGACCTGGTGGTGCTCGGTACCGGCGCCGCCGACTTCGTGAAGCAACTCTTCGCGCCGGATGCCACCCCGCAGAACCAGAAGAAGCGCGAGGCGCTCGTCGAATGGGTGCGCCGGGGCGGGCGGGTCGTGACGTCGGTCGGGGCGAACGCGCCGGTCGTGGCGTCGCTCCCGGCGATGGACCCGCTCCTCCCGTTCCGGGTGCGGCCGGAGGCGCCGACCCGCGACGTGTCCGCGGTCGCGCTGGTGTGGCCCGCGGGCGAAAAGAACTCCGCCAGCGGGACGCTCGGCGGGCGCGGCGGCGCGTTCCCGGTCGCGAACCTCGCGGCCCGCCCCGGCAAACCCGCCCGCGTGCTCAGCCCGCCGCCGGTCGCGAACGAAGAGCGGCCCGCGGTCGTCGTGCAGGCGCCGCTCGGGTTGGGCCGCGTGACCCAAGTGGCGTTCGACCTCGACGGCCCGCAGTTCGCGGAGTTCGCCGCCCGGGCCGACTATTGGGACTTCCTGCTGCGGGACGCCGGCGCGAGCCGCGCGTCCAGCGGCGGCGACGGCAAGCCCCGGTCGGCCGGCAGCATGACGGAGGACGAGGACGAGATCGCGGTCGCGGTGCGGGGCCACAACGACGCGTTCGACGGCGTTCCGGTGGTGTCCTTCGGCTGGGTGGCGCTCCTCATTGCGCTGTACATCCTGCTGGTCGGGCCGGTCGAATACTACGTCCTGAAGCGCGTGTTCGGGCGGCTCGAGCTGACCTGGGTCACGTTCCCGATCATCGTGCTGACGGTGAGCGTGCTGGCGTACGTCTCCGCGTCCGCGGTGAAGGGGCGCGACCTGAAGGTGAACAAGCTCGACATCGTGGACGTGGACCCGGCTTCGGACCGCGTGTACGGTTCGACGTGGTTTACGGTGTTCAGCCCCCGCATCGACTCCTACTCGGTCGGGCTGACGCCGGGCGACGGCTGGGCCGCGGAGGAACTCCCCGAGGGAACCGCGGTGGCGGGGTTCGGCGCCCCGCGGGCGGGGCGCGCGAGCCTCACCCGGCGGCGGTACCCCCGGCGCGACGAGGGGCTGGAGGGCGTGCCGATTCAGGTGTGGTCCACGAAGGCGTTCTCCGCGAACTGGTCGGCGAAACTGACCGGCGCGCCCGGGGCGCCCGCGCCGGTGACCTCCAACCTGGTTCACCCGCCCGGGGACCGCTCGCGGGCGATCGGCACGTTCCGCCACGACCTGCCGGTGCCCGAACTGACCGACTGCGTCGCGTTCTACGCGGGGCAGGCGTACCCGCTGCCGGGCGGCGTCATCACGCGCGGCCGCACGGTGCGGCTGGTGATGGTTCAGGGCGAGAGCACGCAGGAGTGGCTCCGCGGTAACGCCAAACTGGAAGAACTGCTCCGGCGGGTGCAGTCGTACGCCGACCGGCCGGGCCAGAAGAACGTGGAGCGACAGTTGCAACAGCAAACGGTGTACACCGGGCCGCTCCCCCTCACCGGGCTGCTGTTCCACGAGGGGGCGCTGCGGAACGACGAGGGCGTGGTGCCGCGGAACGCGTCGCTGCGCCGGCTGGACCAGTCGTGGCGGTTCTCCGAGTACCACGGGCAGCACGTCCGCGACGAGGTCATCGTGGTGGGCCGGGTCGCGACGCCGCCGGGCGCCGCCGAAGAGGTGCTGAGCGGCCCCAACTCGCCGTCGCGGGTGTGGCTGAAGGGGCTGCCGGGGAGCGGCGCCCGCCAGCCGCTGCCGGGCACCGGCCGCCAGGAAACGTGGGTCCGGTTTTACCTGCCTGTTCGGTAGTTCCACGTTCCAGGTTCCACGTTCCAAGTGGAAAGACAGAGGAACCGATGGGCGCAATCACCCGGTTCGAAGATACCGAAGGCTGGAAAAAGGCGCGTGAATTGAACAGGGCCGTTTACCAAGTGACTCGCGGAGAGCCGTTCGCGCGTGACTTCGCCCTTCGAGACCAGATCCGGCGTGCTTCGATCTCGGTCATGTCGAACATTGCCGAGCGCTACGAGCGAGACGGGAACGCTGAATTTCGGCAGTTGTTGTACGTTGCGAAAGGCTCGGCGGGTGAGGTGCGGTCGCAACTTTGTGCCGCGCTCGATGCCGAGTACATCGATGAGATGACGTTCCGGCGAATGACCGCGTTGGCGCGTGACACGACCCGACTGCTGGTGGGTTTGATCCGCTACCTCGAACGTTCAGATCTCGGCGGTCGAAAGTACGCACCGAACGACAGCGAATAGTTCCCCGCGGCCCGCCAACCTGGAACTTGGAACCTGGAACTTGGAACTTTCCCAATGATTGAGTGCCGCGACCTGACCAAGAAGTACGGCGAGCTGTTCGCGGTGGACCGGCTGTCGCTGAAGCTGGAGCCGGGCGACGTGTACGGGTTCATCGGCCCGAACGGGTCCGGCAAGACCACCACCATGCGGATGCTCGCCACGCTGCTCAACCCGAGCTGGGGCGAGGCCACGGTGTGCGGGTACTCGATCTACACCGGGTCCACGGAGATCCGCCGGGCCATCGGGTACATGCCGGACGCGTTCGGCGTGTACGACGACATGAAGGTGACCGAGTACCTGGAGTTCTTCGCGGCCATGTACCGCATCCAGGGCGAGGCGCGCCGGAAGAAGGTGGCGCAGGTTCTGGACTACGTGGACCTGGGGTACAAGCGGGACGCGCTGGTCACGAGCCTCAGCCGCGGGATGACGCAGCGGCTCGGGCTGGCCCGCGTGCTGCTGCACGACCCGCAGGTGCTCCTCCTCGACGAGCCCGCCAGCGGCCTCGACCCGCGGGCGCGGATCGAGATGCGCGAGCTGATCAAGCGGCTCCGGCAGGAGCGCAAGACGATCATGCTGTCGTCGCACATCCTCCCGGAGCTGGCGGAGATCTGTAACACGCTCGGGATCATCGAGCGCGGGAAGCTGATCTTCAACGGCAGCGTGGAGGCGGCCGAGGAGCAGGTCCGCAAGATCCGCGGCGGGCGGGTGTTCCTGGTGTCGGTGGGGGACCGCAACCCCGACGCCGCCAACAAGCTCGGCACCTACAAAGAGGTGTCGTCCGCGGCGGTGGACCCGAAGGCCGGGTTGGTCCGCGTGGCGCTGCGGGCCGGGCTGGACGACGGCAGCTTCATTCCCGAGCGGCTCATCGCCGAGCGGTTCAAGTTGCACAGCTTCCGCGAGGAAGAGATCAACATCGAGCACATCTTCCTGAACATCACGAAGGGCATCACGAGCTGACCCCGTCGGCTCGATACGACGCGGCACGTTCGGGGCCGGCGAACGGGACACGATCCCGTTCGCCGGCCCCGAACGCGTTTATCCGCCTTCGGTGCCGGGGCGCGGCGCGAGGATCGCACCCGCCGAGGCTGGCCGTTGCGCGGCCGGTACGTCGGGGCCGAGAAGGTGATGGTGGTGCGCGGTAACCGCAACGCGCACACGCTCGGGGTGTTCGACGAGGCATTCGATCCGGTCACCACGCCGCCCGGGCGGTGCGGCGGAATGGTCACCGCAAAGCGAACGCGCTGTGACCAGCGGTGATCATTCCGCGCTCGAGCCGGACGCCCACACAGCTCCCCGTATTTTAGTTAATTCAGGCAACGGACTGTCTCAAACAGGTGCGATCGGTTCGGCACACCGCGCGCCTTGTGGCGCGACCGGACGACCTGGCGATCTCCGCCTGCCGTCGGCGCCCGCGGCGCCGACCGCCGGCGCACCGACTGACACCGAGAGCGACCATGAAGCGAACTGGTCCCGCCCGCCGTGGCTTCGTCTCCACCCTGCAGCCCGGCGACGGCCTGCCGCCCGGGGAGTACGCCGTCACCGTCATCTGGCCGACGTATCACCCGGGCGGGGATCAGGAGATCGAAGGCCCGGACCGGCTGAAATGGCGTTACAACGAAGTCCGAAGACCGGCGACGAAGGTCGTCGTCGCAGAGCGGCAGACGGAGCTGCCACCGCTCGAACTGCGGACGCAGTGACGAAACATGTTCCCCGCGGGTGGCCCCTGACCGAGTCGGAGCCCACATGAGTCTGATCGTGCGGTTGCGCTGGACCCGCGTTTCGGCGCCCCTCGCCCTGGTGGCCCTGCTGGCGTCCGCCCTTGTGGGCCGCGCGGCCGACGCGCCGCTGCTCCGGTCGAAACAGTCCGGCCCGTGGTCCGCGAAGGAGACGTGGGACGCCGGGCGGGTCCCCGCGGCCGGTGACCGCGTGGTCGTCCGCGCCGGGCACGCCGTTGCCTACGACGCCGACTCAAAAGACGTGATTCGGCTCGTGCAGGTGGCCGGCACGCTCGAGTTCGCCCGCGACCGTGACACCCGGCTCGAAGTGGGCCTGCTGACCGTTACCTACGGGGAGGAGCCGTCGGAGGAGGGGGGCGACTGCCACGCCGTGCCCGGCCCTCCGAAGCCCGGCGCCCCCCGGCCCGCGCTGCTCGTCGGCACACCCGAGGCCCCGGTCCCGCAGGCGCACACCGCGCTGATCCGCTTGCACCACCTCCCCGGCATGGACAAGGACTCGTGCCCGGCGGTCGTGTGCTGCGGCGGGCGCATGGAGTTTCACGGCGCGCCGCTGTCCCGCACCTGGGTCAAGCTCGCGAAGACCGTTCCGGCCGGCGCGACGTCCGCCGCGCTCGCGGAGCTGCCGGGCGGGTGGCGGGCCGGCGACCGCGTGATCCTGACGGGCACCCGGCAGCCCGGTGGGGCCGGGCGCGGCCCCTTCGAGGACGGGTGCCAGACCGAGGCGCGGGTGCTGACGGGGATCGACGCCCCGGTCGCGGGCGCCGGCGGCCCGAAGGGCACCGCTCGCCTTGATGCCGCGGTGACGTTCGAGCACTACGCGGAAGGGAGCTATTGCGGCGAGATCGCCAACCTGTCGCGCAACGTGGTGGTCGAGTCCGCCGACCCGGCCGGGGCGCGCGGGCACACCATGTACCACCGGCACAGCGCCGGGAGCGTCTCCTACGCCGAGTTCCGGCACCTGGGCAAGAAGGACGTGCTCGGCCGGTACGCGCTGCACTACCACCTGTGCGGCGACACCATGCGGGGCAGCTACGTGCGGGGCGCGTCGGTCTGGGACAGTCACAACCGCTGGGTCACGGTCCACGGCACCCAGTACCTGATCGTCCGCGACGTGGTCGGGTACAAGACGGTCGGGCACGGGTTCTTCCTCGAAGACGGGACCGAGGTTCACAACGTGTTCGACCGGAACCTCGGGGCCGTCGTGTCGCCGGGCCGGCCGCTGCCGCGGCAGGCGCTGCCGTTCGACCAGAACAAGGGGGGCGCGTTCTGGTGGGCCAACTGCCTGAACACGTTCACCAACAACGTGGCCGCCGACTGCGCCGAGTACGGGTTCAAGTTCGAGTGCCGCAAGACGGCGGACTTCGACCCGGTGCTGCCGGTCCGCCAGGCCGACGGGACCGTGAAGAAGCAGGACGTGCGGACCCTGCCGTTCGTGAAGTTCGAGAACAACGAGGCGCACGCGATGCGGTTCTTCGGGCTCAACCTGCGGGGCATCACCCGCCCGGACGGGTTCGGGTCACAGAAGTCCTTCTACGACCTCAACGACCTGCTCAGGGCGGACGCGGCGGGCGCGCACCCGGACGCGCGGCGGCCGTTCTGGGTCAAGAACTTCCGGGTGTGGGAGAGCAACTGGTCGGTCCACGCCGGCACCAGCGGGGTGTTCCTGGACGGGGTGGACGTCTTCCGGGCCGAGTACGGGATCTGGCGGTCGGTGATGGACCGGCACACGTACAAGAACATCTCGTTCAAGGAGATCCGGAACAAGGACCTGCACATGCCGTTCAGCATCGGCGCGCCGGCGGCGGAGGACGAGACGGGCAAGGAGTACTTCCGGGGCATCCCGGGGTTCGTGGACAACATCCCGCCGAGCACGGTCGTCACGTCCGTCGTGCGGAGCGGGGGCAAGGTGCTCGTCCGCGGCGGGACGGCGGACAGCTCGGCGGTGCGGGGGGTGGCGGTCAACGGGAAGGAGGCCCGCGCGACCCGGGACAACTTCGCCGAGTGGGAGGTCGAGCTTGACGCCCCCGCCGGCAAGCTGACCGTGACCGCCGGGGCCACCGACCGGGCCGGGAACGTGGAGAAGACCCCGCACACGGTCACGGTCGATTGAGCCGCGGCCGCGCCGGCTCTCGGCTCCCGAAGCCGGTGCGGCCGACACCGGTCCCATTTCCCCTGACGAGGAGGTCGAACTTATGACGAAGCGTCTGCTCGTGCCCGTGCTCGTGTTCGGCGAGTTCGCCGCCCTGGTCCCGCGCCCGGCGTCCGCCGAACCGGCGGACGACTGGAAGGCGGCGGTGGATAAGGCCACCGCGTACCTGAAGAAGTCGCAGAACGAGGACGGCGGCTGGTCCAAGGGGCCGAACGCGACCGGGGTGACCGGGATCGCGGTGACCGGCCTCCTGCGGTGCGGGGCGTCGCCCGACGACGCGCCGGCCGCCAAGGGCGTGTCGTACATTGAGGGCCTGGTGAACGAGAAGGCCGGGCACATCGCCGGCAAGGGGGACGTCGCGTCCCTGACCAACTACAAGACCAGCATCAACGTCATGGCGCTGACCGCCGCCAACAAGGGCGACAAGTACAAGGCGGTGATCGGGAACGCCACGAAGTACCTGAAAGAGTACCAGTGGGACGAGGCCCGCGGGAAGAAGGGCGACAGCGACTACTACGGCGGCGCCGGGTACGCGGGCGACAAGTCCCGCCCGGACCTGTCCAACACCGCGTTCTTCCTTGAGGCGCTGAGGGCGGCGGGGGTGCCGAAGGACGACCCGGCGTTCAAGAAGGCGCTGGTGTTCGTGAGCCGGTGCCAGAACTTCGACAGCGAGCACAACAAGGCCCCGTGGGCGAAAAAGAACAACGACGGCAGCTTCATCTACACCGGGGCCAACGGCGGCGAGAACCGCCGCGACGACAAGGGCCGGACGACCGACATGGGCGGGTACGGGAGCATGACCTACGCCGGTATCAAGAGCATGATCTACTGCGGGGTGGGCAAGGACGACCCGCGGATGAAGAAGGCGCTGGAGTGGATCGGCGCCAACTACACGCTCGACGCCAACCCGGGCATGCCCGAGGCGAACAGCCAGCGCGGCCTGTACTACTACTACCACACGTTCGCGAAGGCGATGGACGCCCTCGGCGAGGACACGTTCACGGACGCCAAGGGCGTGAAGCACGACTGGCGCGCCGACCTGCTGGCGGCCATCGTCAAGCGGCAGAAGGAGGACGGGAGCTGGGTCAACACCTCCGCCAACTGGATGGAGAGCGACCCGGCGCTCGACACCGGGTACGTGCTCATGGCCCTGAGCTACTGTAAGCCCAAGGCGAAGTGACCGCTCGTTCCGGGGGCAAGCCGGGCCGGCCGCGACACCGTCGGGTGCGGCCGGCCGTACTGTTCGCCGGCGCCGTCGGGTACAGCCGGCCCGGTCTGACCCGCACGTCCCCCGGCCTTACCGTCGGAGCGGTCCTCAATACGGGCACCGCAAGATCAGGGGGCGCCGTTCTCACCGACATCATTTTTCTAGGACGGCAAACCTGACTGGATGAGCTTGTTTTCCAGGGCTTTGAGGTATTCCTCCGGGTTCCGGCGGAACCGCCTTCGTTCGACCCGCCGCCGGCGTCGCCCCCCGATCGGCACGAGCACGCTTCCATTGGTCGCGGTCACCTCCCCCGTCCGCGTCGCCAATGCGGCCACCACCCGCACCGACCCACGAAGCACGGTTCCCGGAGAACCGCCCTTGCGACCACTCGCCCGGCGCTCGTGATACCGGTGCGCGCCGAACAACTGCTCCAGGTCGTTGTTGGTCCCCGGCAGGCCCGCCACGTCGTAGCACACGAACAAGCCCGGCCCGTAACTCCGAGTGACCTTTACGAAGTGAGACACCGCATCTTTCAACGTGCCCGCCGAACGCCGATGCCGCGGCATGGCCCCCAACAAGCCGCCCAGCTTCTTGCGGATCGCCGCACCGGATGTGCCTTCCACACCCAACACGTGGGCCGCCTGATGCAACCACCCGAACGCCACACCGATCGCGGGCCACAACGTGGCGGTCGCTCTCAAGCCCTTCGCGATCGTGCCCTTCAACTGCAGGAGTTCCCTCGGGAGCCCCTTTTTTCCTCGACCCGGTCGAGGCTGTTCCCGATGGCCGACAACCGCGCGTGCAACTTCCGCCCCGACGCCTCCAACGGCGGGCGACCGTCGTCCGTCAACGCGCTCCGCACGGCCGAGCAATACCTCTGGATCACCTCGTCCTCGGCCCCCGTTCGCCCGTCCGCCTGTCGCTCGATCGCCCGGCCCCCGCGCGCCTTCTTCTTGTACTCCTTCTTGGCGTGCCGATGGGCCGCCCGGCCTCGCGCAGGCAGTGGAACTGGCACAAACGGCGGTCATCGGCGGGGGACACGGCGAGCCGTTCGTCGTACCGGTCCAGGAGATTGGTCACGGTCGCTCGGGCACCTGCACGTGGCGCCCCACCAGGTGGGCACGGACCGGTGCTCGGCCTACCGGAACCGCCCGATGAGGGCCACCACGTCGAGCCCGAACTCGTGCCGCGGGAGCGAAAAGGGCCCCTCGGCTTCGGGCCGGTACGGCCGCTTGTGGAACCCGCACTCAACGTGGTGGCACCGGCGGATGGTCCGGTTCAGGCGGGTGATCCCGGCCAGGGTGTGAACGGTCCGCCGGTTGGCGTAGTCGGCAGTCACCGGGTGCCCGCACTCGGGCCACGCCGTCCGGTCGGGCGCCTGGTCGTGGGTGATCGTCGGCTCCGCGGTCTTCGCCTTCTTCATTAGCCGCACTTCAGGCGTTACCCAAAGGCTAACTACGACGACACTTCCGATCCCCTCAGGTTTGCCAGCCGAAAAAAACAAACCGGTCGCAAACCCTTGTTTCGCTTGGGTTTGCGGCCGGTTTGTTGAGTGCGCGTTACTGGACTTGAACCAGTGACCCCCACAATGTCAATGTGGTACTCTAGCCAACTGAGCTAAACGCGCTTTGTTGAAATTAGATAGCATATTGTTGGATAGAAATCCTTTGCTTTGGATTTCCACAAACACAACTAAAAACCATCCGGTCCAAACGCGGCTGGATTCTGAAGAAACTGGCCGCGAACACCGTGGCGTCTGTCGGAGACAATTACCACATTCCTATACTCGATTCTACACCCGTAAGCGAGCCTGACAAGTCTCGGAAACCGAACAAGTCATATCCGAGGGCAAGACGCGGTTTGCAATTGCAAAAGGTATGCGATAGCAAAGAGAATGAAACAGGTCGTTGGTGCGCGTCACAAGTGCAAGGCGGGCCGAGCAATGCCCATCGGTCAAGTTGCCACCTGAGTTTTTGGCGGAGTTGCGAGCGTTGGCGTCGCGCTGGGGAACAATCGCAGCCCAACGAACCGCGGAGGGCGTGGATGCCCAGCAGTTGGACTTCGCGGACATGGAGCGGGTGGCGGCGGCGCTGGTCGAGGGCTTGGCTGTGGTCATGCTCACCGCGCGGGTCCAGTACCGTACCGTCGCCACCGTGCCGCCGTGTCACCAGTGCGGCACGGTGGCGACGGTCGATTAAGAGGATCGACCGCTGACCGTCGACACCGGGCACGTCCTCACCCTCCACGAACCGGTGTGCCACTGCCCCCAATGCCGGCGGGACTTTTCTCCCCCCCGCGTAATGCCCTGCGACTGGACGGCCATAACTATCGCGGTCGCCATGAGGCGGTTGAACTCGGCCGCACAAGCGACCTTCGCGCTTCCGTTGGCCCGGATCAACATCAGGTTGCTCTCAGGTCCAGCGGATCGCCCAGGAGATCGGCAACGAGTTGGCTCGCCAGCGGGATCAGAAGGTGGTCCAACAGCGGCGCCGGGAGTTGCCGGTGCGCGTGGACATGGTACCGGCGGTGGTTGGCCGTCGAGGTTGATGGCGGGCACCTGCGGGGCAGGGACCGGGGGTGTATGAGACCCAGGGCAAAGAACATAAGGTAGCGGCGCTGGTCACTCTCCAGAGCACCCCGTCCCGACAGGATCCGCAACCCGAACCCGGGCCGGCGTTTGACGAACCGCGCCGGGTGCAGCGCCTCAAGCACCAACTCAACGGGTGGGCCGGTGAACCACCGCCAGGCCGAGAAACTTGGGCTGCCGACGCGCGTGCGGCGGAACCACCGCCGCGGCCGGGTCCGGTGCGGTTGGTGCGGACGTGTGTGGCGAGCATGGCCGCGAGCCACCTGTTCGGTCCGATGATGGCAGCCGAAGCTCAGGAGCGGGGCTTCTACCGAGCCCCGCGCAAGGCGTCCGTGAGTGACGGGGCCGCGTGGGCAATGGGCGGCACCGACGCGGACCGTTGGTCGCGGTACCGAACGTGGATGCGGGCCTGCTGGCAGGTGCGGGTGCGCGAGGTGCTGGTGACCCGGGCCTCGTGCCAGGCGCGTGTGGCACCGGTACCCGAGGGTGAGGAGTTGCCCGCGCGGGATCCGCGCCGGGTGGTTGCCGCGGCGCTGAGTTACTTGGGCAACAACCAAGGGCGGATGGACTACCCGCGGTATCGGCGAGCGGGGCTGCCGATCACCAGCCGTCTGGTGGAGTCGCTGGTGGGCGAGTTCAATGCTCGGAGCAACCCGTGGTCGAACGGAAGGCTTCAACCACGGGTTGCGGGCCATCCTGTGGCGTGCCTACGGGATGTTAAACTCCAAGAACTTCCGCCTCTGCGTCCTGGGTCGGTTCGGCGAAAGAAGTGTATAACGTTCATGATAATTGCGGAGAGCCGTTTTTCTTGGACCCGAGGCGGTGCATGTTCGCTTCTCCATGGTGAGGTCCCTGACGTAAGAAATGCGTTGCACGCAACCCCCGATCTGATCAAAGGCGAAGCTTACTGGCACCTCTCCGCCGCGAGTTCGAAGGACGAAGATACGAGCCCGAACATTGTAACCGCCATGCGTCATCCGTCCGGTGGGGCGGTCAGCGCATCGGGCTGACTCTCACGGCTCGGTTGCTTTACTAAGGTGGCCGAGACGCGTTTAACCGGCGCGTAGTGGCTCACATTCGCCCCGGATGGTGCTGACAGGCCGTCGGTCTGCGAATTCGTGGGATGAAATGGTGTGGGGGCGAGTCGTGCGGGTAAGCGGTGGAAGCTGCTGGGAAATGAAACCCGGGCCGCTCTACATCGAGGGGATCATGCAACAATCGCCGGCGCTCGTGGAACGTCGGCAATTGTTGGCAGCGGAATGTTGGGGAGCCACAGAAAGAGTAGCGAACTTAAAACACGGACTCGTTACTTGGACTTCACTGTGAGCTTGAAGTCGCTCGCGACCTCGGGCACATCGGCTTCGCCTTTCGCCTTACCAACCACCTGCACAACGTGATCGACCACTGCCGGCGCGTCCGGCGCGGCCTTGATCGTGACCTTCAGTGAGTTCTTGTCTGCTGGGATCGTCAGATCCTTCGTTTCGACGGTAACGCCCTTCGGTAGGTTCTTCAGCTCGATGGTAACGGGAACACTGAACCCATCCCGGTCCACCGAGACGGTCAGTTCGTCGGCACGATCCTGCGTCACGGTCTGGCTGGACGGCGCCTTCACCGACAGCTTACGAGGCGTGTTCGGCTTGGCAGGGTCCTTCGACGGTGCGGTCGAGGATTCCGTTTTGCCACACCCAACGGCACCCAGCAGCCCGAGGACAACGGCGAGACGTGCGAAGCGGTTCATCAAGGCTCCTTTGGAGAGTGATTGAACCCGCAGGCACACAGCACAGCGGGTCCAGATGTAACGCAATTGTGGTTAGCAACAACCGTTCCAGTTTCCGGCGCTGCGATGGCTTTCTCGCGAAAAGTCAGTTGCCTGAAGCACTGTCGGGTTCAGGTAAAGTGGTTCGTTCCCCCGTAGGTTCGCGCACCGATTGCTGAAACGCTCTTCGTCTTCGGGCTTGATGGAGAGCATTACGAGCAAGGAAACCTCAGCCCCCGGCCTCGTACCTCGTGGCGGCGGAATAATCAGTGGTACGCAGGGGCGGGTTTCCAGCCGCAGGGCCGCCAGAGAGAAATGGCCAACCAAGATGCGGGCTTCCGAGAACAGGATCCGAAGCGGCGCCTCGGCGACTTCACCGGAGTGATTGAGCGCGCCCGCTTGCAACCCCCGCCGAAAAAAGATGGGGGCCGCACGGCGAAAATGCTGACGAACCAAATCCCGAACCCACATCGAGACGTTCGTGGCCGAACGAACCGTAAGCGGTGACGGAAACTGCAAACGCGAAGACGAAGAGATGATGCGGAGTGAGTTAGTTTGGGCGACCGCTGGCGGCGCCAGCACAGCGGTTGTCAACACGAGTAAGGACAAGGGAACTCGACCGGTGAAGACAGAGAACGTTGAACCGGCAAGAGGGGCGGATGCACGCGAATACCTCCCGAAGACGCCGCGAACATTTGTTCGCGTGCTGCATTTGGGCGTGGGCTACGGTGGGCCTGTCGAGTGCTCTGCCCACGCGAAATCTACTGACAGCCTGGGCGTCGATCGCAAGGGTTCTGGGCACAGAGCAAGACAGATGATCCCGAAGATTCAGCGCGGCCGGAGCGCGAGCCCCGGCCGCGTGGCGGACTCGTGCCTACCCCCGGCCGCGGGGTGGTGTGGCACGTCGCGCGGGTGGCGGAGGTGATATAACGTCGCTATGAACACACACGGCTTCCTTCGCGTCGCGGCGGCGTGTCCGGAACTGCGGGTTGCCGACTGCCACTTCAACGCCGACCGCACGCTCGCGCTCATGGCCCGGGCCGAAACGCAGGGCGTGAACCTCCTGGTGTTCCCCGAGTGCGGACTCACCGGTTACACCTGCCACGACCTGTTCCACCTCCAGTCGCTCCAGCGGGCCGCGGAAGAGGCGCTGGCGAAGGTGGTGGAGAAGAGCGGCACCGTGTTCCGCGGGGTCGCGCTCGTGGGGCTCCCGCTGGCCATTGAGGGGCAGCTCTTCAACTGCGCCGCGGTGATCCACGCGGGGAAGGTGCTGGGCATCGTCCCCAAGACGTACCTGCCCAATTACAAGGAGTTCTACGACGCCCGGTACTTCTGCCCGGCCGACAACGCGAACTTCTCGGCGGCCTCGTGCGCCGGCCAGAGCGTCCCGTTCGGCACGAACCTGCTGTTCGACTGCCGCACGATGAACGGGTTCACGCTAGGGGTCGAGATCTGCGAGGACCTGTGGATGCCGGTGGCGCCCAGCTCGCTCCAAGCGGTCATGGGCGCCACCGTGTTCGCCAACCTGTCCGCCAGCAACGAGGTGATCGGCAAGGCGGGGTACCGGCGGCAGCTCGTCAGCGCCCAGTCCGCGAAGTGCATCGGCGGGTACGTGTACGCGTCGTGCGGGGAAGGGGAGTCGACCACCGACACCGTGTTCGGCGGGCACTGCCTGATCGCGGAGAACGGGGCGATCGTCGCGGAGTCCGAGCGGTTCCGTCACGCGCAGCGGCTGCTCGTCGCCGACATCGATGTCGAGCGGCTGCTGCACGACCGGATCCAGACCAACAGCTTCCACGACGCCAACCGGTCCGCGGACCTGAGCCTCGGGAAGTACCGCACGCTGTCGTTCGACCTGGAGCTGAGCGCCCGCGAGCCGACGTTCGTGCGCGCCGTGGACCCGCACCCGTTCGTGCCGTCCGACCCGGCCACCCGCGACGACCGGTGCCGGGAGATCTTCCAGACGCAGGTGGCGGCGCTGGGCCGGCGGCTGTCGCACGTCAACTTCCCGCCGGTGTCCATCGGCGTGTCGGGCGGGCTGGACTCGACGCTGGCGCTCCTGGTCGTGTGCAAGACGATGGACGAGCTCGGGGTGCCCCGCGACCGGGTTCACGCGCTCACGATGCCCGGGTTCGGCACCACGCCCGAGACGCGGGCCAACGCCGACGGGCTCGCCGGGGCGCTCAACATCACCCTGCGCGAGATCGACATCCGCGCGATGTGTCTCGAGCAGATGCGCGCGCTCGGCCACGCGCCGTTCGGCATCAAGTTGGCGGGCGAAACGGTCGAGTCGCTGTCGGACAAGCTGCGCCGGCTCCCGCCGCACAACCGGAGCGACCTGACGTTCGAGAACGTGCAGGCCCGCGTCCGCACGTCGCTGCTGATGAACGCCGGGTTCGTGATCGGCACCGGCGACCTTTCGGAACTGGCGCTCGGGTGGTGCACGTACAACGCCGACCACATGAGCATGTACAACCCGAACGTGAGCATCCCCAAGACGCTCGTGAAGTTCCTGGTGCAGTGGGCGGCGGAGAACGAGTTCGACGGCCCGGCACGGGACACGCTGCTGGCGATCGTGAACACGGCGATACGCCCGGAGCTGCTGCCGTTGGACGAGGGCGGGGCCGCCACGCAACTGACCGAAGCGACGGTCGGGCCGTACGAGCTAGTGGACTTCTTCCTGTACCACTTCCTGCGGTTCGGGGCGGAGCCGCGGAAGATCCTGTTCCTCGCGGGGCACGCGAAGTTCAGCAAGACGTACGAGCCGGACGAGGTGCGTCACTGGCTGAAAGAGTTTCTGCGGCGGTTCTTCGCGAGCCAGTACAAGCGGAGCTGCCTGCCGGACGGCCCGAAGGTGGGGTCGGTGAGCCTGTCGCCGCGGGGCGATTGGCGAATGCCGAGCGACGCCGCGGCCCGCGTGTGGCTCGACGCCGCCGAAGGCAGGTGACCCATCAGGTCGGCCAACGCGACGGTGGTACCTTGTTAATATTGTGACCGCACAACGCAAGTCGGGCGCCACCCAATCGGGTATCAGTTATCGATTTCGATCGGCACCGGTACGCGGTTCTGAATGTCCAGCTCCGGCGGGCGGCACGCGAGCTTTACTTTGCAGACCTTTCGAGTGGTGCCGCGCTGAACCTCGATTTCGACCACCGCCCCCGGGCGGAACGACGTAATGTGCGCGATGACCTGATCGAACGTTTCCGGCTGAAGTGTGCCGACCCGCACGAGTATGTCGCCGCGGCGCAACCCGGCCGCGTCTGCCGGCAGACCGGGTTCGACGCGTTCAACCGTGAGGGTCCCGTTACTGACGGTGATACCCATGTACCCACGAGCCATCGGGTCGGGCCGGAGAGCGGGCGGCACCGGGGCGAGGGTGTGAAACGTTACCATTCCGAGCAGAAACGTGAGCGCGGTCATAGTAGCTCCCTCACGCGTGCGCCACAGCCGCCAAGTGGTGATCGACTACATTCCACTCATGCCCGAAACGGGGGGTGAATGCAAGTGAGAAATTGGGCGCCTCCACGGCCGCAGGCCCGTTCCTCGTTTCACACGGTGTGAGCCGAAGTATTGAACAATAACGACTTATGTTCATTTCGGACGTCAACAGCGCGCCGCGCAAAACAAGGAGACGTCTGGTAAATTGTCGCGGGGCAAAATCGATTGTCCGGTGGTCTCGCATATGATGGTGTAAAGGCCTGAGTTTCTGCCCAACCCTGCGAGCACCGCGATGATTCATTTTGAAGGCGACAAGCGCATCGGGCGGCCGGTCGCGGAGGTCGCAGCCAAACTGTCGGACGCCGGGTTTCTTGCGAACAGCGTACCCGACGCAGAGGTGTCCGAGAACACGCCGGACCGCGCCACAGGTAAGATCAAGCCGAAACTGTCCTTTCTTACCGGCAGCCTGACGCTGCACGCCGAGGTGACCACACGCGTCCCGGGGAAGTCCGTTGCTTACCGCATCGAGACGAAAACGATGGGTGCGAGCAGCACCGTCGAAACGACGCTGGTGTTCGGTGAGGCCGAGGGCGGGACGTTGGTCCACTGGACCGGTGACATTGTGGCCGTGACCGGCTTGCTGAAGATGGTTCCCAAAGGGTTACTTGAAGGCACCGCGAAGAAGGTGATCGAAGACGTGTGGGCAGCGGTCGAAAGCAAGATAACGAGCGGCAGTTAGCGGAGCGGCGGTGGAGACCGCTCTCCACCGCCGCTGGCTACTCCCGCCGTTTACTTCACCGCGTCGTACCGCACCGACTGGATGGTTTGCACGAGCTTGTCCATCGCGTCGAGATCGAGGGTGCCGTTGATCTTCAGCCGCAAGCGGCCCGCGGCGTCGACCACCGCGATATTCGTTTCGCCCGCCGTGACGCCGAACGTGTCCTTCATCTTGTCGGCGAAGTCGAGCCACACCACCGTGTCCGGCGCGCTCTTGACCACACCCTTACGGATCGCCGGACGAACCGCCGTCGGCACCTTTCCGCAGCACGCCACTGGAACCACGATCACGTCCGGCGACGCCACGCCCGGCCGCAACCCGTCGAGCGGCGCCACCGCCGCCGCGCGCGCTTTCGCCGGCGGCTGGCCCTTCGCGTCCGGGTGCCAGCGCACGTGCAGTTGCTCGCCGAGCACGCGGCACGCGTCGTTCCCCTTGCGGTCGCCGAACACGAGAACCACCACGCTGCCGCGCAGGTCCGCGAGATCGGTTTTGCGCTCGAACTGGTCCTCGAGTGCCAACTCGACCTTCGGCGCGGGCGCCGCGGCTGGCGGCTGAGCCCCTAGCGGTAAACCCGCCACCGCCGCGACGAGCGCGGCCCACATCGAGCGCTTCATGCGACCACTCCCTTAAGTTCGGCCCCGACGCAACCCCCGCTCCGCGAGCGTCAACTTCAGCGCCGCGGCCCCGAGCAGCACCAGCGCGAACCCGGCCACCGCGGCCGCGCTTGGGGCCGCCGCCCAGAACCCGCCGCCCTGCCAGGTCACCGCCTCGAACCCCTTCAGTGCCCAGGTGGTCGGCAGCGCCAGCGACAGGTCGCGCGCCCACCCCGGGAGCAAGAACGACGGCACCCACAGCCCGCCCAGCATCGACGCGCCGAGTATCACGAGGATGCTCACGTTCCGCGCGCGGGCCTCGGTTTTGCCGACCGCCGCGACCAACAGGCCGGTGGCCGAGGCCAGGGCGCACGCCGTGAACGCCAGCAGCGCGAACCCGACCGGCGAGCCGATTGTGACCCCGAACGCGAGGTACCCGACCCCGAACGTGCAGAACACCTGGAGCAGCGCGACCAGGGCTGTGGCGAGGGCCTTGCCCGCGATCACGCACGACAGCGGCACAGCGGCCACGCGCACCCGCGTCCACACGCTACGCTGGCGCTCGCGCAGCAGCACGAGCCCGCTTTCCATCCCCCAGAACAGCAAGTACTGAAGAGTCATTCCGCAGAAACTGTGCGCGTAGGAGCTGAACCGTGCCTCCGGGTGCGCCGAAACGCTCCGCGGCTCGACCTTGAACGGCGGTGCGAGCGTGGCGCCTTCCGGTATCACGTCCGCGAACGCCTCGCGCGTGACCCGCTTCATGACCGCTTCGGTGACCACGCCCTCGGCCATCTGCCGCTCGGCGCTCGCGTTCGGGTGGTGGAGCAGGTGCAGTTCGGGGCGCTCGGTCGTCACCCCGGGCTGCCAGTGCTTGAGCTGCTCGAACCCGGCCGGCAGCACCACCGCCACGGCGGCCCGGTCCGTGACGGCCTTTTCGGCCTCTGCGCGTGACACTTCCTTTGCCTCGAGCCGCGGTGAGCTGAGCAGCTCCTGCGCGACCTGGCGGGTAAACGGGCCGGCGTCCTCGACCACCAGCACCACCGGCAGTCTCGCCGGCGCGCCGGTCGCGGGGCGGTTGAAGACGGTGCCGAACGCGGCGGCCAGCACCACCGGCACAACGAAGCACATGAGCGCGGCCCGGCGGTCGGCCCAGAACAGCCGCCAGTCCTTTCGCGCGAGCGCCAGCGTTAGCCCGAACCGAGTTGTCACGCGGCGTCCCCCGCGGCGGTGTGTTCCGGGCGCAGCCTGCGCTCCAGCGCCCCGGCCGGGGTGCGGTACGCTTCCAATTCCAACCCGTCGGCTAAGAGTGTCGCGAGGGCGGCGCCGAGCTGCTCGCCGGTCCCGGCCGAGAGGCGCAGCCGGCGCCCGGTGATTTCGAGTTCGACGCCGGCACCGAGCCGCTGCCGGATCGCCCGCTGAAGGTACTTCGCCGGGCGGGCGCGCAGGTGCCCGTACAGCACCGCCCGCTCCGCGGGGCGCGGACGGAGCAGCTCCGCCGGGGACCCGATCGCAACCAACTTTCCGGCCTCGAGTATCGCCGCCCGGTCGCACCCCGCTTCGGCTTCATCCAGGTGGTGGGTCGTGAGCAGCACGGCGTGGCCGTCGTCGCGGAGCCGGGTCAGATCGGCGAAAAGGGAATCACGGCTGGCCGGGTCGAGCGCGGCGGTCGGTTCGTCGAGCAGCAGCACCGGCGGGTCGTGGAGGAGCGCGGCGGCGAGGTTCAACCGCTGCTTCATCCCGCCCGAGAAGGTCGAAACGCCTTGCCGGGCGCGGTCGGTGAGCTTGACGCGGGCGAGTGCGCGGGCCACGCGGCGCCGCAAGTCGCTCCCGGCGAGCCCGTAGAGCCGGCCGAAGAAAGTCAGGTTCTCGGCGGCCGAGAGTTCTTCGTACAGCGCGGGCTCTTGCGGCACGAGACCCACGCGCCGCGCGAACGCGGCCGGGTCGGCGGTCCGGGCGCGCCCCTCGATACTGACAGCACCGCCCGCGGGGTCGAGAACGCCCGCGGCGACGGCCAGGGTGGTGCTTTTGCCGGACCCGTTCGGCCCGAGCAGCCCGACGATTTCGCCGCGCCGCACGTCGAGCGACACGCCGTCAAGGGCGGTCCGCTCGCCGTAGCGCACGGTCACGTCGGCGAGAGTGAGGGCCACCGGCAGTGGCATCGCGAACCCCGGCACAGGAACTTGGTCGCCGCGGCATAGCCAGGACGCATCCGGGGTGCAAGCCGAACGGCGTCAGCGGCCCGCGGGCGACAGGGCCTTTCCTTATTTCACCTTGCTTACACGAGGGAACGTGGCTATGTGGGGCGCCTTCTCGCAGCCAGGAAGGTACCCATGTCTCCTTGCACCCTGGTCGATGCCCTGGCGGCGGTTCCCGATCCCCGCAGCAAGCACGGCCTTATCCACCCACTCGCCCCCTTCCTCGGACTCGTCGCCCTCGCCATGCTCATGGGGCGCACCAGCCTCAATGGCATCGCTCGCTTCGGGCGACAGCACGGACCCGCCCTCGCCCATGCCCTCGGCTTCCGACGCGGCAAGACCCCGGCCGTTTCCACGCTCTCCCGCACCCTGCGACGCTTCGACGCCGACCAACTGGAGCACGTCCTCTCGTACTGGATCGCCAGCCGCGTCGACCCGGCCGCCTTCACACACATCTCCATCGACGGCAAGACCCTTCGAGGCTCTCGCAACGGCGCGATCCCCGGTCAGCACCTGCTGGCCGCATACGCCCCCACCGTCGGTGCCGTACTCGCCCAGGTCAAGGTCGATGCGAGCACCAACGAGCACAAGGCCGCCTTGACGCTCCTCGGCATTCTGCCGCTGCGAGGGAAGGTCGTGGTCGGCGACGCCATGTTCTGCCAGCGAGACCTGGCCGAGGAGGTGGTCGGGGCCGGCGGCGACTACGTGCTCACGGTGAAGGACAACCAACCCGGATTGGGGATCGACATCCGAGCCGGGTTCGCCTTCGAGACCGCCGCCCGATCGATCGCGGCGGCCACTTCCCCCTGGGGATCGGCCTCCGCCCGCCCCGAGCCGCATCGCCACGACCGTCGATAAGGGTCACGGCCGCATCGAGAAGCGGACGCTGCAAACGACCTCGATTCTGACGTGCTCGCCGACGTGGGCGGGGGTGAAGCAGGGCTTCCAGTTGACGCGTGAGCGGACGGTCCGAGGCCAAACGACGGTCGAAGTGCATTTCGGCATCACGAGCCTGTCGGCCGAGAAGGCGGATGCGGCCACACTCCTGAACCATGTGCGGACGCACTGGCGCATCGAGAACGAACTGCATTACGTGCGTGACGTGACACTGGGCGAGGACGCGTGTCGTGTGCGCATGGGGCACGCACCACAGGTGCTGGCGGCGCTGCGGAACGCCGTGGTGCACCTGTGGCGTGAGGTCAAGGCGGTGAGTTGCCCGGAGGCGATCGAGCGGCTCCAGATGGACCCGGCAATGGCCAAGGGACTTATCGGAGTTACGTAGAGTGAATCAAGGAAAGGCCCTGCCGCGGGCGACGGCCGGGGAAGTTCCGGTCCGGTGAACGGCACCGGCTGCGGCTCACTCACCCGGATGTGAAGGTCCTTCAACTTCGAATCCAGAATACAGGGTTCCACCTCGACCGTAACGTTTTGGAACCCGGCCTTTTGGAGCTTGGCCCGGATCTGTTCCAGTAACCGGTAGTGGAGCACGTCCCCCGGCACGAGTGACAAATGACCCAGGATGACCTTATCGGGCGTGCTGGTGTTTCCTTCGATGAGAATGCGCCCCACGCGGTCCGGCTCGGCGGCTTTCGGAGCGACGCCGAGCTTCTGCATCCGCTCGGTTTGTTGTTGGAGCTTCTTGCGGAGCGCCTCGGTCAGCTCCTTTTCGCGCTTCGCCAGTTCGGTCTGCTGGACGCGGAGCCGTTCGAGTTCGGTGAGCAGGTCGTCAATCGACTTTTCAGTCTGCGGCGGAGGCACGGGCGCTGCCGGCGGCTCAATCTGCGGCGGGGGGGCCGGTCGCGGGGCGACCGGGAACACGATGGTCGGGTACTTCTCCTGAGCAAGTGCGGCTCCGGGTGCGATTGCCAGGGCGATCGATATGAGCAGGATTCGCACGCGCATGGTCCCTCCGTGGAAGCTGGGACCAGAATTTAGTCGTATCGAAGCAAGACGGTCAAGGCCGAACCGGACCGGTCATCCGCCGAACGGGTCGGGGTTGTCGTCGAACCGCTCCAGGTCGCGGTCGGACCAGCCGAAGTGGTGCGCGATCTCGTGGACCACCGTTTTGCGGATCTCGATTTCCAACTCGCGCGGGTCGGGGAAGTCGTCTTCGAGCGGGTTGCGGAAGATGATGATGCGGTTCGGGTTCTCCAGCATCTCGCTGGCGCTGGCCCCTTCCAGCGGCATGAAGTAGCCGTACAGCGAGTCGCCCGCCTCGATCTCCTCGTCGGTGAACCCCGCCTCGCGGAGGAACTCGTCGGACGGATCGTCTTCCACGTCCACGACGACGTTATCGAGGTGCCGCTTGATCTCCTCCGGCAGGGACTCGATCGCGCGGCGCACCACGGCGGCGAACTTCTTCATGCTCATGCCCATACCGTTATGCTCGCGGGCGGGCCGGGCCGCGTCAACGGCGGCTCCGCGTAACGCGGCCTACCAGGGCACCTCGCCGGCCGTGAACACGGCCGCCGCGCCGAACTTCTTCTGAAGTGCCGCCCGGCTCTCGGCCCCTAGGCCGTCGCGGTCGAGGACGAGGGCCGTAAGGTCCGGCGGGACCGGGGCGTTCAGCAAGTGCCTCACCCCGGCGGGTGAGAGCGTGTTGTTCCGCAAATCCGCCTCCACCAACCCGTGCCACCATCGCGCCTGCGTGACGTGCCGCACCCCCTTATCCAGCAGATGGCACGAGTTGAGGTTGATCGCGCGCAAGGCCGGCAGCGCGTGCGACAGCGACAGCAGCCGGCTCGACCGCGGGCTGAGCCGGTTTCCGCTCAGGTCGAGCCGTTTCACGCCCGCCAACCGGTCACTGCGGGCGAACGCTTCCAGCCCCTCACGCGCCCCGAAGCCCGTTAGCGTGAGCTCGCGCACCGCGCCCGGGAGCCGCTCCGCCAGCACTTTCAGCCCGTCCCCGCCGAGCGGCTCGTTGGTGAAGTGCAACCCATCCAGTTCTGACGCGACCGGCCCGGCGAACAACCGCCGCAGGTGCTCCGCGGTGATGCCCATGTTCGAGAACGACAGCCGGGCCAGCGGCCCGCCGGTGTTGAGCGCGTCCACAAGCGCGCTGAGGGACTCGTACCCGGTGTGGAAATGGAGCCCGCGGGCCGTGTGCCCCAGCGGCGAGCGGAACAGGTCTTCGATCACCTCCGGCATCCCGGCCCCGCTCGCCCGGGCGAAGTACAGGTCCGTGATCCCGGCCGCGGCGGGCCGGTCGCGGAGCGCGAACAGGGGCTCGATAGGGCTGGTGGCGAACGCGACCTCGCGGAACCGCGTCACGCATTCCGACGCCGCGATCCGGCGCCAGTCGTCGAGGGTCGTGGGCCAGAACATGAGCCGACCGATCGGCTGCCGGTCGAACAGGGGCTCCACGAGCGTGTCCCAGAGAGCCGGCATGTGTACCCGGACGGACCACCCGAACCCGCGGCGGAACGGCATGTCCCCCCATGCCAGCGCCGACCCTTCGAGCTTCGGGAGGGTGCTGCGGAACGGGGCGCCGCTCACGACGTGCGGGGCGTGCCACCGGCACCGCACCGCGAACGGCTCCCACGGCGGCGTCTGCGCCAGCCGGATCTGATCCCGGATGAACGCCGCGCGGGCCGCCTCGTCGTGCTCTTCGAGGTAATCGGCGAAGACGAGCCGCGGCGTGTCCTCGTCGGGCTGCGCGCAGATCGCGCTCAGGAGTGCGTCGCGGTCAGACATGGCGGCATCTTATGTCCGTGGGTCAGATCCGCACCCGGTCGCCCATCTTCTCTTTGAGCCGTTCCAGCACCTCGGCCGACGCCGGCGAACCGGTCAGGTCCAGCAGCACGAGCGTCCCGAGCAGCGGGGATTCGAGCAGCGCGCGGACGCCCTCGTCGCCGACCATGCAGTACGACAGGTTCAGGTACAGCAGTCCGGCGAAATGCGGCGACCGGAACAGCGCGGCCGAACCGGCGTTGCCGATTGGGTTATACGCGAGGTCCAGCACCCGCAGGTTACTCACCTCGTGGCACGCCGCCAGTTCCGCCGCCAACGCCGAACTCACGTGGTTCCGCCGGTACCCCAGCCGCTCCAGCCGGCTGAGCGTCAGCGAGGTCGAGAGCCACCGGAGCCCTTCCGCGCCGGGCGCCGTCTCGCTCAGGTCCAACTTGCGCAACCGGTCGAGGGGCAGCAGGGCGACGGCCTCGTGCCCCGCCCGCCCGATCGGGTTGACGGCCAGCGCGAGCCGCTCCAGCCCCTCCGCCGCGAACGAGGTGAGCAACCGCTGAAGGTGCGCCCCGGACAGCCCGGACTCGGCGAGCCCCAGCTCGCGGAGCCGCACCGGGTGCGCGACCTGGGCGAAACTGTTGACGAACGCGCCCCCGGCCCACTGCCGGCCGTCCAGGTCGAGGCGCGTGAGCCGCGCCAGGAACTCGGACCGGGTGAGAACCGGGAGCGCCGCGCTCGTTAGCCCGTCGCTCCCGGCGCTGAACCACCCGATCCCGACCGCGTGCGGGGACTCCACCAGCAACTGAAGAGCGGCCGGGCTCAGTTGCGTCTGGCGGATGTGCAGGCCCGCGAGCCGGCCCAGGTGTGGCGAGCGTGCGAGGGCCGCCCAGTGCGCGTCCGGGTTGGCGAACGTGAGCACGCCACCGGGCACCTGCGGCAGCACCCGGTCCGCGTTGGCCAGAAGCTCGCTCGGGCGCAGCCGGACCCACCACGGGAACCCGCGCTTCAGCACCCCGCCGGCGCGCTCCGGGGTCAGCACCTCCGGCGTGTGGGTCACGCGGATCCAAGGCTCCTGCTCGCGCCGCGGCTTCTCGATCAGCTCCCACCGGAGGCGCTCCGGGTCGCACTCGGGGCGCGCGGACATCCCGATGTCGTCGCGAATAAATCGCGCCCGGGCGTGGGCGTCGGCCGGGATCGGGAACGTGCCCGCGTGCTCGTCGAGCCAGTCCGCGAACGCGAGCCGCGGGGTGTCCTCTTCGGGCTGGGCACAGATCGCGCTCAGGAGGGCGGCGCGGTCGGACATCGGGCCTCTCAAAGAGTTTCGGGATCGCCCCGTCGCGGGCCGCAATTGTAGCCGCCCGCGCGGGGCGGCGTCGATCGACGTTTCGTGCCGCCCCGGCGGTTACCCGCGCACCGGGGTGGGGTACTCGCCCGGCACGGCCGTGCGCTCGAGCCGCCGCCCCTCGCGCAGCACCGCCACCTTCGCGGGCATCCCGACCGGCAACTGGGTCAGCGCCCGGTGCAGGTCGTCCACGCTCGCGACGGGCCGGTCGCCGAACCCGATGATGATGTCGTCGATCCACAGCCCCGCGTTCTGGGCCGGGCCGTCCTCTTCGAGCATCAGGATCTCGACGCCGCTCTTCTGCTCCAGGCCGAACTTCGTGCGCAGTTCCGGCGCGACCGGCACCTGCCGGGCGTGCAGCCCGAGGTACCCGCGGATCACCCGCCCGTGCTTCAGCAACTGCGGGAGGATCGTTTTCGCGGTGTTGACCGGCACCGCGAAGCAGATGCCTTGCGCCGGCTGGATCACCGCGGTGTTGATCCCGATCACCCGCCCGTGCGAATCGACGAGCGGCCCGCCGCTGTTGCCGGGGTTCAGCGCCGCGTCGGTTTGGATGACGTTATCGACCAGGTGCCCCGACACGCTCCGGAGCGTGCGGCCGAGCGCGGAAATCACGCCCGCGGTGACGGTGGACTCGAACCCGAGCGGGCTGCCGATCGCCACTGCGAGCTGTCCGACCTTGATCCGGGCCGAATCGCCCAGTTGCGCGAATGGCAGCGCCGTGCCCTCGGCCTGTACCACGGCGAGGTCGGTCCACGGGTCGTTGCCGACCACCCGCCCGGCCATTTCGGTCCCGTCGCTGAGCCGCACCCGCACCTTGTCGTGCCCCTGAACGACGTGGTGGTTGGTGAGGAGGAACCCGTCCGGCGCGAACAGCACGCCGGACCCGCTGCCGCCCCGCTCGCCGCGGCCGACGCGCAGGTTCACCACCGCCGGGCGTAGCTTGTCCGCGACGCCCACAACGGCCCGCGAGAACGCATCGAGCACGTCCTCGGGCTCGGGGGCCGGTTCGCCCTTGGGCCGCTCCGGCGCGCCCGCGTCCTCGCCGCCGTTCGTAACAAAGTGCTGCCAGAACCGAGACATGGTCGTCACCTTTCGTTCGGGTGACCAATTCTACGCTCGCAGGGCAACAGACAGCCGCTCCCCGTTCTCCCTCCCTGAAAGAATGCCGTCGAGAAATGGACCCACGTGGTCACCGTGCGTCGCGCTGTGTCGTTCGGGTACGAGTGCCGCGCACCCTGCGTACCCGAAAGACCGGTCGAACCTCCCGTTCTCGAACATCAGCCTCAGTTCCCGGGCGCGGCCTCAAAACCACGCCCCCGTCACTTCTGAGCGGCCAACGCCTCTGTGAAAAATTTCACGACCGGTGACACGTCTTTCAGCCCGTGCGGGTGGTGGTCCTGGCCCGGTTTCACGACCCGCTCGACCGGCCCGCCGAGCGCCTTGTACCGGTCGTACACCAGTTCCGAGTTCTCGACGTGCGGCACCACGGCGTCCTTGTCTCCGTACACCAGGAGCAGCGGGATTTTGGCCTTCGCCAGCGGGGCCAAGTTGTCCACCGGGTTCAGCTTGTACTTCAGCGCCTCGTCGTCGGTCTTGAAGCCGTAGGCCGCCAGCATCTTTTTCCACTCGGCTTCCGACCCGGGTGACGCTCCGAACCTCTTCAGTTTGCCGCCGGGCCAGCTCTTGAAGTCGCACACCGCGTTGTCCAGGTACACCGCCAGGGTCTTGTCCGGGTGTGTGGCCGCCCAGTTCATGCAGTACAGCCCGCCCCGCGACAGCCCGATGAGCCCGGGCTTCGGGTGCAGTCCGTACTCCTTCACCAGCGCCTCGTGAAACGTTTCCCAGTGCTTAACCGCCTTCGGCGCGCCGAACAGGTCGGGCACCTTCAGGTACGCCAGGTGCCACCCGGCCTTCACGAGCGCCGCGTCGGCGTCGGCGAACGCGCCGAAGAACTCGCCGCGCCACACCCACGGGCGCCCCGGGAGCGGTTTCTCCGGTGTGACCACCGTCGCGTCCAGAGCGCCGACCTTGAAGTCGTGGCGGGCGAACCCCTGCCACTTTGTCGGCGCCCCCGGGAACGGCTTCGGGTCTGCGCCGCGCGCCGGCGCGCCCGTTACGAGAGTGAGAACGAGAACGAACGCAAGGTGGCGCATGAATGACTCCGGGAGAGCTATCGTTCGTACAGTTCGAGCGGAAGCCCGTCGGGATCGGCGAAGAAGGTGAACCGCTTCCCGGTGTACTCGTCCACCCGGATCGGCTCCACGTTCACGCCGTGCGCCCCGAGGTGCGCGACCGCGGCGGCGAGGTCGGCGACGACAAGCGCCAGGTGCCGCAGCCCGCACGCCTCCGGGTAGCTCGGCCGCGGCGGCGGGTTCGGGAAGCTGAACAGCTCAACCTGTGTGCCGTCCGGCAACCGAAGGTCGAGCTTGTACGAGCCGCGCGACGCGCGGAACACCTCCGACACCACCGCCAGCCCGAGCACTTCGGTGTAGAAGTGCTTCGAGCGCGCGTAGTCCGAGCAGATGACCGCGACGTGGTGCGTGCCGAGCAAGATGGCCATGCGGTTCCCGGGTGCGGGGTCGTCTGCGCGCCGGCGGGGCGCGTTGCGGTGCTGGCCGCGCGTCAGCTTTTCGGTGACAGCCCGCACGCCCGGAGGAGCGTCTCCTGCACGGCCAGGTCGTGTTCGGGCGGGAAGTCGTGCGGCTTCTCACCGCGGATCACGCGGGCCATGTCCGCGGCGTCGCCCACGTACCGCGCGTACTTCGGGAACGTCACCTCCTGCGTGCCCTTCTTGTACCCGTCGCGCGCCTGAGACAGCGACACCCGCGCCGCCGGGTTGTCGAGCGGCTGAATGTGGAACGTGCCCTCCGTTCCGCACACGACGAGGTGCCGCCGGTCGCCCCCCTCCACCTCCAGCGCGCTGGACTTCACGCTGGCGATGGCCCGCGGGTAGCTCAGCACCGCTAACATGTTGTCGAGCAGGCCGTCGTCGAGTTTGGCGGCGTGCGTGCGGAACCCGGCGACCTCGTTCGGCCGGCCCAGCACGCCGACGACCAGATCGAGCACGTGACAGCCGAGCTCGAACATCATCCCGCCGGGGTACTCGGCGTGCTCCTTCCGCTGGGCCGGCGGCACCACCTTACTCATCACCGCGTGGACCTCGAACACCTCGCCCAGCCACCCCTTCTTGAGGAACTCGCGGAGCAGCACCACCGCCGGGTTGTAGCGGTACATGTAGCCCATTTGCACCATGAGCTTCTGTTTGGTCGCGGCGTCGAGGGTGCGCTTCAGGTGCGGGAGCGACTCGCCGGCGGGTTTGTCGATGTGGACGTGCATCCCGGCGCGCACGCACGCCTCGGCGTTGTCGAGCAGGTCGCGGATGCGTGTCTCCACCAGCACCGCCTGGAGGCCCGGCGTGGCCAGCAGTTGTTCGCGCGTGAGCCACTTCAACCCGCGGTACGCGGGCGTGTTCTCGGCCCGCTTGCGCAGCGCCTCATCGGGCTCAACGATCCCGACCACCTCGTAGTCCGGTGAGTCGCGGTACACGGACAGCTTGGTGGCGTGCGCGTGGGCGACCCCGATCTGCCCGATCTTGATCGGCTTCGCACCGGCCTTGGGAGCGTCCGCGCGGGCGGCGGCGGTCCCGCCGAGGACGGCCGCGGTGCCGAGGTGCGTCAGTGCGTCGCGTCGGGAGGGTGCTGCCATGATGTTGCTCGCGGGCGCCGGCACGATGCGGCGGGTGGCGTGAAGGCTCGGGCCGGAGCCTGACGGTAGTCGTGGTGCGCGGGGAAGTCAAACTCCTTCCGCACACCACGAGCGGGCGCGCCCGCTCACTTCGACTTGTCCTTCGGAGCGTACCCCTTCCACACCCACTCGATGGCGTGCGGGAGGAACTGCGTCTGGGCATTGCCGACGCTGTGCCCCGCACCGCGACAGAACAGGTACTGGTACTCGTACCCCTTGGCCTTCAGCACCTTGGCCATCCGGTGGTTGGCTTCCACCCAGTCGTGCATATCGTCCCGCATTACGTTCGGGTTGAGCAGGTCCTGGTCGCCGACGGAGATGAACAGCCGGATCGGCTTCTTGGGCTCCTTGGGGATGAGGGTCTCGTGGAACCCCCAGGCCCCGTCCGGGAACTTGGGGTCGAACGGCCACGCCTGGTTCACGAACGTGCCCGAGGTCGTGAGCACGCGGTGGTACAGGTCGGTGCGGAACCAGGCCATGATGAGCGCGGCCGAGCCGCCGGAGCTGTTGCCCATCGCGGCGCGCCCGTCGGGGTCCTTGGTCAGCTTCACCTTGCACCCCTTCTCGACCCGCGGCAGCACTTCGGTCTCGATGTACTCGGCGTAGTCGCCGTTCATGTTGTCGTACTCTTTGCCGCGCTCGTGCCCCTGGGCGTCGCCGCCGCCGTTGGCGACCCAGATGACGACGAGCGGCGGGATCCGCTTCTGGGCGATCAGGTTGTTAAAGGTGTTCAGCAGTTCCGCGCTCGGCTTCCCGCCGGGGCCGTCGTGAATGACCTGGAACGGCATCTCGTCGCCGGCCTTATGTTGTGCGGGGATGTAGACCGTGATCTTGCGCTTGTAGTCGATGGGGTGCGTCTCGACGATCAACGTCTTCGGGTTCTTCGGATCGACCTTCCCGAACTCCTTCCGGGCGATCCCGGGGTTGAACAGCTTGGTCTCCTTGGAATCGATCACGAACTGCTCCACCTTCCCCTCGGGCACGCCCTCGACCCGTTTGCGCTCCGGCGCGGGCACGTACTTCGGCCCGATAACGAAGTTGTCGTAGGCGTCGAGCGGCGGGAGTTCGCCCTCCTTCAACACCTTGAACGGCGGGGCGCCCGGGTCGTCGAACTTGCGCACCGGCGGCGCGGCCGGTGAAGCGGAGCACACGATGACGGTGGCCAACATGGCCATTTGCAGCTTGCGCATGGAGAGTCCTTGTCGTTCGTTCCCTGTTGCAGGCGCGGGATACGCCGTGGCGTCCTATTTACCCGATCTGGTGCGGCGTTGCACCATTTGCCCCTCTAATCTCGAACCACCTGGCAACCACAACCGTCGTCGTTCTTCGCCCCGACCGCCAGCCGCGGTTGCGTCGGCCGCCCCCTCTCGCTATGTTCCCCGGCCGATCACACACGGGGACGGGAAACATGAGCCGGGCGGATCACTGGGCGGCGCCGTGGCTGCTGGGCGCGTGTGCGCTCGCGTTCGCGGCCTTCAGCGCGTGGCCGTTCGCGTCCGGGTGGAACGACGGCAGCCGGCTCGCGTCGGTCGAGTCGCTGATCGAGCGCGGCACGTTCTGCATCGACGACAGCGTGTTCCTGCACCCGCCGGCCGGGCACTTCGACCGCGGCACCCCGCCCTACGACCCCGACAACGCGCTGTTGCGCCGCGGCACCAGCGACAAGCTGCTGATCGACGGCCGGTACTACTCGGACAAGCCCCCGCTGGTGAGCGTTCCGCTCGCGGTCGCTTACCGCGGGCTGATGGCCCTCGGGCTTCCGCACCCGGGCGACCGCCCCGACGTGTTCGCCTGGGTCATCTGCGTGCTCCTGAGCGGGACCGGGTACGCGCTCGCGGTCGGGTGCCTGTGGGTACTCGGAACCCGGGTCGGGCTGTCTCCCGGGTGGCGGCTCGCGTGGCTCGCGGCGTTCGCGTTCGGCACCGTGCTGCCGGCGTACACCCGTTCCGCCAACAACCACATCGCACAACTGGGCGCGGCGGCCGCGGTGTGCGTGCTCCTGTGCCGGATCGCCGACCGCACGGCCGAAGGGCGCAGGGCGTGGCTCGCACTCCTTGGCGCCGGGCTCATCGCCGGGTTCGCGTACAACCTCGACTTCGGCGTCGGCCCGCCGCTGGTCCTCGCGGTTCTGGCGGCGGTCGCGGTGCGCACCCGCCGGGCGCTGCCGGTCGTGGTGTGCGGGCTGGGAGTCGTGCCGTGCGTCGTGGCCGGACACGCCATCAATTTCGCCATCGGCGGCGACTGGCTGAAGCCGCTCAACATGCACCCGGAATACCTCGCGTGGCCCGGCAACCCGTTCGGGACCAACATGACCGGAGTGGTGCACAAGCACTTTTTCGCCCAGTTCCTGTACCTGTTCGACCTGCTGTTCGGCAAAAAGGGCTTCCTGACGCACAACCCGCCGCTGCTGCTGGCGGTCATCGGCGGAGCCCGGGTCTTCCTTCGCCGCGGGGCCGCGATCCCCGATCGCGCGGAACTGCTGGCGCTGTGCGGGTGGTGCGCGGCCGGCTGGCTGGCATACGGCGTCCTCTCGAAGAACCTCGGCGGCGGGTGCGTGTCGATCCGCTGGTTCGTGCCGTTCCTGGTGCCGGGCTTCTGGGCGCTGGCGGTCGTCCTGAAGGCGCGCCCGGAATACCGGCCGGACTTCGCCGCGCTCGCGCTGTGGGGCGCCGGGCTCGCGGTCAGTGCGTGGCTCGTCGGGCCGTGGTGGGTCCGACTGGTTCCCGGTTACTGGGCGGTGTTCGGCGGGTCGTTGCTCACCTGGGCCGTTGTCCGCTGGCGCGCGGCCCGAACCGCACACCCGGATGAGTCCGCCACCGCCGGCGCGGCGAGCGCCCGGCTTTGGGCCGCGGTGCGGGGCCGGTCGCGCGCCTGAGACGCAGCGCGGCCGGCATCAGAGGAACACGCGGTCGCCGAACCGCTTCCGCAGCCGGGCGGTGGCGGTGGCCGTCAGCGTGTTGCCGTACAGGTTCAGGTACAGCAACCCGCCCAGCCGTGCGCTCTGGGTGAGCGCGTCGGCACCGTCATCATCGATTCCCACTTCCGCCAGATCGAGCACCAGCAAGCCGGACAGGTTCTCACCGCCCGCGAGGGCCGCGGCGCCGCGCCCGCCGAGCCGGTTCCCGTCCAGGCCGAGTATTCGCAGGTTCGTGCGGCCGGCCTGGGACAGTCGCTCGGCGGCGGCCGACGGAAGGTTGTTCCCGCCGAGGCCGAGGCTCCGCAACTCGGGAAAGAAGCTCGCCCCGGTCAGCGCATAAACGCCCGCGCCGGTCGGACGGGTGCGGATCAGGTTCAGCGAACGCAGGTTCGGCAGAGTCGCACCCGCGAGCGCCTCCATCCCTTCCGCGCCGAGGTTGTTGTCGCTCAGGTTCAGTTCCTCGACCGTCTCCATCGCGGCTGAGGCCAGTAGCGGGGCCAGCGCCGCATCGGTAACCCGGTTCGAAGACAAATCGAGCTTCTTGAGCCGCGGCGGCTTCGCGAGCCGCGCCAGCGCCCCAACGAGTGACCCGCCGCCCTGCCGGTCCTCGCGCACGCTCAGGGCGGTCAACTGGTCGAACACGCGGCTCCTCACAACCGCCGTTATGGCTGGAGAAGTCGTCAGTTGTGCGCCCAGGTGCAGTTCGGTGAGCCGGTCAAAGTGGTTTGAATCGAGTAACCGTCGCAACGTCGGTCCGCCTGCCCCTTCGACCAGCGACAGTGACCGCAGCCGACCGAGCCACCCGCACGCGGCGAGTTCGGCCATGTCCGCGACCCGCGCCCCCTTTAACTCCAGCGACTCAATGGGGTACTGCGCGAACAGGTCGTCGGCGTGGGCGACGAACGTGGCCCCGTCTCGCGACTGGATGGCCCCGGGTAGTCCGCGGCGGAACGGGTCTCGCGCCCACGACAGCCCCTCGGGCAGCGGCGGCAGTTCTGTGATCCAGCGCCCGCCGTCGGCTTTCTTCTTCTGGTTGTGGTACTTGGCTTGAACCGCTTCCGGTTCGTACTCCGGCACCCGGGCCAGTTCCACGTGCGCGCGGACGAACGCCGCGCGCCGCGAATCGCCCCCCTCCTCGAGCGCGTCCGCGTACACCAACCGCAGCGTGTCGTCGTCGGGGTTCTCGAGAACGGCCCGGTAAAGTGTGTCGCGATCGTTCATTTGCGTTATTTTAGCCGGCGCCGGTCCGCGCGGGGCGTTCGGCGGGAGCAACCCGCCGCACCGCGCGGCTCTGTAATTCCGATGGCAGCGAGCGTGTTACCGGTGCGAATTTCGGCTCGGGGGTGCCGGCCGGTTCGGATGCGCGACCCGGGAACCGGGCCAAAAACGCGCGACACGTGGGTAGCGATTACCCAGCCCGAACCCCCGCTCCGCGGTAGCGAGCGCCCAGCTCCTGTGCCAGCGAACGCCACCACCGACCCAGTCGGCGTCGTCGCAGTGCGTTGGAGATGTGTGCGCCGGTCGACCGCGCCTTTATCGCAGGTGGGGGCGGTTCTGCCGGCGCTACCAGTTGACGCGGTCGCCGAACCGCTCCCGTAGCGCGGCCTGTGCGGCGGCGCCGAAGGGGCGCCCGCTGCGGGTACTGAGGTCCAGCCGCAACAGCCCGCCCAGGTATGGGGATTCGGCCAGCGCCAGCGCCCCGGCGTCGCCGATGTCGGTTTCGCAGAGGTCCAGTTCGAGCAACCCGGCGAGGGCACGCGCCCCGGCCAGATCGGCGGCCCCGGAGTCGCGCACGTGGTTGTTCGATAGGTTCAGTGCCCGCAGCCCGCGGAGCGCAGGGGCGCCCGCGAGCGCCTTCACCGCGTTCGGCCCGAGCGCGTTGTTCGACAGGTCGAGCTGCCGTAGCCCGGCCAGCCCGCCGGCCTCGGTCAGGGCCTTGACCCCGAGCACGCCGGGGCGGGTCCGACTGAGGTTCAGGGTCCGGAGCCCGCGAACGATTCCGCTCGCGGCCAGCGCGGTCAGGCCGTCCGCGGCGAGCGGGTTGTCGCTCAGGTCGAGGTGCTGAAGCTCGCGGACCGCGGGGAGCCCGAAGAGCGCCTCGGCGTCGGCCGCGCCGATCCGGTTGTTCGGCAGCCCGAGCCGCGACAGCGCGCCCGCGCGGCGGGCGCCCCCCAGCGCGTCGACCAGGAGCGCCGCGGGGAACGCGTTGGCGCTCAGTTCGAGGGCGGTGAGCCGGGCGAACAGTGCCGACTCGGCCAGCGCGCCGAGCCCTTCGGGCGCCAGGCTCTCGAACTCGAACCCCAGCTCGGTGATGCCGGCGGCGTGCGGGGACCGCGCGAACTGGGCCACGTCGTCGGCGCCGAACCAGCCGGTGGAGAAGTTGAGCCGGTGCAGCCGGGTCAGGTGCGGCCAGTCCGCCAGGGCGGCGAGGTCGGGGCGGTCGCGCGAGTCGACGCCGAGCGCGCGGATCGGGGCGACCCGGAACAGCGCGTCGCCGGTTTCGAGCAGCGCCGCGAGCGACCGCACCCCCACCTTCCACGGGAACCCGCGGCGGAACTCGAACTGGCGCCACTCGCACCCCGCGGGCAGCCCCTTCGGCAGGGTGTGCGCCATGCACCACCCGGTCAGCGCGTCCGGGTCGCGCTGGCGGGCCGTCACGCACACCGGGTCGTAGGCGGGGAGCCTGGCCAGTTCCACCTGCGTGCGCACGAACGCGGCGCGCCGGTGCTCGCCGTCCTCGTCGAGCAGGTCGGCGAACGCCAGACGGGGGGTGTCCTCGTCCGGGTGCGCGCAGATGGCGCGGTACAGTGCGTCGTGCGAGCTGGTCGTCAAGTGCGGCGGTTCCTCCGGCGGCGCGTTTCGTGAGTAGTTTACGCGGGTCGTGCGGCCCGCGCCTATGCCAGTGGTCGGGGCCGCTCCCGTCCGCGCGCCGGGCTCCGGGTGCTAGAATGAGCGGCGCCCCCCGCTCTGTGCGGGGATTCGCCCGATAAGGAACTGTTCACGTGGCTGCAAGCTCCGCAGAGTCGCTCACACTCCTGGCGACCGACCCCGCCGGGGGCGAACTGAGTACGCCGCTGTTAATTGTCGGACTGGCGGCGATTCCGGTGCTGGTCGCAATCAACGGGTTCTTCGTCGCGGCCGAGTTCGCGCTCGTCGCGGTCCGCAAAACCCGCGTCGAAGAACTTGTGAACCAGGGGAAGGTCGGGGCCGCCGGGCTGCTCGCGGCGGTCAACGACCTGAACCGGAGCGTGGCCGCGTGCCAGCTCGGCATCACGGTGGCCAGCTTGGCCCTCGGGTTCGTCAGCGAGCCGGCGATCCACCGCCTCATCCACCCGCTCATGGCGGACCTGCCCGCCGAGTGGGGCCGGGTGCTCTCGATCGCCCTGACGCTGTCGCTCATCACCTATATGCACGTCGTGTTCGGGGAGCAGATGCCGAAGCTGGCGGCGCTCCAGTCGAGCGAGGCGGTCGGGCTGTGGGTGGCGCGGCCCGTGTACCTGTTCGGCGCGGTCACGGCGCCGCTCATCAAACTGATGAACGGGTCCAGCGCGTGGTTCCTGCGCCGCCTCGGGTACCGGGAGGACGCCGAAGAGGGGGAGGTCCACACGGTCAACGAGCTGCGCCTCCTCGTGGAGGACAGCGAGGAGGCGGGCGAGCTCGACTCCGACGCCGCGGACATGGTGCGGGGCGTGTTCGGGCTGGCCGACAAGGTGGTGCGCGACTGCATGGTGCCGGTCGAGAAGATGGCGGCGCTCGACGTGGCCACCCCGCCCGACAAGGTGCTCGAGATCGTCCGGCTGGGCGCGCACACCCGGCTGCCGGTGTACGAGGGGACGACCGACAAGATCGTCGGCATCGTGAACACCAAGGACCTGTTCTTCCTGTTCAGCACGTCGGGGGTGGTGCTGCTGGAGGACGCGCTGTACCCGGCCACGTTCCTCGACCCCGGCGAGTCGGTCTCGAACGCGTTCCGGCTGTTCCGCAAGTCGCACCGGCCGATGGCGCTGGTGCGCGACGAGGCCGGCAAGGTGCTCGGGCTCATCACGCTCGAAGACGTGCTGGAAGAGATCGTGGGGGACATTGAGGACGAGCACGACGTGCCGGTGCCCAAGCTGAAGCTGGCGCGGCGCCGGGCCGCGGGGCCGGGCGGGAGCGGCCTGGGGCGGTCCGGAATGAACCCGACGCTGAAAGTGCGCCCCGCCGCGCCGCCCGCGACCGGCGAGCGCCCAGCCGGGAGCTAACCGCCGCCCCCTGCCAAGGGCGACCGCGGCGCAGGGGCTGGAGATGCAGCGCGGAGAACGCTGCCGCGGTAACGGGCGCTGATCCGATTCGATCGCCCCGGCGTTCGTTACTACTCCTTGCCCAGCACCAGATCCACCACCCAACACCCGCGCACATGCGTGCACTTCGGATCGCGGCAGTGTTCAAGTACCTCGGGGCTGTCGCACCCGGCGTCCTGAAGGGCATCGGCGAGGATCAGCATCGCGCTGAAATCCCGCGACCCGTACATACCGGAAGCGAGCGCCACGGCACTATCGGAGCGCCAGGAAGGAGAGAAGGAGACAGGGCGGAACGGGTTGCCGAAGATGCACCGCATAAGGTCCGCCTGCCCAGCTCGCTCGTTCAGTCCCGTCACACGCTTGAGATAGTTGCCGATCGCTCCGGCCTGATGATCTGGGAAATCCGAAAGCGAAGCGGCTTCCGCAGCGTGATAAGCCACGAGCTGCGCCCCGCGAACGGCTTCACACGGCCCACCGGTGTAGGTCACCGTGGTGTACGTTGCCGCCTGAGCAGCTTCCCAGTTGCTCTTTCTCATCCCAACGGCCGCGTCGGAGAAACCGGAACCGGGTTCAGACATACCGGCATAAACGCTGTAAGAGGCGTCATTAGCCGCGAGCCGTTGAACATCGTCCCGCTGTCCATCTGCATACCACTCCGCCACGTCAACAGCCATTTGGCACCGCGAGTCCGCAATCAGATACAAAATGCGACGGCAACAACCACAGGCGAACAACCGTAGTTTTCGTGCGCTCGTCGCTTCTGAAAAGGATGCCAGCATCGGTACCGCGTCCATTGCCACCAGCCATTGCTCTTCCGTCATCAACCGCCCTCTGATACGCGAATCGACCGTTGGTGTACGTTTTGGTTGTTGTCTTTGTGGCACAGGCATTCTTCAGTAGTTGCCACGGTGGTTGAGCGGCGCATGAGTTTCCGTGACCATGGGTTGTGCGCCCAACTCATTGAGCGGGGTTTGCCATGCGCCGTTCCCGATGTACCGCCGTCGCGGTGCGGAGCCAACACGCCTGGGCCGGGGGGGGGCCGGCGTGCTGCACCGGACCGACGGTGCGTCGGTGACCCGGGTGCCGGCGGGTCGCGTCGGTTCTGCGGGTGGCCCTCTCGGCGGTCGCCCGGCGGGTCGCGGCCGTGGGCCGGGGATCTGCCGCGGGACCGGGACACACTGTAGCTGCACCTGGCCGCCGGGTTCCGTCGGCACTTCCCGCGGTCGTTCCGGGAGCACCCGATCCCGATCGCCATCGGCACCCACCCGCAGCCGTTCGACGGGGACTACGAGAACACACCCGGAGTGGTCGGGGGCAAGCCCAAGGACGGGGCCAAGTGGTTCTGGGGGTACGCCACGGCGGTGGCCCTGGTGCTCTGTCACCGGCATACCTTGCGGCTCACCGGGATGCGCCCCGGGGACACACCTGACGCCCGGGGAGAGCGGCTCCGGGCCCAGCTCGGGTGGGCCGGGGTGAAGGTCCGGCACGTGCTCCTGGACCGCGGGTTCGACTCGGCCCGGGTGGCCAACGCGTTGGCCCGACGCCCGCTCCGGTTCCTCCTCCCGATGGTGCGGCGCGGGAAGGCGGTGCCGCCGCTGTTCCGGCGCGGCACCCGGGGTGGTTCGTGCACACCATCCGGTGCTGCAAGTGCCGGGCCGATTCGGCCACCGTGCGGGTGGCCGTGGTGCCCGGACCCGACGGCCGGCGGCCACTCGTGTTCGCGTGCTCCGACGGGTTCGACCGGTTGCCCCGGGTGGTGTTAGACTACCGCACCCGGTTCGGGATCGAGACCTCGTATCGGCAGTTGGGCGAGTGCCTGGCCCGTACCACCAGCGACGACCCGGTGTACCGGCTGCTCCTGGTCGGGGTGAGCCTGCTGATCCGCGCGTGGTGGATGACCGAACGTACCGTCACACTCGCCACCACCTGCCGGGACCTCATCATCATCATCTTCACACCCGACACCGCCACCACCACCACCGGACCAATGGCGCAAACCCCAGCAGCGACCGAACTACCGAATACGCCGTAGCCGTGGCAACTACTGAGGAATGTCTGTGCCACAAAAACAGACACGGCCACTCGGACCGTGAATGAGTGGCCTACGCGCTACCGTTTCGCGGCTGTCGCGGGATCGTCCAGCAGGAATCACGCTTCGTCAATCCGACGTGCGGGTAATAGGACTCTGCCTTCGGTGCCGCGAGCAGCACCAGCATCGTGTGCAACCCGGCGGCCTCGTGGGTGTGTCGAATGAGTTCGCGCCCGATCCCGCGCCGCTGGAACGCCTCGTCGACCGCGAGGTCCGACAGGTACGTGCAGTAGGCGAAGTCGGTGATGGCCCGGCTGACGCCAACCAGCAACCCGTTGACCCGGGCGGTCAGGACGAGTTGCGCGTTGGCCAGCATCGCGTGCATCACCTCGCGGTCGTGGACCGGGCGGCGCTCGGCCAGCGAGGAGCGCACCAGAACGTCGATGAACTCATCGACCGACAGACCGGGTTCCGTTTGGTAGCTCACTGCGGTCGGTTCGATGATCATTAGTTTCCTTTCTTGGGCGGCGGGTTCCATTCGGCCCGGAGTGGTTTGGCCACAGTCAACGGCGCCGTGTCGCCGAACCGCTGCTGTTCGGCCCCGAGCCGCGCGAGCAGTTCTTTCATGCGGGCGGCGTGTTCGGGCTTGGCCGACAGGTCGGTCACTTCGTCCGGGTCGGTTTTGAGGTCGAAGAGCTGGGTTCTGTCGACTTGCGGGTAGCGGATCAACTTCCAGCGGTCGTCGCGCACCGCCCGCTGAACATTCTTGTAGCCGAACATGAGGTGCGGTCGTGCGGGGTGGGTCGGATCGGTCAGCACCTGCGAGAACTCGAGCCCCTCGCTGGTTTGCGGGCCGGGCACGCCGCACAACTTCCCGAGGGTGGGCAGCACGTCGAAGAGGTAGCACATCGCGGCCGTTCGCTTGTTCTCGGCGATCCCGGGGCCGGCGAGCACGAGCGGCACGCGCAGCGAGTGTTCGTAACAGTTCTGCTTGCCGATCAGGCCGTGGCTGCCCCGAGCGACGCCCGAATCGGCTGCGAACACGACGATTGTGTTACGGGAGTGGGGGGACCGATCGAGGGCGTCGAGCACGCGGCCTATTTCGGAATCGAGGTACGAAACGTAGCGGTAGTACTCGGCAATCATCTCGCGCACCTTCTCGGGGTCGCGCGGCCACGCGAGCAGGGCCTCGTCCCGGACGCTCATCTCGCCGTTGTTGAACGGGTGCTGAGGTAAGAAGTTGGGCGGCAGTTGGATCTGTTCCACGTCGTACCGAATGGGGAAGTCGTCGGGCACGATGTGCGGGTCGTGGGGCGCGTCGAACGGGACGTAGCAGAAGAACGGCTTCTCGTGCTTGCGGTTCAGGAACTTGATGGCCTCGTCCGCGAACACCGCGCACGCGTGCTTGGGCGCCAGTTTCGGGGCCGCCAGCTTGCTGCCTTCGATGTCCGCGAGCGGCGCCTTCAGCGGGTCCGTCATTCCGCCGGCGAAGATGCCGCGGGCCTCTGGGAAGCAGCGCACAAGCGACTTTTCGCCGTTGTGCCATTTGCCGGTTGCGAACGTGCCGTAACCCGCCTTTGCGAAGGCCTCCGGCCAGGTTTCGTCGCGCAGGAGCTTCTCATCAATGCGGAACAGGCACCGGCCCGATAACAGCATCGCTCGCGACGGCACACACGTCGCCCCGTTCAGCCCGCCCTGCATGTACGCGCGATCGAACGACACACCGCGCTTTACCAACCGGTCGAGATTGGGGGTTCGGATGCGCGTGTTGCCGAGGGCCGAGACCGTGTCCGCACGCTGATCGTCGGCGAACAGGAACAGGACGTTCGGCCCTTTTGTGTCTGCGGCCCGAGCGGTTCCGGTGGCGCAAACGGCGAGCGCGAGCAGCGCGACGGCACAGCGCATGAGCGCATCCGGTGGTCAGGATCGGGTGCGGTGAGAACGCAACTTACCAGCGCGTGTGGGCCTCGTCCAGATGCCGGGTGCCGCTATGATTTCTGAAGTTTCCCGGACATTCCATGTTCCGTGACCGTTACGAACGTCGCGTGTACGCCTGTGATGCCGCCGGCCGGGTTATTTCATCGAAGCGAGTGGGGAAGGGGCGGGCTAAATTGACATCGAAAATGAGACTTCTCGCTGAACGCGACAACTTCATGATGCCGGCTTTCTGGTCTCCACACCCTTCGACTGTGTATCCGGCGTGACCGCGGTTTGTTTTTGGGTCAAGCGTTGTTGGTGCCAGCGATCCAGGGCCAGGACGATGAACCGGACGATGGTCCTTCGCCGACGCCATTTGTACCGCACCTTTTCCAAGTATCGGAGGCGCCGATTGGTGCGCTCCACGTGGTTATTGGTCCGAACCCGTCGAGCGTGGGGGCTGTGCAGGAACGCCATCATCTTGTCGAACTTCTCGGCGCTCAGCAGTTCCAACGCCGAGGACAGGTCGGGATCGGATTGGTACTGTGCGTCTCGGACCAGAGCCGCCCGACGGCACCGCGCTTGATGAGGGCTTTGCTCGGGGTCGAACAGCCGATAGATCCGAAGCGCGAACGCGCGGAGCGCCCGCAGCGCGGGCAGGTAACCGAACATCTGGCTGAGCCAGCGGCGTTGTCGCCCATCCAGATGTTCGGGTCGGGTCACGATCAGGTGCCGATGCTTCCACACGAAGTGCCCTTGCTCCGTCTTGGTCTTCCCGCGGCGTGCCCGGGCCTGTTTCTGGGCCTTGCTCGGCCGGCCCCGACGTCGCTTCCGTCCCCCTTTTCGGGCGAGCGCGCGTCGGAGCCGTCGCAGGGCATCGAAGACATGGGTATTGATGTCCTTGAGGACATGGAACACGCACAGCTGGTGACGGGCGTGGGGCCACAGGTCCGCCAACACGGTGGGGTACAGGTTCGAGCCATCGGTGACGACCACTTGGGGCAAGAACCCGTGGTTCCGCAGGTTGTTCAGGAACCCACGCATATGGGCCTGATCGTTGGCCGAGACCACGGCGAAGGCCACCGGGAAATCGCCGATCGGGTCGGTGGCCAACAGGAGCGTGCGGTGGCCCAAGTGCAGCTCGTCGATGCACAGGGTGCCCGAGAAGTTGTCAAGCGTCCACTGGCGGTACCCGGGCATGTCGGTCTGGCGCACCTTCCAGTCCAGGCAGTCCGAGAGGAACCCGTCGGACAGATCCAGGAGGAAGTCCCGACGCAACGCCTGTTGGAGCCGATGGGCGCTCATGCCGTCCTCGAGGAGTCGGTCGATGACGGCCTCGCGAACGCGGTTGGTGTACTCGGCTCGAGGTTCGATCCCTTCGATCTGAGAGCGGAAGGTCTTGCAACAGGCACAGGTGGCGCGGTATTCTCCAACGGTCAACTCGAGGAACACGATTTCCCCGTAGGCGATGTCCCGAACGCGGCGGGTGTGGGTACCTTTCCGCCGTCCCCGTTCTCCGCACCGGGGGCACGGGAAGGTCTCCGGGGCACAACTCTTCGACACAACGCGCACATGAGCGCGGTCCATGCCGGTGTCCTTGATGGGTTGGTGTGGTAACCCCCAAAAAGGCACCGGCTGGACTCTTTCACAAGATCAATCACCGCAACGCAGTACCCGCTGTCGCGTCCAGCGAGAAGTGTCTCGAAAATCGTTCCGATAAAGTCGTGTCCTGCTGTCCGATCGAACGGCGTTCGTGAAGCGTTCCGTTCGGAATCCCACCGACATAGGCAGGCGGTCAAGAGCGCGGAAGTGGCTAATTTTTCAGGAATATGACGCCACGTCCGGCGGCACGTTGTGGGGAGTACGTACAACGGAGAAGGTGCACACCGGATCGCACTGCCGGTTCGGTGCAGACTCGTGGCACACTGTGAGACAAATTGGAATGAAAATACAGCGAACCCGAGCAGCGGATGTATCGGAGTTCCCGGTACTCCCGAGCGAGGTGTTTTTTGTTCTGGCTGGGATCACGTTGGTGATCGTCAGCTTGGTTCGTTTCGTTAACGCGCCCGGCTTTTGGGACTGGCCGACCCTGGTCCTCATCCCGCTCGGGTTGCTCGGTGCGGACTTCGTTTCCGGCTTCGTACACTGGGCCGGTGACACGTGGGGCACCCCCAAGACACCGGTCGTCGGGTGGCGGTTCGTGCGGCCGTTCCGGTTCCACCACGCCTACCCGCTCGACATGGTCAAGAGTAACTTCTTCACCACGAACGGGGACAACGTGCTCGGCGCTTCGCCGTTCCTGATCGTCCCGCTGTTCTTCCCGACCGAGCCGATCGGCTGGCTGTACGCCGGGGTGTTCGTGTGGGCGATCGGCGCGTTCGCGATGTGGACCAGCCAGTTCCACCTGTGGGCGCACATGAAGCACCCGCCGCGGTTCGCCCGCGTGCTCCAGAGCTGCCGGCTGATCCTCACCAAGGACCACCACCAAAAGCACCACAAGTTGCCGTACCAGGCCAACTACTGCATCACCACCGGCTGGTGCAACCCTTTCCTGACCAACATCTACTTCTTCCCGGCGCTGGAGTGGGTCGTGTCGCGGGTGACCGGCATGACGCCGCGCCCGGACGAGGGCGGCAACGACCCGGCATTTTACGAAAAGCTCAAGGCCGAGGCCGCCGCGAAAGAGGCTGAAGAGGCGGCCTCGGCGAAAACCCAGGACGCGGTATCTTGAGCCGCCACTCAATTTCGTAGGTACCTCCAGCGGCCCGCAGTTGGGGCCGCTGGTTTCCATTTCGGCCCGTATTCGGCGCGATCTTCTTTTCTGACGTGTAGCCGCAACGCCAGCGAGACGCAGCGGACCTATCCGGCACCAACACCCTCCGCCCCAGACTGCCGAGCGGACCCAGGAGGGGGTGCTGTGTTTCGCGGACCCTTTTGTCGGTCGGGCACGCTCCGGAGCGTCTGGCACGTCCGTGAGCGGAAACCGCTGGGTCAGTATGCCGGGCGGGTCACAGGACCCTCGTCGCTCAGTAACGCGTGTAGCGCGGACGAATATAAGACGTGTCGCACGTCGCGCGGCTGGTTATCAACAAGAACCGTGCGTTTCATCAGTCGCACCCCGTGGCTGTAATCCACGTACGTTTCGCCGTGAACGATCGTGAGCAGCTGAATGGCTTTTCCGTCGAGCTTGTGCCACCCGTAAATGGCGACCCGACCGGGCTTCTCGGTCAACCGGTTCGACACCACCACATCTTTCTTGATCCCTGCGGCCAGTTCGCCGAGCTTCCGTCCGCGGCGCTGCTCCTCGATCAACACGTTGTGCTTCAGAAATGTCGACGGCCGTTCGCGATCCTCGGTGAGCGGTTTCGGCTCCAATTTCACTACCGCAGCTCGGTACACTTCGTCGGCGACTTTCCGGGTCGGCACCGCGCACCCGAAAGCGTCTGCAATCCGGGCTGCGGTTTGCGGAGTCATAGGCACACGGACGAAATCGGCGTCGCTGCCTACCGCAAGGTAATCCGGCATGACCTCGAACACCACGGTGTGTTCCTTCCCGCTCGCGTCGCGTGCCTTCGTGGTGATCTTTTGAAACGTGCGTAGAAATTCGGGTACGTTCCCGCGGAGTATTTCTCGCGCGATCACCTCTTCCCGCTCCAGGAGGGGGAGCTTGTCGAGCGATTTAAAGAACGCGGTTCCTCCGGTCGCGTCGGCGGGGCGTTTCGGGATGCCCGGTCCGGGCTGTACCCACGCGGTGAACGTCCGCGGCGCGCCGAACGTGCCCCACTCGGGTTTCACGCCGGGATCGGTCAGGCCGCGCAACAACCCGTTCATTTCGCCCACCAGCGCGGTGTGTAGGATCTTGTTTTTGGGGTTCGCGTGAACCAGTAGCGCGAGCTGACCGCCGAGCGCGGTACAGGTTGTCACGTCTCCGGCTTTGGTCTCTGCGAACGTCACGTCTTTTGCGAACCGCGTGCGCATGCGCTCGGTCGCGCGAAAGGTGCCGCCGTCCGGTCCGATTACCTTCTTCCCATCGAGTTCGATGTTCCGGTCGTCGTATGCGATCACGACGAGCCGACGAGACGTGTCTCCGTTCAGCCACGAGAGCAGTTTTTCGCCGTGCTTATCGGCGTCACTGTAGGAGTAGTTGGCGTCGAGGAATACCATTCGCTCGACCCAATCCGGGATACGATCCGCGTTGTCGAGGAGCCCGAACAGAAAGCTGCCCCCGCCGCTGTGCCCGGCCAGCGACACGCGCGCACTTACGCCGGGAACCCACTGGCGCAGCACATCGACCACTTTGCGAACCCGGTCGGGGCCGTCCTTGTAGCGGCGCTTCCAGGCGGGCCAACTCAGCCCGTCGGCTTCGACGCACACCAGGACGATGTTCTCGCCGGGGCGGACCTCACGGAGCTTCCGCACCTGGGCCGCGACGTGTTGAATATCGAAGTGCCAGTCGAGACCGGGGCCGGTCGCGCAGCCGAACGTTTGCTCAACAGAGTTGCCGTTGGGGGTCGCGTAGATGACCAACTGGGTCGGTTTCTTCGGGTCGAAGTTCGCAGGCGCATTTGCGATCGCGCGAACACCTTCTGTGACCCACTCTTCACGCACCCGTTCTTCAAACCACGCACTCGTGCGAAAGCCCGGTAGCGGGGGCGTGGTTACCGGATCGGCGGCCGGCGCGACGATTGTTGCGGTCAGAAGTACGGGCAGCATCTTGAACCTGCTTTCGTCGCGGGGGCTGCGGTACTTGACCACCTATGTTCTGGGCGGCTCACTGTTCACGGGGTGATCGATCAGTCTACTTGCCAGCGGGCAGAGCGGTAGCCGCCAACTTCGCACCGGCGTTCAATTCGGAGCGAACGCGGTGCGACACGTGCGGTACGCCCGCTCGAGCGCCGGGAGCGCGGATTCGGCTACGGTGGCGTCGTTCGCCAGGAGGGCGTCGCGCACCTCTTCCAGCCGTTCCCGGAGGTCGTCGGCCGATCGCGCCTGCTCGTCGCTCAACCGCAACGTGCGGATGTACACGCCGACCTGCAACTTGCGGGTCAGTAAGTCCCACCGCTCCAGTTGCCGGATCGCCTCGTCCCGTTTGCCGGTCCGGGCCGCGACGACCGCGTCCGCGTGAACGGCCTTCATCTCCTCGAAGCACTGCTCGCGGTCCGGGTAGTACAGGTACGCCCCGACCACACTGAACGCGACTAACCCCAGCAGCGAGACCGCTCCCAGCACCGAGCCGGGCACGTTGGCGTCCCATCGCGTGCGCGCCCGGCTCGGCGGCGGCGCGGTGAGCCACCGCTCCAGTGCCCCCGCCCGGTCGGCGCGTCGCAGCACGACCCCGGCAGCCAGGAGCGCAACGAAGCCGTACACGGCCGGCTGCTCCATCGGCCCGAACTTCTCGGCCAGCTTCGCGCCCGCCTCGGCCGGTCCGCCGGACCCGGAAGGGAAGGGGGCCGAGTAGTCGTCGAACGCGTGCGTGTGGTCCGCCTCCTCTTTCCGGGTGTCGTACAGGACCGGTTCCGTCGCGTATGCGACGGCGAGCACAACGGCTAGGTAGGCGCCGAGCCAGGGGAGCACCCGGCGGCCCCCGAAGTCCGTCAGCAGCCACGTCACGGTCCCGGCGCTGGTTCCGATGCCCAGCGTGAACAGCACGAACGCGGCCCCGATCGAGTTGCCGTGCTCGAACATGAGGCCGATCTTCATCATCCCCGGCAGCGGGGACGAGTACAGCGGTACCGCCAGCGCGGTCATCAGCAGCGGGGACGATTTGTCGGTGTGGTGCATCGTGTGCTGGAGGCTGCCGAACGGGATCGCCGCCGACAGTAGCGCCGAGGCGAGCAGCCCGACCGCGTAGAACACGAGGTCGCGCCCGGCCAGTTCCTTGGCGGCGGTGACCGCCACCGCCGCGACCCGGCGCAGCCCGGCCGCCGGGAGCGGCTCGGCGTCGGCGGTGCGGGCCAGCTCCTCCGCCTCGGTCACGCTCGCGCCGCGGCCGAACACGCGGTCCCACAGGAACCCGGCGCACGTGGCGACGACCAGCGACAGGCCGGCGAACGTGAGGATCACCACCGGCTCGGCGAGGGTCAGTCCGTACAGGAACGAGAGCGGGTTCAGGAGCGGGGCCGCGAGCACGAACGCCAGCACCGTACCGCCCGGCACCCCGGCCCGGCGCATCTCCCGGGCGACCGGGATCACCCCGAGCGCGCACACCGGTAACAGCATCCCGGCGAGCCACCCGCGGAACAGCCCCTTCGCCCCACTGCCGAACAACCGGCGCGTGCCGGCCGGGCCGACCATGCGCCGCAGCACCCCGGCCACAACCACCCCGACCACCAGCGTCAGCGAGGCTTCAACGGCCCCCTGACCCAGGCGCAGGAGGAACCCCCAAAACAGACTCGCGAACATGGCCGGCTCCCTGGTGCGGTAACGTTGAGCGGATCAAACCGGAACGGGGATCGTTTCGACCAACTGCCGGATCACCCGCTCCGTCGCGCCGGTGTCGAGTCCCAGGCGGACCCCCAGCACCGGCCGGGCGACCTCCTGAACGTCGTCCGGGGTAACGAACGGGCGGCCGCGCAGGTACGCCCACGCCTGGGCGACCCGCTGCCAAGTGAGCAGCCCGCGCGGGCTGAGCCCGAGGGAGACGCTCGCGTGCGCGCGGGTGGCCCGGCCCAAATCCACCAGGTACGCTCGCACGTTCGGCTGTACCGCCACCCCGGCCACGCGCGCCTGAAGTGCCGCCAACTCACCGGGTGCGAGTACCCGTTCCGGAGCGGCTTCGTCGGCCGGTGCGCCAATGGCCCCTTCGAGCAGGGCGAGTTCGTCGGCCCGGTCCGGGTACCCGATCGACAGCTTCATTGCGAACCGGTCGAGCTGGGCCTCGGGCAGCGGGTAGGTGCCGTGGTGCTCCACCGGGTTTTGCGTGGCGATCACGAAGAACGTCGGCGACAGCGGGTGGCGCACGTTGTCCACGGTCGCCTGCCGCTCGGCCATCGCCTCCAGCAGCGCGCTCTGGGTGCGGGGCGTGGTCCGGTTGATCTCGTCGGTCAGGAGGACGTCGGCGAACACCGGGCCGGGCTGGAACTCGAACTCGCGGGTCTTCTGGTTGAACACGCTGAACCCGGTGATGTCGCCCGGCAGCAGGTCCGGCGTGCACTGCACCCGGGCGAACGTGCCGCCGACCGCGCCGGCGAGCGCCTTGGCCAGCGTGGTCTTGCCCAGCCCGGGCAGGTCTTCGAGCAGCAGGTGCCCGCGCGCCAGCAGGCCCGCGAGCACGTACTCGGTCACCTCCGGTTTGCCGCGCAACGCGCGGTTCAGAGCGGCCCGTAACCGGTCCACCCGGTCGGGTACGGCTGGAGCGGTCGGGGGTACGTTGCGAAGAGCGGTCACGGTGTTCCTCCGGTCGGCACGGCCCCGGCGGAGCGCCACCGGTAGTAGGTCCAGGTGGCGAGCGCACGGCGACAGGTGGCGAGGGCGTCGGGCGGGGGCGAGCCGTCCGGCGCGTAGGCCGCCTGTTCGGCTAATTGCACGAGGGCCGAAAGTTCGATCCCGGCTCGGCCGCCCCGCGCCCCGCGCAGCCACGCGGCGACCGTTTGCCCGGGGGCACGAGCGGCACCGGCCCACCGGGCGCGGCGCTCCAGCAGGCGGACCGCCCGTGCCACCTGGGCGCGCCACGTCCGCCCCGGGAACAGGAGCCACAGCCGAACTGCGGCGGCGTCGAGGAGCGACCGACGGCGGACCACGACTACCGTGGTAGCGAAGAGGACTGCCGCGACTGCCAAAGCGTTCCGCGCGGCCCATTCGGCGGACGCGGCCAGTGCAGTTCGTACCCGGTCCCACAGCGGTCGGGCCGGCTCCAGCACGGCATAACCGGGCGTCGGTTCGAGCACAAGCCATTGCCCGTCGCGGAGTTGCACCTCGGCCCAGAAGTGCAGGTCGGTTTCGCGCACCGGCGTGTGTGCGGTTTCGGCGTCGTACCCGTCGGGGGCGGCGTAGTACCCGAGGCAGGGGCGGACGGGGTAGTCGAGAGCCCGCAGCAGTAATACTGCTGCGGTAGCGAACAGGTAGTCCGGGCCGTATCGCGCGTCGGTCAGGAACCACAGCACTGGAGCCGGGTGGTCCTTCGGAGCCGCGGCGCCGCGGTCGTGGGTGTAGGCGGTGCGGAGCCGGGTGAGAACTGCTTCGATCTGCGGCCACCCGCGCGGCCGGCCGTCGGTCCACGCGCGGGCGAGTCGCTCGATCTCCGGGCGCAGGGCCAATGGGACCTCGCCGAACCCGGTCGGCACCCCGCCGGTGCCGCTGATTCCGAATGCGGACTCCGGCAGTCGCGCCGGGGCGAGCGTGCGGCTGTCGGTGGCGATCACCACCCCGGGCGGGGTTCGTCGGCGGCCGGCGAGCGCGAGCACGCCCTCGTAATCCCATTCGTAGTAGTCGGGGCGGTCCACCTTGTTGATGCGGAACCGGGTCAGCAGGGCCGGCGTCGGGACGAGGTTGTCCTTCAGGTCGGCGCACTTGAGCCGGTGCCGCTCGTCGGGGCCGTACCAGTCGGCCGAGCCGCGCAGGTGCCCGACCCGCATCCAGTTGTCCGCCTCGGCGTCGATCCGCCGGCCGCTCGGCTGCCGGCCGGTCCGCCACCGGTGCGTCTCCGGGTCGTACTGTTCGAACGCGACCACCCGGATGTGGAGGGGGGTACGGCCCTCGACCTCGAACAGCGCGCGCGCCGACTGACTCTCGGGCGTGCGGTCGCGCGCCGGCCCTTTGCGACCCGTGTCAAAGTCGCGACTGGGGCGCCGGTTGTCGGGCAACTTGCCGTGGAACTGGATCACGTCCATCAGCCCGGCCGCGACCGTTCGCTCTTGCTCCTTCGGGGGCTTGTGGGGCGCGCCGTACATGTCGCTGACGGCGTCGATGAGTGCGTTCTTGTTGTCCTCAATCAGCGTGTCCGTTTCGACCATCCCTGCGGCCCTCGCGTCGGCGCCCGCGACCTCCTCCGGCCCGTCGCCGGTTCCGTACCGCGCGAACGGGTCGGTTTCGCCGGTTCCGCCGGACGTGGGCATCAGTTCGCCGAGCACGGCGGTCGCGCGCTTCGGCCCCGCCGCCAGTGCCGCCGCGCCGCCGGTGACGAGGAGCAGCACTAACAGTCCGGCCCAGGGGAGCCGCGCGCGCTCGGTCACGACCTCGATCGCGACGACCCGCTCCGCGTTCGCCAGCACGCCGCGCAGCCCGGACCAGTACGCCAGTACCAGCCACGCGCTCCCGGCGGCGGCGTACAGCCCCAGGACGGCCAGTACGGCCGGGTGGTTGCTCATCGCCGCGCTGAACAGCATCAGAAACAGGCTCACACCGGTTGCGGCCCGCAAACACAGCAGCCACCCGCCGCACGCGGCCAGCCCGAGGCCGACGTTCCGCAGCCCGCACACCATCTGGAGTTCGAGCGGGTACCCGTCGCCGGTCCACGCGCGTCGCATCGGCTCGACCGCGAACGGCGCGGCGGCCAAAATCAGCACGACCGCGAGTACCCACGGTGGTAGTTTGCGGTGCGGGTCGGCGGGAACGGGGATCGCCCGAGCCAGGGCCGCCGCGAGCGCGACCCAGACCAGCGCCATCCCGATGCTGACGCCGACCGGGCGAACGTCCACCGCCGCCACTTCGACGGCCGCCGCCGCAAGAGCCAGCAGCGCGAACGTGGACCGGCGTAACGGGCGGAGCACTTCAGGAGCCATGTCGCGCCTCCTTCCACCCGCCGCGCAGCCGCGCCGGCGCCTCGTCGGCCGAGTCGATTCGGAGCCACGGTTCCGCCCCGGGGGCGTGGTCGCAGGCGTGCGAGGCGATCGACACCGTGTCGCTGAACCCGCCCGCGGTCAGCACCACCCACCGCTGGCTCTCGGTCACGCACGCCCCGCACGCGGCGTGGGTGTGCGAGCGGTCGGTGGTGACGACCACCTGGAGGCCGTCGCGGAACCCGCGGCACACCGGGCACGCGAGCAGGTCGGCCAGCGGCCCGCCCGCGTCGTTCGGCAGTGCGGCCAGGGCGTCGAGCAGCTTGTGGACCTGGGCGGTCCCGGACGCGGGCGGCAGCTCGAACCCGGTCCAGGTGAGCCCGACCTGTGCGCCGGCTTCGAGCCACCCCTTCGCCAGGCTGGCGGCCACGCGCACGGCCCACTCGCGCGACCCGTTCGTGCCCGCCCCGGCGTGGACCAGTGGGTTCGCGTCCAGAACGATCTGAATCACCGGCCGGGCGTTCGACTGGAGTTCGCACACCACCAACCGGTCGTGCTTGGCCGACTGCCCCCAGTGGATCCGCCGCGGGGAATCGCCCCGGCGGTACGGGCGCACGCCGAGCACGTCCCCCGTGGTGCCGACCCGGACCCGGGACACGTTCCCCTCAACCTGTCGGTCGCCGCTCACCGGTGGCACCGGGCCGACCGGGAACGTCCGGGGCCACACCGCGAGCGGCGCACCGATTTCCAGGCGCCGGGCGTTCTCCCACAGCCCGAACGGGAACCCGGTACACAGCCGGGGTGGTGCGAGCGGGTACACGCCGCGTTGCTCCGGTACGAAGGTCCAGCGGCATGCGGCGGCGCGGCGCCCGGGTGTGCTCGCGACGGCCGCCGCGGGCCGCTCCGCGCCTTCACCGAACCCGTCGCGGACCGTCAGCCCCCACACCGCCCACGGGAGCCGGTTCCGGAGCATCAGCCGCACCCCGATGGTGTCGCCTTCTGCGGCCCGGGGGCGGTCGAAGTCCACTGCGCCGGTCAGCCCGCGCAACGACAGCCACGGCCACAGCACGCCGAGGCCGACCACCGCGACGATCCCGCCGGCCAGTACGAACCCCTGTGCGTGCAGGAAGAGCCCGCACGCGAGCGACACGCCCGCGGCCCCGATCAGCACCCCGAGCGGGTTGTACAGCACCCGCCGCACCTTCGTGCTGAAGCTGGGGAAGAAGTCGTGGCTCGCCAACCTGCGGAGCCGCCCAACGGGGCCGTCAACGGTACTCACGGTGCTACCTCCGTGAACTCCTGCTCTGGAACCGGCCAGGGCGGCAGCGGGTCGGTGATGCGCTCCCACGCGGCCGGTCCGCCCTGCATCTCGGCGTCGGTCATCAGGGCCGCGTCGAGCGCGGCCCGGATCGCGGCTTCGTTGAGCCTGGCCCCGATGAACACCAGCTCCTGCCGGCGGTCCCCGAACTCGCCCTCGAAGTCCGCAAGGACTTCGGCCCGCTCGGCGGGGTCGGTGGGCCACTGGTCGCGGGGCACGTCCGCCCACCACACGCCCTGTGGGGACAGTTCCATCACCCGCCCGGCTTGCGACCACAGAGCGGCCCACTGGGGGCGCGTGACGATCCAGCAGAACCCCTTGGACCGGAGCAACCCGGCCAGCAGCCGCTTGTTGGTCATGAACCGGTACAACCGGTCCGGGTGGAACGGCCGGCGTGCGCGGTACACGAAACTGCTGATGCCGTACTCGGTCGTTTCGGGCAGCTCCTCGCCGCGGGACACCGCCATCCAGCCCGGCGCAGACTCCGCCCGGCCGAAGTCGAACCGCCCGGTGTTCAGTACTTCGGCTAATGGCACCCGACCCCGTACCGACCGGACCAGCTTCGCGGCCGGGTTCAGCGAGCGGAGCGCGGCTTCCAACTCGCCGAGTCGCGCTTCGGGCACCAGGTCGGCTTTGTTCACCACGAGCACATCGGCGAACTCGACTTGATCGACCAGTAACGTCACCACGTCCCGCTCGTCCTCCGGGCCGAGCGCCTGGCCCCGGTCGGACAGGGCGTCTGCGGACCGGTAGTCGTCGAGGAAGTTGGCGGCGTCCACGACGGTGACCATCGTGTCGAGCCGGGCCACGTCCCCGAGCGCGCTGCCGTCCTCGTGCTCGAAGGTGAACGTCTCCGCCACCGGTCGCGGCTCCGAGACGCCGGTGGACTCGATCAGGAGGTAATCGAACCGGCCGTCCCTGGCCAGCCGTGCCACCTCCTTGAGCAGATCCTCGCGGAGCGTGCAGCAGATGCACCCGTTCTGCATTTCGACCAGCTTCTCGTCGGTGCGGGACAGCGCCGCGCCGTCTTTCACGAGTGCCGCGTCGATGTTGATCTCGGACATGTCGTTGACAATGACCGCGACCTTGAGCCCCTCGCGGTTGGTCAGGACGTGGTTGAGTAGCGTCGTCTTGCCGGCGCCGAGAAACCCGGACAGCACGGTGACGGGCAGCCGCTGCACGGCGCGGGGACTGGTGTGAACGCTCATGCGGTCGCGAACCTCGGTGAGGCGCCAGGGGCCGTGCGTACAGCACGCGGGCGGCCGGTGATGCGGAGGGCGGTGAACAACGGTCCCCACGGGCCGCGTGGCGGGGGCGGCGGGTCGGCCAGTCGGATCGATTTCTTGGCCAGGTGCTCCCACTCTCCCGCCATTTGCTTGGCGGGCACCGCGGGGGGCTTGCCGCGTGACGCAAGTGAGGCGTGCCGGTAACCCGAGCCGAAGGTTTCGGCCACCCAGTGCTCGTACCCGGCCGCCCAACCGGTCGCGGCCCGCAACAGCTCACGTGCGGCCGCGCGCTCCCCTCCCGTCACCGGGCGGACGAACGGGCCGAGCCGTTCGGGCGTGTGAACGGGGTGGCGCGGCTCGCCAACGAGCACCGGCTCGAACCCGTACCGCCGGAGGAACACGCCACCCACACCCGGGCGGCAGTACAGCAGCCCGAAGCCCCACAGCCACACCACCCCGTCCCCCGCCACGCGCCCGGTGTACGCGGTCCCGCGCCCGTCGGGCGCGCGGTACCGGCACATGCCCAGCCCGAGGAGGATGTTCCCCTCCGGTCGCGCAACGTCCCGGCCCCAGCACCAGAGTTGCTGGTCGAGGAGGGCCGTCGCCCGGCGGCGCAACTCGGAAGGGGCCGCGATCGCGGGCGCCGCCGGTGGCGGCGGATGTCCGGGCACGCGGCTTCGGCTCGCAACGCGTTCCATCGGCGCTCCTCACCTCAAGGCGTCGGAACTTCGGTTCGGGAATGGCTCGGTGCGTCGTGCGGGAAGGGGCACGGATGAGATCCGTGCTCAGTCGTCGTGGTCCTCGCCGCCGCGGGCGACGACGGCCGTCGGGGTGCCGCCGACGGTGAACGTGGCGGTCACTTCCAGCGTCTTGAGGGACAGGGCCGAAACGGTGCCGTCGCCCGGGTTGGTGAAGAACGCGTACCGGTAATCCGCGTCGAAGGTGATGTCGTGGTGCCCGGAGTGCCCCTCAACGGCGCTCCTGCCGACCTTCAGCACCTTCACCGATCGGGCGTCGGCGCAGTCGCCGTCCCCGTTCGGGTCCAGGGCGATCACCTCTAGCGCGTCGTCCGCGTCGCTGTCCTTCACCCGGTCGTGGAACACCAACGCGTACAGCTTGCCGTCCGCGGCGGTGACGACCTCTGGGGTGACCGCGTGTGTGCCCTTCCGGACCGTGAGGGGGACGAACAGCGGTTTCGGGTCCGTCAGCTTCGCGTTCAGTGCCACAAGGGTCGGGGCATCTTTACCGGTGACGAACAGGACGTGGTCCCCGTGGGTCGCGAACGCGCCGGTGCGACGCGCCTTACCGCCCTCTTTGCCGAGGTCGATCTGCCGCGTCTTCACCTGCTCGGACTTTTGTTTCAGCCCGGGGTCGGCTTCGACCCAGCAGACCCCTTCGGCCGGAGCGAAGAACACCTTACCGGCGCACGCGGTCGCGCCGTGGATGCCGCCGCTGGGCAGGGTGAACGAGTACGCCGGTTCGGATTTCGGCGCGCCGGTAACGGGAGTCACGTCGACGCGGCCCTTGTTCGGCCCGCCGCCGTCGATCCAGCACGAGTACCCGACCTTGTCGTCAACAACCGCCAGCGTGATGTGGTTCCCGCCGCCGACGAGGAACTGCGGTTTGCCCGTGCCGAGCGACCGGGCCTCGTTGGTGGCGTACTGCTCGGGGTCGAGCCGGGTGTACCCGTTGAGCCGGTCGTTGGCGATGAAGAACCGCTCGCCGTACAGGTACACGTGGGCCGGGTTGCCCTGTTTGGCGTCGAGCCGGCTGTCCGCCACTTCGGGTTTCTTCTTGTATTTCCAGTGACCGTGGCCCCCGTGGTCCGCGTACCCCACCCCGGACTGGATCAGCACCCAGCCGCTCTCGAACGCGCCGTCGGCATCGTCCCGCACGCCGACGCACACCAGGCTGCCCGCCTCCCGCATTTGAACCAGCTTTTGCCGCGTGGGGTCGAGCTTCTTGAAGCCGGTGACATCGGCGAGCGCTCCGAGGGCGAGCCTCTGGCCGGGACCGACCGTCACATCCGCCCACTTCAGCGAACACGTCTTCAGGTCCTGAACGAACAGCCGGGTGATCGGCTTCGGGACCGGTTTCTTGTCGTCGCCGGCCGCTCCGGCGGTGCAGAGGATCGCGGCGGTGATGGCTCCGATCGCGTGGCGCACGTGCTGCCCTCTTTTTGGAGCGTGTGAAGCCGAGCCGTCGCCTGCGGGGCGCGGCCGGTCGTTGTGGTTGACGCGGAACGGCGCGAGTGGCCCGGTCTCGCAACAGCGTTCGATGTCGATTGACTTGTATTTACAAAGTATAACTGCGTGCTGCAAGCTGTTTTGCCGCGAATTTGTCACCGCGTGGGCCGGCGGCCCAGGCCGTCCCGCGTTTCACTGTGCGTGTGGATTTGAAGGTGACCCGACCTGCTGATGCGGGCGGTTCGACCGGAGCAACGGTGTGAAGCACCCCGGGGCGCCCGACCCAGTCACGGTTGATGAAGTGCATTGAACCGAACCGGGCGTGCGGCGCGGGGCAGCGTAGCTCCTCGGCGCACGCCCGGTTCGTTCACAAGGTCAACGCGACCCGCGAACACATGCTCCGCGCCAGTGCGTGGTGTAATAGCGATTGGGTCTTCGAGACAGGGTGTTGACCACGAGTGCCACGAGGAGCAGGAGGCCGGACCCGACGAGTACCGGGCACCGGGCGAAGCCGTAACCCGGTTGATGGGCTTTTCGCTCCCGATGGCGCCGAACCGTGCGGTGACTCCGCCGGGTGGGTGAAGGGAACGCGTCGCGTGCGTAACCGCCGGCGCGGTTGTCAGGTCCGATCAGGGTTATTCGTCGTCGTCAACCCGCTCGTATGTGTCCTTCTTGCCTTTCGAGTCCTTGGTCACCAGTTCCTCGTCGTCCAGTGAAACTACGGTCAGCGTCTCCTTCGCTTCCTTGTCGCCGGCCTTGATGGTCAACATCAGCTTGGCTCCTTCCAGCTTGTAGGTGCCGCCGATCTGAATCTCTTTGCCTTTCTTCTCCTTGACCGAGACCTTGAACTTGCCGTCCTTGGTGAACTCCATGACCATCGACGCGCCCGTCTCCTCGTTCTCCATCGTCCACTTGCCGACCAGCAATTTGGCGTCGATCTTCTCGTCCTTGTCGCTGGCCGACAGCCCGAAGGACGCCACCAGAACCACCACAACACCCAAAACGGCTCTCATCACGTCACCTCGGCGTGTTAGTGAACGGCGGACCGGTTCCGCTGAGTGGACCATTGCACGGAAACGGCTTGCGCACAAACGAATGGGTGTGAATCCGAAGGGGGCCTGTGATCGAAGATTGCCCGTCCGCAGTTCTGCGCGTGGAGCGCGCAAGAAGGGTGTTCCGCCGAGCGACCGAATTCCCGGAGCGGCGGACGGGACGTCCGCGGTCCCAGGGAACAACCGCCCGGCCCGGCTTCGACGCGCGACGGGTTGCGGTGTGGGCGGTCTCGTTCGCCCATATTTCCCAGATCCGCAGACTTGCATCGTTGCCGCCGGATCTGAATTGCGGGTAAACTAACGCCCTCCCTCGCTCCACATTCCGGATTCTCAACATGACTAGACGCAACGCGCTCGCTGCGCTGTTTTTGATTGCGCTGGCCCCGCTGGTTGCCGCTCAAGAGCGGGTGACCGGGGCCAACTATCTGCTCGCACAGAAGTTCAGCAAGGAGTTCGTCGCGCAGCACGTGCGCGAGGCGTCGGTCTCGCCGCAGTGGATCGGCAAGACGGACGTGTTCTGGTACTCCGCTCGCACCGCGTCGGGCACCCAGTACTGGAAGGTGGACCCGGGCAAGAAAGAGCGCACCCCGCTGTTCGACCACAGCCGGCTCGCCGCGGCGCTCTCCGAGGCGTCCAAGCAACCGCTCGACGCGGACACCTTCCGCATTGATCGCGTGACCGTCGCGGCGGACGCCAAGAAGCTCAACTTCGTCTTCGGCGAGGGGCGGTACGAGTATGACCTCGAAGCGGGCAAACTCAAGTCGCTCGGGAAGGCGCCGCCTGCGCAGGGCGGCATGTCGCCCGAGGCGATTGAGCGGATGCGCGGCCAGCTCGGCGACGAGCGGGTGAACGAGATGCTCCGCCGGATGCGCGAGGGCGAGACCGACACGGAGAAGAAGGACGACACCAAGAAGGACGATACCAAGAAGGACGATGCGGGCGGGAAGGGGGGCGCGAACCCGGGCGGCCCCGGCTCGTACAAGAACTACTCGCCGGACAAGAAGAAATACGTCTACGCGTACAAGCACAACCTGTACCTGTGCGACGAGGGGCAACCCGAAGACAAGGCCACGCAGCTCAGCACCGACGGCGCCGACGAGTACGGGTTCGGCGGGTTCGGCGGCTTTGGCGGGGGCGGCGGGGGCTTCAACAAGGGCGGTAATGATGGCGCGAAGGGCGCGGCCCCGAGCGACCGCAAGACCCGCGCGAACGTCACCTGGTCAACGGACTCGAAGGCGTTTTACGTCACCCGGACCGACAGCCGCGGGATCAAGGACCTGTACCTCGTGGACTCGATCGCCACCCCCCGCCCGAAGCTCGAACAGTACAAGTACCCGATGCCCGCGGAAGCCGAGATCCGCAAGACCGAGCTGTACTACTGCGACGTCGAGAAGAAGGCGCTCACGAAGGTCAGCCCGAAGTGGCGCGACGAGCGGTACTCCGACATCCGCTGGGGCAAGAGCCCCGGCGAACTGCGGTTCATCCGCCGGGACCGGCTCCGCCGCAACCTGGAGGTGTGCGCGTTCGACGTGTTCAGCGGCCAGTGCAAGTGCATGTTCGGCGAGGGGTTCGAGGCCGCGTACCTCGAAATGCAGTCGCCCCGGTACCTCGAAGAGACCGACGAGTTCATCTGGTGGTCCGAGCGGAGCGGCTGGGGGCACTTCTACCGGTACGGGCGGGACGGCTCGTTCAAGAACGCCATCACCAGCGGCCCGTGGCGCGCCAGCCGCATCGTCGAGGTCGATGCGAAGGCCGGGTTCGTCTACCTGATCGGCAACGCCCGCGAGCCGGGCGAGAACCCGTACTACACGCACCTGTACCGTGTGAAGCTCGACGGCACCGGGCTCACCTGCCTCGACCCGAGCGACCGGATGGGTCAGTCGGTCGAGCGCGGGCTGAACCAGACATCGACGCTGTCGCCGAGCAAGAAGTTTGTCGTCACGAACAGCACCGCGGTGGACCGGGCGCCGTTCGCGGTGGTCCGCGACGACACCGGCAAATCGCTGATGCTGCTGGAAACCACCGACCTGAGCGCGCTCGATAAGGCCGGCTGGAAGATGCCGGAGACCTTCAGCGTGAAGGCCGCGGACGGCACCACGGACCTGTACGGCAACATGTGGAAGCCGTTCGACTTCGACCCGAAGAAGCAGTACCCGGTGATCGCGCACGTGTACCCGGGGCCGCAGACCGAGGGCGTGGTGTACCGGTTCTCGGCGTACAGCACCAACATGCAGCTCGCGCAGCTCGGGTTCGTCGTGATCCAGGTGGGGCACCGCGGCGGCAGCCCGGAGCGGTCGAAGGCGTACCACTCGTTCGGGTACTTCAACCTGCGCGACTACGGGCTGGTGGACAAGAAGGCGGCCATTGAGGCGCTCGCCGCGCGGCACTCCTTCATCGACGTGTCCAAGGTGGGCATTTTCGGGCACTCCGGCGGCGGGTTCATGTCGGCCGCGGCGCTGCTCCAGAAGCCGTACAACGACTTCTTCAAGGTGGCGGTCGCCAGCGCCGGGAACCACGACAACAACATCTACAACGACAACTGGTCGGAGACGTACCACGGCCTCAAAGAGGTGCCCGTGGCCGCCGAGAAGAGTGAAAAGAAGGAGGGCGCGACCGGATCGACCGGCGCCGGCGCCGGGAGCAAGGGCTTCGGCGGGCGCAAGAAGGGGCCGCCCGAAGAGGAGCTGATCGAGGAGGAGCTGATCGAGCTGATGCAGCGGTTCGATCCCGAGGACCAGCGGTCGGTCGAAGAGCTGGAAGCACAGATCACCGCGCTGAAGGCCCGGCTCGCACAACTGCAGCGAGCCGACGCGGCAAAGTCGCAGCTCGCGCTGGCCCCGCCGCCGCGGCTCGCGGGCACCAAGCCGCCGGTGGCGTCGGCCGCCGCGGCGGTCGTGCTGCCGCTCACCAAGTTCGAGATCAAGGTGCCGACGAACGCCGAACTGGCCGACAACCTGAAGGGGCACCTGCTCCTGGTTCACGGCGAGATCGACAACAACGTCCACCCGGCGAACACGATGCGCCTGGTTGATGCGCTGATCAAGGCGAACAAGCGGTTCGACCTGCTCATCATCCCGGGGGCGCGGCACGGGTTCGGTGCGGCCCAGCCGTACTTCAACCAGCGGATGTGGGACTTCTTCGCCGAGCACCTCCTCGGCGACCGCCAGACCGGGGCGGACATCAACATCAAGGACGTGAAGCGAAAGTAGCGGTTCTCACCGCGGAGAGAAGTCAGAAGGGTGTTCACCGCAGAGGGCACGAGAGGGCGCAGAGAAGAGACGAAGGGAGAGAAGACCAACTCTCTTTACTGCCTTCTCTCTGCGCCCTCTCGTGCCCTCTGCGGTGAACACCCTTCTGACTTTACACCCATCGCCAACGACCGTTACCGCTTCGGGTACGCCGGCGGGGCGATCACCTTCGGCGGGTTCTTCTTCAGCTCGGCCAGCAGCACCTCGATCGCCTTGTTCAACTGCTGGTCCTCACCGGCGAACTCTTTGGCCGGGTCGTTATCGACCACGATGTCGGGCGCCACGCCGACGTTCTCCATGACCCACTCCTTACCGCCCAGGTCGTAGCGCGAGAACTCCGGCTTGCTCAGCGACCCGCCGTCGAGGAGCGGCAGCGAGCCGCGGATGCCGACCACCCCGCCCCAGCTCCGCTTCCCGATGAGCGGCCCCAGCTTGTAGTGCCGGAACCGGTACGAGAAGATGTCGCCGTCGGATGCCGAGTACTCGTTCAGCAGGCACGCCAGCGGGCCGACGAAGGTGCCGTTCGGGTCGATGCTCGGCTCGGCGTTGCGGGCGATGCCCACCATCGCGGCCTCGCGCCGCAGGCGCTCGATCAGCATCGGCGACACGTTTCCGCCGCCGTTGCCGCGCACGTCGATCACCAGGGCCTGCTTCTTGAGCTGCGGGTAGTAGTGCTTCGCGAACTCGTTCAGTCCGGTCGCGAGCATGTCCGGGACGTGGAGGTACCCGACCTTGCCGTCGGTCGCGTCGGACACCTTCTTGATGTTCGCCTGCACCCACGCGTAGTAGTACAGGTCGCTCTCGTCGCTCGTCGGGGTGACGACCACCCGGCGCGCGCCCGCGGCGGCCGGCTTCGCCGCGACCGACAGCACCACCGGCTTGCCGGCGGTGTTCACCAGCAGCTCGTTGATGTTCTTCACGCCGTCGGTGGGCTGGCCGTTCACGGCCACGATCCAGTCGCCGACGGCGACGTTCACGCCGACCTCGGTGAGCGGCGAGCGGCGCTTCGAGACCCAGTTCTCGCCCGGAAGCACGCGGGTGATCTGGAAGAACCCGGTCTGCGGGTCGCGCTTGAACTCGGCCCCGAGCAACCCCTGCGGCACCTTCCGCACCTCCGGCAGTTCGCCGCCGCCGATGTAGGCGTGCCCGGCGTTCAGCTCGGCGATCATCTCGCCGATGATGTAGCTCAGGTCGGCCCGGTGGCCGACGTGCTCCACCAGCGGCTCGTACTTCTTGCGCACCGCCGCCCAGTCCACGCCGTGCAGGCCGGGGTCGTAGAAGAAGTCCCGCATCTGCCGCCAGCACTCGGCGTACATCTGCTTCCACTCGGCCTTCTTGTCGAGGAACACCTCCAGCCCGGACAGGTTCAGCGCCTCGCCGATCGCGATCGGGCCTTTCGGCAGGTCGATGACGCCGTACTTCCCGTCCTTCTGGACGAGCATCTTCTTCCCGTCGGCCGAGACCTCGTACCCGCTGACCGGTCCGAGCGCGGTTTCCTTCCGGCTGCCGAGATCGAACACGTACAGCTGGCCCGGGCTGCCGCTGGCGCTGCGCTGGTAGTAGAGCGCGTTCCCGGCGGCGTGCAGGCTGCCGTAGTTGGCCGCCGGACCGGGCAGCGCGACGATGCGCCCGCTCAGGCCGTCCAGATCGACCTTCACCGCGGGGGCGTCCTTCTTCTCATCCTTCTTGTCGTCTTTCTTCGGTTCGGCGGGCTCGTCATCGAGCTTCGGTTTGAGCGGGTTGGGCGTGGCCTTCGCGAGGGCCACGAAGTAGACGCGCTGCATGTCGCGGTACGCGTGGTTCCACTCGGTGCTGCTGTACACCGGGTTGAAGTCGCGCGCGGACACGAAGAACAGGTACTTGCCGTCGGCGCTGAAGGTGGGCGTGTTCGACGCGTACCAGCCGTCGGTCACCGCGGTCGTCTTGGTCGTTTCGAGCGAGTACAGGTACACCTTGGGCATCGTGTCCACCTCCTGGCGGCCGAACGCGACCCACTTCGAGTCCGGCGACCATGTGAAGTCGCGGACCTCCCACGCCTTCGCCTGGTCCACCAGCGTGACCTTCTTTGTTTCCACGTCGACGAACTGGAGCCGGAGCTTCTTGTCGCCCCAGAGGATCTTCTTCGAGTCCGGCGACCACTGGATCTCGTACTTGTAGGTGTCCGCGGCGCTGGTGACCGGCTTGGCGGGCGCGCTGCCGTCGGCCGGGCCGACGTGGATCTCGTCCTCGCCGGTGGCGTCCGAGACGAACGCGACGCTCTTGCCGTCCGGGGACCACTTCGGGTTGCGGTCGTGAGCGCCCGGCGTGCGGGTCAGGTTGCGGGTGACGCCGTCGCCGGCCGGGACGGTGAACACGTCGCCGCGGGCGGCGAAGAGCGCGCGCTTGCCGTCGGGAGAGACCTCGAACGCGGTGACCGACTTGCTCACGTCGGTGAGCGCGCCTCGCGCCCCGGCGCGGTCCTCCAGGATGCGAACGGTGACCTTCTCGGCCTTAGCGGTTTTCGGATCGAATTTGTAAATGTATCCGCCGTTCTCGAAGACAAGCTGGTCCTTGCTGGCCGACGGGAACTTGATGTCGAACTCGGTGAACTCGGTGTGCCGCTCGGTCTTCTTGGTGGCCGGGTCGACGGAGTACAGGTTGTACCGCATGTTCTTGTCGCGGTCCGAGATAAAGTACACCTTGTCCCCGATGAACATGGGGAAGATGTCCTGGCCCGGGTCGTCGGTGAGCTGCTCGGTCTTCTTGGTGGCGAAGTCGTACAGCCACACGTCGTCGGCCATGCCGCCGCGGTACCGCTTCCAGGTGCGGAACTCGCGGAAGATGCGGTTGTACGCGAGCTTCGTGCCATCAGCGGAGTAGCTGGCGAACCCGCCGCGCGGTAGCGGCAACTCTTCCGGCACCCCGCCCTCGACAGGGACCGTGAACAGTTGCCCGACGAAGTCGTTGAACGACCGCATCCGCGACCGGAACAGCACACTCTTCCCGTCCGGGGTCCACCCGATAACGACGTTGTTCGGCCCCATCCGGTCGGACACCTCGTCGCGCCCGAGCGTGGCGGTGTAGGTGAGCCGCTTCGGCTCGCCCCCAACGGCCGGCACCACGAACACCTCGGTGTTGCCGTCGTACTGGCCGGTGAACGCGACCAGCGAGCCGTCCGGGCTGAACCGCGGGAACATCTCGAACCCGGGGTGCGACGTGATCCGCCGCGCGGTGCCGCCGGCCGCGGGCACGGTGTACAGGTCGCCGGCGTAGGTGAAGACGATCTGGTCGCCGTGTACGGCCGGGAAGCGGAGCAGCCGCGCTTCGTCCGGCGCGGCCTGGGCGTGCGCGGCGCCGAGCGCGACCGCCGTTAGTGCTAACAGCAGGAATCGAGGCATAAGGGGTCCCGGTTGAGAGCGAACGTGATGTGCCAATTGTCGTGGCCCGGCGCCGGGCGTCAACACCACCGCCGGCACCGCCCGGTCCGCCGGGCGGGCGGTGCCGCCGCGGGATCCCGGGTCGGTTACGGTTGCGCACGCGGCCGCGCTTGCGGTCAATTTCCCGCCGGCGTTGGGGCGCCAATCGCGCGCTCTTGGGCGATCCGACGCCGGGCACGTAAGATACCTTGAAACGCTCACTCACAACGGCACGCGAGCAGCCAAATGGCCGGTTCGACTTCCACCGTTCGGCACCCCAAGGACAAGAAAGACGGCTCACTCACGGCGGCGAACTCGTTCCTCCGGGCGGTGTTCGACTCCAGCGTCGGCGCCAAGGTGATCGTGGCGCTCAGTGGGCTGGGGCTGACCGGGTTCGCCGTGTTCCACATGATCGGCAACCTGAAGGTGTTCAGCGGGCCGGACGCGATCAACGGCTACGCGTACTTCCTGAAACACGACCTGGGGCTCCTGATCTGGATCGCCCGGGCCGGGCTGCTCGGCATCTTCCTGTTGCACCTCACCCTCGCGATCCGGTTGAGCATGCGGTCGCGGGCCGCGCGGCCGGTGCCGTACCTGTACCCGGGGCGGGTCCAGGCCACCGCGGCCAGCCGCACCATGATCTACAGCGGCGTGGTGGTTGGCCTGTTCATATTGTTCCACCTGGCGCACTACACGTTCGGTGCCGTGTCCGGCGCCGAAGTCGAGCCCGGCAAGGTGGTGAACTACCTCGACCTGAAGGACGCGAAGGGCCGGCACGACGTGTACAGCATGCTGGTGGCGGGGTTCCGCACCCCGTGGCTGAGCGCGCTGTACATCGTGGCCAACCTCGTTCTGTTCGTCCACCTGCTGCACGGCGTCCAGAGCGCGTTCCAGACGCTCGGGCTGAAGAATAATCGGTTCGCCCCCGTGATCTGGTTCGTGGGGTTCGCCGTCGCGGCCCTGATCCTCGCGGGCAACCTGGCGATCGTGATCGGCGTGTGGGAGGGCACCCTCGCCCCGCCTCTGTACAAGGGCGCCTGAGGCGCACCACATTCCGAGCGGCGCCCGTCGTATCCTCACGCACAGCACCCCCGCCGACGCGGTCGGGGCTTGCCGGAGAACCACCATGCAACTCGACGCGAAAGTTCCGGGCGGGCCGACCGCCGAGAAGTGGACCCGGTTCAAGAAGGAACAGCGGCTCATCAACCCGGCCAACAAGGCGAAGTACAACGTCATCGTGGTCGGTACGGGTCTGGCCGGGGCGGCGGCCGCGGCGTCGCTGGCCGAACTCGGCTACAAGGTCCACAGCTTCTGCTTCCAGGACTCGCCCCGCCGGGCGCACTCGATCGCCGCGCAGGGCGGGATCAACGCCGCCAAGAACTACCGCAACGACGGCGACAGCGTGCACCGGCTCTTCTACGACACCGTGAAGGGCGGCGACTTCCGCTCGCGCGAGGCCAACGTCCACCGCCTCGCCGAGGTGTCGGTGAACATCATCGACCAGTGCGTGGCGCAGGGCGTCCCGTTCGCGCGCGAGTACGGCGGGCTGCTCGACACCCGCAGCTTCGGCGGCGCGCAGCTCCAGCGGACGTTCTACTGCCGCGGGCAGACCGGCCAGCAGCTCCTGCTCGGCGCCTACCAGGCGCTGTCGCGGCAGATCGGGCTGGGCGCGGTGAAGATGTACCCGCGGTGCGAGATGCTCGACCTCGTGGTGATCGACGGCCGCGCCCGCGGCATCGTCACCCGGCACCTCGAAACCGGCAAAATCGAATCGTTCTCCGCCGACGCCGTGGTGCTCGCCACCGGCGGCTACGGCAACGTGTTCTACCTGAGCACCAACGCCATCGGCTGCAACGTCACCGCGACGTACCGCGCGTACAAGCGCGGCGCCGCGTTCGCGAACCCGTGCTACACCCAGATCCACCCGACCTGCATCCCGGTGAGCGGCGACCACCAGTCGAAGCTCACGCTGATGAGCGAGTCCCTCCGCAACGACGGCCGCGTGTGGGTGCCGAAGGACCCGGCGGACTGCGGCAAGCACCCGGGCGAGATCCCGGAGGACCGCCGCGACTACTTCCTCGAGCGCAAGTACCCGAGCTACGGGAACCTCGCGCCCCGCGACATCGCGAGCCGGGCCGCCAAGGAGGCGTGCGACGACGGCCGCGGGGTCGGGCCGGGGGCGCGCGGGGTGTACCTCGACTTCGGCGCGGCCATCGCGAAGCAGGGCCGGGACCGGATCCAGGCCAAGTACGGCAACCTGTTCGAGATGTACGAGCGCATCACCGCCGAGAGCGGCTACGAGCGCCCGATGCGCATCTACCCCGCCGTCCACTACACGATGGGCGGGCTGTGGGTGAACTACGAGCTGATGTCCAACGTCCCGGGGCTGTTCGTGGCCGGGGAGGCGAACTTCTCGGACCACGGGGCGAACCGCCTGGGGGCGTCGGCCCTCATGCAGGGTCTCGCGGACGGCTACTTCGTGCTGCCGTACACGCTCACGCACTGGCTCGCGGGCGAGAAGCCCGGCGCCACGCCGCTCGACCACGCCGAGTTCAAGCGGTGCGAGGCGGAAGCGACCGAGCGCATCAAGAAGCTGCTGTCGATCAAGGGGAAGAAGACGCCCAACGAGTTCCACCGCGAGGTGGGCCTCGTGATGTGGGAGAAGGTGGGCATGGCCCGCTCGAAGGCGTCGCTCGAGGCCGCCATCAAGCGGATGCAAGAGCTGCGGTCGGAGTTCTGGGAGAACCTGTCCGTCCCCGGGAGCGAGGCGGACCTGAACACGGCGCTCGAGCGCGCGAACCGCGTGTCGGACTTCCTGGAGTTCGGCGAACTGCTCGCCCGCGACGCCCTGGTGCGCGAGGAGAGCTGCGGCGGTCACTTCCGGGTCGAGCACCAGACCCCGGACGGCGAGGCCAAGCGCGACGACGAGCGGTTCTGCCACGTCGCCGCGTGGGAATACGCCGGGCCGGGCAAGACGCCGATCCGCAACGAAGAGCCGCTCGCGTTCGAGGCCGTCAAACTGGCCGAACGTAGCTACAAGTGAAAATGCGAGCGGCCCGTGGTCGGTGACCACGGGCCGCTCGCGTTTCTCGTCCAGGGCTTTTGCCAACCACTGCAATATTTGGGATCTCGGCCTTCTTTAACACTTCAGCCTCGACACATCCTTTGAGAACCGGATAGGACTCGTCTTCGCGTGTAGCCCCGTGACCGACCCTTGAACTTTTCGATCGCCAGGGCCAACGCGCCTAAATGTGGCCTTTTTTCCAGGACGTTTGCGGCTGAACGCCTTACGTAATCGGTCCGAGATCGGGACCGGAAAGGCGAGAGACGCCGGAAATTGAGCGCGTTGAGACGCGTTGGCCCTGTGCCGATCACTTACCCGGTCCCCCGCGCCCGCCGCGCTCTTTGTCGCCCTGGCCTTTACCCTTGGTCATGATTTCCTTCACCTGCGCGTCGCTCAGCTTCGGCTGTGACGGCTCACTCGCCCCACAGCCGAGAACCAAGACGAGTAAGCCGGCGGTCAGAACCAGTCGCATAAGCTGCCTCTCGTTTTGGGGTGCGTTCGGAACGGATCAGTCCAGCGTGCCGATTTCACTACCCGCGCGGCTGCCGTACGACATCCACGCGTCCTGATCGACCCCGTCCCGCACGAATCGCACGGACCCGTCCGCCATGCACACGTTGGCCCCGCCGGTGTGGTAGCTGCTGGCGGGCACCACAATGGCCCACCAGTCGCCCGGGCGCCAGCACGGCGCGTTCGGGGGCAGCAGGTGGTTGTACCAGGTGCGCCACGGCGACCCCTCGACATACGGGTACCCCTTGTAGCTCCACGCCGGGCTCCAACCGCCGGCGATCGAGGCGGTCTTGTAGTCCCGGGACAGGATTTCGGCGCGGCCCGCCTGGAGCTGAGCCCAGGTGAGCTTCTGGTACGGCTGGGCGGTCGTGGTCTCGAAGCAGTCGCCCCCCTTTTTGCCGCCGCCCCCGCCGGACAGATATCCGGCCGTGACTTCTGCGTAGAGGGCGGTGTTGCTGGTCCCGTCGGTGACGCTCTCGACCGTGCGCCCGGTGTTCATCAGGTCGTCGAACATCCCGTCCTTCCCGCTGCGGTCGTACCAGATGCCGGAGTTGCCGTGGTAGCTGGTGAGCCCCATCGGCTCGGACCCGCCCGGCTTGCCGAGGACCTGCGGGTCCGAGGGGCACATGAGGCACTTGATGCGGTTGCTGGTGGCGGTCACGTTCGCCGCGTCGCCCCACCACGGCTGGTTGTAGTTGTAGATCTTGGCGATGTTGTCCTGCTCGAAGTACGGGAGCAGCCGGCTCAGGTCGTTGTTGCCGTAAGCGATGCCGGTGGCCCAGGCCCCGTCCTGGAACTTGTTGTTGGCGGTTACGAAGTTGTGGGACGCGAGCCCCAACTGCTTCAAGTTGTTGCTGCACGACATCCGGGCCGCCGCATCGCGGACCTTTTGAACGGCGGGCAGCAGGAGCCCGATCAGGATCGCGATGATCGCGATCACGACCAACAGTTCGATCAGTGTAAAGCCGCGACGGCGCATAGTCGCACCTCACCACGAATGAAAGGAACGTGACCCGGAAACCGGGTTGGGGCGAGTGAAGAAGGTGGGCGGAAGGCGGGAGAGAAGGTGGAGAGCGAGACTCCACGAAAGGAGGCTAACCGCTCGGTTCGTTTGCGTCTAGCCCGCAGAAATGAAAATTAATCGATCACCGCACAAACGTGCGGGAGCGACGGTGCTGAAGTTCGGGGCGATTGTGCCGGCTGTACCGAACCCACTTGCGGAATTGATTTAGATGTGTATTCGTTTATTGTTGTGACGCGTGTGAGGTTACTTTACCTTCAACCCGAGATCCGCGCGATCCGATCTGCCGCTGGTCGCGCAGAGCCGTGAAGTGGTTGGCGCTCGCTTCACGAGTCGAATGACCGGCACGCATTCGTTCGCACAGCTCGACTTTGCTGGTTTTGGCGGTTCGTTCGGTCGCCCGCACGGGTGCCGCGGGTGGGGACGAGGGCGTTCCGGCACAATCATTGCTGTGTAACGGACTTCTTTGCGGGGATGCGCGCCCGGTGGGTGGCGAGTCGGCCGCGAATCCGGTACTTCTTCCTTTAATCTCCCGTCACAACACGCGGACCGAGCGAACCTATGAGCCACGCCGACGAGACGCCCAAGTTCCTCCCGTTCGGCTCCGAGCCCGCAACCGCGTCGACGCCGGCCACCGAGTACGAGTGGTTCGGCCCGCAGGACGTGTACCTCTTCAACGAGGGCAGCCACATCCGGCTGTACGAGAAGCTCGGCTCGCACCCCGCCACCGTGAACGGCGTGGCGGGGTATCACTTCGCGGTGTGGGCGCCCAACGCGGACTACGTCAGCGTGATCGGCGACTTCAACGGCTGGAACCGCGGCGCTCACCCGCTCAAGGCGATCGGGTCGTCGGGCGTGTGGGGCGGGTTCGTCGCCGGGGTGAACCGTGGCACCTGCTACAAGTACCACGTCGCCGCGCCGGGGGGCTTCGTGGCCGAGAAGACCGACCCGTTCGCGTTCACCTGCGAGATCCCGCCGAAGGCGGCCGCGGTCACCTGGGACCTGGGCTACCAGTGGAACGACGCGGAGTGGATGGCGAAGCGGAAGGACAAGAGCGGGCACGACAAGCCCGTTAGCATTTACGAGGTGCACCTGGGCTCGTGGATGCGTGAGGCGGACCCGCCGTACCACTCGCTCAACTACCGCGACGTGGCCCCGAAGCTCGCGGAGTACTGCGCGGACATGGGGTTCACGCACGTCGAACTGCTGCCGATCACCGAGCACCCGTTCTTCGCGTCGTGGGGCTATCAGACCACCGGGTACTTCGCGGCCACCAGCCGGTACGGCACCCCGCAGGACCTGATGTTCCTCGTAGACACGCTGCACCGGCACGGCATCGGGGTGATCCTCGACTGGGTGCCGAGCCACTTCGCCACGGACGCGTGGGCGCTGGCGCGGTTCGACGGCACCGCCCTGTACGAGCACGCGGACGCAAAGCAGGGGTTCCACCCGGACTGGGGCAGCTACGTCTTCAACTACAGCCGGCACGAGGTGCGCTCGTTCCTGCTCTCGTCGGCGCTGTTCTGGCTCGACAAGTACCACATCGACGGGCTGCGCGTCGACGCCGTGGCGTCGATGCTGTACCTCGACTACTCGCGCAAGGCGGGCGAGTGGGTGCCCAACCAGTTCGGCGGGCGCGAGAACATCGACGCGGTCAACTTCCTGCGCCGGTTCAACGAGGAGGTGTACCGGCACTTCCCGGACGTGCAGACGTACGCGGAAGAGAGCACCGCGTGGCCGATGGTGTCGCGCCCCACATACGTGGGCGGGCTCGGGTTCGGGTACAAGTGGGACATGGGCTGGATGCACGACACGCTCCGGTACTTTATGCTCGACCCGATCCACCGGCGGCACCACCAGAACGACCTCACGTTCCGGATGCTGTACGCGTACAACGAGAGCTTCGTGATGCCCCTGTCCCACGACGAGGTGGTGCAGGGGAAGGGGCCGCTCTGGGACAAGATGGCCGGCGACGAGTGGCAGAAGTTCGCCGGGATGCGGCTCCTGTTCGCGTACCAGTGGGGCATGACCGGCAAGAAGCTGCTCTTCATGGGCGGCGAGATCGCCCAGCGCCAGGAGTGGCGCCACGACCAGAGCATCGACTGGCACCTGCTCCAGCACGCGCCGCACAAGGGCGTGCAGTCCGTGGTGCGCGACCTGAACAAGCTGTACGCGAGCGAGCCGGCGCTGCACGAACTCGACAACCAGCCGGGCGGGTTCGAGTGGATCGACTGCACCGACTCCGCCAACAGCGTCATCGTCTGCGTGCGGAAGGGACGGGGCGATGACGTGATCGTGCTGGCGTACAACTTCACCCCGGTCCCGCGCCTGGGGTACCGGGTGGGCGTGCCGGGGCCGGGCGCGTGGACCGAGGTGCTGAACACCGACGCCGCGGGGTACGGCGGCAGCAACGTGGGCAACGCCGGCGCGGTGTACGCCGAGTTCTCCCCGATGCACGGGCAGAAGTACTCCGTACTCCTGAACTTGCCGCCCCTGGGCGCAGTATTCTTTAAGGGCAAGCTCTGATCCGGTTGAGGCCCTGACGGCGTGCCGGTGGCACGCCGTCAGGGCCTCGCGCTCCGTTCCCCTCGGAGGTCCTGTCGATGCGCGTGTCACGGCTGCGGGCGCTCGGTCTGGTCGCCCCACTCGGTCTGGTCGCTCTGACGGTCGCGGTTCCCGCGGCGGCCCAGGACGAACCGCCTGCGGTCACGGAAATGGTTCGGTCGCAGAACAACCTCAAACAGATCGCACTGGCCGCTCACAACTTCGAGAGCGCCAACGGCAAGTTGCCGGGTGACATCGTCGACAAGGACGGCAAGCCGTTGTTGAGCTGGCGCGTGGCGATCCTGCCGTACATCGAAGAAGAAGAGGTGTACAAGAAATTCAAGCTGGACGAACCCTGGGACTCGGACACGAACAAGAAGCTGATCGAGAAGCTGCCGAAGGTGTACGCCCCGATCCGGGTCAAGGCGAAGCCCGGCGAGACGTTCTACCAGACGTTCACCGGCAAGGGTGCCCTGCTCGGCGATAAAGGCGGCCTCAAGATTCTGGACATCACTGACGGGACATCGCAGACCGTCATGTTAGTCGAAGCCGGCGACCCGGTGGTCTGGAGCAAACCCGCGGACGTTCCGTTCGACCCCGAGAAGCCGCTCCCCAAGCTCGGCGGGATGTTTGACGGCGCATTTCATGTGGCGCTTTGTGACGGCTCGGTGCGCCGCATTCGGCGGAACTTCGACGCCAACGAGTTCAAGAAGGCGATCACGGTAGCGGGCGGCGAACGCATCGACGACAAGAAACTGTGGAAGTGACCGCGGGCCATGTCGCGGGTTAAATGAGATACCCACCGCCTCTGCCCCTCCGACCGAGTTGTCCCCCGGAACACGCCGGAATTACAACCGCCTGCTGACGCAGGCGGTTGGCGCGCGGTCAAAAGCCCGACCGTCGAAAGTCGTAAAGTCATAATTTCAGTGATAATGTGGTTTGCGACTTTACGACTTGCTGACCGGACGACTTTTGACTCCCAGTCCTTAGACGACCGCACCCAGTAACAGCCCCATCCCGCGCGATGCGCGCAACATCTATCGCCACGTGCTGTTGCGGATCACCCACCTGTTGATGAACGGGGGGCTCGTGGTGCCGCAACCGCGTTTCTCAGACTTGACGGCCCCGCTATTTCCGCTCTGCGCACCTTGACGCCGTAAGCGGCACCTCCGAGATAACCGATTGCGGGTGAGCCCGCGGGGGCCGCGTAAAACGACGCACGGCCGACGCGCGGGCGACACAACGAACGACCGGTGCCGCGCGTCCCGCTGCCGCACCAAGGATACCGAACACATGGCCGGTGGACGTGACCCGTCGGTGGCGCTGAGCACGAACGCGCACCTCCTGCGGTGGGTTGAGAAGATGGCCCGGCTCACCAAGCCGGCCGCGGTCCACTGGGTGGACGGCTCGCAGGAGGAGTACGACGCCCTGTGCGATCGTATGGTTCAGGGCGGCACGTTCATCAAGTTGAACGAGGAACTGTGGCCGGGCTGCTACTACGCCCGGTCCGACCCGGGCGACGTCGCCCGCGTCGAGGACCGCACCTTCATCTGTTCGCTCTCCAAGGAGGCGGCCGGGCCGACCAACAACTGGGAAGACCCGTTCGTGATGAAGCGTCGGCTCAAGCAGTTGTTCGACGGCGCGATGCGGGGGCGGACCATGTACGTGCTGCCGTTCAGCATGGGGCCGGTCGGGTCTCCGCTGTCGCAGATCGGGGTGCAACTCACCGACTCGCCCTACGTGGTGGTGAACACCCGGATCATGGCCCGGATCGGGCTGCCGGTGCTGGCGGAGATCGACAAAGGCGACAAGCGCGTGGTGCCGTGCATGCACACGCTCGGCGCCCCGCTCGCCCCGGGCCAGGCGGACGTGCCCTGGCCCTGTAACCCGGAGAAGTACGTCGTCCACTTCCCCGAGACGCGGCAGATCTGGTCCTTCGGGTCCGGGTACGGCGGCAACGCGCTGCTCGGCAAGAAGTGCTTCGCGCTGCGGATCGCCTCGAACATCGCCCGGGACGAGGGGTGGATGGCCGAGCACATGCTGATCCTCGGCGTCGAAGACCCGAAGGGGGAGAAGACGTACGTCACCGCCGCGTTCCCGTCCGCCTGCGGGAAAACCAACTTCGCCATGCTCATCCCGCCGGTCGGGTTCGAGGGGTGGAAGGTGTGGACCGTGGGCGACGACATCGCGTGGCTCAAGCCGGACGCGGGGGGGCGGCTGCGGGCGATCAACCCCGAGGCCGGGTTCTTCGGGGTGGCCCCGGGCACGTCCGCCAGGACCAACCCGAACGCGATGGCCGCGCTGTCGCGGAACACCATTTTCACCAACGTCGCGCTCACGCCCGAGGGCGGGGTGTGGTGGGAGGGAATGACCGACGAGCCGCCGGCCGAGTGCCTGGACTGGCGCGGGAACCGGTGGACCCCGGCCCTGGCGAAGGAGACGGGCGCGAAGGCCGCCCACCCGAACGCCCGGTTCACCGCCCCGGCGGCCCAGTGCCCGACTATCGACCCGGCGTGGGAGGCCCCCGAGGGGGTGCCGATCAGCGCGATCGTGTTCGGCGGGCGGCGGGCGGCGACGGTCCCGCTCGTGTACCAGGCGTTCAACTGGACCGCCGGGGTGTACATCGGCGCCACCACCGGCTCCGAGACCACCGCCGCGGCCGGCGGCGCGGTGGGGCGGGTGCGCCGCGACCCGATGGCGATGCTGCCGTTCTGCGGGTACCACATGGGGGACTACTTCCGGCACTGGATCCGGATGCAACGGGACCTCTCGGAGACGCCCCGCGTGTTCCACGTCAACTGGTTCCGCAAGGGGGCGGACGGCCGGTTCTTGTGGCCCGGGTTCGGGGACAACATGCGGGTGCTGAAGTGGATCGTGGACCGGGTCCGCGGCCGCGCCATCGGGCGCGAGACCCCGATCGGCTGGAGCCCCCGGTTCGAGGACATCGAGTGGACCGGGCTCAACTTCCCGCGCGAGCAGTTCGACCGGCTCCAAGCGTGCGACCGCACCGCGTGGCGGGCCGAGGTGCTCGGGCACGAGGAGCTGTTCATCGATCTGCACAGCCGGCTGCCGCCGGAAATGGTGTACGAGCGGGAGCTGCTGATCTGCCGGCTCCAGAGCGAGTGAGCTCGCCCCGTCGCGGCGCTCACCCGTCACCGCGCGCCGGGCGGAGCGCCCGGCGGTACTCGCCCGGCGTGAGCCCGGTCGTGCGCCGGAACTGTCGGGTGAACGCACTCTGGTCGGCGTAACCGCACGCCAGACCGACCTCCACCACCGGGCGGTCGGTGTCGCGCAACTGCTCGGCGGCGGTGTCCATGCGCAGCTTGAGCAGGAGCTGACCCGTGGACAGCCGGAACAGCCGGCGCACCCGCTGGTCGAGCTGGTACGCCGAGAGGCCGGCGATCGCCGCCAGCTCCTCGGTCACCAACCGCTGGTCCAGGTGGGTCCGCGCGTGCCGCACGGCCGCGGCCACGCTGCTGTAATCCTCGGCGCTTTCGTCCGGCGGGTGCAGGTCGTGGGACACGCCCACGAGCCCGATGACGGCGTCGCCCGCGCCCCGGAGCGGGAACTTGTCGGTCAGGCACCACCCGGTCACGCCCGTCGGGTACAGGTGCAGCTCGAGCTGGTTGAGCACCGGCTCGCCCGTCGCGAGCAGGTGCGTGTCCTGTTCCCAGAACGAACGCCCGAGCGGAGGCGGGAACGTCTGGGCGGCCGTCTTGCCGATCAGCGTCCGCTTGTCGTGCGTGCCGCACCGCTCGGCCAGCGTGCGGTTCACCACCACGTACTCGGCCCGCTCGTTCTTGACGAAGTACACCACGTCCGCCAAGCAGTCGAACACGTCCTCGGCGGTGAACGGCTCCGCCAACCGCGCGAACAGGCCGGACACGGGACTGGAACTGGTCACCGAAAAACTCCGGAGTTGTGCGCGGAACTCAGTTCTGGGTCGGTACCCGGTCAAGACCGGCACCGGTTCACGGATTATACTTCACCCCATTAACCGTCCCTAAAAATCTGGTTCACGGAAATTTCATGAGCGTTCGCTGGGCCGGCGTATTCCCGGCCGTGACCACCCAGTTCCGCCAGGACCAGTCGCTGGACCTGCGGGCCACCGCCACGCATTTGGAAGCCGTTCTCGCGTCGGGCGTGAGCGGCCTCGTGGTGTGCGGGTCACTCGGGGAGAACCAGGCCCTCGACCCGGACGAAAAGCGGAGCGTGGTGGAGAACGCGGTGCGGGTGGCCGCCGGGCGCGTGCCGGTGATCGCTGGCGTGGCCGAGACCTCGACCGCGGCGGCCGTCCGGTACGCCCGCGATTGTGCGCGGTTCGGCGCGGCCGGGTTCATGGTGATGCCCCCGATGGTGTACAAGCCCGACGCCGACGAGGCGGCCGGCTACTTCCGGGCCGTGGCGGCCGCGACCGACCTGCCGTGGATGCTGTACAACAACCCGCTCGCCTACACGGTAGACGTCACGCCCGAGCGGCTCCTCGGGTACGCGGACATTTCGAACCTGCGGGCGATCAAGGAAAGTTCCGGCGACCCGCGCCGGGTGACCGAGATCCGGCTCGCCCTGGGCGACCGGCTGGCGGTGTTCGCGGGCGTGGACGACCTGATCCTCGAGTCCTCGGTCCTCGGCATCGACGGGTGGGTCGCCGGCTCCGGTATCGCCTTCCCGGCCGAGAACCAGCGGCTGTGGGAGCTGACCCGGGCCGGCCGGTGGGACGAGGCGCGCCAGTTGTACCGGTGGGCCGCGCCCCTCATGAAACTCGACACGCATCCCAAGTTCGTGCAGTACATCAAGCTCATGGTTCAGGAAGCCGGTCTCGGCGCCGAATGGGTCCGCGAGCCCCGGCGCCCGCTGACCGGCGCCGAGCGCGAGCGCGTACTCGGCATCATCCGGAGCGGGCTGAGCAGCCGCCCGGGTGCGTGAGATGACAACCGCTCCCGAGGCCGTGGCCCCGGGAGCGGCCGTTCACACGGTGAACGTTGTTTTCCGGTGGTGCTCGCCCGCCAGCCAAATCGCCTCTCGTTCGCCCGCCTCTCTCGGGAAAATATCTCCGGTGTTGGCGTGTTTATTCCTAGGTTTGGTATGATGCTCATGCGTTCGAGAACTCGCAGTGCTTTCGGGTTTACGCTGATCGAACTGTTGGTGGTGATCGCCATTATTGCCATCCTCATCGGGCTTCTGCTGCCGGCGGTGCAAAAGGTGCGGGAGGCGGCGGCCCGCATGAAGTGTCAGAACAACCTCAAGCAAATGGGCCTGGCCGCCCACAACTACGACAGCACCTACGGCAACCTGCCGCCGGGCACGAACACCGCGAGCGGGATCGGTACGCTGACCTACCTGCTGCCGTTCATCGAGCAGGACAACCTGTACCGCCAGATCCCCGCGGCCCTTCTGATCGTCCCCTCCTCGCTCCCGGCGGACGCCGGTGGCGGCGCGCCGACGATCGCCAGCTTGTGGACCAACGACGCAACGGCCCTGAAGGTCTCGATCAACCGGGTGACGATGTTCGAGTGCCCGTCGGACAACGCATCGGCCAACATGCCGTACTGGATCGCGGCCACTACCGCCATCTGTGTCCCAGGGCCGGGGTACTTCATCAACTACAACTGGACCGGGCTGCCGACGTTCACCGCCGCCGGCGGCAACCCGGGGGTGACCAACTACATGGCCTCGGCCGGCGGGAACGGGCAGTCCGACGGGAACGGCCCGGCGTACGGGTCCACGACCGTTACCTGGCGCTCGATGGCCGGACCGTTCGGGCTCAACACCAAGCAGAAGCTGTCAACCATTGCGGACGGCACGTCTCAAACCATTCTGTTCGGCGAGACGGTCGGGACCGCCGGGAACGAGCGGCTGTCGTGGATGGGCGCGGGCACCTTCACCTTCCTGTTCGGGATCACCGACCCGGGTCCGTCGGGGTGGGAGTCGTTCGGCAGCCGTCACACCGGGGTCGCCCAGTTCGTTTACGGCGACGGGTCGGTCCGCTCGATCCGCAAGATGGGTTCAAGCTGGTACGCCGGCTGGGGCAGCGACGCCTGGAAGAACGCGGTGTACGCCGGCGGCACCTCGGACGGCGTCCCGGTCAACTTCGACGCGATGGGCGGGCAGTAACCCTCTGTCACTCAAGGAGAGTCACATGATCCGCAACGCCGTCAGTCGGCTGGTCTGTCTCGCAACCGTACTCGCGGTGCTGACCGGGTGCGAGCGGGAACCGCTCACGAAGCCGGCTGACCTGAACAACCCGCCCCCGAAACCGGGCGGCCCCGGCGGCCCGCCCCCGAAGCCGGCGGCGGGGGCCAAGTAGTCTGATCGGGCGGCACACCGCCCGACTTCCGACCGGGCGGCACACCGCCCGGTCGGACCGGTTCCGAGTACCGAAAGAACGGCCGAGATTGGTTCCACGTCTCTGACCCAGCGTCTCCAGGGTTGACCCATTTCATTCCTTTCGTCGGAGGAACTTGGTATGGCCGGACCTGTGCGCAAGCCGTCGGGGTTCACGCTGATCGAGTTGCTGGTGGTGATCGCCATTATTGCCATCCTGATCGGGCTACTGCTGCCCGCGGTGCAGAAGGTGCGCGAGGCCGCCGCGCGCCTCCAGTGTACGAACAACCTGAAGCAGATCGGGCTCGGGTGCCACAACCACCACGAGACCGTCGGGGCGCTGCCGAACGGCGGGCTCGGGTACTGGCGGACGGTCAACGGCGCGATCGCCCCGAAGCCGAACGGCAGCGGCGCGGAGTTCGCCCCTGAGGGTAACCCGTACAAGGAGGACCCCACCAACCAGTGGGCCGGGTGGCAGTACCAGGTGCTGCCGTACCTCGAGCAGCAGTCGTTGTGGCAGACCGGCAACCCGACCACCATGTCCCAGACCGCCATCAAGATGTACGGGTGCCCGTCCCGGGGCGGGGCGCGGAAGTTCGTCCGCGGGCTCGACTCGTACTACGTCACCGACTACGTCGGCTCGTATGGCGACGACTCCCAGGCCCACGGAGCGATGGTGGACTACTCGCGCGGCGGGGTGCGGCTCGGCCAAATGACCGACGGCACCTCGAACACCCTGCTGATCGGCGAGAAGTGGGTCCTCTCGACCGCGTACCAAACGGCCCCCTCGGACCCGGACTACTGCTGCGGGCTGGAGTCGCAGGCCACCGGCTTCGGGTGGGCGATTGTGCGGCCCGCCACCCTCAGCCCGTGGAGCGACCGGATGCCCAAGGGGGACGGGTCGTCCGGGTGGGCGTGGTGGTCCGCGGCCCGGTTCGGCTCGGCCCACTCCAGCGGCATCAACGCGGTGCTGTGCGACGGCTCGGTGCGCTCCATCCGGTTCAACGTCGACAGCGCCGTCTTCCTCAACCTCGGGATGCGGGACGACGGGAACGTTCTCGACCTGAACCAGTTGTAAGCGGCGTCCCGTCGCCCCGGACCCACCGGGGCGACGGTGTACCCTGTGTGTCGCCCCGGACCCGCCGGGGCGGCGGTCCGCGTACACTCACCGAGGTCGGTCATGCGTCCCGTGATCCTGTGGTTAGCGTGTTGTGCCCTCGTCGCGGCCGCCGGTTGTGGCTCCGAGCCCCGCCCGGTCGACCCCCGCAACGCGTCGGTCAACGACAAACTGGTGGCGGTGTCCAAGGGCTTCAGCGAGGCGACGGCCGGCCTGGGCCGGCCCCCGAAGACCGACGCCGAACTGCGTCCGTACCTCGAACGCTTCGGCCCGCCCGACGAGGTGCTCCGCTCGCCCAACGACGACCAACCGCTGGTCGTCAACTTCCGGGCGGTCGCGCCGGGCGACGTGGTGGCCTGTGAACGCGCCGGTGCCGGAGGCCGCCGTGCGGCGGTGAACGTCCGCGGCGAGGTGTCGACCATCTCTGAAGCCGATTTCGCCCGGCTGCAGTCCCCCGGCACCGGACCGAAGCCGAAAATGGACCCGCCGACGGAAGGTCACAAGCAGGGCTCGCTGAAGGGTATCATTGATAAAGCCGGCGGCCCCAAACAGCCGTGAGTGCCGCCGCACCGCCGCTGGCGGTCCTTTCCCCCGCGAGCAGGAGCCCACGATGCAGCGCGTTCGTGTGATCGATTCCCACACCGGGGGCGAGCCCACCCGGGTGGTCGTCTCGGGCGGGCCGGACCTGGGCACCGGCCCGCTGGCCGCCCGGTGCGACCTGTTCCGGCGCGAGTTCGACCGGTTCCGGTCCGCGGTGGTGAACGAGCCACGCGGCTCGGACGTGCTGGTCGGCGCGCTGCTGGTCGAACCGCACGAACCCGGGTGCGCGGCCGGGGTCATCTACTTCAACAACGTCGGCCCGCTCGGGATGTGCGGGCATGCCACGATCGGCTTGGCCGTTACACTCGCGCACCTGGGGCGGACGGCGCCCGGGCGGTACCGCGTCGACACGCCCGTCGGCCCGGTCGTCGTTGAGCACCGCGGCGGCCCCACCGTCGGGGTGCTCAACGTCCCCAGCTACCGGCACGCGGCCGGGGTCGTCGTCCCGGTTGAGGGGGTGGGGCCGGTGACCGGTGACGTGGCCTGGGGCGGCAACTGGTTCTTCCTGACGGCGGTTCCGGACGGGCTCCGACTGGACGTCGGTTCGGTCGGCCCGCTCACCGACTACGCGCTGCGGGTCCGCGCCGCCCTCGAACGCGCCGGGGTGACCGGCGCCGGCGGCGCCCCGATCGACCACATCGAACTAATCGGCCCGCCCGCCGACCCGAACAACAACGCGCGCAACTTCGTACTGTGCCCCGGCGGGGCGTACGACCGCTCGCCGTGCGGCACCGGCACGAGCGCCAAGCTCGCGTGCCTCGCGGCGGACGGCAAACTGAAACCCGGGGCCGTGTGGCGCCAGGAGGGCATCCTGGGCGCCGTATTCGAGGGCCGGTACGAACCGGCCGGAAGCGGCATCAGCCCGCACATCACGGGTACAGCGTACTTGACCGCCGAGTCGGACCTGCTGTTCGACCCGGCCGATCCCTTTCGCATGGGGGTACGGGCGTGAGCGGCGGCTCGGCCGTCTTCACACACTCTGGGGGGGGGGGCGTGCCAATGCCTACGACACCACCGGAGGGCCGAGCCATCACCTTTGCTGGTCTAGAGAAAGTGTTTGATTGTAGACGGTCTATAGGGTAATTCGCTCGGGCGGGTGTGGTCTCTACGGTACTCATCGCCGATGTTCAGGAGCGGGTCGGCGGCGGTGACAATCACAGCCGCCGCCAAGGACGGGTTCAAGATCCACACGCGGCAAGTGGCGGAGCGCGTTCGCTTGGTTCGTCCGTCTCGCACTGGCGCCTACTTCTTCTCTTTCACTTCCCAGTAGTGCAGCACGTACTCGTCGCCGTCGGCGCCCCGGACCGTCACCGTCCGGTCCGGCTTCCAGTCGCCGAGTTTGAACCGGTGCGACACAATCCGGGTGCCCGGCTTCAGCAGTTTCTGGAGGACCGGTGCCATTCGTGCGCCCAGGTCGTCGCCGATGTAGATGAGGACCACGCTCGCCTCGGAGGCGATTGCCATGTCCTTTTCGTTGAGGATGTCGCCTTCCTTGATGACGACCTTCTCCGCAACGCCTTCCTCCATTGCCTTCTCTTGGGCCTTCTTGACCATCTTCGGGTCGATGTCGATGCCGATGCCCTTTTTCGCGCCGAGCAGCTTCATGGGGCGGATGAGCATCACGGCGTCGCCACAGCCCGGATCGAAGATGACATCGTTCTTGTTCACCTTCGCCATTTTGGCCATCTCGTCCACGATGTCGTTCGGCGTCGGCACCCACCGCACGACGATCTTGTCGAGCGCCTTGTCTTCCTTCGTCAGATCGAGTGTGGCCGCGTCGCCGGCCTTCACGGTGACTTCTCGGGGGCGGGTGATCTTCGTGTAGTTGTTCGGCTCGATCAGCGCTTCGACCTTGAACTTGTACTCCTTGCCGGACTCGAGCGCCGGGGTGGTGAACGTGAACTTGCCCCCGCTGCCGCTGACCGCGGTGCCGTCCACCTTCAAGATCGTGTCCTTGTACCCCGCGTCCGGGGCCGTGATCGTGATGGTGGCGGTTTTCTTCTCTTGCGCGCACGCCGCGCCGACCGCGACGACCAGCGCGACGAACCCGACGCTTAACCGTTTCATTGGTACGATTCCCCCGACCCAGAAGTGCCGACCTACGCGACACGATAGTGACCGGCGCGGTACAACGCCAGAAAAGAACTCGCGCCACGTGAGGGGCGAGGGGATCGGGCATCAGCCGGCGATCCTGTCCCAGTCGAGCGCGTCCTTGTCGAGGGAGGGGAGGTCGTAGGGCATCGCTTCGAGGTACTTGGGCGCCGCACCGGTGTTGAACACCACCACCCGCTCGTCAGGTTTCACTTCGCCCGCCGCTACCATCCGTTCGAGTGCGTCGAAGCACACCGCCGTTTCGGGGCAGATGCTGATCCCTTCCGCGGAACTGGCGCGCTGCATCCAGCGCGCGATTTCGGACTCGCGACCCAGCACCGCGGTGCCCCCGCTTGCGCGGATGGCATCGAGGATCATGAAGTCGCCGACTGCAACGGGCACCCGCAGCCCGCTGGCTACCGTCCGCGCGTTCGGGAACAGTTCGGCGAACCGTTCGCCCTTCTGGTAGGCCGTCACAATAGGGGCGCATCCCTCCGCCTGGCAGGAGATGAGTCGAGGAAAGCGAATGCCGGATGCGTGTCCGGGAGTCGCTCGCAGCCAGCCGAGTTCCGCGAGTTCGGCGAACGCTTTCCACATCCCGACCAGTCCGGTTCCGCCCCCGGTGGGGTAGAAGATCACGTCCGGTAACTGCCAGCTTCCTGGTGAGGGGGAACCGTTCGCTGGTTCCCTCTGCAACCCCCTCGCTGCCGGTGAGGGGGAACCGCCCGTTGGTTCCCCCTGCAACCCCCTCCCGAACTGCTCAGCCAGCTCCAAACCCATCGTCTTCTTGCCTTCGAGCCGGTACGGCTCCTTAAGCGTTGATAGGTCGAACCAGCCCATACGCTCGGCGCCGTCTTTGACGATCTTGCCGCAATCGTTGATCAACCCGTTCACGCGGAACGCCTTGGCCCCGTAGAGCTGCGCCTCGAACTGGTTCACGGAGGGGGTGTCGTGCGGCATGAACACGAAGCACTCGATCCCCGCACGGGCGGCGTAGGCCGCCGCGGCCCCGCCGGCGTTGCCCGCCGTCGGGAGCGCCACCCGCTTCACGCCCAGCCACTTCGCCATACTGATGGCGGCGGCCATTCCGCGACTTTTGAAGCTGCCGGTCGGCAGTTGCGACTCGTCCTTTACGTACAACTGCGACAGCCCCAACTGCCGACCCAGCCGCGGGCAGTGCAGGAGTGGCGTCATGCCCTCGCCGAGCGTAACGGGCTCGGCGTCCCGCGGCAGCGGGAGCAACTCGCGGTAGCGCCACAGGGAAGGGAGGCGCTTCGCAATCTCGTCCGACGTGACCGCGGCGCGGACCTTGTCGAGGTGGTAACGGACCCAGATCGGCCGGCCGTTGTGCATGTTCGCCAGCGTGCCGAAGGGCAGGGCGGTGCCGTCGATGGCGGCTTCGAGGTGCGAAACGTAATGATTCATGTGTTGAGCGTGGGCCGCGGCGGTTGGCAGACGGACGAAGGGACAAAGCCAGAGCTACGCGGATTGTGGCTTCGTCTCCCGCTCACTTTACGAGCCATTGCGGCGGTGTGAAGAATACTCATCAATTAAGTAGCAATAGCGGCGGCAGAGAGAACGCAGGCTTGGAGGGAATAACCGGGAACGGGCTCGGGCCGGTGGCCGAGTTCCCGCATGACGGGCTGGGGCTCGCTCGCGACGCCGGTCGGCGATTCGTCGCGCATCCTGATGCAGCTCGATCTGAAGAACGTGCTCCGATGGATTTCAGCCAATTTCTACGAGCGGCGATATCGCATAAAGAGGATCGTAATCAGCAAACAATTTCAGCCAGGTCTGCCCCCGTTTGCGTGCAGGATGCGGAAAGCTCCGGAACCCCGCTTGGATTCAGCGACGAACTCGGCTTCGTCCTGTGAGCAGGGGCGCAAATCTCCCGAAGTTTCACCTCCTCAAGTTGAATTAAGACAACCAATTGTGACAACCGTTGGCTGGTGATTGGTCTCCACGCAAACCGCGGCACGGTATCAATTTCACTCCGATACCTACTATCCTATTGACAAAATCATAGCAACGTTGCGACAATTTTGAATGCGACCTTGCTCTGGATACCGTTACTCCAGGCTTCACCGGCACTAAACCTGCGCACTAGTTGACTTGGCTATCGGGGGCGGAAATTTACTTCCGCCCCGATATTTCTTGTCACACCTCTTCAACAGAGCAAACACTATGCTCGCAACCCTGTTCGCGTCCCTCCTTGCCACACTCCCCATTCACGCTGACGGGACTTTGCTGCACAGGTTCGAAAGCCTGCCCGCAGACGCGGAGGTTCACGTGGTCTCGACTTCCGAGCCACGCTTCTGCGGGATCGAAGAGGACGAGATCACCGACTGGCGGGAACTGATCAAGCAGTTGCGTGCCGACAGCGGTCCGGGCGCGTACATCCGCAAGCGATTGCGGAAGGATGCCGATGAGGTGCTAAATGAGGATGCCGAAAAGGGTATGATCGACGGCGTCGATCCCACCGCCGTCCCCAGACGCGTTCGGATGGCACTCTCGAAAGCGCTGGGGCGGGCAATGTGGTTCAAGTCATTTCACGACGAGACGGCGTTCGCCGGCGTCGACTTGCCAAAATCCGTCAAAGAGCTGATCGCACTGGGAGACAGACGCACCATCTACCAAAATGAGCTGCTGAACCGTGAACTACTCGCCGCCGCATTTCCCACCTGCATCGGCCCCCCGGTCGGCCGATTTTCACCGCGTCCGCGTCACAGTCAAAGCGGGCAAACCAGTCGTGCTGATGCTGGCGTCCGCGTACCAGTGCCGCTGGGAGGTAACGGTCGAAAAGGGTGCCGTTCTCGCCGGAGTCGCACTGCTCGGCGGCGGGGCGCAGGAGTTAACCGGCACCGACGCCACGGTCGTGTACGTCGCCGGATACGTACCGAGCGGTGAACAATTGCACAATCGAGCGAGCTACAGTTCCACGCAGAAAGGGAAAAGCTACGAACTGATGGTCGCGGACATGAAGAACATCACCGGTCGCGACTTCACGCGGTTCCAAGGCCATTCTAAGGCCCCCAAGGAACCGATCGTGGTCACTCCGGGCGCCGCCAAATAACAGACGACGCAAGCCGCGCTGCCGGGGATCGTAAAGGCACATCTGAACCGACCCCCGGCGCGCCTGCTTACGGTTGGAGCTGCACTCCTGCTTCTGGTCGCATGTGCACTACATTCTTGTCGGTGGTGGTGCGTTCCCGGCCGATACCGCTCTGCGAGTTGACGGGACTGGACACTATTTCTGGGCCGCCGCTTGAGCGTCGCCAAACCTTCGGGGCACCCCTTGAATCCGTAACAGCTTGACTTTTTGTGACGACTCGTCAATAATTGACTCTATGAAGACGCGAAATCGGCGAGAGCGCGAGTTCCAGCAGCGCGAGGTCGAGTTCCTCGACCTCGCGCGGCGCATGATTGCCGAGGGTGGGTTGGCGAGTTTCAACATGGACCGCTTGGCGGAAGCGACCGAATATTCCAAGGGGACGGTGTACCAGCACTTCAGTTCCAAGGAAGATTTGATCAGTGCGCTCGCGATCCAGAGCCTGGGGCGCCGCGTGGCGTGGTTCGAGCGGGCCGTCCGGTTCGCCGGCACAACGCGCGAGCGCATGCAAGCCATCACCGCGGCGGAGGAGATCTTCGTCACCCTCCAACCCCTGCACTTCCGGTCCGAGTTGCTCATCAAGGTAGACGACTTCTCGCAACGGGCCTCCGAGGAGCGCCGCAACGAAGTTGAGGCTCTCGAGCGCCGCTGTTTCGGCTCGATCCAAACCCTGGTCGAGGAAGCCATACGTCTGGGCGATCTCACGCTTCCGGCGCACCGTTCCGTGGGCGACGTGATCGTAGGGTTTGCGGCCATCCATATCGGCACCTTCACCATCATGAACAGTTTCGCAAGCCTCTACCGTTCTCTCGGGGTGACCGATCCGTTCCGCGCGCTCCGGGATCAGGTCGCCGTTTACCTGGACGGGTTGGGCTGGCGACCACTGTCGAACGAGGCCGATCACGCGACCGCACATCATCGCATCTTCCGGGAAGTGTTCCCGGAAGAATCCCGTCTCGCTGGCCTGGCCGAATAATCGGCTTTTTTTTGGACCAAATATGACGATCCGTCAAAAAATGGCGGCCTGGATAGTGGTCGTCCCTCTGGTGATCGGCGTCGCAGTGTTCGCCCGGAGCACCCTCGTGGCCGTCGCGCAGTCGCGGAAACCGGCCGCCGTGGACCCGCCCCCCATCGCGGTTACAACCGTGCGGCTGAGCCCGGAAACCCTGACCCGGGCGCTCCGGTACAGCGGCACCGTGAAGGAGTGGCAGCGGGTCGAACTGTCGTTCCGGGTCGGTGGCACGGTGGAGGCGTTGCACCGCGTGGAACGTCCCGGCGGCGGTGACCGCGACCTGCACGAGGGCGACCGGTTCCCGGCGGGAACCGTGCTCGCGCGGCTCGACCCGGCCGACTACCAGCGGGACCGGGTGCTCGCCGCCGAGCGGCTCGCGCAGGCGGAGGCGAAGCTGGTGTCCGCGCGGGCCGACGCCGACAGCGCGAGCAAGGAGTTCGACCGCGCGCGCCGGACCCTGGAAGGCGGGGCCGGCTCGCGGGCCGACTTCGATACGGCCAAGTCCAGGGCAGAAACGACCGCGGCGAACGTGAACTCGGCCGCTCGCGAGGTCGATGGCGCGAAGGTGCAACTCGCCCAGGCCGACGCCAACCTCGCCTACTGTGCCCTGCGGATGCCCTACCCCGAGGGCACGATCGCGACCCGGTACGTCGAGGCCAACGAGCGCGTCGCCGCGGGGCAGAAGTCGTTCCAGGTGGTCGACCTGTCGAGCGTGCGGATCGCGTTCGGCGTGTCCGATTCGGTCGTCGGCCGGTTGACGCTCGGCGGCACGGTCGCGGTCACCGCGGACGCGCTGCCGGACGACCGGTTCCGCGGGGTCATCACCAAGATCGCCCCGACCGCGGACGCCCAGACGCGCACGTACCTCGTCGAAGTGCGCGTGGCGGAGCCGCGCGGCCTGCGGCCCGGGATGGTGGCAACCGCGACCATCGGCGAGGACCAAACGGCCACCCTGTTGCCGCTCGTCGCGGTCACGCGCGAGGCGGCCGGTGCGGGGCGGCTGGTGGCTTACAAGGTGGCGCGCGACGGCGACCGGGTCACCGCCCGCGCGTGCCCGGTGGAACTGGACGGCGTGCTCGACGCACGTGCCGCGATCCGCGCCGGCACGCCCGGCGGGTTGCGGCCCGGCGACGAGGTGGTGGTCGCGGGCGCGCCGCGGCTGTTCGAAGGCGCGGTTGTGAAGCCGCTCGGCAACCCGGCCGCGACCGGTTCGGAGGGCACCCGATGACCGCTTCTCAGTTCTTCGTCTACAAGCGCCCGGTCGCGTGGTCCCTGCTCCTCGTCACGATCGCGTGGGGGCTGTACTCGTACAGCCAGATGCCGCAGCGCCAGGACCCCCAAATCCAGATCCGCAGCGGGGTCATTATCACCCCGTACCCGGGCGCGAACCCGACGGACGTCGAGCAACAGGTGACGCGTAAGGTCGAGAAGAAGATGACCGAGAACCCGGCCGTCGAGCGGGTCAACTCGATCAGCCGGCAGGGGCAGTCGGTGGTGTTCGTCACGCTGTTCGACACCACCCGGAACGCGGAGCAGGTGTGGCAGGACCTGGCCGCGAAACTGGACGCGCTGGACGATCTGCCGAGCGTCGGCGGGCCGCCGCTCAGGCCGAAGCTCGATAAGGACTTCGGGGACACGGTCGCGGTGATGCTGACCCTCAGCAGCCCGCCGGTGTCGGACTTCGAGATCGACGAGCGGGCGCGGGTGATCGGCGGGGCGGTGTCCGCCGCCCGGGCGGGCCGCGCCGGCCCGCGCCTCAGCGGCGTGATCGTTCACCCAGCCGGGGTGTCGGCGGAGTTCGTCGAGCGGATGGGGCGGTCGCTGCTGCGGGCGCTGACCGAAGGCGGGGTCGCGACCGACGCCCAGTACGTCGCCGCGCTGGGGGCCGGGGTTCTGGACTTCCAGCTCGCGCCCGGGAGGACGGAGGCGGGCGCCCGCGCGGCCATCGAGGCGTGGGAGCGGGACGCACTCGGGAGCGGGACCGGGCACCCGGACGTGTGGCCCGGGGTGCTCGTCTCCGACCCGGCGCGACTCGGCCCCGCGCTCAAGGAGCGGGTGCGGTCGGTCCCGGGCGGGGTGGCGCGGTACACCTTCAAGCAGATGCGCGAGTACGCCGACCTGATCCAGGACCGGCTGCGGCAGTCGAAGTTCGTGGGCCGCATCGACCAGCTCGGCACCCAGGACGAGGCCGTCTTCCTCTACTACAGCAACCGCCGGCTGACCGAACTGGGGCTCGACCCGTCGGCCATCAACGCGCGGCTCGCGGCGCGGAACATCAACCTGCCCGGCGGCCAGGTCGAGCTGCCGGGCCAGACGCTCGCGGTGAAGCCGTCGGGCGAGTTCAAATCGGAAGCGGACCTCGGCGGCGTGCCGCTCGACGCGCGCCCCGGCTACCCGCTGTACCTGCGCGACGTGGTCGAGGTCGTCCGGGGGTACCAGGACCCGCCCCGGCAGCTCCACTACCGAACCATCAGAGGCGACGAACAACCCGGCCCGCGACGCGCGGTCACGCTCGCGGTGCGGCACATCAAGGGCACGCAGATCGCCGAGTTCGACGCCGACGTGGCGGCGAAACTGGACGCGCTCAAGGCCGAACTGCCCGACGACCTCCGGGTCGAGCGGACCAGCAACGAACCGCTCCAGGTCGAGAAGAAGATCCACCAGTTCGCGGACTGCCTGATCGAAGCCGTTCTGATCGTGGTGGTAGTCGCGCTGGTGTTCATGGAGTGGCGCAGCGCGCTGCTGGTGGCCGCGTCCATCCCCCTCGCGGTCGCGATGACCATCGGCCTGTGCCACCTCGTCGGCATCGACATCCAGCAGATCTCGATCGCCGCGCTGATCATCGCGCTGGGGCTCCTGGTCGACGACCCGGTGGTCGCGAGCGACGCCATCAACCGGGAACTGGCCGAGGGCCGGCCGCGCGACGTGGCCGCGTGGCTCGGGCCGCAGAAGCTGGCCCGCGCCATCCTGTACGCGACCGTCACCAACATCGTCGCGTTCCTACCGCTCCTGCTGATCGGCGGCGGGTCCGGGGAGTTCATCTACTCGCTGCCGGTGGTGGTGACCGCATCGCTCGTCGCCAGCCGCGTCGTGTCGATGACGTTCATGCCGCTGCTGGGCTACTACCTCCTGCGGGGCCAGAAGGGCTTGGCCGGCGCGCACCCGGACGAGCGGGCGGGGTTCGCCGGGCTGTACACCCGGGTCTGCCGGGCGTGCATCGCGCACCGCTGGCTGACGCTGTTCGCGGCCACGGCCGCGCTCGTCACCGGGGTGAGCTTGGTGCCGCTCATCGGGTCGGCGTTCTTCCCGAAGGACCTGCACAACACGTTCACGGTCAACGTGTTCCTGCCCGAGGGCACGTCCATCCGCGACGCCGCGGCCGAGGCCGAGCGGGTGACCCGGCTCGTCGACGCCGAAGCGGGGGACGAGGTGACCGCGTACACGACGTTCGTGGGCCAGGGCGGGCCGCGGTTCTGGCTGTCGGTGGTGCCCGAACAGCCGGCGCCGAACTACGCCCAGATCCTGGTCCACACCCGGGACGCGCACGCGACCGCGGCGCTGGCCGACCGGCTCAAGCTGGTCCTCCCGCCGCACGCGACCGGGCGGCTCACCGTCGAGGTGCTGGAGAGCGGCCCCCCCATCGGCGTGCCGGTTCAGATCCGCGTCTACGGGACGGACATCGCCGAGCTGCGCCGGCTCGGCGCGCAGGTGAAGGGTGTGATGCGGTCGATCCCCGGGACGGACAACATACACGACGACTGGGACCCGGACGCGCTGCAGTTCGGCCTCCGCGTGCGGCCGGACCGCGCCGCGGTGAGCGGGGTGACGAACGAGGACGTGGCGGCCGTCACCCAGGCCGGGCTCTCGGGCACCGCGGCCACGTACCTGCGCGAGCGCGACCGGCTCATCCCGATCGCCCTCCGGCTCCGCCCCGACGAGCGCGCGCGGACCGAAGACCTCGCGAACCTGACCGTGTTCAACAGCCAGAGTGGTTCCAAAGTCCCGCTCGACCAGGTGAGCGAGTTTAAGTTGGAGGCGGTCCCGCCGAAGGTGCTGCGCCGCGACAACGAGCGGTGCATGACCATCAAGTGCGACGCGCTCCCCGGCACGCTCCCCAGCGCGGTCGTGGACGAAGTCGAAAAGAAGTTGAAACCGGTGTCGGCCGAATGGCCCCCGGGCTACCGGTTCGCGGTCGGCGGCGAAAAGGAGGAGCAGGAAAAGGGGTTCAAGTCGATCGCGACGGCCGGGTTGGTGTCCATGCTGGCGATCTACCTGGCGCTGGTGGTGCAGTTCAACAGCCTCACCAAGCCGCTCTTGGTGTACGCGGCGGTGCCGTTCGGGATGGTCGGCGGGCTGATGGGGCTGCTCGCGTTCAACGTGCCGCTCGGGTTCTTCGCGGGGCTGGGCCTGTCCAGTTTGATGGGCGTGATCGTGAGCCACGTCATCGTGCTGTTCGAGTACATCGAGGAGGCGCACGAGAAGGGCGAGCCGGTCCGCGAAGCCGTCGTGGACGCGGGGCTGGCCCGGTTGCGGCCGGTGCTCGTGACGGTTCTGGCCACGGTCGGCGGGCTGATCCCACTGGCACTCAAGGGCGGGCCGCTGTGGGAGCCGCTGTGCTACGTGCAGATCATCGGCCTGCTGGTCGCGACGGGCGTCACCCTGCTGCTCGTCCCGGTGCTGTACGTGGTGTTCGTCGAAGATCTGGGGCTGGTGCGGTGGGACGCCACGGGCACGCACGCGGACGGCCCGCCGCCCCTCGACGAACACGGACTGCCCAAAGAGCCGCCGCACGGCCCTGACCCGGCGACCAACACTCACTCGGAGCAACCGCAATGATGTTCATCGAATCGGCATTTCAGCCCGACCTGCGCTACCGGCGCGGCCCAGTCGCGGTGTGGGGAACGGGGCTGCTCGTCGGCCTGCTGTTCGTGGTCGCGGGGCTGACGAAACTGCTCCCCGGTGTGCGGCCGCAGTTTGACCAGTGGGGGATTCCCGCCTGGGTGCGTCTGCTGGTCGGGGCGGCCGAGTTCGTCGGCGGGGTGCTGTTCTGCCTACCCAGAGCGGGCGCGGCCGGGGCCGGTCTCCTTGGCGTCTTGCTCGCATCCGGTGTTGGCGCGTACTTCGTGCTCCGGCCCGATGAATTGCCCTTTCCGCTCGTTCCGGTCATGCTCTTCGCGCTCGTGGCTCTGGTCACTTGGGGCCGGGCGCGACTCGCGTGGTGGTGCCGGTACGCGGCGGCTCTGGATCGGTTCACGGCCCGCGAGGTTGGTAAGAGCGGCCCGGGGAGGCGGCGATAAGCGCCGATCCCACGCGCCCGACCTTTGGGCCGGTGCTGAACTGTCGCCCGGTCGCCGCGTACCGCGCCTCACGAACCGGGGTAGCTCCGGCAGCACCGGTATTCGTCAGCGTGTACCGGGACCGCCCGCCGAACCGGGACGGGGGCATTGATGCCCCGCTCACGCGACAACCCTTGAAACGAAAAAGGCCCGGCGTCGTGAGACGCCGAGCCTTCACGCTGTCGCTTCCGAGCGGCCGGTCACGGCTGCGCCGCGGCCACCGCCGCGGGGGTGCCGGTCTCGAAGCCCAGCTTCTTCTCGCCGTTCTCCTCAACGATCTTCACCGTCAGCACGTCGGTCCCGTGGAACGTGCCCTTCAGCAGCTCCTCGGCCAGCATGTCTTCGAGGTACTGCTCGATCGCGCGGCGCAGCGGGCGGGCGCCGTACTCGGTGCTGGACCCCTTCTCGATCAGGTAGTCCTTGGCCTCTTCCGTGACGTTCAGCGTGATGCCCTTCTCGGACAGCCGCTTCGCCACCTTCGACAGCTCCATCTCGACGATCTGCTTGAGGTCCTTGTTGGTCAGCTTGCGGAACACGATGATGTCGTCCAGCCGGTTCAGGAACTCCGGCTTGAACTCCTTCTCCATCCGCCCCTTAAGCTTCTTCTGCATCTCCAGGTAGCTCACCTCCGCGTCCCGCTGGAGGTGCTTCGTGAACCCGGACCCCATCACGTTCTGGTCGATGATGACCTCGGCGCCGATGTTCGTGGTCAGGATCAGGATGGTGTTCTTGAAGTCCACCACCCGGCCCACGTTGTCGGTCAGCCGCCCCTCTTCCATGATCTGGAGGAGCATGTTCCACACGTCCGGGTGGGCCTTCTCGATCTCGTCGAGCAGCACCACCGAGTACGGCTTGCGGCGGATCTTCTCGGTGAGCTGGCCGCCCTCCTCGTACCCGATGTAGCCCGGGGGGGCGCCCACGAGCCGGGAAACGTTGTGCTTCTCCATGTACTCGGACATGTCGAGCTGCACGAGGTTGTTCTCGTCGCCGAACATGAACTTCGCGAGCTGCTTCGCGAGCAGCGTCTTGCCGACGCCGGTCGGGCCGGCGAAGATGAAGCTGCCGATCGGGCGCTTCGGGTCCTTCATGCCGGAGCGGCTCTTCCGCACCGCCTTCGCGATGGCGTGGATCGCCTCGTTCTGGCTGATGACGGTGTTGTGCAGCTCGGCCTCCATGTTCAGCAGCCGGCGGGTCTCGTCCTCGCCCACCTTGCGGAGCGGCACGCCGGTCATCTTCGACACGACCTCCGCGATGACTTCCTCGTCGACGACGCCGTCGGTCTCCTTGGCCTTCTCGCGCCACTGCTTGTGCTGCGTCTCTTTTTCCTTGCGCAGCTTCTCGGACTGGTCCCGCAGGCTGGCCGCCCGCTCGAAGTCCTGGTCCATGACCGCGGCTTCTTTTTCCTGGTTCAGCTTCTCGATCTTCTCGTCGAGCTCCTTGAGGTCCGGCGGCCGGGTCATGCCCTTCAGGCGGACCCGCGCGCCGGCCTCGTCGATCACGTCAATGGCCTTGTCCGGCAGGCAGTGGCCGGTAATGTACCGCTCGCTCAGCTCGACGGCGTGCTTGAGCGCGGCGTCGGTGATCTGCACCCGGTGGTGCGCCTCGTACCGGTCGCGGAGCCCTTTGAGGATCTCGATCGTTTCCGCCATCGACGGCGGGTTGACGATGATGGCCTGGAACCGCCGGGCCAGCGCCGCGTCCTTTTCGATGTACTTGCGGTACTCGTCGAGGGTGGTGGCCCCGATGCACTGGATCTCGCCGCGGGCCAGCGCCGGCTTCAGCACGTTGCTGGCGTCGATGGCGCCCTCCGCGCCGCCGGCGCCGACGAGCGTGTGCAGCTCGTCGATGAACAGCATGGTGTTCTTCGCGCGGCGCACCTCGTTCATCACCGCCTTGATGCGCTCCTCGAACTGGCCGCGGTACTTCGTGCCCGCCACCATCATCGCGAGGTCGAGCACCACGATCCGCTTGTCGCGGAGCAGCTCGGGCACGTTCTGGTCGACGACCAGTTGCGCGAGCCCTTCCACAATCGCGGTCTTGCCGACCCCGGCCTCGCCGAGGAGGACGGGGTTGTTCTTCTGGCGGCGGCTCAGGATCTGGATCACGCGCTCGATCTCGGCCTGGCGGCCGATGACGGGATCGAGCTTCCCTTGGCGGGCGAGTTCGGTCAGGTCGCGGCCGAAGCTGTCGAGCGCCGGCGTCTTGGACTTGTTGCGGCCGGCGCGCTCCGACGGGCTACGATCGCCGCCCTCGCGCCCGCTGCTGCCTTCGGATTCGTTCGGCATGTTATGGCCCAACAGGTTCAGAACTTCTTCGCGCACGTCTTCGAGCTTGAGGCCCAGGTTCATCAGAACTTGAGCGGCGACGCCCTCCTGCTCCCTTAAGAGGCCCAGCAGGAGGTGTTCGGTTCCGACGTAGTTGTGGTTCAGGTTCCGGGCTTCTTCGATCGAGTACTCGATGACCTTCTTGGCCCGCGGGGTGTGCGGCAGCCGCCCCATCACCACCTGCTCGCCCCCCGGCCCGTGCTGGACGATCTTCTCGACCTCCAGCCGGATCTTGCGCAGGTCGATGTCCAGGTTCTTGAGCACGTTGGCCGCGACCCCGGAGCCCTCCTTGACGAGACCGAGCAGGATGTGCTCGGTCCCGATGTACTCGTGGTTGAAGCGCTGCGCCTCCTGGTTGGCGAGCTGCATCACTTTCCGGGCACGATCCGTGAATCGTTCGTACATCGACGCCGTCTCCCGCGATTGGGGATGAATCTGTGCTACGGCCGTCCCGCGGCGGCTTCACCCCATCATATGCCGTCCGTGTCGCGGCACCAACCGGGGCAAGGCGTTAGACGTCTGCGGTTCCGGTAGGGGTCGGGCGGGTGGGAGGAGGGCGTCCCGCGTCGGCCGGACGGGTCCGGGGTGAGCCGGACGGATGGGTGACAATCTGCGGAATTCTAGGGCGGCGCGCGCGGCGAATCAAGGCAGGCACGAAAGTGTTACTGCCCGACTACGGCCGCACGCATCGGCTCGCGCGGCCGGCTTCTCCCAGGGTTATCAGGAGCGACAACCGAGTGCGGAAGCCGGCGGCAGTGTGAGGTGCGAAACAGAACCGTGACATTCGCTTCGGGCCGTTCGATTCAGGGCACTGGCGTTCCGACCGGCACGCCATCCGTCCGGCACCTGCGGTTCGGCACCGCTCCGCGATCGTGCTCGGCCGGCGCGCCCGACCGGCCGAGCACGATCGCGGAGCGGCTCAACTCACCCCGGTTGGCGGAAGGTCAGCCCGTCGATTCGGTCGCTCACGAGATCGAACCAGCAGCGCCCGTCTGCCCCATCAAACAGCAGCCGGCTCGGTGCGGTCCCGTGCGGGACCAGGGCGGCCGCGTCCGCACTTCGGATCGACGTGGGGAGCGACATTTGCGCCTTGATCCCCTTGGCGTGGAGGCGCGCGGTGACGTCACCCGCGATCACGTTCACGATCTCGCCCACCAGGTCGCCCATGTCCTGGCTGTCGAACGGGATCTCGAACCCGGCGAACGCCTTGGCGATGGCGACCGCCGACGCCTCGGGCAGCACCACCGCGAACGCCCACGGGGTGTCCCCGAGGAACGAGATGGCGCTCATGATTCCGGCGCCGCCCGACCCTTCATCGCCCGCCGCGTCGGGCACGTGGGTCAGGCCGCACGAAGTCGTGAGGAACGCGGTCGTGGCCTCCCGAACGGCCTGTGTGATGGCCTTCGGGAACGCGTCGGTTGCGGCCGATGATATCACTTCGGGCATGGAGTCGGGTCTCCGGGAGCACCCGGCGGTCCAGGGCCGGGCGGTGGGTAGATGCGGGCAACGCTTCGGCCTTCCGGCGACGGCAAGCAAGAAGGGGCCGCGGCGGTCGCCGGCGCCGGCCGGCAGAAACCCATGCCCGGCGGTTCCAGATCCCCCAAGGCCGCGCCGATGTCCGGTGAGTGTGTTCCGGTGTCGGCGCGTTGCCGCTGCCTTCGGGAGCGGGACACTAGCTCAGCAGGCCCGAAAAGAACCCGCCTTGCTTTTCAGCCGGCGCCCGGCTGCTGAGCACCTTGTTGACGTACTTTTCCAGCTTCACCTTCATGTCTTCCGGGGTGAACGGCTTGCAGATGTACGAGTCGGCGCCGGCCTGGTTCAGCGCCTCTTCGATCTTGGCCATCGTCTGCTCGCTGGTCACCATCACCATCGGGATGTGGAACGCCGTGCCGGTGGCCCGGGCCCGCTTCACGAACTCGACCCCGTTCATGTTCGGCATGTTCCAGTCGACGAAGCACATGTCGATCTTGGTCGGGTCGAACTTGGTCAGCGCGTCGGCCCCGTCCGACGCTTCCGTGAACTCGAACGTCGCCAGCCGCGACATCTTGAGGGCGTTCATCACCATGTTCCGCATGACGCGGGAGTCGTCGACCACCAGGGCACGAATCGTGGACATGTCACCATCCTCCGGGAAGAGCTAACGGGTTCGGTTCCTACACGGGTCGCGAGCGGTGCCGATCGCGGTTAAACCTGACATTCCTGATCGAACGTTGTGGTGCAAATTTGCCCGCCCGCGGGCCGGGCGGGGCCGCGGCTCACGTGATCGCCGCGGCGGTCCGGAGCAGGTGCTCGGGGATGCGGTCGAGCGGGAGCACCTGCGCCGCGCCGCCCAGGGCGATCGCCTCCTTGGGCATCCCGAACACCACGCACGTCGCCTCGTCCTGGGCGATCGTGTGGGCGCCGGCCCGGCGCATGGCGGCCAGCCCGCGCGCCCCGTCGTCGCCCATCCCGGTGAGGATGGCCGCGGCCGCGTTGGTCCCCAGCTCGCGGGCGCACGACTGGAACAGCACGTCCACGGACGGGCGGTGCCGGCTCACGGCCTCGCCGCCGCGCACCCGGGCCACGGTCATCGCCCCGCTCCGGGCGACCTCGAGGTGGAAGTTGCCCGGGGCCAGCAGCACGTGCCCGGGCACCACCCGGTCGCCGTCCCGCGCCTCGGACACGCGGACCGCGCACAGCCGGTCGAGCCGCGCGGCGAACGACTTGGTGAACCCCTCGGGCATGTGGATCACCGCCACGGTGCCCGGGGCGTCGGCCGGGAACGCGCTGAGGACCGACACCAGCGCCTCGCACCCGCCGGTCGAGGCGCCGATCGCGATCACCTTGTGGGTGGTGCGGAACCCGGCGGCGGCCGGGGCGCGGGCCGGCCCCCCGGCCGCCGCCGGCCGGGGGGCGCGGCGCTGCACCCGCGCCCGTGCGGCCGCCTTCACCTTCGAGACCAGCTCCCCGGCCAGGGCCATGGTCCCGCTGGTCATGTCCAGCTTCGGCTTGGTGACGAAGTCCACCGCCCCCAGCTCGAGCGCGCGGAACGTCGTCTCGCACCCCTTCTCGGTGAGCGACGACACCATCACCACCGGCATCGGGCGGTTGCTCATGAGCTTCTCGAGGAACGTCAGCCCGTCCATGCGGGGCATCTCGACGTCGAGCGTGAGGACGTCCGGCTCCACCTGCTTGATCCGGTCCCAGGCCGTGTACGGGTCGGGGGCCGACCCCACCACCTCCATCGTGGGGTCGGTCCGGAGGATGTCGGTCAGCAACTGCCGCATGAGCGCGGAGTCGTCTACGATCATCACTTTCGTGCGTGCCACTTGTGAGCCTCGTGCGTGAGCCTGCGGGGCGGGGGCGCGGCCGCCCCGCGGATACAGGGGTCGGTTCGCGGATCAGAACAGCGTGATGTCGTCGTCCGGCGGCGTCTCGACGCGCTGCTGGATCTGGCGGCCGAAGTCCTTCTCGCGGGCGGTGACGGCGGGCAGCTCGCGGGACGCCAGCGGCTTCGCCTGGGCCTGCCCGGTGTGCGGGTAGAACCGCACCAGCCGCCCGCTGTTGCCGCCCAGCGACTGCCCCACCAGCGGGATCCCCTCGGTCTCGAGGAACTTTAGTACGAACTCGGCGTTCCGCTCGCCGACGTTCATCGTCGGGGCGTCCACGTTGAGCACCTTGCCACCGCCGAACACCTTGGCCCGCAGCCGCGCGCGGTCCCCGCCCTTCTTCATGATTGCGGTGATGAGCAGCTCCATCGCGTACGCGCCGTACCGGGCGTTGGCGCCGTCGTCCGCGCTGCCGCCGGGCAGTGAGAAGTGGTTCATCCCGCCGACCCCGGTTTCGGGGTCCCACAGGCACGCGGCCACGCACGACCCGAGCAGCGTCTTGATGACCGCCGGCCCGCGGGTCGCTTGCACCTCACCCAGGATGATGCTGTGCTCCTCTTCGGGCCGGGCCTTTGCGGCCGCCGGGGCGGGTGCGGCGGGCGCGGCGGGCGCGGCGGGCGCCGGCGGGCGCGGCTCGGCGGGCCGCGCCGCAGCGGGCCGCGGCGCGGCGGCCGAGGTGAGCTTGCGGGCGGGGGCCGAAGGGCCGGCCCCGCCGAACTGGTACACGGTGCCGCCGAGCGGGACGAACGTGTCGCTCAGCCAGTGAATGTTCTCCGAGTGACCCATGAACAAGTATCCGCCCGGCTTCAGCAGCGTGGCGAACCGTTTCAGCAGCCTGTCCTGGGTGTCGCGGTCGAAGTAGATCACCACATTTCGGCAGAAAATGGCGTCGAACGGCCCGCGCACCGGCCAGGTGCCGGCGGTCAGGTTGATTTGGCGGAACGTGAGCACCTCGCGCAGCTCGGGCCGGGCCGCGACCTTGCCGGCGTTGGCCCCGGTGCCGCGCAGGAAGTGCCTGCGGAGCAGCTCCGGGCTGATGCCGGAGGTGCGATCGGAGTCGTACACCCCCCGCTCCGCGTGCGCCAGCACCTGCGTGTCGATGTCGGACGCGAGGATCTTCACGTCCCAGCCCTCTTCCCGCGGGCACGCGTCCCGCGCCGTCATGGCGAGCGTGTACGGCTCCTCGCCGGTGGAACTGGCCGCGCACCAGATCCGCAGCCGCCGCCCGGCCAGCTCCGGGACCACGGTGTCGCGCAGGAAATCGAAGTGGTGCGGCTCGCGGAAGAAGTCGGTTTTGTTCGTGGTCAGGCAGTTGATGAATTGCTGGCGCTCGTCCGACCGATTGCCGTCGCGTACCGCACGCAGGTACTCGCCGTAGGACCGTAACCCCAGCGCGCGGAGCCGCTTGGCGAGCCGCGACGCGACCATGTCGTGCTTCGACGGGCTGAGGCTGATCCCGGTCTCCTGGTACAGGTAGGCGCGGATCCCCTCGAATTCGTCCGAGGTGAGTGGGAAGCCGGCCGCGGTTTGCTTCGGTTCGGGCTGAGGCATGGGCTACTTTCGCTCCGGAGGTACGGAAGAGATGGCGCCGGGCGGTGCTCGCCCGGGGCGGCGGACGGGGTTACCGCTAGAAGTCGGTGAACCCGTCCGAGCGGCCGGACGAGTCGCGTTCGTGGCCGCTGCGGGCGTTGTTTCTCGACTGAGCAACAAGGGCGCGCGGCCGGCTGTTCCTGCCGGCCGGCTGCGATTGAACCGCAGCCGGGTGCCCGTTGTTGCCGAGCTTGAACCGTGCGACGAGGTCGCGGAGCTGGGCCGCCTGGTCGGTCAGGGACTGGGCCGTCGCCGACAGCTCCTCGGTCTGGCCGGCGTTCCGCTGGGTGACGATGTCCATCTGGCTGATGGCCTTGTTCACCTGCTCGATGCCGACCGACTGCTCCTTGCCGGCGGCGGCCATCTCGGTGACGATGTCGGTGACCCGCTTGACGCTGGTCACGATCTCGGCCAGCGTGTCGCCCGACCGGTTCACCAGCTCCGTGCCGGCCCCCACCTTCTTGACGCTGTCCTGGATCAGCCCCTTGATCTCTTTGGCGGCGGTGGCGGACCGCTGGGCCAGGTTGCGGACCTCGGTGGCCACCACCGCGAACCCGCGGCCCTGTTCGCCGGCGCGTGCGGCCTCGACGGCCGCGTTCAGGGCCAGCAGGTTGGTCTGGAACGCGATCTCGTCGATGGTGGTGATGATCTCCGCGATCTTCTTGCTGGACCCGTTGATCTCGCCCATGGCTTCGACGGCCCCGCTCACCACCTGACCGCCGCGCTCGGCGACCTCGCGCGACCCGCCGGCCAGTTGTCGCGCCTGCTGGGCGCTGTCGGCACTGTGCTTGACGTTGGATGTGATCTGTTGCAGGGTGCTGGCGGTCTCCTCCAGGCTGGACGCCTGCTCCTGGGCCCCGATGGAGATTTCGTCGCTGGCGGCCGCCAGTTGGGCCGACGCGTCGGCGAGTTGCTCCGACACCTCCCGCACGCCTTCGAGAGCGGTCCGCACCGACAGCACGGCCTGGTTCAGCGCGTGAGCCATGCGGCCCACATCGTCGGTCCCCAGGTCCGGGGTCGAGGCCGTGAAGTCGCCCGCGGCCAGGGCATCCACCGTCTTGATGATCACGGCCACCTTCTCGCGCAGCAAGGCCGAGGCCGCCATGTCCCGTTCGGCCCGCTGGCGCTCGGCCTCGGCCCGCTCGCGCTCGGCGGCGTTCTCGCGTTCGACGCGCAGCCGCTCGGCCTCGGCCCGCTCGTGGTCGACCCGCAGCCGCTCGGCCTCCGCGTTTTTGGCGGCCACCAGGGCGCCGATGGCCGTGTTCAGCGCCGCCGCCAGGCGCCCGACCTCGTCCCCGGAGCGAACGGTTGCGGTCGAACTGAGGTCGCCGCGCGCGACCGCTTCCAGCACGTGCACGGTGCCCCGCAGCGGGCGCGTGACCGAGACGGACAGGAGCAGCCCGAGCCCGACCGCCGCGACCGTCGCGGTGATCATTACCGCCCACAACTCACGGCGGAGTTCGCCGGCGCGCCGCTCGGACTGGGTCTGGGCCTCCCGCGCCTGTTCTTGTTGTGCCGTGATCATCTCGGTGAGCGTGCCGTTCAGCCGGGAGGCCGAACTCGCCCACTCTTTCATCATCGCGTCTTCGGCGGCGGCGTTTTCTTTCGCCTTGGCGTGGCCGACGATCTTGTCGTGGTCCCTCTGCCAGGCCGCGAGGGCGGTTTCGAACTGCTTGAACAGTTGTTCGTCTTGCGCCGAGCGGGGGAGGGCCGCGTACTCCGTGACCCCGGCGCGGATCGTGGCCCAGCCGTCGATGAACTTCTTGTACGTGTCCTGGCAGCGCTTGTCGTCGTTGCGCAGCAGGGCCAGAATCAGGATGCGCTCGGACCGCTGCACGGCGAGCACCGCCGACCGGATGTTGTCCAGGTGGATGAGCGACGGGATGGTGTCGGTGTTCGCGAGCTTGAGCTGGGCGTTCGTCGTCTCGTTCGCCGTGAGCCCGCGGAGCCCGATGAGGAAGCAGGCCGTCGCAACGAGGAGAAAACCGGCGATCAGCCGCGGGCCGATGTTCACCCGCATGACGAGACCGAGCATGAAAGTTCTCGCTGTATGCGCCGGTGCCCGTGGGCGTGCGTGTCGCCGATGGCATTCGTCCGTGTGAGCCGCCGCGGACGTCAGGTCGAACCGCCGACCCGAGAGCCTCTTACACTCGTATAGCACTCGATTTGGGGCACGAGCTGCACAGAACCCTGTCGGAGCGTGAAAACGGAACTCAAGTCATTTATCGTGAACTTCGAGGAAGAGTTGTTCACCGGACCGCCCCAGCTCGCCGAACTCGCTCAGCCCGCGCCGGCCGCGTTTAACCAAAAAACCGCACAAGTCGAACCTCCCGACCTGACGATTGTACTCCTGTAGCACGTTCTTCGGCTCGCTCCCAAACAGCTCAAAAAAATGCAGGCCAAGGCTTTACATCCTTGGTGAGGGACGATGCACGCGAAGACGCGGTCCGAACACCCGAACCTCAGTTACCCGTCACGTCGGGAGACATGAAATGTTGTGCTCGCCCCAATCACCCGGCCGGTCACGCACGGCGTGGACCGCAGCCGTAGCGCTCGGCAGCGCGCTCGTGCTGCTCAGCCAAGCCGGTGCTCAGCAGCCCACCCGATTCGCCGAGGCGGCGACGCCCCCTCCGCAGCCCACGCGGTCCGCCCGGTTTGCCGAGGCGTCGGCCCGCGCCCAGATGCCACAAGAGCCGCCGGCCGGGGAAGCGGCGGCCGGGACGGAGGCGAGCGCCGCCCTGCAACCGGACGGTACGTCCAAAACGAACCCGTCCGGCACTCCGCCGGCGGCCGGCAAGGCCGGGGACAAGAAGGCCGATGAGAAAAAGGAGGACGACAAGAAGAAGGTGAACTGGGCCAAGGTGCCGCCGATTTTCCCGCGCCACCGCGAGGGCTGGTTCACCATCCGCGAGAAGGGGGGCGGCTACTACACCCTGGTCGACGAGATCCACGGGAACTATTCGGAGAAGGCGCCGCGGTACCAGTTCGGCCCCCGGAGCCTGAACTCGAACCCGTACTACAACTACGACTTCCGCTACCTGGAGGACCCGAAGAACACCGACTACGACTGGTCCGACGCGTACAAGCGCATTCACTTCGGCCCGGACGGGGACTTCCTGTTCTCCACCGGCGGTGAGGTGCGCGACCGGTACATGAACCAGCTCAGCGGCCGCGGCACCGGGACCAACAACTTCTTCAACAACTTCCGGGTCCGCTCGTACGGGGACCTGTGGTACAAGGACCAGTTCCGGGTGTTCGCTGAGTTCATGTACACTGACATCTACGACAACCGGCTCCCGCCGGTTGGCAACGACGGGAGCGGTCCGGAACTGCAGAACGGCTTCGTGGACGCCAAGGTCGGCGACCCCTTCGGCGGCCCGCTCTACGTGCGGGTCGGGCGCCAGGAACTGCTCTACGGCTCGCAGCGGCTGCTCTCCCCGCCCGACTGGGCGAACACGCGCCGCACGTTCCAGGGGGCGAAGGCGTACTGGGCCAACGACCAGTGGAGCCTGGACGCGTTCTGGGTGCAACCCGTCGTCACCAACCTCGACCAGTTCGACTCGGTGAACAACAACCAGAACCTGTTCGGGCTGTGGGGCCAGTACCGCCCGCGGGAGGGCACGTCCTTCGACTTCTACTACTTGGGCCTGGCCCAGGCGAACACGACAACCAATAACGGCGACATCCACACGTTCGGGAGCCGGTACTGTGGTGACGTGGACAAGCACCTGCTCTTCGACTTCGAGGGCGGCGTGCAGTTCGGCGAGCGCGGCACGCGGCACGCGCTGGCCCGGTTCGCCACGGCCGGGCTGGGCTGGCGGTTCGCCGAGGTGCCCTGGGTGCCGCACGTGTGGATCTACTACGACTACGCCTCGGGCGACAAGGACCCTACCGGCCGCTCCGGGAGCAACCGGACCTTCAATCAACTGTTCGGGCAGCGCCACAACTACCTCGGGTATCTCGACCTCGTGGCCCGGCAGAACATCCACGACCTGAACATGCAGATCAGTGCGACCCCAACCAAGTGGCTGAGCGTTATAGCTCAGTACCACGCCTTCTCGCTCGACTCGCGGCGCGACGCCCTGTACATCGCGGACGGCGGGGTGCTGCGGCGGGACGCGACCGGCCGGTCCGGAACCGATGTGGGCGACGAAATCGACTTACTCGCCGACATCAACCTGACGAAGCACACGCAGCTCATGGTGGGGTACTCGAAGTTCTTCGGCGGCACGTTCTGGCGACGCACCGGCAACCCGAATAACGTTCAATTGTTCTACACGCAGTGTAGTTTCAAGTGGTGAACGGACGAGCGATTTGAACGGGGCATGCTCCGGGTTGAGCCCGGAGCGTGCCCTGCTTTGTTGATGGACTCGTGTTGCTGCGTTTGTGTTCGACCTGTCGGCCGGTGATCGAGTTCAAAAATCGGCGAACCCGCTGTCGGCCCCGAGGTCGTCCCGCCCGCGGCCGCTCGCGGCCGGTGCGACGGCGGCACGAGGCTTCGGTCCGGTGTTCTGCTTGGCCGGCTTGCGGGCGGCCGGGCGCGGCGTGGGCGCGTGGCCGTTGTTGCCGAGTTTGAACCGTGCGACGAGGTCGCGGAGCTGGGCCGCCTGGTCGGTCAGGGACTGGGCCGTCGCCGACAGCTCCTCGGTCTGGGAGGCGTTCCGCTGGGTGGCGGTGTCCATCTGGCTGACCGCCTTGTTGACCTGCTCGATGCCGATCGACTGCTCCTTGCCGGCGGCGGCCATCTCGGTGACGATGTCGGTGACCCGCTTGACGCTGGTCACGATCTCGGCCAGGGTGTCGCCCGACTTGTTCACCAGCTCCGTGCCCGTATCCACCTTCTTGACGCTGTCGTTGATCAGGCTTTTGATCTCCTTGGCGGCGGTGGCGGACCGCTGGGCCAGGTTGCGGACCTCGGTGGCCACCACCGCGAACCCGCGCCCCTGTTCGCCCGCCCGGGCCGCCTCGACGGCGGCGTTGAGGGCCAGCAGGTTGGTCTGGAACGCGATCTCGTCGATGGTGGTGATGATCTCCGCGATCTTCTTGCTGGACCCGTTGATCTCGCCCATGGCTTCGACGGCCCCGCTCACCACCTGGCGACCGCGCTCGGCGACCTCGCGCGACCCGCCGGCCAGTTGTCGGGCCTGCTGGGCGTTGTCGGCGTTGCGCTGCACGGTGGCGGTAATTTCTTCAAGACTGCTGGCCGTTTCTTCGAGGCTACTCGCCTGCTCCTGGGCACCGGACGCGATCTCCTCGCTGGCACCGGACAGTTGGGTGGACGCGTCGGCCAGTTGCTCGGACACTTTCCATACGCCCTCCAGAGCGGCCCGCATACTTACGACCGCTTGGTTCAGCGAGTGAGCCATCCGGCCCACGTTGTCGGTGCCCAAGTCCGGGATCGCGACCGTAAAATCGCCCGCCGCCAGGGCGCCCACCCCGATCTGGATCTCCTCCACCTTGCGCTGCAACTCAGTCGCGTCGTCTTTGATTTTCTGTTCCATGAGCTTGGCGGCGGTGATGTCTGCGGCAAACTTGACCACCTTGTACGGCTTCCCGTCGCGCCCGAGGATGGGGTTGTAGGACGCCTGAATCCACACTTCCTTGCCGCCCTTACCAAGCCGCTTGAACTCGCTCGCGATGAACTCGCCGCGGTTCAGTCGCGCCCAGAACTCCCGGTACGCGGAGCTGTTCGCGTCTGCGGGCTCCACGAACATGCTGTGGTGCCGCCCCTGGATCTCCGGCAACCGGTAGCCCAAAGCGCCCAGGAAGTTCTCGTTGGCCGAAACGATGGTGCCGTCGAGTTTGAACTCGATCACCGCCATCGCCTTGCCCACCGCCGCAACTTGGCCCGCGAAGTCGGCGTTCTGCTCTTGCTGTGTCCCTACCGTTTCCCAGCTCACTTTGTCTTGTTTGAGTGCGGTCTGGAGACCGGTAACTGTGGCGTTGAGGGCATTTCCCAGGCGCCCGAACTCGTCCTCCGACGTGACAACCGCCTTGTGGGTGAGGTTACCGCACGCGACCGCCTCCAGCACCCGTACGGTTGCATCGAGTGGCCGCACGATCAGCGCGCGAAAGAAGACGCCGAGTGCCACTGCTACGACGACCGCGATCGCGATGGCAGAGAACATGGCAGTCCGAGAGGACTCGTACTTGGCACGGGCGGCCGTTGCCTCCTGGCCGGCGATCTCGTTCTGCAAGTCGATCAGGGCGTTCAGCGCCGCATTCGCCTGGTTCGTATGTTCCGTGGACGCGAGGCACAACCTCTCGGCTTCGTCGACCCGACCGGCGCTCAGGGCCGCCATCGTGGCCTCGTGGTCCTTGCGGAACTGCTCCAGCCGCGGAAGGAACTCGTTCCAGAGGCGCTTTTCCCGATCCCCCATCGGTAGCGCTTCGTACCGCTTGGTGGCGTTTCGGATAGTGTCCCAGGCGGCCGTCTGGTACGCGCGCGCCCGCTGAATGTTGGCCTCGTTCTTGTTGCGAGTCGCCATGATCAACGTGCGCTCGGTGCGCTGGATCGTAGTGATCCCTTTCCCGCCCATCTCGTTCAGAGCCGTCAGTGAGGGGAGCAGGTTCCCGTTGGTGTTCTCGACGGTGTGGTTCAGGTCGTCAATCGCCCTCAACCCGTAATGCCCGACGCCCGCACTGATAAACGCCAGCAACAGAAACGCCCCCATGAGGCGGGTGCCGATGCCGAGGTTGTTAAAGCTCTTGATCACGAGAGGCTCGCCGTTGGTGGTTCCCGCGCGGGCGGGACGATGAGTGGGACCGTGCGGTCAAGCCGTGAGTGCGGCCCCTCCGGTCGTGGCCCCCACCAGCCGATCGATGTTGAGCAGGGAGACGAGACGCTCGCCGTTGCGGGCGATGCCGGTGAGGAACGTGGTGTCCACTCGGGACCCGAGGTCCGGGGTGGGCACCAGTTCCTTGGCGTCCACGTTGAGCACGTCGGAGACGGCGTCGACGACGAGGCCGACCACTTTGGTGCCGACAGTGACCACGATGATGACGGTGAACCGGGTGTACTCGGCCTGGTCGAGCCCGAACCGGGTGCGCAGGTCGATGATCGGGACGACCGTGCCGCGCAGGTTCATGACCCCCTTGACTTCGGGCGGGGTGTTAGGCAGCGGGGTCACCTTGGAGTACCCCTTAATCTCCTGTACCCGCAGGATCTCGAGCCCGTACTCCTCGTCCGCTAGACAGAACGTCAAGAATTGACCGGTATCGGCCTGTACGGCGGCCGGGTTGTGGTTTTCGTCGCTCACGTGAGGGTCTCCTTTGCTGTTGACGGGGGCCGCGCGGGCACCGTGGGTTCGGGCTACGATGATCTAAATGTTAGGTCACAAAACGCCGATAATCGGTGCGGCCGAACACGAGGTGCCGATGTACCGCGCGTTACTAACTCCCGTCCTGGCGGTGGTTCTGGCGTGCGGGTGCGTCACGCGGAACCACGTCGGCCCGGGTGAGGCACCGCCGAAAGCACTATTCCAGTGGCCCGGTTCCGGGCCGGCGGGTGATTCTGGGTCCGAGGACGATCCCGCACCCGGCGGCCGCTCGGACGCTGAAACCCCGATCACCACCGAGCGCCCGGACTTCACCAACTCCAGCCGCACCGTCGGCCGCGGGCGCGTGCAACTGGAGAGCGGGTACACGTTCACCACCGCCCGTGATCCCGTCACCCGGGTCACCTCTCACTCGTTCCCTGAGGCGCTGCTCCGGGTCGGACTGCTGGCCGATTGGTTCGAGGTCCAGGTCGGCCAAAGCGCCTTGAGTACCCGATCCGCCGGCACCGACGGGGTCGCCCGCGCGACCGGCTTCCAGGACCTCTACCTGGCAACCAAGTTCGCCCTCACGGAGGGCGCCGGCTGGCGCCCGGAAACCGCGGTCACCTTGCAGATGACCGTCCCCACCGGGCGGCGGGAGCTGAGCGGCCGGCACCCGCTGCCGGGGCTACTGTACCTCTACTCGTGGGAGCTGATCCCCGACCTGGTGTCGCTCGGCGGGACCAGCGCCGCGGCCGCCGCCGTGGACGACACCGGGGGCACGTACGCCCAGCTCGCGCAATCGCTGTCGGTGGGGTACACTCTGACCGAGCGGCTCGGGGCGTTCACCGAGTTCTTCGTGCTCGCGCCGGCCGGGGCCGACACCCCGCGGGCCGGTCCCCAGTATTACTTCGACAGCGGGCTCCTGTACCGGGTGACTCCGAATTTCCAGGTCGACGCCCGGTTCGGGTTCGGCCTGAACCGCCGGGCGGGCGACCTCTTCGCCGGTGTCGGGTTCGCGGTGCGGTACTGACCCTCGGACCCGGTGATGGCGTCTCGTCCCGGGCGGGCCGGTCCTTACGGTCGCGGCCCGGTCCGAACGTGACCCCGTCGCGGGTGCGTGTGCGCCGCCGGTCACACCGCGGCCGGGGCCAACATCGGTTCCAGGGCCCCGCCGCCCTGGGCGTGCAACTGGGCCAGCCCGTGGATGTCGAGGATCATCGCCACCCGGCCGTCGCCGAGGATCGTGGCCCCGGCGAGCCCTTCCACCCGGCGGTAGTTGGCGTCCAGGCTCTTCACCACCGCCTGCATCTGGCCCAGCAGCTCGTCCACCAGGATCGCGTGCTTTTTGCCCTGGTCCTCGACCAGCACCACCAGCCCCCGGCCCGGGTCCTCGACCCGCGCGGAGCGGCCGAACAGCTGGTGCAGCCGCAGGAGCGGCACCACCTCGCCGCGGACCGTCACCGCCTCGCCGTGGCCCGCGACCCGGCGCAGGTCCGCGGGGTGCGGGCGGAACGACTCGACCACCGACAGCAGCGGCAGCACGTACACGTCGTCCCCGAGCGCGACCATCAGCCCGTCCATGATGGCCAGCGTGAGCGGCAGCCGGATGGTGAACGTGGTGCCCTTGCCGGCCTGGGTGCGGATCAGGATGTTGCCCTGCAGCGCCTCCACGTTCCGCCGCACCACGTCCATCCCGACCCCGCGGCCGGACACGTCGGTGACGGCCTTGGCGGTCGAGAACCCGGGCTCGAAGATGAGCGCGTAGATCTCGGGGTCCGTGAGCCGCTGGCCTTCGGCAATAATCGCCTTCTCGACCGCTTTCTTCAGGATCCGCTCACGGTCCAGCCCCTTGCCGTCGTCGGTCAGCTCGATGAACACGCTGCCGCCCTGGTGGTACGCGCGGAGCTCGACGTGCCCCTCCCGCGTCTTGCCCACCGTGGTCCGCTCGTCGGGGTCTTCGAGCCCGTGGTCGACGGCGTTGCGGACCATGTGCATGAGCGGGTCGCCGAGCTGGTCCACCACCGTCTTGTCGAGTTCGGTTTCCTCCCCGTGGAGTTCCAGCTCCACCGGCTTGTTCATCTTGCGGGACAGGTCCCGCACCAGCCGGGCCATCTTTTGGAACGTGCCCTGGAGCGGCACCATTCGCAGGGACAGGCTCAGCTCCTGCAGGTCCCGCGAGATCTTCGCCAGTTCGGGCAGGGCCAGCGAGCCCACGCCCGAGCCGTTGGACATCTCGTCGAACTCCTGCTGGGCCATGGACTGCGCGATGACCAGCTCGCCGATGGTGTTGATGAGCTTGTCGAGCCGGTCCTTGTCGACCCGCACCGTTTCCTTCTCGGGGATGCGACGCAGGCCGGCGCCCTCGGCGGCAGGTTCGGCCTTTTCCGCCTTCGGTGCCGGTGCCGGGGCCGGGGCGTGCTCGGCCTTCTCCGCCTTGGGGGCCGGGGCCGGGACGTGCTCGGCCGCCGGTGCCGGCGCGGCCGCAGCAACGGGGGCCGGCGGGGCGACGGACTTGGGTGCGGCCCGGGGCGGGGCTTCGGTCGCGCCACTGGCCGCGACGCGCAGCTCCGCGACCAGCGCCGGGAGGGCCGGGTCCTCTGCGAGCCGCCCGCCTTCGGTGCTCCAGGCGCGGATGAACTGCACCTGGCGCTTCAGCGCGTCGGTGCTGGCGAACACCAGGTCCATCGGCTTGCCCTGGAGCCGCACTTTGCCGTCGCGGGCCAGGTTGAGCAGGTTCTCGGCCTCGTGGGCCACCATCTGCACCGCGGCCAGCCCGAGCATGCTGGACACGCCCTTGATGGTGTGGAACCCGCGGTACACCGCGTTCAGGGCGTTCGCGTTGGTGGGGTCGCCGTCGATGACCAGCAGGTTCCTGTCGGCCGTTTCCAGGTGCTCGGACGCCTCCTGGCAGAAGTCACCGATCATCGGGCCGTTCTCGAGCAGCAGCGACTGCCCGGGGGCGCGGGGCATCTCCACAGGCGGCGGGGGGAGGTCGCAATAGCTGGAGGCGGGGTGCGGCGCGGTCGCCGCCTTGGCGCAGAACTGGAGCGTCTCGGTGCTCAACTGGTCGGGGGTCAGGGCCCCGGTTTCGACCAGGCACTCCCCGATCGGCGGGGCCTGCCGCTCTTGCGCGAGCACGAGCCGCCCCAGGTCGTTCTCGGACAGGTACCCGAGCCGCACCGCGGCGCTCCCGAACCCTTCGTCCGGCCCCATGTGGGCGAGCAGCCCCGTGAGGTTCTCGACGGTCACCAGCCCGGCCTCGACCGCGACGCGCCCGAGGGTCGGGCGCGCCTCGTGCTGTCGGGCGAGCGCGGTGAGCGCTTGCGGTGCGGTAACGGTCCCCCGGTCCACGAGGAAGGTGGCGAACCGGATCGGGTCCGGAATCGGCAGCTTGCGCTCGAACGATGCGACCCAGGTGGCGGCCGGGGTCTTGGGGGCCGCGGGCGGGGCCTTCGGCGGCGGCGGAGCGGGCGGCGCCTGGGGCGGCGCGGCCGAGTCGGCTGGCGACGGGTCGGTGGCACCGACCTGCACGGTCGCCTTTACCAGGGCCGGAGCGAACGCGAACACGTCGCGGATCGCGTCCGCGGGCTGCGCGGTGCTGAGCCGGAGGGTCCACGAGAGGTAGCACCGCTCGGGGTCCAGGTCGGCGAGCGCGGGCAGCCCCTTCGTGTGCACCTCGACCCGCTCGACGGTCCCCAGGGCGCCGACCTCGCGCAGCAGCCCGAGGGGGTCCAGGCCGGACCGCAGCGCCTCGGGGTGCGGGACGACGGTCACCGTGTAGGTGGTCGGTTCGGGGGCCGCGGCCGGCGGCGGAGCGGCCGGCGCCGGAGCGGCCGGTTTGGGGCTCCCGGCCTGCGACCCAGAGGTCGGAGCCGGTTTGGGGGCGCCGGCCTGCGACTGGAGCGCGCCCAGCGCCTGCGGGGCGGCCCACCACGACTTGGAGACCATCGACCCGCCGGCGTCGGTGGTGAGCCGCGCGAGCAGCTCGTCGACGCCCGGGGGGGGCGCCTCGGCGGCGCGGGCGGCCGACACCAGCCGGCCGAGCGTGTCGGTCGCCTCGAGCAACAGGTCCAGCACCCGGCGGGGGATCTTGCCCCCGCCCCGGAACCGCTCCAGGAACCCCTCGAGCCCGTGAGTGAACTTGGCGATGTGCGGGAGCCCGACCGCGTCCGCGCCGCCCTTGACCGAGTGGGCGGCCCGGAACGCGGCGTCCACCGCCGCGGGGTCGTGCGGCCCGGATTCGAGCCGCAGCAGCGCCCCCTCAAGGGCGCTGATGTGCTCGACGGCCTCGTCGAAAAAGGTGCGCAGGTAGCGCTCGGGATCGAGTTGCATGGCGTCCGCCGTTCGTGTCAGGGCATTAACCGCTTAACCACCTGGACCAGCCGCGCCGGGTCGAACGGCTTGGTCACCCAGCCGGTCGCGCCCGCGGCCTTCCCCTGTTCCTTGCGCGACGTTTCGGACTCGGTGGTCAGCACCAGGATCGGGGTGAACCGGAACTCGGGTTTGGCGCGGAGCCGCTCGATCAGCACCAGCCCGCCCATCACCGGCATGTTGAAGTCGGTGATGACCAGGTGCACCGTGCGCCCCGCGACCTTCGCGAGCGCGTCGGACCCGTTGACCCCTTCGAGCACCGCGTACCCGGCGCCGCGAAGCGTGTCGCCCACCATCTGCCGCATGGTGGGGGAGTCGTCCACGATCAGGATGGTCTTGTTCATCGTTCCTCGGTCCCGGATTCTCGGGAAAGGGCCGGTCAGGCGGCGGGCTGTCCGGCCAGTCCGGCCAGCCGTAAGTACTCCGCGATGGGGCCGGGGACGCCGCCGACGACCAACTGCCGGCCCGCCCGACGGACCTCGCGGCTCAGGGACAGTAGCACTTGGATCGCGGCCGTGTCGAGGTGCTCGACCCCCTCGCACCGCACCGCCACGTTGGCGCCGCGGGCGAGTATTTCGCGGGCCGCGGCGTGCAGCGGGTGTGCGTCGGTGACGGTCACCCGGCCGGCGAGCACCAGCCGGGCCCACCCCGGGCGCTCGTCGTCGGTCACGCGAACCGGGGATGCACCGGCCATTCGTCGCTCTCCGCTCGGCAATGCGTCCGGAGGGTTCCAGACGCTCACTCCGCTTATCGAGCGGTTCGGGCCGAATTTGCGGGCTCACCGTATTTCGCGCCCCGGCTGATGATTCCGGCCGCCGCGCGAAATGCTGTGTTCCGGCTGGCGCGGTCGGAGCCGGTTCGGACGCGCACTAGAGTTCAGCGTGCGTCCCGATTTCTCTATAGCACAGCCCCGGCGCACGAAGCGGCGGGGCGCGGAGGTCCGTGGGGTGAACCAGTTGCGCAACGGGACCCGGTCCGGCCCGGCGGACGCGCGCCGGGCGCCGCCGGGGGGACCCCAGCCCACGCCGGTGCTGGATTTGTTGAGCAGCGGCGTTCTGCTCCGCGAGGAGTGGGACGAGTTGCCCGCCGAGGTGCGGGCCGAACTCGCCGCCCAAGCGGACACGAACGCCGCACTGACGGCGCTGATGGGGCGGCACCTGCTGACCCGGTTCCAGGCGGACGCGGTGCGCGCCGGCGACAGCGCCTCGCTGCTGCTGGGGCACTACCGCCTGTTAGAGCCTCTGGGGCGCGGGGGCATGGGGCTGGTGTACCGGGCCGAGCACCGGCACCTGCGGCGCCCGGTGGCGCTCAAAGTGTTGACCGAGCGGCACGCGGGTGACGCCCGGCTCAGCAGCCGCTTCTTCCTGGAGGCCCGGGCCGTGGCCCGGCTGCAGCACCCGAACATCGTGAGCTGCCTGGACGCCGGGCGCGAGGGGCCGCTGCGCCCGGGCGGCCCCGCCCGCGAGTACTACGTGATGGACCTAGTGCCGGGGGCCGACCTGCAGGCCACCGTGGCCGGCGGCGGCCCGCTCCCGGTGCACCGGGCGGCGGACCTGCTCCGCCAGGTCGCCGAGGCGCTGGCCGAGGCGCACCGGCACGGGCTGGTGCACCGGGACATCAAACCGCCCAACATCCTGGTCACCCCGGACTGGAAGGCCAAGGTGCTCGACTTCGGGCTCGCGCGGCACTCGGCCCAGGAGCTGACCGAGCCGGGGGTGCTGATCGGGTCGGTCGGGTACATGGCCCCGGAACAGGTCGAACACCCGAGTCGGGTCGACGGCCGGGCCGACGTGTTCGGGCTGGGCGCCTCGCTGTTCCTGGCCCTCACCGGGCGCGACCCGTTTCCCGCCGGCGGGGACCTCATGGCGATGGTGGCGCGGCGGCTGCACGGGACCGTGCCGCGGGTGCGCGAGCACCGCCCCGAACTGCCGGCCGAGTTGGACGCGCTGGTGGCCAAGCTCATGGACCCGGACCCCGGGCGGCGGTTCCCTTCGGCGGCGGCGGCGGCGGCGGCGCTGCTGCCGTTCGTCAGTTACCGGCCGCCGGCGCGGGCCGGCGCGGCCGGCCCGCCGCGCCCCCGGGTGCTGGTGATCGACGACGACCCCGACGTGCGCGCGTACGTGCGCGCGCTGCTGGGCGACGGGTACGAGTGCGTGGAGGCGGCCGACGGGCGGGACGGGCTGGGGCGGGTCGAAGGTGGGCGGTTCGATCTCCTGGTGGTCGATCAAGAGATGCCGCGGCTGGACGGCTCCAAGTTCATTGCCCGGGTGCAGCAGGTCGCGGCCCCGCCGGTCCCGATGATCCTGTACATGTCGGGCCGGGTGCCCACCGAGTCGCTCGGCGGGTTGCTTCTGGGCGGCGCGGACGACTTCATCCGCAAACCGTTCACCCCGCCCGAGTTCCTCTCTCGCGTGCGGGGGCTGCTGGCCCGCCGCGGCGAACTCGGGCGGCACCACGGCAGCGGCACCGGGAGCCGGCCCCCCGCCGATGTGGCGCCCGATGCGACGGCGTCCACGGCCGTCGCCCTGTTGGCGCAAGGGGCGTGCCGGTTGGCCGAAGAGGTCGGCGCGGTGGACCGCGGGTACCACGCTCGGATCCCTCAGTACGTCCGTGCCCTTGCCGCGGCAGTTCCGCACACGGGCGCGTACGTGCGGCTGTCGCACCCGGTGTTCGTGGACCTGCTGGCCAAGGCCGCACCGGCCCACGACGTTGGCATGCTGTCGGTCCCGCCGGACACGCTGTCCAAACGGGGGCGGCTGGACGAGACCGAGCGGCTGGCGGTGCAAGCGCACCCGACCGTCGGCGGTCACCTGCTTGCCCGGTTGGCCGCGGCGCACCCGGAAGCCGTGGGGGTGGCGGTGGCGGCCGACATTGCGAAGGGGCACCACGAGCGCTGGGACGGTACCGGATATCCGGACGGGCTGCGCGGCGAACAGATCCCACTGGCCGCGCGGCTCGTGGCGTTGGTGTCCGTGTATGACGCGTTGCGGTGCCGCCGGCCGTACCGGCCGGCGCTGAGCCACCCCCGCGCGGTGCGGGTCATCGTAGCCGAGTCCCCGGGGCAGTTCGACCCTGTGCTGGTGTACGCGTTCGGTTCGATCGCCGACCAGTTCGACCGCATCTTTCTGGCTGGCGCAGAGCGCTTGTGAGTGCGCCTGTCACTTCCGGTCCGGAGCGCCCCACGCGGGTCGGCGGACACGGCTTGCGACACCGCGGGAATTGCGCCGCAGGCGCGGGCGGCGATTGGTGGCTCAAAGCCAGATTCACAGCGATCGCTGGGTACGCACGTGGGGCGGCTCACCGGAGCAACTTGTGAGCGGCCTCAGGGGCGCACCGACCCGGCGGTGATCCCACGATGTCCCTGCGCGAGGTCGAGATGAGCGAGTCCCCAGACCCAGCCGGCCTTGCGGAACAGTCGCGCCCCGGTTCGATCCCGCAGGATCCGGCGGAGCGGCTTGCCGGACGGGTACTACTGGCCGCGGACGCGACGGAGACGCAATCAGTGCTGCGGCACATTTTAGAGCGTGCTGGGTTGGAAGTGGAAGCGGTTGAGAACGGCCGCACTGCACTGGAACTGGCGTCCGGTGGTGCGTTCGACGTGATCCTGATGGATATGCAGATGCGCGAGCCGGGCGGGTACGCGGCGGCTCGCGCATTGCGCCGGCGCGGGTACTCAGGGGCGGTCGTGGCACTCGCCGCACACGCGCAGTCGTGTGATGAAGAGAAATGCCTGTCGGCCGGTTGCGACACATATCTGAGCAAGCCAGTAAATCCGGACAAGCTGCTCCAGGTCGTAAGAACTTACCTCTCGCCGGATCGTTGGGGGATGAGTTGCTCCCCGACTTGGTTCGATGTGCCGCCTTCTGTGGGTTATGGGGAGGCCGTTCCGTCGGGTCTGGCCCAGTTGACCGCTGATTACTGCCGGGCGCTGCCTGAGAAGGTACGCGCGATCGGCGAGGCGCTCCGCGAGGGGAACATGCTTCGAGTATCCGAACTTGCCCACCAATTACGTGGGTCGGCCGGCATGTACGGTTTGCCGCACATCTCCGCCGCGGCCGGTTCCGTCGAGGACGCGTGCCGGGCAGGGTGTGGCGCCGCGCAACTGGATGAACTGGTCGGCTACCTGCTGACCGCCGCGCATCGTTGACTCCGGCGGGCCGCGATTAGAAACGGGCACGGAGTAACTTCCCGGAATTGTAGTCTTCGGTTACGCTCCCTCCAGTTCCGGGACCGAGCGGAGTGCGCCACGAGTCCGTACCCAGCCGCCGTGAAGCGAATGATGAAGCGGTTGTACCGCTCTCTCTCCGCGAGAACGACCGACGCCGATACGCGGCGATCGAGGCCACCAAACTCGGGCACGGCGGAACCGAGTACATCGCCACGTTGCTGGGCTGCGATCTCAAGACGATTCGCCAGGGGATTGGTGAACTGGAAGCCGAAGACGAACTCGACACCCCGCGGGTGCGGAAAAGGGGGCGGACGCAAGCAGTTGATCGACCCCAAGCCGGGCGTGTCGGGACCGTTCGCGGAGGTACTCTGGGGCCACACGGTCGATGGCCCCATGAACTCGGACGTGAGGTGGACCAGCCTGTCCCGCAGACAGATCGCGCGGCGGATGAAGGCGCTGGGGGCGTCGGTCAGCCGCCGGACCGTCGGCCCGTTGTTGCGCCGGCACGGGTACCGCCAACGCAAGGCGTTGAAGAGGAAGACGATGGGCCGGCACCTGGACCGCAACGCCCCGTTCGAGACCATCGCCCGGTTGAAGGGCCCGTACCTTGCGGCGGGCCTGCCGGTGTTGAGCATCGACACAAAGAAAAAGGAGTTGCTGGGGGGCTTCTACCGCGATGGTGTGAGCGGCACGCGGAAGACGATCACCACCAACGACCACGAGTTCCCGAGTCAGGGCGGGGGCAAGGTGTCCCGCACGCCTGTACGACGTGGGGGCGCAACGAGGGGTTCGTGCATGTGAACACGAGCCATGACACCAGCGCGTTGGCGTGCGGCGGCCTCGCGGCGTGGTGGGAGCAGCACGGCCGCACTCGGTATCCGGAGGCGAAGAAGGCGTTGGTGTTGTGCAACGGCCGGGGCAGCAATAATGCGCCCCAGTACCTGCTCCAGGAAGACCTTCAGGAGTAGGCGAAGCGACCGGGCTGGAGATTCGGGTGGCCCACGACCCGCCGTACTGCTCGAAGTACAACCCGATCGAACACCGGCTGTTCCCGCACGTGAGCCGGGCCTGTCGCGGGTGGTGTTCCACACCGTGGAGGCGGTTCGCCATTACATGGCGAAGTCCGAGACGACGACCGGGTTGCGGATCTTCGTCGGGCGGTTGAACAAGGCGTACGCGACCGGCCGGAAGTGCGTGACCGGGTTCAAGAAGGCGATGAAGATCGTCTTCGATCCGGTCCTACCCAAGTGGAACTACACCGCACTTCCAGACCCACCATGAAGTCGGGAAGTTATTCCGTGCCCGTTCCGAAGCCGCTGTGGTGGAATGGAAACCTGTGAGGATTTGCCGATGTCCCGCCCCGCCACCCTAACGTTCACGCCCGCCCCTCTCGAAGCTCTCGGCGCGGAGCGTTACGCGCATCCCGATCCACGCGTGCAGCAGCGGATGGAGGTACTGTGGCTCATCAGCCAAGGCGAGACCTAGGCCCGTAGCGGTCAACTGGCGGGCGCCACGAAGGCCACGGTTGCCCGATTCGTCGCCATCTTCCGCCGGCACGGGCTTGCCGGTCTGAAGGTGTTCCATTGGGCCAAGCCCGTCGGCGCGCCGGAGGCGCATTGGGTGGCCTTGGAGGCCGAGTTCCGCGAGCGCCCGCCGCACACCGTTGCCGAGGCGGCCGGGCGCATCAAGACGTGGGCGTGTGGCGGAAGGAGGCGCAGGTGCGCGTGTCCCTCAAAAAAGTCTCTGCCGGGGTGGCGTCGGATGGGGGCCATTGCCATTGCCGTCGCCGGCTCGGCCCGGGTAACGGAGTGCGTTATTCGTGGGAGCCGCGCACTTCGTGCCGTGGTCGTTCTGGTGCGGCGGCTGATGCCTGTGCGGATGTTCGTCGCGCGCAGAATCTACACCGGCCCATAGGAAGTATGCGGGTCGATATCTGTGGTTGGGCGATGTGAGCGAGACGCACGATGGTGTCGGTTTCTGACGAACCTGCTAACCGAGTAAGGTGATCAGTCCCTGCCTGATGTTAGTGCTCCGACCACCGCACCAGCACCGACCGCAAGCAGAACCGCGGCCGGCGGGAATACCGGGGGCGGCACGTAACGCACGCCCCGGATGTCTGCGACTGCCGCGCGCCGCACGTACCGCCCATCGACGGGCACCGCGAGCCGGTCGAAGTCGCGTGCGAGTCGGTCCAACTGCTCACGCAGCTCGCGCCCCCGCATCGGTACGCCGTGCCCGGTCGCAGCAACTTCTGGCTGCAGCGAGGCGAGGGCCCGCACCGACGCCTTAGCGGTTTCCCAGTCGGTGGTGAAGTACGCGGGCGGACCGTGCACGGCTTCTGGCTTGAGTAGGGCGGCGAGAAGTGACTCCTGTTTGGTGGTGACGAACGCGTCGCCGGCAACCAGCGTCCGATCTTCGGCTCGGAACAGCGACACGTGCCCCGGCGTGTGTCCCGGGGTATGGACCCACTGCCAGTCGGGCAGGTGCGGCACCGCCCCGTTGTCAGGTAGGGGGCGGACCCGCGAACTCAGATCGATCCCGCGTCGCGAATACAGTGGTGACACGAACGCCATCGCACCACCGCCCACAGCGGGGTCCGGGGGCGGGTAATCGGACCGGCCGGTGAGGTACGGCAGCTCCAGCGGGTGTGCGTACACTGGCGCGTCCCAGAGCTCTGCGAGGGCTTTGACCGAGCCGACATGGTCGAAGTGTCCATGAGTGAGCACGATTGCCGCCGGCCGAGAGCGCGGGCCGAAGGCCGCCGCCGCCGCCGCGACGATTGCCGCCCGTGAGATCGAGAGGCCGGCGTCGACCAGCACCCACCCGCGGTCGGTAGCGAGCGGAGGGCCGATCAAGTATGCATTCACGATCGACAGCGGCACGCGGAACACGTTTGCCCCGGATTGCATTTCTGAGTGCGTGGCCATTACGCGGACCTGCGGTGTAAGGTGGGACGGGACTCGAGCCGCAAGCATGGTGCCAGACCCAGCACCCAGGCCGCCCGGGCCGGTAACTGCACACATAATGCGGTGCACGTTTCAATTTTCCCACAGAGGGGTTTAGGGCGTGCAAAGAGCTACGGTCCACATCGGCAGCGAAGCCGGCTCGCGGTCGAACCTTGTCAGCGGGCCGTCCAAGAGGGCGGGTCGCTGCAGGGAAAAGAATCATCTGATGCTTCCTCCACAACGTCTTCAATGAGCGTCCCGGCCGGGTGCCGTTCCTCTTTGGCGGCCTGCGCAACGTGGTCGTAAATGCCAGTGCTCACACCGGCTCCGTAGCGCGCCAAGTGAGCCGCTCGCCGTCCTACCCCTGCCGCGTCACGACGGCGGCTGAGGCCGTACCACACCAACGCCGCGCCAGCCACGACGAGTAACGCACCGACGGCAGACGCCAGCGTCCCTTGCTCACGAGCTGTCATGGTTGTTCCTTTCGAACAGCAACGACCCGGTTCAACCAACGGACCTCAGTAGCAACCTCGGAGCCGAAGGTGCGGCCGGCGCACGTCAACGAATCCTTTGGTCGAGTTTTGAGGAAACTCCTGTCACGCGGCCGCAAGGTGTACCGTCACCGGCGTGGGTGTGGTATCAGGTGCGAGACCGTCAAGCCGTTTACGGGTCGCGGCAGGACGAATGTGCTTATGCGAGTGCGTGGGACATGCTGTTCCGATCATCCCCTCTTGTGGGCTGTGACATGCGATCTGGGGAAGACGTGATGTTACACGCGTCAGGCCCCACGATGGCGTCAGAGAAGTCAGCAAACACGGCTCGGGTGGGTAGCCGGGCATTACCCTTGCACTGACAACACGAGGCGTCGATTTGTGTGCCAATCGTATGAGAGCGTTTAAACCATGACAGCCGTAACTCAGCCTTTGCCGGCGCGGACGGTCAAAACACACCTCCCCGCCGGCGCCGCTGGCTCGACGTTTCATCCGCTGGCTACCGCTCTCGGCCTATTCAGCCTGGGGCTCGGACTGGCTGAAGCCTTGGCGCCCGGTACGATGGCCCGAGCGACCGGTGTCCGCTCTCCCGCCTTACTGCGCGCGTACGGGTTGCGCGAAATGATGAGTGGCTTGGGCATCTTGACTAACAAGCGCCCCGCGTTCTGGCTCTGGAGCCGGGTGGGCGGAGACGTAATTGACCTCGCCACTCTCGCCGCTGGATACGTCGAAGCCACATCCGCCGACCGCACAAAGATTCTCGCCTCGACCGCCGCGGTGCTCGGCGTCACAGCGCTCGACGTACTCTGTGCCGTTGAACACTCGTGCATGCACGACCAGCAATAGTTTACTGATGATAGATGTTTGGTTGCGCCTGAATGGGGGCACGGATGTTGCTGGGTGCGGTCCTGGAGCGGTTTATCGCTCACCGACCGATGGCGGTCGCGGCTCGGACGCGTTCGAGTACGCGCTCGACCCGGCGCACCTGGAAGACCTGTTCGTGCGCGTCGCCGGGGGCCGGCACGAGCGCGAACGCCTGTTCTCCCCGTGCGTCGATCGGGTAGCCAACGTGGTGTGCCGAGTGAAGCCCTCGGTCCACGCCGCGCACCCGGCCTCGGTCGGAGCATCTTCATTCGTAGGCCGGTCGAAGCTGGGGCCGAATCGCATTGGAGTGGCGAACCGCTCGGTGCCGAGCGCTCGCTTGAACACGCTGCGGACCTGCTGGATGAAGTTGCGCACGCGGACTGGTCCCCAGTTCCGGGCCAGGTGCTTTCGCAGGTCAGAGAAGTCGTCGGGCCGCAGGTCCGCGATGATACGGCTCTTACCGAATCGCGTGACGATGAGTTCGGCCGTGTCGTGGTAGTGCTCTGTCTACGCTATATTTTCGGGCCGGAAACGCCCCACTTTGCAGGAACTCCCTATGACTGTCACTTCGGCAACCCGAAAATTTAGCTTCGACAGGGCAGTAGTTGCTCCACGTGCGCGGCGAGAGATCGCTGCGGTCGCGTTCGGGTTTCTGGTGGTTCAGGTACGTGCTGCACACGTCCTTGACGGTGACACCCGCTGACAGTTCGCGCGGCTTCCGACCGGAGTGCAGGGCGTGCTTCTGGAGCGCTCCGTCAAGGTCGTCCCATGGGCCGAAATAGTACAGCTTGCCATGGATTTTCTTCGCCCAGCGGCTGATGGTGTGCGGGAAGAGTGGAAATTGCGGGTACGGCTTCTGCGGTTTCTGAGTCTTGCTGGCGAACCCGGGCGCCTTAGAATCGCTCTTAGACATGACGGCCGCCGCGAACGGCAGTTGTGGTAGACCGGCTGAAGAGTGGTAACGATCTGCCCGGCTGTTTCCAAACGACCGAGCGTTAAAAAAACGAAAGTTGCGGACGCGGCCAACCGCCCGTAGTCTCGGAGGTGAGAGGAAAGTGCTCGCGTAGCTCAGTGGTAGAGCAGCGGTTTTGTAAACCGCTGGTCGTGGGTTCAACTCCCTCCGCGAGCTTTCCGTTTAGCGAACGGTTCATACAATCAGGGTGTCGAGGTGTGCTGGAGCTAGGAACGGGGGCAAAATTCACGGGTAGGTGGCAGAGCGGTCAATTGCACCAGACTGTAAATCTGGCCTCTTCGGAGTTCGGGGGTTCGAATCCCTCCCTACCCACTGGTTAGGTGTTGTTGTGACGTGCGCGTGGCGGCGTTGGAGGTTGTGGCGACTCTCGGCGGGCGAATGGGCCGCGATTCGCGGGTGTAGCTCAGCGGTAGAGCTCTTGCCTTCCAAGCAAGATGTCGTGGGTTCAAATCCCATCGCCCGCTCTGGGTTCGAGGTTGTGTTGCCGAAGTGCTGCCGTGTTAGTAAGTTGTCGAGGAAGGAAGAGACTTCAGAAATTGTTGTCTAAGCTGTCTGCCCCCTTCACTTTTTCGCCGAACCTTTTACCCTGTATCTGTGTATCGCTGCTGTAGCTCAGTTGGTAGAGCACCTCCTTGGTAAGGAGGAGGTCATGGGTTCAAGTCCCATCAGCAGCTCTTTCGGACGGCTGCGTCAGCGGCCGCCCACTTTTGTGGGCGGCCGCTGACGCAGAAGGGTTGGTAAAATCGGCAGGGTTGGGGCGGGCGAGTCGCTTCGACGCGGGGCGGCCAGCCGCTGGAGCCGTTTGGGACTCAGGCAAGCACCTACGTTACCGTTGAGGAGTGAGGAGCGATGGCTAAGGGGACATTTGAGCGCACCAAGCCGCACGTCAACGTCGGTACGATCGGTCACATTGACCACGGTAAAACGACGACTACTGCGGCTATCATGGCCCGCAACGCGCACCTCAACAAGCTGAAAGAGTTCAAGACCTACGCGGAAATTGCCAAGGGCGGCATCGTCCGCGACGCCAACAAGACCGTGACGATCGCGGTTTCGCACGTTGAGTACGAGTCGAACGATCGCACGTACAGCGGGCCGGGTGACCTGCCTTACAAGGATCTGCTCGACTACCCGGCGCTCGAGAAGATCGACTTCTCGCAGCCGATCAAGGGGCGTCACTACGCTCACATCGACTGCCCCGGTCATGCTGACTATATCAAGAACATGATCACCGGCGCGGCCCAGATGGACTCCGCCATCCTGGTGGTCGCCGCCGATGACGGTCCGATGCCGCAGACTCGCGAGCACATCCTGCTCGCCAAGCAGGTCGGTGTGCCGAATATCGTCGTTTACCTGAACAAGTGCGACAAGGCGGATCCCGAGCTTATCCCGCTCGTCGTGATGGAGCTTCGCGACCTGCTCAGCAAGTACGACTTCAAGGGTGATGATATCCCCATCATCTTCGGTCGCTCGAAAGAAGCGCTCGAAAACCCGGGCAACGACAGCCTTGACGGGCCGAAGTCGATTGATGCTCTCATGTTTGCGCTCGACACTTACGTGCCGCTCCCGCAGCGTGAAGAGGATAAGCCGTTCCTGATGTCGATCGAAGACGTGTTCTCGATCAAGGGTCGCGGTACCGTGGCGACGGGGCGCGTTGAGCGCGGCACCGCCAAGGTTGGTGATGAAGTCGAGATCATCGGCCTCCGCAAGGACAGTGTCAAGACGGTGCTTACCGGCATCGAAATGTTCCAGAAGACGCTGGATCGGGCTATCGCCGGCGACAACGTTGGGGCGCTCCTTCGTGGTATCGAGCGCGATGGCATCGAGCGCGGTCAGGTGCTCGCGAAGCCCGGTAGCATTACCCCGCACACCAAGTTTGAAGCCAACATTTATGTGCTCTCGAAGGAAGAGGGTGGGCGTCATACCCCGTTCTTCAAGGGGTACAAGCCGCAGTTCTACTTCCGCACCACGGACGTGACCGGCTCGATCACGCTGCCGGCGGATGTTGAAATGTGTATGCCTGGCGACAACGTGAAGATTACCGTCGAGTTGATGGATGGGATGCCGGTCGCGATGGATGAGGGCCTCCGCTTCGCCATCCGCGAAGGCGGCAAGACGGTTGGCTCGGGCGTTGTGACCAAGATTATTGCGTGATTGTTGCCAGGGGTGGGGATCAGAGTCGGTAAGTAGGTGGTGGGCGAGAGTTGTTGAGGTGTGCGTCCACTGACTATTGACGCCTGATTTCCGATCCCTGAGCTACGAGCGTAGCTCAACGGTAGAGCAACGGTTTCCAAAACCGTCGGTTGGGGGTTCAAATCCCTCCGCTCGTGCTGTCGCGGATCGGTTGGCCGTTAGCGGCCGAGTGGGTGCCGTCGCTTGCCAAGCTAGTGCGGCACTGAAGCAGTCGTCGAGTTTCAACCGGCCGCCGAGAAGGGGAAATAAATCCCTTCTCGGCGGCCGGTTGGCTCAATGCGGCAGTTGTGCCGCAACTCGTTTACTTCACGCCGCTTATTGACGCGCCGAAGATGCGCCCCAGGCGCCGGGTCGGCGGTTGCGGTCACGACAGGGATGGAGAGGACGGAGCATGGCGACTGCCGTTGAAACCAGTTCCGCACCCAGCACTCCGGGTCAGTCGTTGAGTCTGCCCGTCGCAAGCTTGCTCGGGGCGATCTATGTCGTCGCCGTGCTGGCTATCGTGCTTTATGTGATCCCACTGTTCTGGTCACAAAGTGTCTCGCCGTCGATCGGCAGTCGGCCGGCAGATTACCTGCTTTGGTTTACTGCCGAGGTGGCGGCGCTGATCGGGCTCAGTTGGGTCGGATTCAAAATTGCCGGCAACCCTCCAAAGGGCACGCACGCCGGCATTTTTCTCGTCATTTCGGCTGTGATTGCCATCTTCTTCGTGGCCCGCGCGTTTGCGATGAATATTGAAGGGCCGCCCGGAATGGCGGTCGCTGGCGTGGTTGCCCTGGCTCTCGCGTTCGGTGCCGTTCGGTTTCTTGCCGGCGTGACCGGAGCGAAGTGGATGGTGATGCTCGAAGAACAGGGGTGGTTCACGACGCACCAGTATAAGCGGTCGCTCGGGGTGAAGGTTCGGCGCCTCACCATACTCGGGGTGCTCATTATCGGCGTGTCCGGTGCGTGGTCGATGTTCACGAACGGACTGGTTGGTGAGCAGCTTGAATTGACCTTGCCGTTCGGTTGGCGTTCGGTGCCGCTGATGCACGGCTTCCTGCTGACGATCGGTGCGAAGGTGGTCGTGCTTGCCCTGCTCGTTGCCGTGACGCTTTGGGTGTCGCTGCGTGCGGTTAATGTGCCGGACTTCGCCGAGTTCCTCATCGCCACCGAGGCGGAGATGAACAAGGTGTCCTGGTCCACTCGCAAGAGGCTCGCGCAGGACACCGTCGTGGTGCTGGTTACGACCTTGCTGATGACCGTGTTTCTGCTCGCGGTCGACCTGTTCTGGGGCTGGCTGTTGAGTCGGCAAACGGTCGGGGTGCTCCCGGCGCGGGCGACGAACGCCGATAAGGGCGCGCAGGTTCAAGAAGCGAAGTGGTGACGCGGGTTCCTGCGAGGCGGCCGGAAGGCCGAAGCAACATGAGTGACAATGTCGCCGCCGATGCTGCTGTAAATGAGTCGCCCGCCGCGGCGTCCAGCCCGGATTTGACTGCCGATGGGTCGGGTGACGCGGAGGTCGCGGCTGCCGAATCTCTGCCCGTGCCGGACGGCTCTCACGTGAGTGAGGAAGCGGCTGAGATCGTAGCCGGCGAGTCTGCAGGGGCTGTAGTCAGCGAAGATCGTGCCGCCGTGTCTGAGGATGTGGAAGGCGAGGTTCCTCCGCATTCGGAAGGGGATGTTGACTCCGCCGAAGAGGTGCCCGAGAACAAAAAGAAGTGGTATGCGATTAAGGTGCAGAGTGGTCGTGAGGACACGATCAAGGCTGCCATTCTGCGCAAGATCGCGATCGAAGGTTTGGAAGACGTGTTCGGCCAGATCATGGTGCCGGTCGAAAAGGTGATCGAGAAGAAAGCGGTCAAGGTCAAAGATAAGAAAACAGGCGAGTATAATACGGTCGAGCGAAAGGTCGAGCGAAAGGTCAAGAAGTTTCAGGGCTACATTTTCGCGGAGCTGGAGTTCAACGACCGGCTCCTGTACCTCATTCGCGAAACCAGCGGGGTCGGCGATTTTCTGAAGCTCCGTCCGCGCCCGAACGATACGCCGGTGCCGGAGCCGATGAGCGATGCTGAAGTGAAGCAGATGCTCGGCGAGAAGGTCGGGCCGGAGAAGGGGCCGACCAAGGTCAAGGTGGACTTTGAGAAGGGTGATCGCGTCCGGATCAAGGAAGGGTCGTTCAAGGACTCCGAAGGTGACGTGAAAGACGTGATCCTGCCGAAGGACCCCACCGACCCGCCCAAGGTTATCGTGACCGTGACGTTCTGGGGCCGGCCTCTTGATGTTGAGTTGGAATACTGGCAGGTGACCAAGGCGTGAGCCTCACGGCGTTTCCCAACACAACTGCCCCTCTTGGTAGCCGTCGTGTTACTGGGAGGGGCAGTTGTGCTGTAAATTCTGTGGCCATGCTGTGGCCTCCGCCTAAGATACACGTTTTGAAAAAGATCAATCCGGCTCAGGTGCAGTAATGGCGAAGCAGGTAACCGCGCAGGTCAAGCTCCAGTGCCCGGGTGGGTCGGCAACGCCCGCCCCGCCGGTCGGTCCCGCGCTCGGTGCGCACGGCGTGAACATCGGCATGTTCGTGAAGCAGTTCAACGACAAGACCAACAAGCCCGAGATGAAGGGCTTGATGTTGCCGGTCGTGATCACGGTCTACTCGGACAAGAGCTTCGAGTTCAAAATCAAGAGCCCGCCCGCGGCCATTCTGCTGAAGCTCGCGGCCAAGATTCCGCACGCGAAGAAGGCCGGCAAGGAAGTGATCCCCGCCGACGCCAAGAAGCAGGGCAAGTACAAGAATCACAGCGTCACCAAGAAGCAAGTGCGGGACATCGCCGCGCAGAAGCAAGCGGACCTGAACGCTCGTGATGTTGATCACGCGATGCGGATCATCGAAGGTACGGCCCGGAGCATGGGGCTGACCGTGGTTGAAGGTTGAGGTTCCGTGCGTTTTTGGTCCGTTAAAAGTGGCTGAAAAACGCGTGCGGGCTTCTTGTCGGCACGCGTTTGGTGTTGTAATTGATATCTTCTCATACCGCCGCAGCTTTTTGGGCACGCGGCGGGAGGGGCTGTAACGGTGGCGATCGCCGCTGTGACCCCCGCTACCGAGAGAAACGAGATTATGGCGAACGAGAACGAACCCGCTGTTGCGGGGGCTGAAGTGGCGCTGGCTGCTCCTGCAACTCCGCCCGCCGACTCGCCGGCGCCCGCCGCGGTCGAAGCGGTTGAGAAGAAGGTTGTTGAGGCCGAGTTGCCGCAGGCCAAGAAGAACAAAAAGCCGGGCGTGGGTCCCCGCCGCGGCAAGAAGCTTCGTAACCACCTGAACAACGTCAAGAAGAAACTCGAAGACGCCGGCTCGATCCCGGTCAAGCAGGCTGTCGCTGAGCTGAAGAAGTTAAAGCGGGCCAAGTTCGACGAAACCGTCGAGTTGCACATCAACCTCGGCATCGACCCGACCCAGTCGGACCAGATGGTTCGTGGCGCAATTCCGCTTCCGCACGGGATCGGTAAGAGTGTTCGCGTCGCGGTGTTCTGCTCGGGTGACGATGTCGCCAAGGCGAAGGCCGCTGGTGCAGATGTCGTTGGCGGGGCGGATCTCGTTGAGAAGGTTCAAAAAGAAAACTTCCTCGAGTTCGACGTGGTGCTCGCGGTGCAGGCCATGATGGGCCAGGTGTCCCGGCTCGGTAAGGTGCTCGGCCCGCGCGGCCTGATGCCCACGCCGAAGGCCGGTACGGTGGTGCCCGCGACCGGCGATCTCGCCCAGGTCGTGCGGGAGTTCAAGGCCGGCAAGGTCGAGTACCGCACCGACAAGACGGGTCAGATCCACGCTGGTGTCGGCAAGTTGAGCTTCGACGAGCAGAAGCTCGTTGAGAACATTACGACCTTCGTTGAGCAGATTCGCTCCGTGAAGCCTTCGGGCGTCAAGGGGAACTTCATCAACGGCGTCGTGCTCTCGGCCACCATGTCGCCGGGCATCCGGTTGTCGATCTAATAATTGGTGTTTCGTGTTTTGTGTCCGGCGCTTTGCTTGCCGCCCTTGTGTGCTGGCGAGCAAGTTCCGGTTGCAAAACACTGAGCACAAGGCGCCAAACACGAGACACCAATGAGCAAGAAGATCAAAGAACTGGAGTTGAACAGCCTCCGCAAGACCTTTCAGGGTGTGCGGGACTTCGTTCTGCTGGAACCGCTGAAGCTGGACTCCGCGGCTGACTATACGCTTCGGAAGAGCCTTCGTGAGAAGAAGGTTCGAGTGAAGATGGTCAAGAACAGCTTCGTGCGGAAGGTGTTCAGCGAGAACGGCATGAAGGTGGAAACGGGCTCCGGCCCGACCCTTCTGTGCTGGGGTGCCGACAGCGCGAAGGCTCTTGGGACCGCAGTGGAGGCTGCTCTCAAGCTGCTCCGTCCGGACTTGAAGGTGCCTGAGAAGGTCAAAGAAAAGACCGGCATCGCTGACGGCGAGATCATGACCCTGGCGCAGCTCGCCAAGGTGCCGACCAAGCAAGAGGCGATTGGCGAGGTTGTCGCCGCCGTCCTTGCGCCGGGGGCCGCTCTGGCCGGTGCTCTCATGGCGCCGGGTGCGGAGCTCGCCGGGATTCTTAAGGCGATCGAAGAGAAGCAGAGCGAAGGGGCTGCGGCCCCTGCTGCTGCTAGCTGAACTCTGTTGGGATTTTAATTGTCTATTTGAGCCCGAGTGTGGCTCGGGCTTTTAACCTGACCAGCTATTACGCACCTAGCCGGATCGCTTCACCCGGCGCATTCACCAAAGGATCGAAGTCATGGCTTCCGTTCAAGAACTCGGCGACGCTCTCGCTGGCCTCACCCTCGTTCAGGCTGTTGAACTCAAGACCTACCTCAAGGATAAGTATCAGATCGAGCCGGCCGCTGGCGCGGTTGCGGTCGCTGCTCCCACGGGTCCCGTTGCTGCGGCCGAAAAGCCGGCTGAAGCGACCGAGTTTAACGTGATCCTGGAGAGCTTCACCGACAAGGTGAAGACGATCAAGGTCGTGCGCGAAATCACCGGCCAGGGCCTCGGCGAAGCCAAGGCGACGGTCGAAGGTGCGCCGAAGTCGATCAAGGAAAGTGTGGACAAGAAGACCGCCGAAGACGTCAAGAAGAAGCTGGAAGAGACCGGTGCGAAGGTCTCCATCAAGCCGGCTGGCTAATTTTGCTCCGAAGATCACCTGGTCGATAGCGACTAGGTGGTCCTGGTGGGATGCAAAAAAAATGCCCAGGTGGGGTGACTTTTCCACCCCGCCTGGGTATTATTGTCGTATGGCGTGTGGTCGCGCCACGCCCTGTTACGGCCGTTACGACCCCTGTTCTCTCTTCACTTGCTATTCGTCGCTTCCGGTGCCGCTCGCGAGCGCGACCGGGGATTGAGATGTGAGTGAGAGGGGCGGTTCCGCGTAGCCAGTGGTGACAATGTACACGACCCACTCGCTCCGATGTGTCGTACCTCTTCGATTCAAAACCATGCCTATGACCGTTGACGTCCCCGCTGCGAACCAGGCGCCTTGTGTGCCGGGTCTGTGTGGGGGAGTCGTGTTCCGCGAGCCGTCCTTCGTCGCGCGCCCTTCGCGTGCGGTTGCGGCGGGAACAGCCTTCTCTACTCTTCAATAACGCTCGTTGCTCACCGACGCAAGCCCCGTTGCCGCATTGGTAACGGCGTGCATGATGCGTCGCGCTCGTGTTTTTCTGGTAAGGAGCGACCGATGCCGATCCCGGCTCAGCGAATCATTGTCCCGACCGTGAACCGCGACTTCGGCCGCTTCGGCGACGCCGTGGAAGTGCCGGACCTCACGGACGTGCAAACCCGGTCCTATGACCGGTTCCTGCAGCTCGACGCGAGCTACGACAAGCGTACACAGACCGGCCTCGAAGGGGTGCTCCAAGAGATCTTCCCGATCGAGAGCTACGACAAGCGGATCAAGCTGGAGTACCTCCGCTACGAGCTGGGCAAGCCGCGCTACGACCCGGACGAGTGCCGCCAGCTCCGCCTCACCTACGGCCGCCCGTTTCGCGTGTGGCTGCGCCTGCGGAAGACCGAGGGCGAGCCCGTCGAGGAAGAGGTCTACCTCGGTGACATGCCGATCATGATCGGCGGCGGCGAATTCATTATTAACGGCGCCGAGCGCGTCGTTGTATCTCAGTTGCACCGGTCGCCGGGGGTGGACTTCGTCGTCACCCGCGAGGCAGACAAGGACCTGCACTCCTGCCGCATCATCCCCGAGCGCGGCTCCTGGATCGAGATCAACGCGACCAAGAAGGACACGCTCGGGGTCCGCATCGACCAGAGCGGCAAGTTCTCCGCCGTCACGCTGCTGCGCGCGATGGACCCGATGTACTCCACCACGGAGAGCATCCTCAAGGAGTTCTTCGGCGAGGTCATCGAGCAGGTGAACGTGTCCGTGGCCGGGTCCCGCCTGAAGCTCGTGGGCGATCCGGAAGCGAATCAGATGCCGTGCATCGCGGTCGAGGACGTGATCGACCCGGAAACGGGCGAGGTCTACCTCGACGCCGGCAAGCCGTTCACGTCGGACAAGTACGACCGCGTCGCGTCGTCAATGATCAAGACCGTTCAGGTGATGGCGTACCCGAAGGACCCGATCATCCTCAACGCGATCCACGAGGACGTGGGGACGGCCGGCGATTCGAAGGACTCGCACGAGGGCGCGCTGCTCAAGATCTACCAGCGCCTCCGCCCCGGCAACCCGCCGCAACTGGAGAAGGCCAAGGAACTCTTCAAGGAGAAGTTCCTGGACCCGAACCGGTACCGGCTGGGCCGCGTCGGGCGGTTCCGCATCAACCGGAAGTTTAATCAGACGGTGGCGGAAACGGAGATGACGCTCCGCAGCGTCGACTTCGTGAACTCGGTGAAGTACCTGCTCGACCTGCGGGCGGGGAAGGGGCACGTCGACGACATCGACCACCTGGGCAACCGGCGCCTGCGCACCATCGACGAACTGGCCGCCGACGAGCTGCGCAAGGGGTTCCTGAAGCTCCGCCGCACCGTGCAGGAGCGGATGGCCATCCGCGACCAGCAGGACATGAACCCGCGCACGCTCATCAACCCGAAGAGCGTGAGCGCGGCGATCGAGTACTTCTTCGGCCGGTCCGAGCTCTCGCAGGTCGTGGACCAGACGAACCCGCTCGCCCAGCTCACGCACGAGCGGCGGCTGTCGGCCCTCGGGCCGGGCGGTCTCAACCGGAAGCGCGCCGGCTTCGAGGTCCGCGACGTCCACATCTCGCACTACGGCCGCATCTGCCCGATCGAGACGCCGGAAGGGACGAACATCGGCCTCATCTCGTCGCTCTCGATCTACTCCGAGATCGACGAGTACGGGTTCCTCATCACCCCGTACAAGAAGGTCTCGAACAAGAACCTGACCGAAGAGGTGGTGCGGCTCCGCGCCGACGAGGAGTCGAACGCGGTGCTGGTGCCGGCGGACACACCGTTCGAAGGTAACAAGATCGCCACCGCGAACGTCAGCGGCCGCCAGAGCGGCGAGCTAATGCTGATCCCGGCGGAGAAGGTCCAGTACATCGACGTGTCGCCGAAACAGATGGTCGGCGTGTCCGCGGGCCTGATCCCGTTCCTCGAGCACGACGACGCGAACCGCGCGCTGATGGGCTCGAACATGCAGCGCCAGGCGGTGCCCCTGCTCATCCCCGAGCCGCCGCTCGTCGGCACCGGGCTCGAGAAGGACGTGGCGAAGCACTCCGGGATGCTGGTCCGCGCCCAGGAAGAGGGCACGGTGGTGTTCGTCGACGCCGAGCGCATTCGGCTCGAAGAGAAGGACAAAATCGTCCGCGAGTACGTGCTCCGCAAGTACCACGGCCTCAACGAGCGCACGTGCCTGAACCAGAAGCCCATCGTGCGGATGGGCCAGAAGGTCAAGAAGGGCGAGATCATCGCGGACGGCGCCGCCACCAAGAACGGCGAACTCGCGCTCGGGCGCAACGTGCTGGTCGCGTTCATGTCCTGGGAGGGGTACAACTTCGAGGACGCGATCATCATCAGCGAGCGGCTGGTGAAGAACGACACGTACACGTCGATCCACATCGAAGAGTTCGACATCGAGATCCGCGAGACGAAGCTCGGCAAGGAGGAGTTCACCCGCGACATCCCGAACGTGTCGCCGAAGGCGCTGGCGAACCTCGACGAGCACGGCGTGGTCCAGATCGGGACGTACGTGCGCCCCGGCGACATCCTCGTGGGGAAAGTGTCGCCCAAGTCGCGGTCGGAGCTGACCCCGGAAGAGAAGCTCCTGCACGCGATCTTCGGGCGGGCCGGCGAGGACGTGAAGAACGACTCGCTCGAGGTGCAGTCGGGCACCGAGGGCATCGTCATCGCGGCGCACCGGTTCAGCCGCCGGGCCCACATGAGCGAGGACGAGAAGAAGCAGATCGACAAGGACCGCAAGGACATCGAGAGCACCTACAACCGGCGCATCGCGGAGCAGTTCCGCGAGTTCGTGAAGGCGCTGGAAGACGTGCTCGACAAGAAGGAGCTGAAGGACCCGAACACCGGCAAGCAGCTCGCCAGCGACAAGGACGACAAGGTCGTCGCCGAGCAGGCGAAGGAGTTCAAGCTCGACAAGCTGGACATCCGCAGCCCGGACAGCCTCAAGAAGGCGCAGAAGATCCACCACCGGCACTGGGAGCGGATCCAGTTCTTCATCGACGAGCAGGAGCGCAAGCTCAACTCGCTTAACCGCGGGGACGAACTGCCGTCGGGCGTGCAGCAGATGGTGAAGGTGTACGTCGCCACCAAGCGCGTCATCTCCGTCGGCGACAAGATGGCCGGCCGGCACGGGAACAAGGGGGTCATCTCGAAGGTGCTGCCCGAGGAGGACATGCCGTTCCTCAAGGACGGCACCCCGGTGGACATCCTGCTGAACCCGCTCGGCGTGCCGTCGCGTATGAACGTGGGCCAGATTCTTGAGACCCACCTCGGGTACGCCGCGGCGAAGCTCGGGTTCAAGGCCGTCACCCCGGTGTTCGACGGGGCGACCGAGGAGGAGATCCGGGACGCCCTCAAGGAGGCCGGCATCCCCGAGACCGGCAAGAGCGTGCTGTACGACGGGCGCACCGGGGACGCATTCGACCAGCCAGTGACGGTCGGGTACATCTACATGCTCAAGCTGCACCACCTCGTCGACGACAAGGTGCACGCCCGCGCCACCGGCCCGTACTCGCTCATCACCCAGCAGCCGCTGGGTGGCAAGGCCCGGTTCGGCGGCCAGCGGTTCGGCGAGATGGAGGTGTGGGCGCTGGAGGCCTACGGCGCCGCGTACATCCTGCAGGAGCTGCTGACGGTGAAGAGCGACGACGTGGAAGGCCGCACCAAGATCTACGAGAGCATGGTCAAGGGCGAGAACACGCTGGAGGCCGGCACCCCCGCCAGCTTCGACGTGCTCACGCACGAGATCCGGGGCCTGGGGCTGAACATGTGCCTCGAGAAGAAGCGGGTGTGAGATTGGTGATTGCTGATTTTTGATCTGAGATTGAAACGCTGTGCCCGCCCCGGCCGCCGGCCGGGGCGCGGCGGCACCGACAATCCGCCGTGAAATCGCCAATCATAAATCGGACCTCTGAAATACAAGGTGAACCATGAGCACCGCCCCTAACAACAAGACTGCCGCCGCCGACGCCTCCGAGGGCACCAGCTACGAGCGGATCAACGACTTCGGGGCGGTGCGCATCTCGCTCGCCAGCCCGCAGGACATCCACTCGTGGTCGCACGGCGAGGTGAAGAAGCCCGAGACCATCAACTACCGCACCTACCGCCCGGAAAAGGACGGGCTGTTCTGCGAGAAGATCTTCGGGCCGGAGAAGGACTGGGAGTGCTCCTGCGGCAAGTACCGCGGGATGAAGTACAAGGGCATGATCTGCGACCGGTGCGGCGTGAAGGTGGCGCACTCGCGCGTCCGCCGCAAGCGCATGGGCCACATCGAGCTGGCCGCGCAGGTGGTCCACATCTGGTTCTTCAAGGCCATGCCGTCCCGCCTGGGCACGCTGCTGGACATGAAGACCACGGCCCTGGAGAAGATCATCTACTTCCAGGACTACGTCGTCATCAACCCGGGCGACCCGGAGGTCACCAAGCTCAAGGAGCGAGAACTCCTCGACGAGGAGAAGTACAAGGAGAAGCGGGCGGAGCTGGGCGACGCGTTCGAAGTGGACATGGGCGCCGAGGCGATCCGCAAACTGCTGGAGAACCTCAACCTCGTGGACCTCTCCAAGGAGCTGCGCGAGCGGCTGAACAAGGAGGTGGCCCGCGGCGAGAAGAAGTCGAAGCAGCGCGAGAAAGAGCTGGTCAAGCGGCTCAAGACGGTCGAGGCGCTGCGCGACAGCAGCAACAAGTGCGAGTGGATGGTGCTGGAGTGCATCCCGGTGATCCCGCCGGACCTGCGCCCGCTCGTGCTGCTCGACAGCGGCAACTTCGCGACCTCCGACCTGAACGACCTGTACCGCCGCATCATCAACCGCAACAACCGGCTCAAGAAGCTGGTCGACCTGAACGCGCCCGAGGTCATCATCCGCAACGAGAAGCGGATGCTCCAGCAGTCCGTCGACGCGCTGTTCGACAACAACCGGTGCAAGCGGCCCGTGCTGGGCAGCAGCAACCGGCCGCTGAAGTCGCTGACGGACATGATCAAGGGCAAGCAGGGGCGGTTCCGCGAGAACCTGCTCGGCAAGCGCGTCGACTACTCGGCGCGGTCCGTGATCGTGGTCGGCCCGGAGCTGAAGCTGCACCAGTGCGGGCTGCCGAAGAAGATCGCGCTGGAGCTGTTCCAGCCGTTCATCATCCGCCGGCTCAAGGAGCTGAACCACGCCGACACGATCAAGTCGGCCAAGAAGATGCTGGAGCGGAAGGACGACGTGGTGTGGGACATCCTCGAGGAGGTGACCCGCAGCCACCCGGTGATGCTGAACCGGGCGCCGACGCTGCACCGGATGGGCATCCAGGCGTTCGAGCCGGTGCTGATCGAGGGCAACGCGATCCGCATCCACCCGCTCGTCTGCAAGGGCTTCAACGCCGACTTCGACGGCGACCAGATGGCCGTCCACCTGCCGCTCTCGATCGAGGCGCAGGTGGAGGCGACGGTGCTGATGATGTCCACCAACAACATCTTCAGCCCCGCGAACGGCAACCCGATCATCACGCCGTCGCAGGACATCGTGATGGGGTGCTACTACCTCACCGCGTCCCGCGGCAACGAGGACGAGGCGGTCGAGGCGGGCGACGGGATGGTGTTCCACAGCCCGGTCGAGCTGTTCCGCGCGCACGCCGAGTCGAAGCTCGGGTACCACGCCAAGATCCGGGTGCGGCTGCCGATCGAGAAGAAGGTGATCTCGGAGATCAAGGACGAGAAGGGCAACCCGCGCGCCGAGGAGCTGCCGCGGAAGGCCAACGGGCTGGTGCGCACCACCGTCGGGCGGGTGATCTTCAACGACATCCTGCACCCGAAGATGGCGTTCTACGACCTGCCGCTGTCCAGCAAGCACCTGAGCCGCATCATCGCGGACTGCTACCAGGTGCTGGGCCGGCGCGAGACCATCGCGCTGCTGGACCGCATGAAAGAGACCGGGTTCCGGCACGCCACCCGCTCGGGCCTGAGCTTCGCCGCCAGCGACCTGCGGACGCCCGAGAACAAGGAGGGCGTGCTCAAGGAGAAGGACAAAGAGGTCGACAAGGTGCGGCGCAACTTCGACCGCGGGATCATCACCGAGACCGAGCGGTACAACAAGGTGATCGACCTGTGGATGGAGGCCCGCGACCTCATCACCAAGCGGATGATGACGGACCTCCGCGACGACCGCCGCAAGGACCAGGTGACCGGGCGGGAGGTGCCGTACCTGAACCCGATCTACCTGATGGCCCACTCGGGCGCCCGCGGCGGCATCGAGCAGATCCGCCAGCTCGCCGGGATGCGCGGGCTGATGGCGAAGCCGAGCGGGGCGATCATCGAGACGCCCATCAAGTCGAACTTCCGCGAGGGGCTGACGGTGCTGGAGTACTTCTCCAGCACCCACGGCGCGCGGAAGGGCCTGGCCGACACCGCGCTCAAGACCGCGGACTCCGGCTACCTCACCCGCAAGCTGGCCGACGTGGCGCAGAACGTGGTCATCACGATGCACGACTGCGGCACCACCCAGGGCATCAGCAAGGGGGTCATGTACAAGGGCGACGAGGTGGACCGCTCGCTGTCGGACGCGATCCGCGGCCGCGTCAGCCGCAGCGAGATCGCCCACCCGACCACCGGCGAGGTGATCCTGGCCGAGAACGAGATGATCACCCCGGGCAAGGCGAAGGAGCTGGAGAAGCTCGGCATCGACAAGATCCTGGTGCGCAGCCCGATGACGTGCCAGGCCCCGCTGGGGGTGTGCCGGCTGTGCTACGGGATGGACCTCGCGACCGGCTCAATCGTCGAGGACGGGATGGCGGTCGGGATCATCGCCGCCCAGTCGATCGGCGAGCCGGGCACCCAGCTCACGATGCGCACGTTCCACATCGGCGGCGCCGCCCAGAGCCGCGGGAACGTGGGCGACAACGAGCACAAGGCCAAGAAGGGCGGGATCGTCCAGCTCGAGCGGATCACGGTGGTCGTCAACGACCAGGGCCAGAGCATCGCGCTGGCGCCGCGCACCGGCGAGGTGCTGATCCTCCGCGGCAAGGACATCGCCGAGCGGTACGGGGTGCCGCACGGGGCCGAACTGCTGGTGGCCGAGGGGCAGGAGGTGCAGCAGGGGACCGGGCTGGTCAAGTGGGACCCGCACTCGGTGCCGCTCATCGCCGAGGACTCCGGCACCGTCCGGTTCAAGGACATCATCGAGGGTAAGACGGTGCGCCGCGAGACCGACCGGGCCACCGGGGTCGAGCGGTTCACCATCATGGAGCACAAGGGCGACCTGCACCCGCAGATCGTGATCGAGACCGGGCGGGGCAAGGACGACCGGGTGTACTACATCCACGAGCGCGCCAACCTCCAGGTCGTCAACGGCCAGAAGGTGTCCGCCGGGGCGCTGCTGGCGAAGACCCCGCGCGAGGTGTCGCAGACCCAGGACATCACCGGCGGCTTGCCGCGCGTGACCGAGCTGTTCGAGGCCCGGCGGCCGCGCAACCCGGCGGTCATGGCCGAGGTGCCGGGCCGGGTCCGCATCGACCCGACCCGGAAGCGCGGCAAGCGGATCATTGAGGTGATCAAGGAGACCGAGGACGGCAAGTCGCTCGGCGAGGCCCGCGAGCACTTGGTGCCGGCCAGCGCCCACATCCGGGTCCACCAGGGCGAGTACGTGACGGAGGGCGACCCGCTGGTCCACGGCCCGCTGGTGCCGCACGATATCCTGAAGATCCGCGGCGAGCAGGAGGTGCAGGAGTACCTGGTCCGCGAGGTGCAGTCGGTGTACCGCTCGCAGCGCGTAGACATCGACGACAAGCACATTGAGATCATCGTCGCGCAGATGCTGCGCAAGGTGAAGGTGACGCTCACCGGCGACACCGGCCTGCTGCCGGGCGTGGTGATGGACAAGTTCGCGTTCCAGGAGGTGAACCGCCGGCTCACCGACGAGTGCGTGCGGGTGGTGAACAAGGGCGACACCGAGCTGGTCGAGGGCAAGGTGTACAGCCGTGAGGCGTTCGAGGAGGAGCGCGCGGCCATCGAGAAGGACAAGAAGAAGAAGCAGCCGACGTTCGTGGTGCCGGAGCCGGCCTCGTGCGAGGTGCAGCTCCTCGGGATCACGAAGGCGGCCGTCCAGTCGGACAGCTTCATCAGCGCCGCGAGCTTCCAGGAGACGACGAAGGTGCTCACCGAGGCGGCCCTCGCCAGTAAGGTGGACTACCTCGTCGGTCTGAAGGAGAACGTGATCCTGGGCCACCTGATCCCGGCCGGGACCGGGTTCAAGACGCACCAGGAGGCCGAGGTGAAGGTCAACGTTCCGGGCGCCGCGGGCCGCGCGGCGCCGGTCGAAGAGGTCGCCCCGGACGTGACCGCCGGCTAATCGAAGTTAGAGGGCTGACGACAGCGGCGTACCCGTGTGCGACCTGTTGTCAGCCCCCGGCTCTCTTTTTCTGAGGGCGCTCTTCCCGGTTCAGGTCGAGCCACTAACATACTATTTCCCGTTCGGCCGGCGCCGACGGTTGAACAGGACTTGCCAATGCCGACGATTAACCAGCTGATCAAAAGCCCCCGGGTCCCGCAGCGCTCCAAGCCCAAGCACCCCGCCATGCAAGGGTGCCCGCAGAAGCGTGGCGTTTGTACCGTCGTGAAGACGATGACCCCGAAGAAGCCGAACTCGGCGCTGCGTAAAGTGGCCCGTGTCCGCTTGTCGAACGGCATCGAGGTGACGGCGTACATCCCGGGCGAAGGCCACAACCTGCAAGAGCACTCGATCGTGCTCGTGCGCGGCGGCCGCGTCCGCGACCTGCCGGGCGTCCGCTACCACATCGTCCGCGGCGTGCTCGACTCCCAGGGGGTCACCGACCGCAAGCAGGCCCGCTCGAAGTACGGGGCGAAGAAGGAAGGCAAGTAAGCCGGTCTCAGGTCTGAAAGTCGTAAGGTCGAAGGTCTTGATGACTAAGGCCTTCCGATTCGACTTCGTGGCTTGCGGCTGACAGAAGACGGCAGGGACACAAACCGGTCGTTGAGTCGACGACAACCTTTCGGTTCACGACTTTACGGCTTTTTGACCTTACGACTTGAGACTGACGAACAATGGGCTCCAAAACTCGCACCGCCAGCTACACGAAGCTCGCTCCGGACACCCGCTACGGGTCCCTCTTCCTGAGCAAGTTCATCAACTGCCTGATGCGCGACGGTAAGAAGTCCGTCGCCACTCGCGTCGTCTACGACGCGCTCGACCAGATCAAGAAGCGCATGCCGGACGCCGACCCGATCCAGGTGTTCACCGAGGCGCTCAACAACATCAAGCCGACGCTGGAAGTGCGGTCCCGGCGCGTCGGTGGTGCGAACTACCAGGTGCCGATGCAGGTGAAGCCGAAGCGGGCCGAGAGCCTCGCGATCCGCTGGATCTTGGCCGCGATCCGCGCCAAGTCCGGCCGGCCGACGTACCTGCGCCTCGCGGAAGAGCTGATGGCGGCCTACCAGCGCCAGGGCGAGGCGATGGCGAAGCGCGAGCAGACCATCAAGATGGCCGAAGCCAACAAGGCGTTCAGCCACTTCGCCTGGTAATTACACGCGATCAACACTCGGTGGTCAGTGACCCGTGCCGAACCCGGCGCCGGTTACTGGCCACTTTCCTTTTGTCCGCCCGTCCGCGCTGGCTCGCCGGCGTTTCGATCCGGAGTGCGGAGCCCGTAAACTGACCCCTGAGACCTGATACCCGACCCCCGGTGCTGCGATGGCCAAAGATAAGGGATTCGACCTGACCCGCGTCCGAAACCTCGGGGTCATCGCGCACATCGACGCGGGCAAAACCACCACCACAGAACACCTGCTGTTCTACGCCGCCGCCAAACACAAACTCGGCGGCGTGGACGAGGGCACGACGGACACCGACTACGACCCCGAAGAGCAGGCCCGCGGGATCACGATTTACTCGGCGTGCGTGCCGTTCGAGTGGGCCGGCCACACGATCAACCTGATCGACACCCCCGGGCACGTGGACTTCACCGCCGAGGTGGAGCGCTCGCTCCGCGTGCTCGACGGCGCGGTGGTGGTGTTCGACGGGCAGAAGGGCGTGGAGGCGCAGTCCGAAACCGTGTGGCGCCAGGCGAACCGGTACGGCGTGCCGCGGCTCGTGTTCGTCAACAAGATGGACGTGGTCGGGGCGAACTTCGCACGCACCCTGGAGTCGGTCAACTCCCGGCTCACCCCGAACCCCGAAGAGCAGGGGCGCCCGGTCCCGATCGTCATTCCCATCGGGAGCGGGGGGCCGGCGGACAGCCGCACGCCGTTCGGCGGGGTGATCGACCTCATCGAGATGAAGGCGAAGTTCTTCGACGCGGGCGATCTGGGCAAAACGGTGCGCGTCGCCGACATTCCCGAAGACAGCCTGCTTGAAGCCCAGGAGTACCGCGAGAAGCTGTTCGACGCGCTCACCGCTCACGACGAGAAGGACCTGATCACCTCGGTCGTGTTGGACGGCAAAGACCCCGATCCCGTGAAGGTGCGGCAACTGGTGCGCGAACAGTGCCTCGCGCGCAAGATTTACCCCGTTCTGGCCGGGAGCGGGCGCGAACACATCGGCATCCAACCGCTGCTCGACGCGGTAACGCTGTACCTGCCGAGCCCGTTCGATCGGCCGCCGGTGACGGGCACCGACCCCAAAGGGAAGAAGGAGCAGAAGCGGAAGCCGGACCCGAAGGAGCCGTTCTGCGGCCTCGTGTTTAAGGCCGCGTGGCACCCGAGCGGCAACCGGTTCTTCGTGCGGGTGTACTCCGGGGTGATGAAGCCCAACATGCGGGCGTTCAATCCTGGCAAGGACGCGAAGGAGAACGTCGCGAAGCTGTTCCACGTGCACGCGGACCCGGCGCGCGGGCTCGAAGAGGTGGAGTCCGGCCCCGCGGGCGACATCGTGTGCGTCGTCGGGCTGAAAGACACCGTGACCGGTGACACGCTCTGCGAGACCTCGCACCCGATCTTGTTGGAAGCGATCACGTTCGCGGAAGCGGTGGTCAGCCAGTCGATCGAGCCCGAGAGCGGCGGGGACAAGGACAAGCTGGCGCTGGCGCTGGAGGTGCTGCAGCTCGAAGACCCGACGTTCAAGGTGCGGGCCGACAAGGACACCGGCCAGACGCTGATGAGCGGGATGGGGACGCTTCATCTGGAGGTGAAGCGGCACCGGCTCGAGCGCGATTTCCGCCTGAAGGTGCGGGCGGGCAAGCCGCGCGTGAGCTACCGCGAGATGCTGAAGGATCCGCGCTCGGTTGACATCAAGGTGGACCGGCTCGGCGACAAGCCCGCGTTCGCGGAGCTGAAGGTGTCGTTCACCAACTTCAAGACCGAGAAGCCGGTGGGCGTGTTCAACGCGGTGCCGGCCGAGAACCCGACGCCGGTCGCGCTCCTGGCGGCCGCCGAGAAGACGCTGGCGGACCTGCTCCAGACCGGCGAAATGGGTTACCCCATGATGAACGCCCAGGCGCGCATCATTGATGCCAAGTTCGACCCGCAGCTCTCGACTGAAGACGCGTTCATTAACGCCGCGGTCCGCGCCTACCGGCAGGCGACCGAGGGGAACGTGCAACTGCTCGAACCGATCATGAAGGTGACGGTGTCGACCCCGCTCTCGTTCGTGGGCAATATCACCGGCGACATGGCGCGGCGGCGGGCACAGATCGAGTCGCAGGACACCGGTTCGGCGGGCGACATGGCGGAAGTGGTCGCGACGGTGCCGCTGTCGGAACTGTTCACGTACGCCAACGAGGTTCGTAGCCTGAGTCAGGGCCGAGCCGCAATGAGTATGGAGCCGCACAGCTACGCGGAGGCGCCGGCGTCGGTGCTGAAGCAACTGTTGGGAGAGTAACGAGCGTTCGACTCCACCGGAGCGAAGCGGCCCCGAGATAAACAATAGCCCCGCGCTCGTCCCGCCCGCTCACGGAGCCAGTCGGATGCCCACGGTAACCGTCCCGGCCCGCAAGCGCATCGCGATCGTTGCGCACGACAACAAGAAGCCCGAACTGCTGACCTGGGTGGCGGCGCGGCGCGACCTGCTCGCCGCGCACGAACTGTTCGGCACCGGCACGACGGGCAAACTCGTGGCCGAGAAACTCGGGCTCCCGGTTCACCGGTTCCTGTCCGGCCCGCTCGGGGGCGACCAGCAAATCGGCGCGTTCATCGCGGAACTGAAGCTCGACGCGCTCATTTTCTTCTGGGACCCGCTGGAAGCGCAGCCGCACGACCCGGACGTGAAGGCGCTCATTCGCGTGGCGGTGGTGTGGAACATTCCCGTTGCGTGCAACGAGGCGACGGCCGACCACTTGCTCACGTCGCCGCTGATGGCGAAAGAGTACGCTCGCACCGTCCCGGTGTGAGGCGGCGGGCGGCCGCTCTGAAGGTCGCTTCTCTCATCCCCCTTGAACACGAAGGCCGAACGCGCGGGTGAGCGCGAGTACGCCGACGGCGACCGCGATCATGAGCAGCGATACCGCAAGGGCGGCTTCCAAGTTCCCCACACTCAGTTCCAGAAACACGCTCGTTGAAAGCACCTCGGTCCGCATCCGGGTGGCCCCGCAGAACACCAGGATGGGGCCGAACTCGCCGAGCGCCCGCGCCCAGGCGAGGGTGAACGCGGTCAGCACCCCGCGCCGGGCTTCGGGGAGCGTAACCCGCCAGAAGGCTTGTGCCCGTCGGCAGCCGAGGGTCAGGGCGATCTGTTCCGCCCGCGGGTCGATCTGATCGAACGTGGTGCGCATCGTGCGCGCCGCGAACGCGGCCGCCACCGCCACCTGTGCCAACACCACCCCCGGCACCGCGTAGGTGACTGCAAAGACGTGCGTTTGGAACCACGCACCCGGCGCGGTCTGGAACAGGATGAGCAGGCTCAGCCCGACGACCAGTGGCGGTAGCAGGATCGGCACATCAAGGAGCAGGTCGACCGCGCCGCGGCCCCAGAACCGGGTGCGCGATAGCAGATAGCCGAGTGGCACCCCGACCCACACCGAAATGATTGCCGCCGCAGAGCAACTCAGGAGGCTCAAGCCCACGGCGCTGCGGATCTGTGGCGACTGGAACGCGCGGCCGATGTCGCCCGTTGAGGTGCGCGCGAGGTCGGCCGCGAGGAGTGCCACAATGATCGCGACGTACGACCCGCCGAGCAACCCGAGCGCGAGGTAGAAGATCCGATCCGAGCGCGGAACCGGATCGGGAAGGGGAGGGCTCACGGGCGAGGCCTCCGCAAACGGGAACTGATTCCGCCCGCCTGTTCTTCGACCTGGAACCCGAACTCGCGGAACCGTACCAGACCGCGATTCGGATCGGTGATGTGGTTCATGAGCGTTCGTGCAACTTCCGGGTCGCGCGACTGCGACAGAAGCGCGACATCGACGCGCCCGGTGGCCGGCGCGAGTTCCGGAAGTGCTAGCACGCGTTGCCCGCGGTAGGCCGGCGCGGCGGCGACCGCGTCCCACACGACCGCGGCGTCGGCGCTTCCGAGGCGGGCGGCGTTGGCGGCCTCTGTGACACTGCCGGTGTCAACCGCACGGGGCGCGAGGGCCGCCCAGCGCCCGGTTTCGGCGAGGTGCTCGCGCGTCAGCTTTCCGACTGCCGCGCCGGGGTTCGGGACTGCGACTTTTACCCCGTCGCGGAGCAGATCGGCCCACTCCGCGAGGTTCTTCGGATTGTCTTTTGTGAGCAGCACGACGGCACGCATGTGCGCGATGCGTGCCGATGCGGTCACAAGCCCGAGTTCGTGCGCCTGGCGAACGTAGCTGTCGTCGGCCGGAATGAAGAGGTCGGCGGGCTTTCCGGGCGCGGGGAGCCGGATTTTTGTGAGGATGTCTTCTGACGGGCCGATGCGCAGTTCGACCCGTCGGCCGGTTTCGCGCTCGTAGTCGGCCGCAATGACTTCGAGCGGCAACCGGCTGGTCGGGGCGGCGTATACGATCAGCGGTTGTGCGGAGGCTTCAGGGATCGGGCGCTCGCGCCACCACAACCCGCCGATCAGCGCAGCGAGGGCGATCAGAGATCCGACCACGATAGAGGTTGTGGAGTTGGTACGCACCGCAGGAACGCTCTACTTCGGTCGCCGGGCCGCGTGACTGTTCCTGGAGGTGTATGAACTTTCGCTGTTTTCAGCGCGCGGCCTGCCGGATGCGGTCGAGCCACGCCGTCACTCGCTCGGGCGGCAGCACTTCAACGACCGTGACTCGCGAGCGCAGCGCGTCGTGAATGTTGGCGAAGAAGTTACTGTCCCACGACCGCGAGCCGAGCACCGGCGGACCGAGAACGATGATCCGTTGGCCGTCGAGTTGTGGGATGTCGCTGGGGCTCCCTTCGATCGGGAGGGCCGCCAGGGCACTGACGGCGTCTCCAGGTGCGAACCACGGGGCGAAATTAAACCGGGCGTGGTCGGTCAGTAATTCCTCGTGCGGGCGCTCGCCGGTGGCGACGGCGACGACTTCGTCGTCGATCGCTTCGCCCGTGAGGTGGCCGCCACCCAGCAGCGCCGCCTGGAGAAGTGTGAACAGGTGCCCGTTGGTGTTCACGGCCTCCAGTACGACCCGAAACCCTTTGCCCTCGTCCGGAACCAGAACGAGCAGTTCGACGCCGTCCACGAAACCGAGGACCTGAGCGACGAAGTCGGCCTCGCGGTGCTCCTTGCGGAGAGACTCCACGCCGGTCACGATGTCCGGGTTCGCCCGTGCGGCCTGTCGGAACGCCGCGCCGCGACACAGCACGGCCATCGTCGCGAGCAGCAGGAACGTCAGCCCGCTCTGGGCTCGGAGGGCGTCCGGATCGGCGTCAAATGTGGCGCTCGCCGCCCGCCGGGCGAGCGCGAGGTGCCGCGGCAGCGCGGCCAGGAGGTGCGGCGCGACGAGCGCCGCGGGAACGCCTTGTTCCACGAGCGAACCGCAGTTCAGCGCGAGCGCGGACACGCGAAACGGGTCACCGCCGCGAAGCAGGGCGGCCATCTCCGGGACGAACGCGTCCCACTCCTCTTTCGTTAGGAGGGATGGAAGGAATCGGACGAGTTGGGGGAAGGGCGGGGCGGAGAAGATTTCTCCGGGCTCCGTTCGGATGTCGTGCGCGGTTGCCGGTCGGTTGACGTATTCGGCAAGCGCGGCGAGTACGGTGGCGCGATCGGGCATTTGGCGACTCCAACAGTTACCGGCGCGTGAACCAGTACGCCCACGCGATAAACAGTGTCTGGAACGGGAGCCGCCCCCACAGCGCCGCCGGGGGAATGTTCGGAAACGCGTCCGGGTTCAGGGCCATGTGGACGTTGGCCGGGAACACCGCGATCAGCAGAGCGATCAGTCCCCACGCCGCGGCGCGTTGAAGGCGGGGGACCAGTAGCCCTGCCCCGCCGAGGATCTCGAACACGCCACTGACCAGCACCAGCTCGTAGTGCCACGGCAGGTACGGCGGCATGATCTTGACGTAAAAGTCTGGGTTGACGAAGTGATTCACCCCGGCCGCGACGAACAGCAGCGCGAGTACCCACTTCGCCACCGGCTTTAGCGCGGGCATCGGACCTCCGTCGCGAGCGGGGCGACACGCAAGTTAATCAAACAACTTTACGGCGGGGACGGCAACCGGTGCCTCGGCCGCGGGCGGCGGGAAAAAGCCGCTTTCGCCCTCGAACACGCGCACGCCGTGCCGGAGGCGGTTCACGAACCGGCGGTAGTCCGCCGGCCCCCAGCCGATTTCCGCGAGCAGCCCGCGCGCGGTCGCGCCAGTGTCCGCACCGAACCGCCCGCCGGCATCGTGGAAGTCCTGGCACACCACCACATCGGGTTTGAAGTCCGCGATGCGCCGCGCGAACGTGTCCACGTTCTCGATGGGCAGGGTCGGGGTCACGCACACGCCGACGCTGACGCCGGCGTCCTTCAGTTGCTGCACCGCGTCCCAGCGGCCCTCCAGTGGCGGCGCCTTCGGCTCGAACTGCTGCCGCACGCGCTCCGAGTCGGTCGGGATCGACACGTTCACGCGGAGCGAGCGGAAGTCCTTCAGCACGTCGATGTCGCGCACGACCAGCGGGCCGCGGGTCTGGATCGTGAGCCGCGGCTGGTGCGGGAGCAGCGCCTCCAGGATGCCGCGCGTCAGCATCAGGCTCCGCTCGGCGGGTTGGTACGGGTCGGTCACGCTCGACAGGTACACCGGTTGTCCGGCCACCTTCGTGGCCTGCTTCTCGGCGAGCGCCGCGGCGTTCTTCTTGGCGGTGATCCACTTCCCCCATTCGTTCGCGGGGCGCCGGTTCTGCGGCAGGAAGGCCGCATAACAGTAAGTACAGCCAAAGGTGCACCCGACATACGGGTTGCAGGTCCACTCGAACCCGCCGCGGCGGATGAACCCGGTCGCGGGCGAAAAAATCGACCTGGACTCGATCAGCTCCATCGCGGGAAACCTCGGTGGTGTTGGGCTCGGAACGCGGCGCGAGCCGCGCCCGGCAAGACGTGTATACCTGTCAACTGAACGGGCGTCAATCAGCGGGGCGGTGGGAATGCGCCGGCGAAGACGTTAGAAACGGTGCGACCGGTAGAGGTTCGCGCCTGGGGACGCAACTGAAGTGGTTCAGGGCGGGTAAAGTGTCGAAGCCCGAGCACACCGCTCGGGCTTCGTGACGCAGACGGGTTGAGCGGACACGATCCGGCTTTCGCGCGATGGTCACATCGGCTTGGGCGGGATCAAGGGGATCGGTCCCTGGTTGCTGGCGGGCGGCAGTGCCGGCGCCGTTCCGGGTACCGCGGGGAGTTCCGGCAGTTTGATGTTCGGCGTTTGGGTCGGGGCGACTACCGGACCCGGGGTGGCGCCGGGAGCCGTTTGCGGCGCGGCGGTCTTCGCGTCCTGCGCGGCTTTATCGACGTGGTTGCCGATCACCGCGCCGACGTTCTTGAAGATCTCCGACGAGTCCGTGCTCACCTTCTTGGTATCAACGTCGGCAGTGATCTGGAGGTTCCCGTCGGTGTTCTTGGAGACGTTCAGCTTGTACCAGCCCATGTACCAGCCGACCCCGCCGAACCCGATCACCACCAACCCGAATAGTGCGAGCAGATTCCGCATGACAGCGCCTCCTTACGTGGACCCGAGAGCCCGGCCATTATTCGCCGGACGTGTCCGGGAGTCTACGTTACCGGATCGATTCGCGCAAGCCGAGTTGCGCGCCGGCCCTTGACTACTTGGATGGGGACACGGCGTCGCGGTAGAATGGGGCGGCAAATTGGGGCCGCCGGCCCGAGTACGGGATTGCGGGGGGGCGGGGGACCGGTTACCCTGGTCTGAGCCGTTCGCCCAGCCTCACGGCTCCGGGCCGCCTTGGTGCGGCCCTTCCCGTTCTCGCCACGGCTCCGCGACCGATCCGGCCGCACCGGGCACAGAAACCGAGCGCGAGCCCCCTTGCTGCGAACCGGGGCGCCGCCGAGCGGTGTCAGCTTTTTGGCGCGGTTCCCGGCGGCGCTTGCGGGCGCCGCCCCCGCCCAGCCCACGGAGGTTAACTTCACCCATGGCCACAGCCACGGCGATTCTGGATACCCTGCGGACCCAGCTCGACACCACCGAGTACAAGAAGTTGCACTGGGAGGGGTCGTTCACCGACTACCTCAACATCGTTCTGGACCACCCGGGCGTTACCCGCACCGCGTACCAGCGGCTGTACGACATGATCCTGTCGCACGGCGCCGAGGACGTGTACGAGAACAAGGACAAGATCCCCCGTTACAAGTTCTTTACCGACTTCGCCAGCCGGCACGGCGACGGCATCTACGGCCTCGACCGCTCGCTCATGCAGCTCGTGAACACGTTCAAGAGCGCCGCACTGGGCTACGGCACCGAGCGCCGGGTGATCCTGCTGCACGGCCCGGTCGGCAGCGCCAAGAGCACCATCGCGCGGCTGCTCAAGCGCGGCCTGGAGGAGTACAGCCGCACCGACGCGGGGCAGCTGTTCAGCTTCTCCTGGAAGAACGCCGACGGCAGCGGGTGGACCAAGGACCCGATGCACGGCGAGCCGCTGCAACTCATCCCCGAGGAGCACCGGGGCCACGTGCTCACGATTCTCAACGACCAGTGCAAGAAACCGCACCAGTACGAGATCAAGATCAAGGGCGACCTCAGCCCGTACTCGCGGTTCGAGTACAAGAACCGGCTCGCCAAGTACGACGGCGACTGGCTCAAGATGCTCGCCAGCGAGATCCGCGTGTACCGGCTGGTGCTCTCGGAGAAGGACCGGATCGGGATCGGCACGTTCCAGCCGAAGGACGAGAAGAACCAGGACAGCACCGAGCTGACCGGGGACATCAACTACCGCAAGATCGCGGAGTACGGCTCGGACTCGGACCCGCGGGCGTTCAACTTCGACGGCGAGCTGAACATCGCCAACCGCGGCATCGTCGAGTTCATTGAGGTGCTGAAGCTGGACGTGGCGTTCCTGTACGACCTGCTCGGGGCGTCCCAGGAGCACAAGATCAAGCCGAAGAAGTTCGCGCAGACCGACATCGACGAGGTGATCCTCGGCCACACCAACGAGCCCGAGTACAAGCGGCTCCAGAACAACGAGTTCATGGAGGCGCTGCGGGACCGGACGGTGAAGATCGACATCCCCTACGTCACCCGCCTGCGGGACGAGGTGAAGATCTACGAGAAGGACTTCAACTCGGACAAGGTGCGCGGCAAACACATCGCCCCGCACACGGTCGAGGTCGCGGCGATGTGGGCGGTGCTGACGCGGCTGAACCCGCCCAAGCACGCCTCGCTGAGTGTGCTCCAGAAGATGAAGCTGTACAACGGCAAGACGCTGCCCGGGTTCACCGAGGACAACGTCATCGAGCTGAAACGGGACGCGCTCCACGAGGGCATGCTCGGCATCAGCCCGCGGTACATTCAGGACAAAATCTCGAACGCGCTGGTGGCGCACCCGACCGAGGACAACATCAACCCCTTCATGGTGATGAAGGAACTGGACGAGGGGCTCCGCAACCACTCGCTCATCAAGGACGAGGACCAGTACCGGCACTACAAGGAACTGCTCTCGGTGGTGCGCGAGGAGTACGAGGACATCGTTAAGAACGAGGTCCAGCGGGCCATCGCGGCGGACGAGGACGCGCTCATCCGCCTGTGCGGCAACTACATGGACAACGTCCGCGCGTACACCCAGCGGGAGAAGGTCCGTAACCGCTACACCGGGAACTACGAGGAGCCGGACGAGCGGCTGATGCGGTCGGTGGAAGAGAAGATCGACATCCCGGAGGGCCGCAAGGACGACTTCCGCCGGGAGATCATGAACTACATCGGCGCCCTGGCCATCGACGGCAAGAAGTTCGACTATAAGACCAACGAGCGGCTGCAAAAGGCCCTCGAACTCAAGCTGTTCGAGGACCAGAAGGACTCGATCAAGCTCAGCTCGCTGGTCTCGAACGTGGTGGACAAGGCGACACAAGAAAAGATCGATGTGGTGAAGTCTCGACTCATTCGCAACTACGGCTATAACGAGTCTAGCGCCACCGACGTGTTGAACTTCGTCGCGAGCATTTTTGCCCGCGGCCAGCCGAAGAATAGAGGCTAAAGTCGAAAGTCGAAGGCAAAGTGTCGGCGAGTTTTGCCTTGGTACTTGTCGCTTTGAGCTTGGAGATACCGCCGCCGGGGTTTGGATGGGTGGGGGCCTGACCGACCTGAAGGTGTGAACCTGGTCAGGGCGGAAGCAGCAGCCATAAGCATTGGAGGGTGCGGCTCAGGGCACCCCCATCCTTCCACTCCCCGGCAGCGCGAATACGCGAGCCCCGGTACCTTCCGCAGAAGGCACCGGGGCTCGTCGCATATCTGAACTCAACTCGGACTTCGCAAACAATCGCGACACACCCGGTTGTTGGCGGATCGAACCGCTTGTGGTACGTCCGGCAGTTGTGTAGCCTGGATCGAGTTGCCGATTGGTGGGGGGGCCAATGTGGTTTGCTGCGCTAATCACGCAGAGCCGGCTATCGGTGGCTCCATCACTCGACCGGATAACGCAGAACTCTGGCGCGGCGAGAGCTGAAACGTGGTGTGGGTTGTCGGCCCGGTTAGCTTGATCTGCGGTGTTACGCCGCGGGTGGTTCGCAGTGCCGATCGCAGGAACGTCAGGCCGTTGCGGACACACAGGTTGTATGCAACGGCCTACGATGCCCTAGGAGGAAAGTAGCCCTACAGCCCACACCGAGGTACACGGGGCGAGCGGTCCGAGTTAGCTTGATCTGCGGTGCTACGCCGCGGGCGGTTTCTGGTTACGACCAGTTCAGCGTGCCGGAGGCACGCCGCCGTCGGGGCATCGATCAGGAATCGACACCCCGGCGCCGGAGGTGACAGGTTGGAAAGTAACCGCCGCTCGCCCTGTGTTGTTTGTGGGAACGGTTCCGCCGTCGCGGAGTTAGCGGTTCCTGCGGCGTTACGCCGCGGACGGTTCTCAGTGCCTGTCAGCGCGATGCCCCTTGTTCCACAGGTGGTCCCCGTCCGGGGTCGCGACGCACGGTGGGAAAGTAGCCCGACGGCGGAACCCGATTAAACTGTCTCGGAGGTTGCGTTCTATTGTTGAAGAGTTAGAGGTTCCTGCGGCGCTACGCCGCGGACGGTTTTCGGTGCCTACCAATTGATGGGGAGAATCTGGCACAGGTTGCCTGTCCGGTTTATCCCCAGGCAAGCCAGAAAGTAGCCCGACGACAGAACGTGCCTCCGCCGGAGATTGCCAAGGGCCATCGGTTCCGCTGCCGGTCCAGTTAGCGAATGCTGCGGCGTTACGCCGCGGACGGTCCGCGATGCCGGTCCGGTGAAGGTTGATTCGGGCACAGGTTGCCGCACGCGTGTAACCTGCACACTATCCGAAAGTAACCCGGCGGCGGAACCGGTTCGCACAGCAGTCTGATTTGAACCGGTTCCGTCACCGCATTTCGCGGTGCTGCGCCGAGTTGTCCCGGCGCCCGCGGCCTTAATGGCACCGGACGGCGGTGGCACGCAAACCCGAGAAATGCGAAGTGACCGGCATCGCAACGGCCGCCGGTCACTCTGAACGTGTTCGCGAGTTGCCAGGGGATCAAGGCGGTATCAGGTTTACTTGTCGTCCTCTTCAACGCGTTTGTAAGTGTCCTTGTTGCCCTTCGGATCCTTGGTCACAAGGTCGTCTTCGTCCAGTTCCAGAACGGTGAGCGTTTCCTTGTGCTCCTTGCCGTCGCCCTCCATTGTCATGGTCAGTTGGTTTCCAGTCAGTTTGTATGTTCCTTTGATCTGGACGTCTTTCTCACCCTTTGCCTTGACCGTTATGGCCAGCTTCCCATCCTTTGCGAAGTTGACGATGAGCTTGGCACCCAGCTCCTTGTTCTCTGTGGTCCACTTGCCGACCAGCTTCTTGGCGTCGATCTTCTCGTCCTTGTCGTCTGCGCGCGTCCACCCGCACAACGCCAGCGCCGCCACGCAACCCAGAACGATTCGCATGAGCCCCTCAGTTAATGTTTTCGAGTCGGCCGACTTGCGACTCTTCCGGAATGACCTTGGCACGTGAACGGGCATGTTGCAACTGCACGGCCGTCAAAAGGCGCCGCCGCCGCTTGGCCCGCCGGCCCGGGTATTAGCGGTAGGCGGCAACGGATGCCTGCACGCCTTGGCGGGGTTATTCCTGTGTGCGCGTCGGGGGAACAAGTCCGGCACCGTTATGCGGGCCAGACCCGGCCCCGATTTCACGGGCCGTGCGCCGGATGTGGCCCGACTTCGGGTTCCGGAACCTCGGCAACTCTCCCGCGTGCTTCTCATGAACACGAAACTACTCGCCCCTTCGCGGGTTCGATACACTTCGAGGAACCTTGCCCGCGCCCCGCCGAACCCGGAGTAGTAACCCGTGCCGCTGCTGTTCGCCGTCACGATGTTCGTGAGCGCGTCACTGCTGTTCATGGTTCAGCCGATGGTCGCCAAGGCGGTGCTGCCCCTGCTGGGCGGCAGCCCGGCGGTGTGGAACGGCTGCATGGTGTTCTTCCAGGCGCTGTTGCTGCTCGGCTACCTCTACGCCGACCGGCTGACACGCCAGAAGGACCACAAGAAGCAGTGGGCCGTTCACTGCGCGGTTCTGGCGCTGCCGGTCGCGGTGTTCGTGCTGGCCGCGCTGTTCAGCGCGAAGCACACGCCCATTGCCGTGGTCGAGGCGCTGGCCCCGTCGGGCGACTCCAGCCCGGTGCTGAGCGTGCTGGCGATCATGACGGTGGCCATCGGGATACCGTTCTTCGTGTGCTCCACCACCGCGACGCTGCTCCAGAAGTGGTTCACGTACACCGGGCACCCGTCGGCCCGTGACCCGTACTTCCTGTACGCCGCGAGCAACTTCGGCAGCCTGATCTCGCTGCTCGGCTACCCGCTCTTCATCGAGCCGAACCTGACCCAGGGCGGGCAGACGTGGGTGTGGGCGGTCGGGTTCGTCGGCCTCGCGGCGCTGATCGTCGCGTGCGGAAAGGCGGCGGTGAACCCGCTCGGGGTGGCCCCGGGCGGAGCGACCGGCGTGAAGGCCGCCCCGGCGCCGATCGAGGCGCCCCCGTCGTGGGGCCGGATGGCGAAGTGGACCGCCCTCGCGTTCGTCCCGAGCAGCCTCATGCTCGGGGTCACCTTCCACATGACCACCGACATCGCCAGCATCCCGCTGCTCTGGGTCGGGCCGCTGGCACTGTACCTGGTCACGTTCATCATCGCGTTCGGCCGGGTGCCGCCGTGGTTCCGGCTGCTGATCGGGAACCTGGCGCCGGTGATGATCCTGCTCCTCGTGTTCTCGATCACGTCGGGCGTGATCGGCAACCGGGTCGGCATCAGCCTTTTGCTGCACCTCGTGACGTTCTTCACGGCGGCGCTCATGTGCCACTACGAACTGGCGCGCGACCGCCCGAGCCCGCAGTACCTGACGACGTACTTCCTCATCATGTCGCTCGGCGGCGTGCTCGGCGGCATCTTCAACTCGCTGGTCGCCCCGCTCGTGTTCGTGCAGGACTACGAGTACAAACTGGTGCTGCTGGTCGCGTGCCTCATGGTGCCGCGGCTGAACTCGTCCGAAGATGGTACTCCGAACCAAAAGCCCATGGACGCCAAAACCGCGCCCGACGTGGGCGCGTCTGCGGCGGCGGCGTCCCCGTTGGCGGCCGCCGGCCGGTGGTTCGTCCGGCTGCTCGACCAGAACCGGCAGGTCGCTCTGGCGCTCGACATCGTGGTGCCGGTGCTGATCGGGCTAGTGTTCTGGCAGATGCTGAAGTTCGGCCAGTTCGAATGGTACAACCGGGCCGTGCGGAGCATCGCGAGCACCCTGTCGCTCGACAGCGCCAGCATGGTCCACAACATCTTCGTGTACGCCGTTCCGGTGATGGTGTGCTTCTTCTTCGTGGACCGGCCGCTCCGGTTCACCCTGTGCGTGGCGGCGATCCTGGGCATCAGCACCTTCCGCGACGAAGCCAGCGACGAGGCGAAGGTGGTTTACACGGAGCGGAGCTTCTTCGGCATCTTGAAGGTGGAGCAGCGCGGGCAGTACACGCGGCTCGTCCACGGGACCACGCTGCACGGGACGCAGATCAACGAGACGTTCCGCCCGCACTGGGCGGACGAGTTCCAGCGGCTCACCGCGCTGAACCCGTGGGACAACGTCGCGGTGTTCGGCACGCAGCTCCGCTTCAACCCGCGCGAAGAGCCGCTGACGTACTACCACCGGAGCGGGCCGGTCGGGGCGATGTTCCAGGAGCTGCGTACCCGCAAGGGCGGCGCCGACGCGAACGCGCCGGTGGCGATGGTCGGGCTCGGCACCGGTAGCGCCTCCTGCTACGTCGGCGCCGGCCAAAAGCTCACGTTCTACGAGATCGACCCGGCGGTGCGGCGGATCGTGGAAACGCCCTGGAAGGTGATGAACGAGAGCGACTTGAAGGAGCGCGGCTCCGCGCCGATCGCCGACCCGGACGTACGCGCCAAGGTGGAAAAACTGGGCGCCCGCATCCTGACCCAGGAGGAGTACGACCGGGCACGCGCGGAACACGAGAAGGGGCTGAAAGCCTGGGAGGCTTACAAAAAGAGCCTGCGGGCCTTCGGAACAGCTCCGCTCGACGACGAGGTGCGCAAGCGACTGGAGCGGCTCGGGCCCATGTACACCCTGCGCACGAAGCAGGACTATGAGACGGCACTGCGGGAGCGCGGCGCCGCCCCGACCGCGGACCCGGACGTGCGAAAGGACGCGGAACGCATGGGCGCCCGCATCTTCACCCCAGAAGAGTACGAAGCGGAGCTGAAAAACCGTCTCCCCGGTAAGGAGCCGATGAAGGACCGCGGGGTCATCGTTTACACCCAGGAGGAGTACGAAGAAGCGGCGCGGACCCGTCCCGCCGGCACCGCCCCCGTCACGCAACACGAGGTGGCGCCCGCGCCGGCGCCCGTCGCGCCGCTGATGGGGCCGTTCACCTACGTGGACGACGCCCGCAAGCGCGGCGCCGACATCGATTTCCGGATGGGCGACGCCCGCCTGAAGCTCAAGGAAGACACCGACCGCAAGTACGCGCTGCTGCTGGTGGACGCGTTCAGCTCGGACTCGATCCCGGTCCACCTGCTGACCAACGAGGCGGTCGCCCTGTACCTCGAACGGCTCACGGACGACGGCATCCTGGCGCTGCACATCTCGAACAAGTTCGTGCAACTGGAGCCGGTGGTCGCGGCCATCGCCGAGCACCACAACCTCGTGGCCCGGGTGTGGAACGATAACGCCGAGGGGCGGCCCGGGAAGACGGCGTCAAGCTGGGTCGCACTGGCCCGCAAACGCGAGCATCTGGGCGACCGAATCGCGTCCGAACTCGGCGACATGATGGGCGAGTACAGTCAGAGCGAGCAACTCATCCGCATCGCTCGGGTGAAGTACCCCGAACTGGGGCCGCTGCTGGACAAGGCGCTCACGAAGCAGCAGGAGACCGTCCTGGACTACCTGGACAAGCGAACCGGCGACGCGCAGGCGCAGCGGTTCGCGGGCCTGATCCGGCGGAACGGGCCGTTCACGACTCTCATGGACGCGCTGCAAGCGGAAACCGGGTACGGGTTCCGGCCGGTCGTGAAGCTGAACGGCGTGGACGCCTGGACCGACGACTACGCGGACGTGATGCGGGTGATGATTATCCCCGAGCTTCAGGCCCTGCGGCGGTTCTTCGGCCTGCCGACCCCGGTGGCGGACCGGTGACCGGTGTTGTTGGCGTTGTCGGTTCGAGCGCGCGGGCGGCGGTTCATTCGCTGGCCCGCGCAGGCGTTTCTACATTCGCCTCGCCGCCTGTCGCCCGCGGAGCCAGGCTTCACAGTCGTTTTATTTGGGCAATTGACCAGTTCGCCGACCGCGACCTGAAGCGGGTCGTTTCCGCGTGCGCCGTCTGCCCGCCGGACGGCTACCCGGACGCGATTCCCGACCTTGCGATGCAATTCCCTCCGGGGCCGGTGCTCTACACCGGAGGTCTGGAGAATTACCCGCACGTTATCGCCCGACTCGCCGAATCGCGCGAGCTGTGGGGGAACCCGCCCGAGGTGTTGGCCCGCGCTCGCGATCCGTTCGAACTGTTCCCGATACTCCAGCGTGCCGGGTTCGAGCCCCCGCGTCTGGTCCCGCGCGGTGAACCGTGCCCGACCGAAGGCCGGTGGCTCCGCAAGCCGTTCGCGTCCGGCGGGGGGATCGGAATCCGCTTCACGGAACCGGGCGAAGCCGCGTCCGACCGGCACTACTTTCAGGAGTGGGTCGAAGGCGTGCCGATGTCCGCGGTGTTCGTGAGCGACCTGAACGAAATGCCGTTTTGGCCGGACGGAACCGAACTGTTCGGCGTCACCCAACAACTCATCGGCGAACCGTGGCTGCACGCCGAGCCGTTCGCGTATTGTGGCAACATTGGCCCGGTCGAACTGCCCCAAAGTGCGGCCCTCTGGATCAACACGCTCGATGCCAACCGGACCATCGGCGTCCGCGGCTGCTGGGGGCTCGACTTCATTCAACGCTCCGATTCCTTGCATCCGGTCGAGGTCAACCCGCGTTATACCGCGGCGATCGAGGTGATCGAATTAGCGACGCGGTCCGCGATCATGCCGACTCACCGCGATTGTTTTTCCTCGAACCCCACCCGCTTTCATTTCGTTGCGCCGCCGCGGGGCTGTGCGCCCGTCGGGAAAGCGATCTACTACGCCCCGCACGCGATCACCTTTCCGAACGCGGGGCCGTGGGACGCGGACCTCGCGGGCGCGTTCGATCCGTGGCGGCTGCCGGGGTTCGCCGACATTCCCGACCCGGGCAGTGCGATCCAACCCGGGTGGCCGGTGCTCACTTTTTTCGCGACGGGAAGCACACCCGCAGACGTGCGCGAGCGGTTAAGATCACGGGCTGCGGAACTCGATCGCCTCTTCGCGGAGCACTCCCTATGACCCTCAACGAGCGCGCGCAACTGCTCGCGGACGAAGTCGAACGCAACGCCGCCCGGCTCCGCGTTCACGTCGCCAAGGTGGCGGGGGCGCGGGTCATCGATTGCGGCGGGGCGGTCAGCGGTAGCCTCGCGGCCGGGCTGCTGATGGCGCGGGTCTGCTTGGGCGACGCGGGCGAAGTCGAGTACGTCCCGTGCCCGATTCCCGAACTCGGCGGGCCGGCGGTCCAGGTCACGACGGACGACCCGGTGCGCGCGTGCCTGGCGTCGCAGTACGCCGGCTGGCAGGTGAAGGTCGGCAAGTTCTACGCGAACGGCTCCGGGCCGATGCGCGCCCTGTCGGCGCGCGAGGAGATCTTCCAGCACATCGCGGGCAAGGAGGAGTCGCCGTTCGCGGTCGGGGTGCTCGAAACCGACCGCCACCCGACCGACGAGGTGGTCGCCAACATCGTCGCGAAACTGCCGCTCGTGGCCGAGCACCTCACGCTGCTGGTGGCCCCGACGCAGAGTCTCGCGGGCACCACGCAGATCGTCGCCCGGTCGGTCGAGACGGCGCTGCACAAGCTCCACGAACTCAAGTTCGACGTGACCCAGGTCGTCAGCGGGTACGGGGTCGCGCCGCTGCCGCCCACCACGCCGGACTTCGTTCAGGCGATGGGCCGCACCAACGACGCGATCCTTTACGGCGCGAAGGTGGTGCTGTGGGTCCGCGCCGACGACGAGGTGCTCGAGCGGATGGGGCCGAAGGTGCCGTCGTCGTCATCGAAGGACCACGGGAAGCCGTTCGCGGATGTGTTTACGCACTACAAAGGCGACTTCTACCAGATCGATCCGCTATTGTTCTCGCCGGCGGAAGTGGAGTTCCGCAACCTGAAGACCGGCCGGTGTCACCAGTTCGGCGGCGTCGAACCCGGCCTTTTGCGGCGGTCCTTCGGGCTGGGCGAATGAACATCGCGATTCTTTCCGGCGGCAGCGGCTGGCACGTGCAGGACCTCGTCCGCGCGGCGGCCGAACTCGGGCACACCGCCGCGCCACTCGACTTCCGCGCGCTCGCGGCAGGCGTGAACGCCGGGTCCGTTCCGCTGTCGGAACACGACGCCCTCCTGGTGCGCACGATGCCCGCCGGGTCGCTGGAACAGGTCGTCTTCCGCATGGACCTGTTGCACGAGTGCGCGGCCCGCGGCATACCGGTACTGAACCCGCCGCGAGCGGTGGAGGTGTGCGTCGATAAGTACCTCACCACCGCGCGGCTCGCGCGGGCGGGGATCGACACGCCTCCGACGGCCGTGTGCCAGCGCAGCGACGACGCGATGACCTACTTCGCGGCGCTCGGCGGTGATGTCGTTCTGAAGCCGCTGTTCGGGTCGGAGGGCCGCGGGATGTGCCGCATTACCGATCCCGAAACCGCGTGGCGCACGTTCCGCGTGCTGGAGCAAACGGGCCAGGTGATTTACCTTCAACAGTTCGTGCGGCACCCGGGGTGGGACCTTCGCGCGTTCGTCTTGGGTGATCGCGTGATCGCGAGTATGCGGCGCACGGCGGGCGCGGACTGGCGCACCAACGTCGCCCAGGGCGGAACCGCCGAGAACGTGACGCTGAGCGAAGCCGAAACCGCTCTCGCGTTGCGGGCCGCCCGGGCGGTCGGTTGCCCGGTCGCGGGCGTGGACCTGCTTCCGGGGCCGAACGGCGAGCTGTTCGTGATCGAAGTGAACGCGGTGCCGGGGTGGAAGGCGCTCGCGTCCGCGTGCGGCGTGGATGTGGCGAAGGAAGTGGTGCGGTTCGTGACCGAGAGGTGACGTGATCGATTTTACAACGGGTGAGTTGGCACAAACGGCTTGCATCTGGGAAGCCTGCGCCCGCAAGGTCGGGAACGTTCATCGGGGCGCCGATTTCGCGAACACGGCCCTTACCGATTTTCTGCTCAGCGGGGCGGTGATCGGGCCAGTTCTTCAACACGCTGGCAACCGGTCCGTCGGAGCTACGGTTTTCGACGCCGTGGAACGCACGCAGGCGGTCGTCGGCCAGAACACGAACCTGGGCATCATCCTCTTGCTCGCTCCGCTCGCCGCGGAATGGAGCGGAATGCGTCCCGGGGTACAGGTTGCCGACATTCTCAAAGGGCTGACGACGGACGATACTCGCCTGGTTTACGAAGCGATCCGGCTTGCGAACCCCGGCGGGCTCGGCGGCGCGCCGGAGCAGGACGTGCGCGAAGAACCTACCGTCACTCTCCTCGAAGCGATGAAACTGGCCGCCGAACGCGACATGATCGCCCGGCAGTACGCCAACGGTTTCGCGGACGTGTTCGATTTCGGCGTACCCACGTTCACGATCGCATTCGCTAAATTTGGTAGCGTTGAAGCGGCGATCGTCGATTCGCAACTGCGCTGGCTCGCGGCCCACCCGGATTCGCTCATCGCGCGGAAGAACGGCGCGGCGGTCACGGAAGACGTTCAGCGCCGGGCGCAGGCGGCGCTCGCGCTCGGCGGCCTCGAAACCTCTGCCGGTCGCGCCGCGGGCGTCGCGCTCGACCGGCACCTGAGGAGCGACGGGAACAGGCTCAACCCCGGCACCACGGCGGACCTCATCACCGCTTGCCTGTTCGTCGCGTTGCGGGAGAATATGGTGACTCCTTCCGCCCCGTTCCGGTGGAACGTCTCCGACTGGTTGTAACCATGCCGACCGAGCGGTTCAAAGTCCGCGTCACGAAAGACCACCTCGTGTTCTGCTGCGGGCACTTTATCAGCTACCGCGGGCACCAGTGCGAGCGGCTCCACGGGCACAACTACCGCTGCGCCGTCGAGGTCGAGGGGCCGCTGCTCCCCGACGACTTCTACGTGTTCGACTTCATCGCGCTCAAGAAGCGGACGAAGGAGATCACCGACGAACTCGACCACCACATGCTGCTGGCGACCAACAACCCGGTCATCAGCGTCGCCCCTACCCCCCAGTGTGTGCAGGTGCGGTACGAGGACCGCGAGTGGCTGTTCCCGCGCGGCGACTGCATCTTACTACCCATCGAAAACACCACGGCGGAACTGATCGCGCGGTACATCGCGGGTCGGTTGTGGGAGTCGCTCAAGACGAACGAGAACTTCACGCCCGAAGTCCTTCGCGTGGAAGTGGAAGAGGCGCCCGGGCAATCCGCAACTGTAGAATGGCGTGCGTGACGGCCAGCACTGGTTCGGGCAGCGGGTCGTTTTTCTCCCAACAGAACTCTTGCGTCCTTTTCGCGCAACCGTAACAATTCGCAGAACCGGCGCGGAGCGCCGGCGCGGCTCCGGAAACTCGCCCGCCGCCGCAACACCGGAACGGACGCCCTCCCTTTTACTCGCCGAGGGCAACTCATATGAACCGTCCGCTCGGGCGCCGCGACTTCCTGCGCACCACCACGGCCGTCGCGGCTGCCGCACTGACCGGCCCGTACCTGTGCGCCACCGAAGTCAAGAAGCCGAAGCTCAAGAAGGCCGTCAAGTACGGGATGGTTCGGCTCGAGGGCGGCACCCACTTGGCGCGTCTGGAACTGGCCAAGCGGTGTGGCTTTCAGGGCGTCGAGATCGACAGCCCCGGCACCAGCGACCTCGACGCCCTGGTGAAGGCGAGCAAGGAAACCGGGGTCGCCATCCACGGCGTGGTCGATTCGGTCCACTGGCGCGACACGCTTTCTCATCCCGACGAGAAGATCCGCGCGAAGGGCCTCGAAGCCCTCCGGGGCGCACTTGAGGACGCCAAAACCGTCGGCGCCGACACGGTGCTCCTCGTCCCCGGTGTGGTGAACAAGGACGTGACTTACCAGCAGTGCTACGAGCGGTCGCAGGCGGAGGTGAAAAAGGTCCTCCCGCTCGCGGAAAAGCTGAAGGTGAAGATCGCGATCGAGGTGGTGTGGAACAACTTCATCACCAAACCCGAGCAACTGATCCAGTACGTTGACGACTTCAAGAGCGAGTACGTCGGCGCGTACTTCGACTGCTCGAACATGATCAAATACGGGGTACCGCCCGCGGACTGGATCCGCAAGCTCGGCAAGCGGATGCTGAAGTTCGACTTCAAGGGGTACAGCAAGTCGAAGGAGTGGGTGGCGATCGGCGAGGGCGACGAGAACTGGCCGGACGTGCTCGCGGCCCTGGGCGAGATCGGCTACGACGGCTGGGCCACGGCCGAGGTGGGCGGCGGGGGCGAAGAGCACCTCAAGAAGATCGCCGCGCAGATGGACAAGGTGCTCGGCCTCGCTCAGTGAGCAAGCAAACAGAAGAGGGTTCACCGCAGAGGGCACGAGAGGGCGCAGAGAAAGCAAAGATCATTTTAACTCTCTTTGTTTTCTCTGCGCCCTCTCGTGCCCTCTGCGGTGAACCCTCTTCTGCCTTCTATCTGCCGCTTAGGCCTTCGGGGGCAGCTTCCACACGCCCGGGACCGGGGCGCGGGTGGCGTCCAGCGGCTTGTCCAGCGCGAGGTCCTTCGGCATCGTGTCTTCCGCCGAGGCCAGGGCGTCGGCCCAGTTCAGTGTGCGGCACGAGTAGGCCGCGTTGCGGCCGAAGATCGCGGTGAACGTCGAGTCGGTCACGTCCTTCAGCTCGTTCAGCGGCCGCCCGGCGCGGATGCTGTTGAGCAGGTCGATGTGCTCTTGCACGTAGGCCGAGATGTCGTCCGAGCCGGACCGCTGCTTGTTGATCTGGTAGACGCCGTCGCGGGTGTAGGTCTGGCCCTTCTCGCCGTACACGGTTTCCGACACGTCGTCGTCGCCCGGGATGTGGCGGCAGTAGCTGGAGAGCCGCAGCCCGCTCTTGTACTCGTACTCCACCGCGAAGTGGTCCCAGATCTGGCCCACGTTCTTCGGGTCGCCCGCCGGCCCGAGAGCGCGGCCGCCGAACCCGACCGCCTTGACCGGGTGGTCGCCGACGATCCAGTTGATCACGTCCAGGTTGTGAACGTGCTGCTCGACGATGTGGTCGCCGCACGCCCACAGGTAGTGGTACCAGTTGCGGAGCTGGTAGGTGCTGTCGGCCATCCCCGCCGGGCGCTCGTGGAACCACGGGCGGCGGCCGTTCCACGAGCAGCGGGCGGCGCGCAGCTCGCCGATCGCCCCGTCCTGGATCTTCTTGACGGTTTCGATGTACCCCTTCTGGTGCCGGCGCTGGGTGCCGGCGACGATCGCGATGTTCTTCTTCTTCGACTCCTCGACCAGCGCGTAGCACTTGCGGGCGCCGGTGGCGTCCACCGCGACCGGCTTCTCGCAGAAGATGTTCTTGCCGGCCCGCACGGCCGCTTCGAGGTGGTAGGGGCGGAACCCCGGCGGGGTCGCCAGGATCACCAGGTTCACGTCGGTCTTGAGGAGCTTCTCGTAGGCGTCGAGGCCGTCGAAGGTGGTGTCCGGGGTGATCTTCACCTGCTTGACGAACCGCCCGTAGTCCTTGCCCTTCTCGTTGGTGAAGGTCTTCACCGCGTTGGTGACCCGGTCCTTGAACGCGTCGGCCACCGCGACGATCTCGAGCTTGGCGGCGTTGCCGTTGATCTTCTCCTCGGCATTAAGGATGTCCTTGACGGCCCCCATGCCGCGCCCGCCGCAGCCGATGAGCCCGACCTTGATCGTGTCGCTCGCGCCGCCGGCGAACGCGCTCGCCAGCCCGCTCACGCTCGCGGCCCCGCCGACAGCGGCGGACGCCTTCAGGAAATCACGACGGTTCGACATGGGACCTCCGGGGAGAGATGTGTTTGGTGCTTAGTGGCTGGTGGTCGGTTGGTACACCAACGGCCCTTGCGAGTGCGGTGCCGAGCACTAAATTCCAAACACGAAACGCGAAACACCGAACGCTACTCCGATTTCTTCACGACCTTGGGCTTCAGCCCCACGAGTTCGGGCTGCTCGCTCTCGGCGAGTACGACGCGGAACCCGATCACGTCCATGCGGGTGAGCCACCAGATGCTCTGCGGCTCCTGCGGGTCCCACTTCATCCAGCTCTTGTCCGACACGCGCCGCGCCGCGCTGCGGCACCGGTCGGCTTTATCGGCCCAGGACCCGCCGCGCACGACGTGCGCCCACTTCTCATCGGTCGGCAGTGTTACCGGACCGAGCGAAAGCGGGTTCTTCGCGAACTTCTCGTAGGCCTTCGGGTCGTGCTGGTCGAGGGTCCACTCCCACACGTTGCCGTACATGTCGTACAGCCCGAACGGGTTCGGCTTCTTGGTCCCGCTTTTGTGGGTCACGCCCGCGGGCTTGTCGTCGGTCGGGGAGGTGTCCTTGAACCAGGCGTAGTCGGCGAGCCCTTTCGGGTCGTTGCCGAAGAAGTACGCGGTGTCGCCCTTACCGCCGCGGGCGGCGTACTCCCATTCCGCCTCGGTGGGCAGTCGGTACGCGCGGCCGGTCTTCTTTTGAAGCCAGTTGCAGTACATCATCGCGGCGTGGTGCGTCATGCACAGCGCGGGGTGCCCGTCGCGCGGGTGCCCGTAGGTCGCGTCCACGAACGCGTTGGTCGGGCGGGTCACCGCGTCCGGCCCGAACTTCTGGGCCTCCAAGTTGTCGGCCTTCAGGAAGTTCTCGTCGTACCAAAAGGTGTCGAACTCGTCCCAGCCGCACTCGAACTTGGCCATCCAGAAGCCGCCGACCTTCACCTTGTGCGCCGGCCCTTCGGTGGCCTCGCGGCCCGCTTCGCCCGCGGGACTGCCCATCGTGAACTCGCCGCCGGGCACCCAGACCATCTCGAACTGCGCCTTCATCTCCTCCTTGTGAGTCTTCGGCGGGTCGGTGTCCGGGTCGTCCACGACCATTTTGAAGCCGCTCGTCTTCTCGACGTAGTTCTTGCCGGCTTCCGGTTTGGCGGCCTTGGGCGTTTCGGCGACTTTATTGGACGGTTTGGGGGCCAGTTTGTCGTCCGCGCTCACCGCGACCGCCAGGAGCGGCAGCGCGGTGCAGAATGCGATGGAGAGGATGTGTCGGGTTGGCATACCTGTTAGATTCCCTACTGGAAGGGCCGCTGTCAACGGGCCGGAGGCGCAAAATGAGCGAGTTCGTCGTCGCGGGCGTGCTGATTCATCTTATGTTCGCGGCTCCGGGTGGCGAAATCAACCCGCCCTCAGGCCCTCGCCTCGTCGCGAACGTGTTGAAGGGCGAGCCGTCGCGCTTCGAGTTCGAGTCGAAGCACATGGGCACGACGTTCCGCATCGTGCTTTACGCCACCGATAAGGCCGTTGCGAAAAAAGCTGCCGACGCGGCCTTTACGCGCGTGGCCCAACTCGACGCGACCATGAGCGACTACAAGAAGGACAGCGAGCTGACGCTCCTGTGTAAGGCATTCGCGACCGACGTGGGCGATCCGGTCGCAGTCGGCGATGACCTCTTTTTCGTGCTCCAGAAGGCCGACGAGTTATCCAAGAAGTCGGACGGGGCGTTCGATGTAACGGTCGGTCCTGTCGTGCAGTTGTGGCGTCTCGCGCGCCGGACCCAACAGTTCCCGGACGCGAAAGAACTGGCCGCTGCCCGCGCGAAGGTGGGATACCAGAAGGTGAAACTGGACACCACAAAGAAGACTGTGCGGCTGACCATCCCGGGAATGCAACTCGACCTCGGGGGCATCGCGAAGGGGTACGCCGCGGACGAGGCGTTGAAGCTGTTGCGCGAGAAATTCGGCATCACGCAAGCACTCGTCGCCGCTTACGGCGACATCACCTGTGGCGATCCCCCGCCCGGGGAGCAGGCGTGGAAGGTGGACATCGCGCCGATCGCGAAGAGCCAGAAGCCGCGCACGCTGAAACTCGCCAACGCCGCGGTCTCGACCTCGGGCGACCTCGAACAGTTCGTGGAGATCGCGGGCGTGCGATACTCGCACGTTCTCGACCCGAAAACCGGGGTCGGGCTTACCGGGCGCCGCAGCGTAACGGTGATCGCTCCCAACGGCATCACGGCCGACAGTATGACGAAGGCCGTTAGCGTGCTGCCACCTGAGCAGGGGCTGAAACTCGTTGACGCAACTCCGGGCGCCGCGACCTCCATCGTGGTCCTCGGTCAGAACAATAAGCCCGTTGTGACCGCGAGCAAACGCTTTCCTGACGAGTAGTCGAAAGTGCTTTTACCAGTTTGGTGTCGCGCTCGCTGTTCCCCATCGAGCGCAAAACACAATTCGGCAACTGAGCTGCACAATTCGCCGGAGGGCAGTGGGGGCTAAAAACGGAATGTAGAGGGTGGCGAGACGGAAATTCCATTACGCCTCATTTTTCTTTCATCTGTATCCCGCGCTTTCATTTTTTGGGGCGAAAATGGAATCAGGTGAAACTATTTGTGTTCCAACCCGTACTAAGTGTGATTAACTCGCTTGCCAGGGAAGTACTGCCGGCCGTTTGCTGGTTGTGGCTATTTGATTCGAACCGTCTTTAGTTGGTTCGCTGCTTCATTCGTGGCCATTGAGCGCATAACCGCAGCGGTTCATTCACCCGTTCAACGGATGGGTCGCCTTCATCCGGCCCCCGCGGCTCGCCCACCGCGGGGGTTTTTCTTTTCCCGCCCGTGATTTCCGTTTATCGTGGCGGCACTTCTCCCTTTGAGGTGCCGTATGTTCATACACCACCGCCGCACATTCCTTTCTTCGTCCGCGCTCGCCACCGGCGCGCTTCTGGTTGAAACGTCCCGGGGCTTTGCAGCCAACGACACGCTCCGGGTCGGTCTGATCGGGGTCGGAGGGCGGTGCAAGCACCTGCTCAAGTCGTTCCCGGCGCTGCCGAATGTCACAATTACCGCAGTATGTGACGTGTTCGCCGACAACCTCGAAGCCGGCAAGAAGCTCGCCGACCCGAAGGCGTTCGCCACCACCAAACACGAGGAACTGCTCGCCCGCAAAGATGTGGACGCGGTGCTGATCGCGGCGCCGGACCACTGGCACGTTCCGCTCACAGTGGACGCGTGCAAGGCCGGGAAAGACGTGTACGTCGAGAAGCCGCTCACGCACGACTTGAGCGAAGGGGCGGCGGTGATCGCGGCCCAGAACGAGCACAAGCGGGTCGTTCAGGTGGGCACCCAGCAGCGGAGCATGACGCACATTCTCGAAGCGTACAAGCTCCTCAAGGCCGGCGTGGTGGGCAAGGTCCACAAGGTTCACTGCACGTGGAACCGCAACGCGAACCGGTTCCAGCGCGGCAAGGAAGCGCTCGACGCGAACAAGGTCGACTGGAAGCGGTTCCTCGGCACCGCGAAGGCCCAAGACTTCGACGCCTACAAGTTCCGCCAGTGGCGCTGGTTCTGGGACTTCGGCGGGGGCATCTTCACCGACCTGATGGTTCACTGGCTCGACGTGGTCCACTGGTTCCTCGACCTCGATCACCCGGCGAGTGCTGCGAGCGTGGGGGACTGGTTTGCCGCGAAAGGCGTGTGGGAAACGCCCGACACGGTTCAGACGCTCCTGCGCTACCCCGACAAGCAGGTGCAGGTCTACTTCGAGGGGACGTTCAGCAACAACCGGAACGGCTCGATGTGCGAGTTCATGGGCACCGAGGGGACGCTGTACCTCGACCGCGGGCGGTACGAGATCATCCCGGACCGCGGTAAGAAACTGCCCGAGGCCAAGTCGCTCGTCCTGGGAACGGGTGAGAAAGGGCTGGACTTCTACGACAAGCCCGACGGCGAGCTGCTGCACCTCACAAACTGGGTCGAGACGATCCGGGACCGGTCGAAGAAAGTGGCGTGCCCGGCGGAAGCCGGTGTCGGTGCCGCCGCCGGTGCGCACCTGGCGAACCAGTCACTGCGCACCGGGCAAGTCGCGGTCTGGAAATAACGCCCCAGCCGTGACCCGTAACGTGTGGGGAGAGCGTACCCGCACGTGGTTACGCGACCTGCAACGCGGCTGCCTCCCGGAGCGCCGTCGGTAGCCCGTGTTCGTCGCCGCCGGATACCTTGGTGCCGTCCGCCCGGACCACTTGCACGTTGGTGAGCCCCAGGAAGGCGAAGAAGGCCCGCAGATGGCTCTCCTGGTGCTCGAACGCCACAGCGGGCGTTCCGGGGCGATAGAAGCCGCCCTGCGAGGAGGCGATGACCAGTCGCTTGCTCCCGAGCAACCCTTCCGGACCGGCGGACGAGTAGCGAAACGTGACCCCGGCAACGGCCAGCGCGTCCAGCCACGTCTTGAGCTGGCTCGGGATGCCGAAGTTGTACATCGGCACCCCCACAACGATGACATCGGCCGCGAGGACTTCGCCCAGCGCCTGGCGCAAAGCGGCCGCCTCGCGGGCGACCTCGGACGGAACCTGATCCGCTGACTTGCCGAGCGTGGCCGCAAGTGAACCGGTGAGTTGCGGGAGCGGGGCGGCGGCCACATCGCGGTAGACCACGTTCGCGTCGCGGTGCGTCTCGCGCAGCCGGGACACGACGGCCGCAGACACCGCCCGGCTGACGGAGTGGGCGCCAAGGATACTGGAATCGACGTGCAGAACGTTCATCGTTCGCTCCAAATGCCGCGACGCCGCCCGACAGGGCGGGGCGTCCGGCTGGTATCACGCAGTGGCCGTGGGCATGATACCGGTGTCGCCGGTCGTCTCAAGAAGGCACAGACATGGAACAGAGTAACACGCGTGTGCCCACCCCCGATCAGGAACTCGCGGAGCTGAAAGGGCACCTGCGGCGGGGCAACCACGCCGAACTGCGTGAGGGGTGCAAAGCGGGAGCCGAGCTGCTGTCGCTGATCGCCGAGAAATGGACCGTGCTGGTTGTTATCGTGCTGTCCGACGGCCCGAAACGCTTCAAAGAACTGCAACGCTCGCTCGCTGGCGTGTCGCAGCGGATGCTGACCCTCACGCTCCGCGGGTTGGAGCGGGACGGGCTCATTTCCCGAACCGTGTTCCCAACCGTGCCGCCGCGCGTGGACTACGCTTTGACCGATCTCGGCGAGTCGCTGCGGGCGCCGATTTTTGCGCTCGGACAGTGGGCACGCGATAACCGCACCCTGATTGAGGCGGCACGTGCGCGGTACGACCGCTCGGCCGAGTCGGCTCCCGCCGGCGATCGGAACGTGAGCGGATGAAGGGAAGGGCGGCGCGTTAAGCGGAGCCGCACCAGAACGTGCGGCTCACGACAGCAGGCCGGTGTACTCGACGGCTCCAAGCAGTTGAGCGACGTCTCCGCCGCGCGGCCACATTTCCCCAGGCGAACGGCCGGCGTCGAGCAGTTCGCGAACGGGTTCGAGGAACGTCACATCCTCGCCCTGGCGCTTGAGGCCGGTGTCCGCGATCGCGGTCACCTCGTGGCACCAGCGGGCGAGCGGGATGCCGCGGTGCTCGGCACGCATCCCCCGGCGCGCAATGGCTTCCGAAAGCGGGCGCAGCTCTTCCGGCGTGAAGTTTCCGGCCAGATCCGTTGCCGCCGCAAGCGCGGCTGCGTCGTACAGCAGCCCCTTCCACACCGCCGGGACGGCGAGGACAAGCGGGGCCGGGGTCGCGTCGGCGCCGCGCACCTCCATGAAGCGCTTCAGCCGCGCCTCGGTGAACACCGTCGAGAGGTGAACGTCCCAGTCGTGCCGCGTCGGGTGCCGGCCGTCGATGCCCTTGTGCAGGAACTCCCGGAACGTGGCGCCCGGCGCGGGCTTCAGGGACTCGCCGTCCGTGAGTAGCAACAGCGGCACGTCGAGAACGAACTGGACCCAGCGGTCGAACGTGATTTCATCCGCGAGCAGGTCCGTGAGCAGCCCGCTGCGGTCGGGGTCCATGTTGTGCCAGATGTGCCCCCGGAACGACACGAACTCCGTCCGCCGCCCCGCGTACAGCGGCGCGTTGGCGAACAGCGCGTTAACCACCGGTCCGAGTTTGAGCGCGACCGCAAGTTTGCGGCCAGCGTCGGCCTCGCTCTTGTAGTCGAAGGTGACCTGCGTGCTCGCGGTCGCCTTCATCATGTGCAGCCCGTGCGGACAGCGGGTCGGCAGGTACTCGGCCATCAGCCGGTGCCGGGGGCGCGGGTTCAGCGGGATGTCCTCCACCGCGCTGAACGGCGTCACCCCCGCCGCGACCCACGCGACCTTCGCCGGGTCGGTCACGGCCCGCAACTCGTGCAGGTGCGTTTCGAACTCGGCCCGCAGTTCGGACAGACGCGCCGTCGGGGCGGTCGAGAGTTCGAGTTGCCCGCCGGGTTCGACGGAAACCGTGGACCGGCCGCGGGTCAGCGTCGTGAGCCGTCCCGCTTCGGTGTGCGGTTCCCAGGCGAAATGCGTGGCGAGGGCGTGGAGCACCCCCTCAATGCCCGCGTCGAAACCAATTTGCTGTCCCGTTCCGCGATCGAGGGCGAACTTCTCGAACTCCGCACCGACGCGCCACGCCGGTGTCGGTTTGGAACCCTCGTGGAAGTACTCAACGAGGTCGCGCTCAGTGACGGGCGTGTCGTCGACGCCGGTCCCTGGCAAATGGGTGCTCATGTTAGGCGTCCGACTCCTGGGGGCCGAGAGGAATGCCCCGCTCGATGGCTTACCAAGTCGATGAACGAACTTCAACCCGCGACGCGCCCTGAACCTTAGCTCCGAATTTGCTTGGAATTTCCACTGACGGGCGCCAGTATGGGGTTCGTTCTCTCCCCATAACTACCGGGGGATCTCCCGTGCTCTCACGGCGCCAGTTCGTCACGCTCTCCGTCGCCGGAACGGTCGGCGCTGGTCTGTGTGCCCTTGGATACGGCATTCAGAGGGTGCGCAACGCCGCGCGAAACATGGCAGACCTTTGAAACCTCAAGCAACTCGGGTTGGCGGTCGCCAACTACGCCGAGACGAACGGGCGCCTGCCGCCGGCCTACGTCGTCGGGCCGGACGGCAAGCCGTGGCACAGTTGGCGCACCCTGATCCTGCCTTACATTGAGCAGGAGCCACTCTTCAAAGCGTATCGGTTTGATGAACCGTGGAACGGTCCGAACAACTGCCTGCTCGCGCCCCGAATGCCGAAGCTTTTCGCGTTTCACGGCACGGAGCCGCTCGGCACAACGACCAACTATCTCGCGGTGGTCGGGCCGGACACGATGTGGCCCGGGGCCAGTGCGCGGAAGTTCGATGAGGTGACCGACGGCGCCAGTTCCACCATCCTGATCGTCGAGAACAACGGCCTGGGCGTTCACTGGATGGAGCCCCGCGATCTCGCGTTCGACACAATGGACTTCCGGCTCGATAGCCCGAACGGCATCAGCAGTTGGTACAAGCACCCGGCGGTCGTGACCGCGGACGACGCGGTTCACCGCCTGTTGAATGACGTGACGCCCGACGCGCTGCGGGCGTCGCTGACCGTCGCCGGCGGTGAGCGTTTGACCGATGCGGAGCGTGGGTGGGAGGTGCTACCCGACGGCCGCGACCGCGAGCGGAAGGAGCCCTAACTCACCGCGCCGAGGCCCACGCCGTTCAGAAGCGCGGTGTTCATGCTGCCGCCGGTGATGGTAAACACGCCCGGGAACTTCGCATCCCAGGCGACGTTCGCTGTGGGGCAGTACTGGCGGCCGTTCGATTCGATCGCGGCCACCCCGGGAATGTGGGCCGCGAGGCCCGCGGAGTGGATCAGCGACGCCCCCACACACGTTAAATCCTGCACGCACCGGAACAGGCCGTACTTTTGCGCCGCAGCGGCGAGCAGCAGCGTTTGCGTTTGACCCTTGCACGCCTTGAACGCGACGCCGGTGTAGCCCATCTCCATCGACAGTTTCAGCGATTCCAGATCGAGCAGCGATTCGTCGATCACCACCGGCTTGAGCTTCGCCGCGGCGTGCATCTTGTTCTCGGGGTGCGCGTTCAGGTCCCGCGCGGTCGGTTGCTCGACGTACTGCACGCGGTCATAGCCGGCCGGGGTGCGCTCCCGGAGCTTCTGAAGGAACTCGATCAGGTATCCGACGTTCTGGCACCGCTCGTTGAAGTCGAGTGAGTACCACCACGTCGTCACGCCCCGCGCGCGTTGCGCGTCTTCGGCGACGGCGTTGATGCGAACGCAGCGCTCCACGTCCCATCCAAGGTCGTCGCCGTTGAGCTTGATCTTGAGGTGCGTGAGGCCGTCCCGCGTGATCCACTCGGCGAGGTGTTCCGGCAACCCGTCGCCGACGGGCTGTGTGACGTCTTCCGGGGTGATCGGGTCGAGCGCGCCGACCAGGTGGTACAGCGGCATTGAAGGCTTCGGCTCGTGCGTGATGAAGTCGTCGAGGTGCAACCCGTTGAACTCCGCGCCGAGGTAGTGGCCCAGGTCGTCGGGCAGGAACTCGCGCGTGTACGTGCGGAAGCAGTTGAGGCCGTGAAGTTTGCCGTAGGCGTCGTGGAGGGCGGCGTCGAACGCCGACGCGACCACTAGAACCGCCAGTTTCGGGACCGGGTCGCTCGGCCGGTGGATGGCGGTGAAGTCGTTACCGGCGAGGAGCAGTTCCGGTTCGAGCTGGTGCGTGATGTCGATCGGGTGTCCGCTCAGCCCGCACAGCCGGTAGCCGTCGGCGATTCGCGACGCGAGGAACCGCATCGCGCCGAGCGTCTGATCGTAGGTGAGCAGGCGCGACGGGTACGCCCACACGTTGCCCAGTGGCATCGACCCGAACCCGGTCGCGGCCTTGCCCGCGGCACTTTCAACGGTCATTCGCACGTTCAGGAGCGTCACGCGGCCGAGCGCCACCCCGCCGAACTTGATCGGCGTGCGGTACCGGAAGTCCTCGTACTCGAAGTACAAGTCGCGGACGCGGATGTCGGTGGTACGCATCGGTGTTCCGTGTTCGGTGGGGCACAGGTGGCGAATGCGGGGTACGAATAATACCACCCCGTGCGTACCACTAACACGAAACACTGCACACGGAATACCGGACATGATTCCCGACTGGCAACTGCCCCCCGGCGTCGATCGCGGGCTGTGGGACTACCTGCACGCCGCCGAGATGGTCGCGACCTACGACGACCAGATGCACACGTCCCCGCTCGCGACCGCGGACGTGGCGTTCTGCGAGCGCGCGTTCCCGGCGCCCGGCCGGCTCCTCGATCTGGGGTGCGGCACCGGGCGGCTGTGCGTTCATTTTGCGCGAAAGGGGTTCGACTGTGTCGGCGTCGATCTGTCGGAGGAGATGCTAGCGAAGGCCCGCGCGAACGCGGCATCGGTGGAGGGGAAGACGGAATGGCTCCGGGCGAACCTCGTGGAGCCGCTCGCGTTCCCGGCTGCTTCGTTCGATTATGCGGCGTGCCTGTTCAGCACCCTTGGAATGGTGCGCGGGACCGAGAACCGGGCGAAGGTTGTCGCTAACGCGTTTCGGGCGCTCAAGCCCGGCGGGGTGTTTGTGCTCCACGCGCACAACCGGTTCTTCCGCGGGCTCGGTTGGAAACGTGTGCTCCGCCAGCGCTGGGGCACGTTGTTCGGAGGCCCGACCGTAGGCGACATCGAGATGTCTCAGGCTTACGGCGGCGCTCCGCTGACGCTGCACCACTTCACCCGAGATGAAGCACAACGGGTGCTGACGGCCGCCGGATTCACCGTGAAGGAAACGGCCTCGTTCGGTATCGACGGCCAACCGGCAGCCGGCGGGAACGTGTACGGTTGGCTGATGCTCGCGGAACGGCCCGTTTGAGGTCCGGTCCGCAAGGAAGCTATTTTACTGCGCTTACGGTTTACGCTTCCGCGACATCGATCACGACGCACGACACGTTGTCGCGGGAGTTCTGATCGAGTGCGAGTTGGCCGAGCCCTTCGGCGCACTGCTGCATGTCGGTCGCGTTGGTGATGTACGCCGCCAGGTCTTCGTCCGACACGACCCCGGTCAGCCCGTCGGTGCAGAGCAAGAGCCGATCGCCGGCTTGCAGTTGCACCACCGCAACGTCCGGCCCCTCGCCCACCTCCTTGCTGCCGAGGTACTTCCAAAGCACGTTGCGGAACCGGTGGTCCTTGGCCTCGGCCGGGCTGATGGTCCGCGCCTCCACCAGCGCCTGCGCCAGCGAGTGGTCGACGGTCAGTTGCGTGATCCGCCGGTTGCGGACCAGGTAGCACCGGCTGTCGCCGACGCCCGCAACGAACAGCTCGTGGTCCTTCCCCTTTTCCTTGCGCCAGACCGCCATCACGACGGTGGTGCCCATGTTCTTCATGTCCTTGTCGAGGGCGCCCATCGCCATGATTTCTTCGTTCGCCTGCACGATGGCGCGGCGGACGGTGCTCTTGACCCCTTCGGGGTTCAGGTGTTGGGTCACGTTCTTGCGCAGCTCGCGGGGGATGATGTCCACCGCCTTGCGGCTCGCGATCTCGCCGGCCGCTTGACCGCCCATCCCGTCCGCGACGATGTTCACGATCAGGTCCGGGAACACCTTCACGTCGACGCAGTCTTCGTTATTTTCGCGGTAGTTGCCCAGCAGGCTGCACTTGCCGATGTTGAGCGTGAACGCCATCTGATTCCCCCGACAAGGCGGCTGAACCGTCTCTGAGAAACGCGCCGGTCGCGTTCGGCCGTGCGAGGCGACCGAACACGCGGCGGGTGTTGCAATTCAGCTTACAACGCAATTTCCCGGCACGCAACGCGGCCGGACCGAATCGAGCAACCGGCTCCGGTACACAACCCGCGAAGTGTGAACCGTTTCCGCCTTTTGCGACACGCCTTCGCGCGGCTCCCGCGGTACGGTAGACTTCCGCCCGCGAGACTCTTTCAAACGCGAACCCGGTCGGCCCGGGACATTTCCGAAGGGAAACGGCATGGACGCCGGGCGACCCGAGCGTGTGGTTCTGGTTCACGACTGGCTCACCGGCACACGGGGCGGTGAGAAGTGCCTCGAACCGCTTTGCCGGCGCTGGCCGGACGCGAGGCTTCTGACCCTGATCCACAAAAAGGGTACGGTGCCGGCCGCGGTGGAAGCCGCGCGCATTCATCCGAGCTTCCTCAACGCCCTGCCGAAGGTGGAGCGGTACTACCGCTACCTGCTCCCACTGATGCCGTTCGCGGCGGGCTGGGGCGTCACCGATGCCGACCTTGTGGTGAGCTTGTCGCACGCGGTGGCGAAGTCGGCAAAGCCTCCCAAGGGCGTCCCGCACGTGTGCTACTGCTTCACCCCGATGCGGTACGCCTGGCACATGAAGGATGCGTACTTCCGCCCGCACGGCTTCATTGGCAAATGGAAGGCCAGAGCCGTGGACACGCTGCTAGGCCGTATCCGCGAGTGGGACCGCCGGACCGCCGACCGGGTAACGCATTTCGTGGCGATCAGCAACACCGTGCGCGACCGCATCCGCGACTGTTACGGCCGCGACGCCGATGTCATCTACCCGCCGGTCGATACGGAGTTTTACACCCCCGCTCCGGTGCCCCGCGAGGACTTCTACCTCGTGGTGTCGGCGCTGGCGCCGTACAAGCGGTTCGATCTGGCGATCGAAGCGTGCGAGAAGCTGGGCAAGAAGCTCGTGGTGATCGGCAGCGGCCAGCACCTCGCGAAGCTCAAAGCGAGCGCCGGGCCGCACGTGCAGTTCCTCGGCTGGCAGCCCGACGAGGTCATCCGCGACCACCTGCGGCGGGCCAAAGCCCTGTTGTTTCCCGGCGAGGAGGACTTCGGGATCGTGCCGCTCGAGGCGCAGGCGTGCGGGTGCCCGGTGATCGGGTTCGCGCGGGGGGGGCTGACAGAAACGGTCCGGCCGCTCGGGGCCGCGGCCGAGCCGACGGGAGTGTTCTTTTCAGAGCAAAACTGCGATTCCGTGTGCGAGGCGGTCGAACGCTTCGATAATTCAAGCGACCATTTCGACCCCCGGGCGGCCCGGCGCCAGGCGGTGCTTTTCCGGAAAGAGCGATTCGAGGCCGAACTGTTCACGTACCTCGACACCGTCCTGTACGGACGGCCTGTGGAACCGCGCAAAGCCGCGTGATCGGCACTGGTCCCCGGCCGGGCGCGGGCGAATAATGTGGGCTACCTCCACGAGACGCACCATGAGCGCCCCAGCACCCGTAGCCGAAGTTCAAACCGCATCCACCGAGCGGCGGGCCGCGCCGCGCCGGCAGCCCGCGATGGGAACGGTGCTGCGGCTCGACGCGCCCGACGGCGGCCCGTCATCGGTCGCCCTCGTGTGGAACATCTCGACGACCGGCATCAGCATGTTGCTCCACGCCCCGCGGCCGGCCGGCAGCGAACTGGCCGGTTACCTGGAACCGATGCTCGACGAGGCGACGCTGCGGGTGCGGATGAAGGTGGTTCACGTGAAACTGCTCGACACCGGCGACTACTTCGTCGGCGCACACTTCGACCGCCCGCTCACGACTGAGGAACTGAAGCCGTTCGTCGCGGACGCGTAGCAGAAGACGAAGACAAAGAGGATTGGCCACAAAAAAGCACAAAGGGCACAAAAGAGAACCAAGAACGAAGACAAGAGAAGTGTTTTTGAACTCACTCTTCTGTCTTCGGTTTTGGTTTCCTTTTGTGCCCTTTGTGCTTTTTTGTGGCCAATCCTCTCGCCGCCTTTTGCGGCCGTTTCTCGCTAGTTCACGATGTTCCGGAGCGGCTCGCCCAGCAGCGCGCGGCGGCACGCCTGTGCGCCCTTCACGCGCATGTCGAGCAGCCCCTCTTCGGAGTAGAAGGCCGAGTGCGGGTTCAGGATCACCCGGTCGTGGCACGGGTCGTTCGGGTCGCGCCAGGCGACCAGCAGCGGGTGGTCCTCGGGAGGCGGCTCGAACGGCAGCACGTCGATCCCGGCGCCGCGGAGCTTCCCGGACCGGATCGCGGCCGGGATCGCGGTCACGTCGACGACCGCGCCGCGGGCGGTGTTCACCAGGTACGCCCCGTCCGGCATCAGGCCGATGGCGCGGGCGTCCACGATGTGCCGCGTCTCGCTCGTCAGCGGGCAGTGGGGACTCAGGACGAAGGACTGCGCGAACAGGTCGTCGAGCTTCTCCACCCGGCGGATGCCGTTGGCCTTGTCGTACCCATCCGGCTTGTACGGGTCGTAGAACGCCACGTCCATACCGAGGGCCTTCGCCCGCAGGGCCGCCGCGGTGCCGATGCACCCGAGCCCGATCACGCCGAACGTGCGCCCGCGCAGCCGGTGCAGCGGGGCCACGTCCATGAACGCCCAGGCGCCGCGCCGCTGCTGCAACCGCACGTTGAAGAAGTTGATGCCGCGGGTGAGGGCGAGCATCAGCCCGATGGCCGAGTCCGCCACCTCCTCGGCGCCGTAGTCCGGCACGTTCCCGACCGGGATGCCCTGCGCCCGCGCCGCCCGGTGGTCCACGTTGTCGAACCCGACCCCGCACCGCACGATCAGCTTGCACTGCTGGAGGCGGGAGATGGTGGCCGCGGTGATGGCGATGTTGTGGTACAGCATCACCGCGTCGGCGCTCTCGATGTGGCCGACGAGGTCGGCCTCGGCGGTCGCGTTGAGCGCGACTACGTCGGCGATATCGCCGAGGATCTCGCGCTCGGGCTGGAGGGCGTCGGCCAGGAAGTCGGCGACCACGACACGAAAGCGGGGCATGATGGACGAGCCTCGAAGAGGGGCCGTAGGGGGAGGATGAATGCGTTCTATATTCGCGCGCGGCGGAAAGCTACTAGCATGTCTGTAGCCCCTAAACTGAGACACCGAGCACATGGCCCGACGTTCCCGCGCCCGAGAAGTGGTTCTGCAACTGCTGTTTCAGTGGGACCAGAACCCGACCAAGGTGCCGCGCAAAGCGATCCAGCAGTTCGCCCGCGACCGACTACTCGGCGACGCGGAAATGAGCACCTACGCGCTGTCGCTCTACGACGGCGTGGCCGGGCGCAAGGACGCGATCGACGAGGCGCTGAAAAGCGCCGCCACGAACTGGCGGCTCACGCGCATGACGCCGGTGGACCGGAACGTGCTGCGGCTCGGCGCCTTCGAACTGCTGTTCGACGCAGCCCCGCAGCCGCTGGAGGTGGTCATCAACGAGGCGATCGAACTGGCGAAGCGGTTCGGCTCCGAGGATTCGCCGGCGTTCGTGAACGGCGTTCTGGACCGTGTCGGCAAGATGCGCGACGAGCGCAAGGCTGGCGCCGGTTCCGGCGCGTCCTGATTTACGACCCGGTTGCGGATGCTTGCTGCTTACTGTTGCGGTCCAAGCTAGAGCCGCTGGGCCACAACGGCCGCCTCTGAATTGAGTTACGCGAGAAGACCTTACAGCCGACAGGTTCCAACCTTCTCAGCTACCAATACTCGGAATTCCTCCCACTGATCGCCGAAGGCGGTCACGGGGAAGAGGTGAAATTGGTTCTGATTGGTGTTCAAGTAAACCTGTCCCGCGAGCTGCCCGACACGGACAACGTGCGACCACGCGCTGAAGGCGGCGCAGGTCTCGCCGGTGGCCTGAATCTCGCCCTCGGTGAACGTGTACTGCCGTTGCTCCCGCAACTCCACCGCGGTGTTCCACCGCCGCACCGCCGCGCGGTACGTACCAACAGCGATAATAACCAGCATGACCGCGATTGTGAACGCGGCGGCAAACACGAAGCCGTACTGGTTTGCGCCGGCCCCCCCGGGGAAACTGCGATGAGCAGTAAACGGTGTACAGGATAACGGCGAGCCAGCTCTCACAGATCAAGAGCACCATGCGGTTAAGGGGAACCGCATGGTGAAACGCACAAATTCGCCTCGGGTTGGCGTGAATGTTACGACGATCGGTGCGTGCGGTTCCGTTTCGGAGGGCATTGCTGATGTCCCAAGATTGTTTGTCACAGCGTTTTTCGATTAAAACTGCGCAACTCGCTTAAAGCACCGGCCACCACAGTGTTCTAGGAACCTAGTCCCGGACTCGGCGCGCCCGCGCCCGCCGGCGAACTGCACGTAGGTGACCTATGGACCCGGCCGCCGGACTCGTTGCTCTGTTGTGTGTGATGGGGGTGATGGTGCCCGTCGCGCTGTGGATCGGGAGCGTGATCCTGCGGGCTGCGATCGGCTTGACCAACAAGGTCGTGGGCGGTTCGACCCCGGACCTCACCTATTACGACGAACCGGAGGGGTATCGGCGGTACCGCCAAGACCCGTCCGAGCTGGCTATCCCGATGCCGTCAACCGGTAAGGCGATGGGGATCTTGCTGGTGGTCGGGTTGGTCGATTTCGTGGTTCGGGCCGCGATCATGATGGCGGCGGCGCTCAACGGCGGGGACGGCAGCATGGCGGCGCTGATCGCTCTCCCGGTCAGTCTGGTGGTTCAAGTCACGATGCTGTCTTCGCTCCTGCCCACCACCCTCGGCCGGGCCGTGGTTGTGCTGGTGTTCCAGTTCGTGATCGTGATGCTGATCGCTGCGGTACTTGGCGCGGCTGTTGTGGCGTTCGCGGTCGGGATGGCCGGGTCGCGGTAGGTACGTTTCGTAGTGTGATTAAGGGTGTAGCGGCCGGGTTCTCGCCGCCGCGTCGGGCGCGCCCGACGCGGCGGCGAGAACCCGGCCGCAGCTTACCGTCCCCTTGTCACCGCCGCTCCTCGCGGCAACAGGCCGATCGAGCACCATGCCGCGCGCGTCCGCTTACACCACTGCCGCGAGCCGGCTCGCGCACCTGGCTGCTCCGGCCCGTGCGGATCTGCATACCCACACGGTCGCAAGTGACGGCGATTACACCCCGTCGCAGGTCGTTGCTCTCGCACGCCAGGCCCGGCTCGCCGCTGTCGCGATCACCGACCACGACACGCTCGCCGGAGTTCCCGAGGCCCAGCACGCGGCCGCCGGAGCGATCGAAGTCGTCCCGGGGGTTGAAATTAGCACGTCGTTCGCCGGCCGGGAACTCCACTTGCTCGGGTACTTCGTGCGCCCCGACCACCCGGAGCTGGGGGCCGCGCTTGCGCGGGTTCGTGAGGGGCGCCGCGAACGCTTTCGCGCCTTGGTCGCTCTGGTCCAGGCGCGCGGGGCGAGCATCCCGGACGACCGCGCCCGGCTCACCGAAACTGCTGCCGACAGCCTCGGCCGGCGCCACGTTGCGGATCTGGTGATCGTAGCGGGAGCGGCGCGGACTCGTAACGAGGCGCTCCAGCGGTTCGTTCATCCCGTCCTCAAACAGGCGCCGCCGAAAGTGCTGCTCCCGATCGAGGAAGCTGTTGCGCTGGTTCACGCGGCCGGCGGGGTTGCATCGCTTGCGCACCCGCCGGAAGGCCTGACCGACGAACAGGTCGTGGCCCTCAAGGGCCACGGGCTCGACGCACTCGAGGCCGTCTACCCGTGGGCGCGCCGCGCTCCCGAAGTGCGGTTCCGCGCGACCGCTGCCGCACACGGTTTGGCGGTGAGCGGTGGGAGCGACTGCCACGGCCCCGACCCTGCGCACCGGCGGGTCGGAGCGTGTGCGATCACGGCCGCCGAGTTCGCCGCGCTGCGCGGCCGTGCGGGATGCGCCGCCCACTGACACAGCGCCCTGTTCCGCAAACCGTTCGGGATGTTCCCGTCGCGCCGCCGCGGGCGCGATTTTCCGCTCCGCGATGGACACTCTTTCGTTGGCGTGGTTCGGGTCCGCGCGGGATGTTTGCTCGTGCCCGCGGCTACGGACGGGGACGGGCCTCGGCCCGCGGCGGGCCGCACCGCAAGGATTCGCGCCGATGAGACGCCTTTCGACCGCCGCCCTGTTGGCGGTGCCGTTGCTGTTCCTGGTTACCCCGCAGACGGGTAGCGCCAACCCGCCCTACAACGGGTTCGGTTGCGGCGACCACTGCCTCGGGATGTTCCGGAAGATCCACCAGCACGGCCCGCTGTTCAACTACGGCCCGTACTACGGCTACTACCCGTTCGCGCCGTACGGTCCCTGGGACCAGTACCTGCGCTACGATCCGAACTTCTACGGCGAGTCGGGAATGTACGGCCGTGGGCCGGGGCCGTTCGGCCGGTACGGACAGCTCCATTTGGGCGGGCACAAGAGCGGGTGCTCGTCGTGCGGGTTTTGGCACGCGTCGTGGTTGCAGGGCGGCTGGTTCAAGGGACACACGTGGCTGTCCGGCAGCCGTCACGGGCACACGGCCCCGGCGTGCTCGTCGTGCGGCGGGGTTGCGAGTGCCGCGCCCGCCCAGCACACCGGTGACGCACTGACCCGCTACTCCGGGTTCGGCTCCGCGGCCCAATCGGCCGTGTTCTACGGCTCGACCCCGACCTTGAACCCGGTGCTCGACCTGATCCCCGTGTCCGGCACGAAGTAACTCCGTACACCTCCGATCGCGTTTGACGCGATCGGTTCACCCCGAGCGCACGGCAAACGTGCGTGAGGGAGGTTAATGTTCGCCCGGTGCTACTCAGGAAGCTGCACGATTCCCCAAGGAAAGGACCTTTGCGATGAAACTGCTCCGTTCGTTCACGATCGCCGCGAGCGTCGCGCTTGCGCTGGCTGCTACCGCGAACCTGGCCCCCGCGGGCGACAAGCCGTGCCACGGCTGCGGCCACACCGGTCTGGCTCGGTTTAGTGGTCTGGGCGGCGGTCTGGGCGGTGTGCCCCCGCGGACGGTGTTCGGCGGTGGCGGCCACAAGAACCTGCCCGTGTTCCAGGCCGCTCCCTGGTACAACTACTGGCCCTACGACGCGCACTTCCTGACCCCGGCCCCGGTTGGTGGCGCGTTCTACGGCCCGCCGGCGACTGGCAACTTCCCGGTGAACCCGTACTTCCCCGCGGCCGGCTACGGCCCGTCGGGCTACGGGTTCGCCCCCGCTGCGCCGGCGCTGCCCCAGGCGATGCCGGGCAAGTAACGCGCTGACCGTTGACCCTCTCACGGCCGCCGCTCGCTCCGGATGTCCGGAGCGAGCGGCGGTTCGTCTTTGTCCAAACGGGAGAACCGCGTGCGGGGACTGGCGTTTGGGCTCGAAGTGATTTAGGATGCATTGGTTCGGGCGCGGTCTTCGCCGTGCATTTGTCCGTATTTCTTAATCATTTCTCAGTGAGACGGGCCATGACGAAGGGCCAGCTCGGTGAACTCGTTCCGGTGGGCGGTGGCGATTCGATTCCGCTCGTCAGTGAGGTCATGACCATCGGTCGGCGCGAATCGTGCGACATCTGCCTGAAATTCCAGAACATTTCCGGCACGCACTGTGAACTGTCCCTCCGCGATGGCGTGTGGTTCCTCCGCGACCTGAACAGCACCAACGGGGTGAAAGTGAACGGGGCTCGCACGCTGCGCGCGCCGCTGCGCCCGGGGACTGAGATCGACATTGCGAAGCACAAGTACGTGATCCAATACGAACTCGGTCCCGACGTGAAACTGGACGACGTGTTCGCGGAAGAGGAGGGGAACGTGTTCGGCCAGTCGCTTCTGGAGAAGGCCGGTCTTCAAAGGCCGAAGAACGATCGGAGGTAGCTCGTTTAGAAGTCGTAAAGTCAAATGGCAGGTGGTTTTGCCTTTCGACTTTACGACTTTCGACCGGGCGACTGTACGACTCAAGAGAGAGCGATCCGGTGGTTGCTGAGTTGTTCGGCGCCTTGTTCCGTCACCAAATAATTGTGCTCGATCCGCAACCCGCCGATTCCGTCGACGTACAGCCCGGGTTCGAGCGTCACTACGTCGCCGGCGATTAGCGTTTCGGTCGAGTGGCGCACGATGAACGGCGGTTCCGGGTGTGAAATGCCCAACCCGTGCCCGCCGTGGGTGGTGAAGAACTCCGCCATCCCCGCCGCCGCGAAAACGGCCCGTATGGCGTCGTACACGTGCTGGCACGTCACGCCGGCCTTCAGTTCCTTTGCTCCGGCCGCGATTGCCGCCAGGCTCAGATCCATCAATCGCTGCTGGTCGGCAGTTGGTTTACAGCCCACGCAGATCGTATTGGTAAAGTCGCTCCGGTACCCCTGGGCGATGACGGAGTAGTCGAGGATGAACAACTCGCCCGCTTCGAGCACGTGCGGGGTGGGCGGGCCGCCGCGCTTCTTGCTTCCGGGCGAGACGGTGAAGTCGCCGTACACGGTCGTGAACTGCCCGAGCGACGCGTATGCCGCTGCGGCAACTCCCGCGTATGCCGCCAGTTCGGTCATGCCGGGTTTAATGTTGGCGAGCCCCCAGGCGTGCCCGGCGTCGGACGCCTTCATGCACGTCTTGAGCAGTTCGACCTCGTCCGGGTCCTTCGCCCGCCGCAGTTCGGAGATGAGCGTAATGACCTGCGGCCCGATTGGGTCGGCGATGCTGTCGTGGATGCGTCCGCCGTTCGCCTCCAGCGCGGGCCGCAGGACCAACCGCCGCGGGGCCAGTTCGGGCTCCTGGCCGGTGTACCACGGGAGCTTTTCGACCGCGTCCGCGTGCGCCTTTGCAACCCCGCCCGGCAGTTTGGCGTCGTGGTAAAGGGTGGCGTGCCCGTCCGGGCGGATCACCAGCAGCCCACCGAAGTCGGCGCTGGAGCTGATCGCGTCCACGTAAAAGTTTGCGAAGTACCGCAGGTGCAGCGGGTCCGCGAGGACGACCGGGTGGGACGGTTTGAGCCGGTCGAGAAATCGCTGCCGTCGCGCCCGGCAACCTTCCGCGGTGAGCATGAGACACCTGTTTTGTAGGGTGGGACAAGGCCCACGGGCCGGGCGAGGACCGCGCGGGGCCTTGTCCCACCCTACAAAACGCGGCCCCGGCCGGCGCTACTCGTCGTCGCTGTCGCCGCCGGCCGCGGCCCCGCCGCCGGTGCTCATGAGCGAGTCGATGGCCACGGCGGCGCCGAGGATCAGCATCTTCGCCTTCGGGTCGTCCTCGAAAGCCGGCTCGATCTGCACCGCGTACGTGTCGGCGGAGGTGAACAGCTCCTTGGCCATCCCGGCCCACTTCTTCGACACCTTGCCCATCTCGGTCTTGCCGTCCGGCTGGAAGAACGTGTACTCGGACTTCAGCATTTTGCCGCGGATATCTGCGACGTGTTTGCCGGCCCCGTCGTACACGTGGAACCCGCCCGCGAGGCTGAACCGCTTGGCCTTGTACAACCCGATCACCGTTCCCTGCGCGTCCAGCACCTCGACCTTCTTGAAAATCGTCCCGCCCCGGCGCACGGTGAACACCAGGGAGTCGTCCGGCTTTTCGCGGAACTCGATCTTCGTGGCGGGCGGCCCGAGTACCATGCCCACGAGCTTCGCCAGCGCCGTGGTCGATTGCTCTGCCGTTCCGACCAGCTTGCCGCTCTCGTCGAGGATCTCGAACGAGGCGCGGGACGAAAGCAGCTTCGCCTTCTGTTTGACGATGAGCGTGTTCAGTTCGAGCACAGGGCGGTCCTCGGGGCGGGAATAGAGTTAACACGCGGGCCGGACACCGGTTGAGGTTATACACCAGCGCACTAGCGGCCACCAGTTATTCGGGACTATTCCGTGCCTTCACAACTGCTCGACAAGCGTGAGGTTCGCATCCGCCGGATGTTCGACCAGATCGCGCACTCCTACGACCTCCTGAACCACCTGCTGAGCCTGAACATTGACCGCGCGTGGCGGAACAAGACGGCGAAGCTCGTTCCGGCCGGGCCGCCGGAGCAGGGGCCGATCCTGGACCTGTGCACGGGCACGGGCGATCTCGCGTTCACCTACGACCGCGTCACGAAGGGCGCCGTGCCGGTGGTCGGCGCGGACTTCTCGCGCGAAATGCTGACGCGGGCGGCGAAAAAGGCCGCCGCGGCGGGCGCCGGCGAGCGGGTGCGGTTCGTGGAGGCGGACGCGCAGGCCTTACCGTTCGCGGACGGCGCCTTTCAGCTCGTGACCAACGCGTTCGGGCTGCGGAACATCACCGACACCGACAAGGGACTGGCGGAAATGGTCCGCGTCACGCGGCCGGGCGGCCGGGTGGCGGTTCTGGAGTTCTCGAAGCCGCGCAACCCGCTCCTGGGTCGGCTTTACAACGCGTACTTCCGGTATTTGCTCCCCTTGCTCGGTCAGTTCATTTCGGGGAGCCGCGAGAACGCGTACCGTTATTTGCCCGCGAGCGTGCTTAAGTTCCCCGACTACGACGCTCTCGCGGAGAAGATGCGGGCCGCCGGGCTCACCGAAGTCCGGTACGAACCGTTCACGTTCGGTGTGGCGACTCTGTATGTTGGTGTGAAGCCGGGTGCGCCCGGCGCCTAGATGCCCTCCCTACCCCTTCTCGCTTTCGGGAGGGGGAAAGACGGAAGACCGCACCTTCCCCATCAACCTTCTTTTTATTGGAAGGGACCGGGCGGGTGGGTCTGTGAGCCACCATGCCCGACGCATTCCACGACAAGCACCTTCTGATCCGTGCGGCCCGCGGCGAGCGGGTCGAGCGCGCCCCCGTGTGGGCCATGCGCCAGGCCGGGCGCTGGGACCCCGAGTTCCGCAAGGTGCGGGCCGGGATGTCGTTCTTCGAGTTCTCCGAGAACGTCGAGGCGTCCACCCGCGCGTCGCTGTGCCCGCGGCGGTTCGGCGTGGACGCGATCATCCTCTTCTACGACATCACCACGCTCCCCGTCGCGATGGGGCTGCCGTTCGAGCTGAAGCCCGGCGCCGGCCCGGTGCCGGACCGCCCGGTCCGCACGCTCGGCGACCTGGACCGGCTCGCGCCGAATCCGGCGCCGGAGACATACGCGCACATTCGCCAGTTGCTGAAGCGCGTCAAGGACGAGTTGCATGGCGACCTGCCGGTGCTGGTGTTCGCGGGCGCGCCGTTCACGGTCGCGACGTACTGCATCGGCACCGGGAAGGACGTCGAAGCAACTCGCGCGTTCGTCGCCGACGCGCCCGCCGTGTGGAACGGGCTCCTGGAGCGCCTCACCGGCGCGACCGTGGGGTTCTTGCGCACGCTGATCGGCGACGGGGCCGACGCGTACCAGCTCTTCGACTCGTGGGCCGGCGCCCTGTCGCCCGCCGAGTACGACGCGTGGGCGCAGCCCCAGCACTCCGAAATCCTGGCGGGCGCGACCGGCGTCCCGCGCATCCTCTTCGTGAAGGAAGGCCCGTACCTGGAGCGCATGTGCGCGACCGGCGCGGATGTCATCAGCCTGGGGAGCGTTCACGACTTGGCCGCGGCGCGGCGCGACCACCCGCACCTCGTGTTCCAGGGCAACGTCGATGAGGAGATCCTTCGCGGCGGCACGCCGGAGCAGGTGGCCGACGCGGTCCGCGCGTGCCGCCGTGCCGGCGGCGGGGCGCGCCACATCCTGAACCTCAACCACGGTGTCGATAAGGACACCCCGGTCGCGAACTTCGAGGCTTACGTGCGCGCGGCGAAGGCACCGGCGGAGGCATGAGTTCCGCACCCGGTGGTGTGCCGATATCCGGGCGCGTCGGGGCTTACGTCGCCTGGCTGCCGCGGGTAAAACAGTGATAACTTTCCGGAGGCGGTTCATGCGATACGCCGCTCTCGCGCTCCCGCTGCTTCTCACCGCGTCGGTCGCGCTGACCGGCCAGGAACCGACGAGCGGCGAACTCCTCCGCGCCGTCGAGCGCCAACTCCAGGCGGCCCACGCCGGCGCCGGGCCGAGCGTCGCGTGTGTGGTGGTGTCGCGCAGCGACCAGTACCCGGCGAAGCCCGGCGGTGACACGCCCGGGCGGCTTGGCGGGTTCGACCCCAAGCAGTACCTGAAAGACAACCCGCAGGCGAAGCCCGCGGTCGCGAACGCGCTCGACCTGTCGGACGTGCGGACCATCTCGGACCACGGGTTCGCGTGCGGGGTGGTCGTCGATGAGAAGGGGCTGATCCTCACCCCCTATCACGTCGTGGACGGCGCCACGAAGGTTTACGTCCACCTGCCCGGGCACGCGGGCTCGTACGCCGACATCCACGCGGCCGACGCCCGCACCGACCTCGCAGTGCTCCGGCTCCTCGACCCGCCCCCGGGGCTGAGGGCCATCAAGTTCGCGGACGTGAAGTTACCCACCGATCGCGCGCGGCCGACGGTCGCGCCCGGCAAACTGGCGGTGCTGATGGCGAACGCCTTCGTGCCGGGCGTCCGGCTCAACCGGCCGAGCGCGGCCCTCGGTAGCGTCACGAACGTCCACTCGTCGCTGAACCTGGCGGGCGGCAAAGAGGTCCAGCGCTCCACCAGCTACTACTACTACGGCCCGCTGCTCGAACACGACGCGAAGCTGAACGCGGGCATCAGCGGGGCGGCGCTGCTCAACCTCGACGGCGAACTGATCGGCTTGACCACCACCGCCCCGGTACTGAGCCAGGGCGAGAAGGCCCCGGACTACGCGCTGCCGATGGACGACCGGCTCCAGCGGATCGTCGCGGTGCTGTGCCGCGGCGAGGAGGTCGAGGCTGGCTACCTCGGCGTCCAGATCCCGAACGGTCCCGACGCCCTACCGAATATGGCCCCGAACGGCGTGGCGATCAGTTGGGTGCTGCCGCTCGGCCCGCTCGCCCTCGCGGGCGTCCGCGACCGCGACACCATCACGCACATCAACGGCGCCCGGATACGCCGGTACGAGGAACTGCTGACCCACATCAGCGGCGCCCTGGCGGGCTCGAAGGTGACGATCACAACCGCCCAGGCCGGGGAGGTGACCGTGACGCTCGGCAAGCTCCAGCACGGGCAGCCGTTCATCGCCTCCGCGCGCCCGGCCGCGGTGTTCGGGCTGCGGGTCGATCACGGGAGTATGTTGGCGCAGCTCGCGCAGAACAACGCCAACCCGCAGATCCTCTCGGAAGGTGTGCCGCCCGGGGTGACGATCCAGGAGGTCGCCGCGGACTCGCCCGCGGCGGCGGCGTTCAAGAAGATCGACGACCAGAAGCTCTCCGACGTTTCGAAGCGGTGGCTCATCACGCACGTGAACGGCGCCGCGGTGGCCACGCCGCGCGAGTTCTACGCCGCCGCGAAGGACCAGAAGTCCGTGAAGCTGACGCTGATCGACCCGACCGAGGCGCGGGCGGCCCGCAAGGCGCGCGAGGTGACCCTCCCATGAAGTACGCGATCTGCAACGAGACGTTCGAGGGCTGGGACCACGCCCGGGTGTGCGCCCGCGTCGCGGAGCTGGGGTACACGGGGCTGGAGGTGGCCCCGTTCACGCTCGCGCCGCTCGTCACCGAGGTGAGCGCCGGCCGCCGCACCGAGTTGCGCAGACACGCGGAAGCCGCCGGTGTCCAGATCATCGGGCTGCACTGGCTGCTCGCTAAAACCGAGGGTTTTCACCTCACCTCATCCGATGCGGCGGTGCGCAAGCGGACCGGCGAGTACCTCGCAGAACTCGCCTACGCCGCAGCCGACCTCGGCGGCGACATCCTCGTACTCGGTTCGCCGTTCCAGCGGAACCTGCCCGACGGGATGAGTCACGCACAAGGCGAGGAGTACGCCCTCGACACGCTCCGGCACTGCCTCCCGGCACTGGAACGCAGCCGGGTGTACCTGTGCCTCGAACCGTTAACGCCGGCAGAAACGAACTTCATGACCAGCGCCGCGCAGGGCGTCGCGCTCGCGAAGCAACTCGCGCACCCGTTCGTGAAGCTGCACCTGGACGTGAAAGCGATGTCGGCCGAGGTGGCGCCGCCGCCGGACGTGATCCGGGCGAACCGCGACTGGATGTACCACTTCCACGCGAACGACCCGAACAAGCGCGGCCCCGGGTTCGGCCCCACCGACTTCAAGCCGATCTTCCAGGCGCTGAAGGACGTAGACTACACCGGTTGGGTGTCGGTGGAGGTGTTCGACTACTCCCCCGATCCCGACACGATCGCGCGGGAGAGCATCCGGTACATGCGCGAGTGCGCCGGCTGAGGCGATTTAAGGATACGGTAGCATCGCGCTGCTATTCGGGGCCTTCCTGCCCAGTCCCGTTGTGCCTTCCGTAGAGGCCCTGTCGCTCCTTGTGCTTGCTCTTCTTCGCACGAGAACTATTCATGCGCTTCGCCTGCACTCTCTCCGCGCTCGCCTTGTTCGTTCTCCCCTGTACCGCCGGTGAGTTCAAAGTTGGGTTCGGCGAGACCGACCTGACGCCGGAAGTCGGTGCGGGGAAGAAGTCCGTGTTCCTCGCCGGCTTCGGACAGAACCGCAAGGCCACGACGGTTCACGACCCGATCATGGCGCGGGCGGTCGTGATGGCCGACGGTGACGAGAAGATCGCGTTCGTTTCGGTCGATGTGGTCGGGCTGTTCCTGCCCAGCGTGGAGCGGGTGCGCGAGAAGCTGACCGGGTTCAAGTACGTGCTGGTGTCCGCCACCCACAACCACGAAGGGCCGGACACGCTCGGCCTCTGGGGCGCGTCGCCGGTTCAGAGCGGCGTCGATCCCGATTACCTCAAGCGGGTCGAAGCCGGGTGCGCGGAGGCCGTCAAGGCCGCGGAGAAAGCGCTCGCCGCCGCAACGGTTAAAATCGGCACGGCCGCCGATCCGGCCCTCATCAACGACAACCGCAAGCCGGTCGTGAAGCACGACGAACTGGTGGTGCTCAAGTTTTTCGAGCCGAAGACGGACAAGCCGCTCGGCGTGCTGGTGCAGTGGAACTGCCACCCCGAAGCGCTCGACTCGCGCAACACCGAGGTCACCGCGGACTTCATCTACTACACGGTGAAGCAACTCCGCGAGACACAGAAGTGCCCCGTGGCGTACTTCACGGGCACCGTCGGCGGGCTGATGACGACGCTCAAGCTGCCGGTGAAAGACGAGAAGGGGAAGGAACTCGCCGACGGCACGTTCGAGAAGTCCGAGCGGTACGGGCGGTTGGTCGGCCAGCTTGCGGAAAAGGCGCTCAAAGAGGCCGTGCCGGTCACGCTCACCCCGTTCGACATTCGCACGCGCGAGTTGCTCGTTCCGGTCGAGAACAACATCTACCGGCTCGCGTGGTCGTTCGGAACGCTGAACCGCACGATGTACGCCTGGGATGGCACGCCGACTCCGAAGAAGTTCGTTCCGACGAAGGAAGTGGGGAAGCCGGTCGCGGTGAAAACGGAAGTCGGTTATCTGAAACTCGGCGAACTGGAGGTCGCGGCGATCCCGGGTGAGATTTATCCCGAGTTAGTGCTGAACAAGGTCGAAAACCCGGCCGACCCCGGTGCGGACTTCCCGAACGCGGCGGTCGAGCCCGCAGTCTACAATCAGTTGAAGGGCAAGCACCGGATGCTGATCGGGCTGGCGAACGACGAACTGGGATACTTCATTCCGAAGCGCCAGTGGGACGAGAACGCCCCGTTCTGCTACGGGTTGAAGAAGGCCCAGTACGGCGAGATGAACAGCGTTGGCCCGGAAGCGGCGCCGGTGATTTGTGGCGCGTTCAAGGAACTCGCGAAGGGGAAGTGACGGAGGGGAAGGGCGGTTTGCTTCCTGCGTCGGAAGGCTCGTGCTTTTGACGAGCCGGAGGCGTGGAACGGAGCGAGTGCGGGCGACAAATACGCACTTTCACGGGTGAACCCGCCCACCGCACCTGCGCACAGAGGCGACTTCTTAACTTCTGTTGACACTCATGGCGTGATCGCTATTTTCTCGTTCCCAAACGAGGTTAGCGAAATGAACTCCCGAAAAGCTCAGATGGGTTTGGCCGCTTTTCTGCTGCTCGCTTGTTCCGGGTGTGCGTCCACGAAAAGGGAGGCGACGGGCAATCGTAGCTGGCTGGGCTACCTTCGATATGGTTCTGAAGACACGCCGGATGAGGCTGCGGCGAATGCGACGATGTGCCGTGAAGTTTGGTTCGGAGAGGGTGCCATGCTCCCTGAATCGCAAGGGCCAGCGAATCTACCCGCTGAGCCGACAACCGCTCCACCCCGCTAACGACGACCATTCGCACATTTATCTCGCCTGAGCACTTCTGATACTCTCGCGGTTTCAGCCGTCGCCATCTTCGTTTTTGCCAACCTCTTCGTACCAGTCTGAGTAATTGCAGTCGTCTGCGTGATCGCAGACATCGCACCGCCCGCATTGCTGACAGGTACTCTCGGCACGCTTGCCGCGCGTAGAGCATTCGGGGCAGTAGCAGCATTCGTTGCAGCAACCGCAGTCGTCGCAAGTAGATGCCTTCTCTTCACAGCGACGGCACACCGCGCCTTCTTCGAGCATGACTAGCCCTCACGTGTCTGCACGTTTATGCTGCTGTGGGTAGACAAGCGATGAGCGAATTTGCCGCGGGGCCTGATCTGTTAGTAGCCTTTATTGAAATGTTTCAATTTGATTGAAAATATTATAGCAATGGCTGGCAGAACTGCACACGACGCAATCGAAAGTAAGATGAAGCAGAACAGTACGCGCACGTCTTCGAAATGCGGAGGCTGTCTCGGCTCCTTTGGACGAGTTCGCATTACCGCAACTATCAGAGGGAGCATTGCGCCGTAGCCCCCCGCCAGTGTTGATAGGTAGATGTTGAGGCCCGTGAAATAGCCAAATGCGGCCCCTAACGCACTGCCCAGCACGGCCATGAGGAATGGCGTCAGCATTTCAAATACGTTCATGCTCACGCACCTCCACGTTTATGTCACTCCGGGGCGTCAAAGTGGCCGCTCAACCCGCAACGACGGCCTCTTCAACACCGTTCACTGCTGTCGGGCGGGCAGACGAAATGCCAACCAGCACACCCACGCTCCTGCTCCTCTGGGCTCAGTACGGTCTCCAAGAGAACCCGGAACGCCTCCCGTTGTTCCAGGCTGAGTTCTTCTAATCGGAAGTCTATTTGTGGATACGGGCTGGCGTGATAGCCGTAGCGAAGGAGGTAATCCCAATCCCCTCGGCTGCGTAGCACCTGCGGAGGCAAGCCAGACGCCGCAAGCAGCTCTGCGTATTGCCCTCGCCACTCATGCCACGCTAGCCGCTCGGTTCGCGAGCGGCGGCCGTCTCGTCGGAATCCCATGACCGACCTCTCGCGTCTGCTCGTCAAGGCGACGTGACCCGCTTCACCAGCATCGTCGCGTAGCTGCCGCGCGGCAGGTCGAAGCTCAGCACGAGCTTCCGCCGGCCCTTGTTCAGTTCGTCGGCGTCGGCGGTGTGGCTCAGGTTCTCCGGTCGCACGCACGCCGGGCGGTCGCCCTTCGAGAAGAACGGCTTCTGCATTCCCTTCACCTTTAACTCCGCGAGCGTGAGGCCCTCGCCCTTTAGCATCTCCTCCACGGTCGGGAGCCACGGCGCGTCCGGTTCGGGCTTCACACGCGCGGATGGGAGTGGCAGCATTAGGGACTCCCATGCGGCGCGGTTCTCGTCGGGTAACCGCACCGGCGCCGGGACGGTGCCGAGCTTCAGTTCCACACTCGTCAGGTTGGCGGGGCCGAGTGTGGTGGTCAGCCACGCGGCCAGCATCTTGTTCCACAGGTAGCTCTGGTACGCCGAGAGGTACAACCCCTGAAGTTCGGGGCGCAGACGTGCGACCGCGCCCTTGAAGTCGGTCGGGTGGGCGGCGAGGTAGCTCACGAGGCTGCGGGCGTGGCCCTTCGGGAGCTTCGCCTGGCACTCAGGCCACTTGCCCCACAGTTCCGTGAGCGTCGCCTTTTCGCGCTTGGCGTCGGCCCGGTCGTGCTCGTAGGGTGCGGCGAGCGCGAGCCACAACGCCCGCTCGAACCGCCCGAACACCATTTCCTTCGCGACGAACTCCTGCTGCTCGCCGACCGAGCCAAATCGCTGGTCGTCGAAGTAGTTCGGCAGCCCGGCGTCGGCGACCTCGCGCAGCGTCGCTTCGGCGCGCGACACTCCGGCGGCGTTCAGCGAGCGGAGGGTGACCGTGAACCGGTTCGCGCGGATTTCCTGCGCGGTGAACGGCTCGACGCACTGCCCGAGGTAGGTGACGGTGACCCGCTCGTGCGTCAGGTTCCGCTTCGGGCCGCGGAAGATGGTGAGGTGCTGCGACGTGACCGCGTGCCGGTCCTTGAGCCCGCCGTAGCTCAGCCGGCGGTGGTCGACCTGCCAGCGGCGCCGGAGCGCGGCCAGCGCGTCGGGGGTGGTCCAGCCGGTCTTGTCGAGCCGGTAAAGGGCGAAGTCGCCGGCCTCGCCGGCGACCACGTCGGTCCGTTCTTCGACCCGGAAGTCCTGGGGTTGCTGCTTGAGCTTCATCCGCTCATTGAAGCACGCGAAGGGGGCTCAGGCGAGGGCATTCAGCGCTTCGTGGCCACCGGAACCGGCGACACCGGGACCGGAGCCGTTGTGGCCACCGCGGGCGGCTTCGCGACCGGGCGTGTGGCCGTCTGGGTGCCGATGGCGCGCGTCGGGCCGGCGCGGTCGGCGAGGAAGTTCCATTCGGGCGGGGTGCCCCGCACGGGCGCCACGGAGTGCGGCTCCGGGGCGTTCGGGTAGCTCCACACGGGCACCTCTTCGATCTCCGGCTCGCAGTGCCGCTCGGCGATGTTCCGCAACAGGTCCGCGACCGCCGCGACGGTCGTCGGGTGCGCCGGGAGGGTGAAGTGCGTGGCGTCCGGGACCATCACCCGGGCCGAGTGCGGGACACGTTCGGTACACATGCCGTTCGTGATGAGGAGCGTGTGAACCCCGCACGGCTCGGGCGCGCAGCCCTTCGGGTCGAGCAGCACGACGGCATCGACCGCCGCGCCCTTTGCGGTTAGGTCGCGGGCGAGCGAGAGCGCGACGCCGGCCCCGTAGTCGTAGCCCAGGAGCACGAACCGCGCGTCGGGGTCGTTCTTGCGGATGCACTCGATCTCGCTCTTCACCCACCACGCGTGATAGAACTCACCGATCCCAACCTTCGCGAACCCGTTCTCGCCGAGTTGCAACCGCAGCGCGTTCAGGCCGGTGTGTGTGGACGGGGTGAGCCCGTGCACCATGAACAGGTGAACGCGGTTCCGGCACGGGGTCGGCAGCTCGCACTGCACCCCGTTTTCGAGCGCCTTCTCATACCCCTTGTGACACGGTAACGTGCAGCCCGCGAGAGCGAGTGCGGTCGCCAGAAGCCCACAGCTGAACCACATTCGCTTGCTCATCGGCGGCCCTCGCGCTTACCAGGCTGGTCCTGCCAACTCAAATCGGCAGAACCCGGCAGACTGCGAGAACCGTTGCAGATTACCAGGTCACATTTCTCGGCAACCAGTAACGGGTGTTCCAGTTGCGAAAGATGGGTGTTATGGGCAGTTAGCTGATGGCTACTGGTTTGCCCGTCTTCACAGATTCGATTTCGCGGTGACACAGCACGAGCGCGTCACGCGCCAGTTGCCCGCTCAGCAGCGCCGGCTCCCGGCCCGACGCGACCCCGCCGACCGCGGTCTGTAGCTCGTCCGTGAACGCCGAGAGCGCGTCGCCCCCGCCGGGGAGCGCGGGGTGCTCGGACTTCCCGTCCGCGGTCAGGAGCGTCAGCGGCACCCCGCCCGAGTCGAACAGCAGCGTCGCCTTCTCCAGGTAGATTTCGTACCCGTGGACGAACGGCCGCCCGGGCATCGACACGGCGCCGCTGGAGCACGTCACCGCGGGGCCGCCGGGGCCGTAGAGGTACGAGGTGGTGAGGTACGAAACCGCGCCGCTTTCGACCGTGCCGGCCGAGAACACGTGCTTCGGGACCCCGCACACCAACCCGATGAAGTGGGTGTCGTGGATGTGCAGATCGACCGCCGGTCCGCCGGTCTTGGCGGCGTCGCCGATGTCCGACGACCAGTCCGGTTTCGCGATCACTCGTTTGAAGTGCGCCGCGACCACCTTTCCGTATTTGCCGTTCGCGATCACATCGGCCGCGTACTTGAACTCGGGGAAGAACGGCAGCACGTGCGCCACCATCAGCAACTTCCCGGCGCTCTTGGCCGCGGCGACCATCGCGTCGGCGTCCTCGGGCGAAAGGGCGATCGCCTTTTCGACCAGCACGTGTTTGCCGGCCTTGAGTGCGGCGAGCGCGAGCGGCGTGTGCTGGTCCGTGACGGTGCAGATGTCGATCAGATCGATTTCGGGGTCCGCGAGGAGTTCGCTCACCTCCGCGTAGGCCTTAACGCCGGTGAGGTCCACCTGGCCGGGTTCGGGGCCGAAATTACCGCGGGTGTTGTGCCAGTCGCCCGCGCGCTTGGCGGCGTCGCGGCTGCAAATCGCGGTCACCTTCGCGCCGGTGAGGCGCTGGCTGGCGAGGAAGTGAATGCGGCCCATGAACCCGATGCCGACAATTCCGATTCGCACCATGTGCGCGTGCCCCCTGGTTTTCTCAGCCCGCGCCTTCGGCCCGCGCTCGCATTGGGAAACGAGCGCGGGCTGCCGCGGCTCCGGGCGTGAGGACGTTCTGGGCCTGTCTTACGAGTTGCTCGCGCTTCCGCCCGGCGCCGGGGGCGCGGGCGGCGCACCTTCAATTCGCCGCTCGTGAGCCGCGGAGGTGCTCGGCGAACTTCCGGACGATCTGGCTGTGGTAGCGGTAGGGGTTCGTAATCATTGCGACGGTTCGCGTGGGCGGCGGTCCGCTGAGCGAGCGGTACACGCGCGCGGGGCTGGTGTCACGCGCCCGGGCCATGTCCGGGATCAGGCTCACGCCGTGCCCCAGAGCGACCAACTCCTGCACCATCGAGAGCTGACTGGTCCGCTCGACCGAAACCGGGTGAAACGAGTGCTGCCGGCAGAACGACACCACGTTGTCCGAAAGGCAGTGCGCCTCGCCCAGCAGCACGAACGGCAGCTCCGCAATGTCCGCCAAGCACACGGCCGGCTTCGCGGCGAGCGGGTGCTCGCGGCCGGTCACCAGTAGCAGTTCCTCTTCAAAGAGCGGTTCGACCTCCACGTACTTCGTGCCGATCGGCAGCGCCCCGATGGCGATGTCGACCTCCCCGTCGGTCACCTTCTTGAGCAGCGCCTCGGTCGTATCCTCGAGTACGATCAACTGGGCCTGCGGGAACAGGCGGTGGAAGGACCGCAGGCACTCCGGCAGAAAATACGGGGCGATCGTCGGGATCGCCGCGACCCGGACCTTGCCGGACCGGCCGTTGTCGGCGATCTCGGCCGTTACATCGTCCAGCATCGTCAGCACGATGCGGGCGCGGTCGAGCAGCAACCGGCCCGCATCGGTGAGCGCCACCTTTCGCGACTGCCGCTCGAAGATGGGCTGGCCGAGTTCCTCTTCCAGACGCGCGACGGATCGGCTCAATGCGGACTGAGACAGCCCGACGAGTTCGGCCGCCCGGGTGAAATTTTCCTGCTCGGCCACTTTCACCAAATGCCGCAGTTGCTCCAGTTCCACGTCGCTCACCCCGCCCGTTAGTCATGCGTTCGACGCATCACATGCATCTGTTCTATGCATTGGAAGCCGCATTTGCCGACCGTTATTATCTCAATCGGGCGGGTGTGCAGCGGTTCGGCGACCGGTTCGGTCCCCCCTGCACGGCCCGCGCCTCTCCCTCAACTGGAGGACCGCGATGACCGACCGCACGCCGTCTCATCTGTACCGCCTGGGAGCGGGACTGGCGGCCCTGGGCTTTTTGGTGTCGGCACCGGCTCAGGCCCAACCCGCTTCCGGGCACGCGCCCGCCGGTCCCGCCGGGGCCAAGTGCCCGGTGACCGGCTTCACCCTGTCCGGGAAACCGCAGCCGGAGGCGAAACCGGAGCCGACCCCGCCGGCCGCCGGGGCCATCCCGTACACGAACCGGGAGTGGTGGCCGAACCAGTTGAACCTCAAGGTCTTGCACCAGAACGCGCCCGCGGGGAACCCGATGGGGCCGGGGTTCAACTACGCCGAGGAGTTCAAGAAGCTCGACCTGGACGCGCTCAAGAAGGACGTGCTCAAGGCGATGCGGACCTCGCAGGACTGGTGGCCGGCCGACTACGGGCACTACGGCCCGTTCTTCATCCGCATGGCGTGGCACAGCGCGGGGACGTACCGCACCGGCGACGGCCGCGGCGGCGCCCGGTACGGCACCCAGCGGTTCGCGCCGCTGAACAGTTGGCCCGACAACGCCAACCTGGACAAGGCGCGCCGGCTGCTGTGGCCGGTGAAGCAGAAGTACGGCAACAAGGTCTCGTGGGCCGACCTGATGGTGTTCGCCGGCACCTGGGCCATTGAGGACATGGGGCTCAAGCCGTTCGGGTTCGCGGGCGGCCGGGAGGACGTGTGGGAGCCGCAGGACGACATCTACTGGGGGCCGGAGGGCAAGTGGCTGGAGGACAAGCGGTACACCGGCGATCGGCAGTTGCAGAAGCCGCTGGCCGCGGTGCAGATGGGCCTGATCTACGTCAACCCCGAAGGCCCGAACGGCAAGCCGGACCCGCTGGCCTCGGCCCGCGACATTCGGGAGACGTTCGGCCGCATGGGCATGAACGACGAAGAGACGGTGGCGCTGATCGCCGGCGGCCACACCTTCGGCAAGGCGCACGGAGCGGCCCCCCCGGATAAGAACGTCGGCCCCGAGCCGGAGGCCGCCCCCCTCGAAGCGCAGGGGCTCGGCTGGCTCAACAAGTACGGCAAGGGCCGCGGCGGCGACACCATCACCAGCGGGCTCGAAGGCGCCTGGACCATGACCCCCACGAAGTGGTCCAACGGCTACTTCGACAACCTGTTCGGGTACGAGTGGGAGCTGACAAAGAGCCCCGCCGGCGCGTTCCAGTGGACCCCCAAGGACCCGGCCGCCAAGGGCCTCGTGCCCGACGCGCACGACAAGACCAAGACGCACGCCCCGATCATGTTCACGACCGACCTGGCGCTCCGGATCGATCCCGCCTACGCGAAGATCTCCAAGCGGTTCCACGAGAACCCGGCCCAGTTCTCCGAGGCGTTCGCGAAGGCGTGGTACAAGCTGACGCACCGCGACATGGGGCCGGTCACCCGCCTGCTCGGGCCGGGCGTGCCGAAGGCGCAGCTCTGGCAGGACCCGGTGCCCGCCGTCGATCACCCGCTGATCGACGAGAAGGACGCGGCCGACCTGAAGTCCAAGATCCTGGCGTCGGGGCTGACCCCGCGCCAGTTGGTGTCCGCCGCGTGGGCGTCGGCCTCCACGTTCCGCGGCACCGACTGCCGCGGCGGCGCGAACGGGGCGCGTGTCCGCCTCGCCCCGCAGAACGGTTGGGCCGTGAACGAGCCGGAGGAGCTGGCCCAGGTGCTCCAGAAGCTCGAACAGGTGCAGAAGGAGTTCAACCAGGCCCTGACGGGCGGCAAAAAGGTGTCGCTGGCGGACGTGATTGTGCTCGGCGGGGGCGCGGGGATCGAGGCCGCGGCGAAGAAGGCCGGCCACGAGGTGCGGGTGCCGTTCAGCCCCGGGCGGACCGACGCGACTCAGGAGACGACCGACGCCGCCGCGTTCGCCGTGCTCGAACCGACCGCGGACGGGTTCCGTAACTACCTCGGCGGCAAGCACGACCGGCCGGCCGAAGAGTTGCTCGTCGATCGGGCGCAGCGGCTCAAGCTGTCCGCCCCAGAGATGACCGTGCTCGTCGGCGGGTTGCGCGTGCTGAACGTCAACACCGGCCGGTCTAAACTGGGCGTGCTGACGAGCCGTCCGGAAGCCCTGTCCAACGACTTCTTCGCCAACCTGCTCGACATGAACACGGAGTGGCGCAAGTCGGCGAAGGACGAGCAGGTGTTCGAAGGGGTGAACCGGAAGACGGGACAGGTCAAGTGGACCGGGAGCCGGGTCGATCTCGTGTTCGGCTCGAACTCGCAGCTCCGGGCCATCGCGGAAGTGTACGCCAGCGACGACGCCCAGAAGAAGTTCGTTGCCGACTTCGTGGCCGCCTGGACCAAGGTGATGAACCTGGACCGCTTCGACCTGGACCCGGCCTACCGCAGCGCCACCAAGCCCGCAGGGGCGCGGTAAAAACGGGTCGTCTTCACACCCGCGAGCACGGTCCCGGCCCGAAGTGGCCGGGACCGGGGATCGCGTCTAAAGTGTCGTTTGAGTAGCGCGTGCGGCCGTGAAGTTAGCGTGAACTGCGGTGTAACGCCGCGGACGGTTCCTGGTGCCGATCAGGTCAAGTCGCCTCCCGGCCGAGTTTCAAAGTTCGAAACTCACGCCGTGAGGCGTGCCGAAGGACGAAAGTAGCTCGGCCGCACGCGCCCTCTCTGGAAGCCAACTGTTTCTGCTTGCCGCGCCTTATCGCATTTCGCACATCGCTTTTGTCAGGTTAGGCTCCGCTCTGGGCGGCGCGGCGTGTGATATCAGCCGTTTTAACCCGTGCGCGGTTCCGGACCGATTGGCCCGGCGGCAGATTTCCTGCCCCGTCGGACACCCTGTTTAGCTTCTCCCCGCCCCGGTTCGTCTGGTACGATTCCTGTACGCGACAGCGCGGAGGCGCAAGCACGCGCCGAAAACCGAGACGCCACCCAACCCCGAGGCACGATTCGCCGTGGGACAGAAAATTGAGCAAGACCTGCAGCGGTTCCGCAAGCTGGTGCGCGGAAAGGTGAAGAGCAACCTGTCCAAGTACATCAGCCGCGGGGAGATGATCGGCAAGAAGGGGAAGGACTTCGTGTCCATCCCGATTCCGTCCATCAACCTGCCGCAGTTCCGCTACGGGCAGAAGAATTCGGGCGGCGTCGGGGTCGGCCCCGGGCAGCCCGGCCAGCCGCTCACGCAGCCGCAGGACGGCGAGGGCGAGCCGCAGGCCGGCGACTCCCCCGGCGGGCACATCCTCGAAGTGGACCTCACGATGGAGGAACTCGCCGAGATCCTGGGGGAGGAGCTGGCGCTGCCGCGCATCGAGCCGCGGGGCAAGGAGAACGTCGTTACCGAGAAGGACAAGTACACCAGCATCCGGAGCGTGGGGCCGGAGTCGCTACGGCACTTCAAGCGGACCTTCAAGCGGGCGCTGCAGCGGCAGATTTCGGCCGGGTCGTACAACCCGCTCGTGCCCACCGTCATCCCGCAGCGCGAGGACAAGCGGTACCGCGCGTGGAAAGAGGTGCCCAAGCCGGACGCCGTCGCGTGCGTGATCTACATGATGGACGTGTCCGGCTCGATGACCGACGAGCAGAAGGAGATCGTCCGCATCGAGTCGTTCTGGATCGACACCTGGATCAAAAAGCACTACCAGGGCGTCGAAACTGTTTACATCATCCACGACGCCGTGGCGCAAGAGGTCGACGAGCACACGTTTTACCACACGCGGGAGAGCGGCGGCACCAAGATCAGCAGCGCCTACGAGCTGTGCAACAAGATCATCGACGCCCGGTTCCCGCCGAGCCAGTGGAACGTGTACGCGTTCCACTTCTCCGACGGCGACAACTGGGGCGACGACGTGCCCAAGTGCAAGGAGCTGCTGGGGAAGACGATGCTGGCGAAGCTGAACCTGTTCGGGTACGGGCAGGTGGAGTCGCCGTACGGGAGCGGCGAGTTCTTCGACCACGTCCACGAGCTGGTCGACGACCACGAGAACGTGGTGACGAGCCGCATCCCGGACCGCGACGCGATCCTGGGCAGCATCAAGGAGTTCCTCAAGACCGGGCGGTAACCCAAGCGGGGGGCGCGGCGATGTTCAAGAGCGTGCAGTACGCTGGGTTCGAAGGCCGTCCGGACCTCAAGGCCGGCGCGGAGCGCGTGGTCGCGGCACTCGGCGCGGTGGTGCGCGACTGGGACAAACAGGTCGCGCTGACTTTTGAAGCGCGCCCGCACCAACCGGCCGGGGTCGAGGTGACGCTGACGCTCGATCTGCCCGCGGCCCGCGGGAGCGGCTCGCTGCTCCTGACGGCCCGTGAGTTTCAAGACCCGGCCACCCTCGAGAGCCGGTGCCGGGCCGTTTGGGCGCGCGCGACGGACGATTACCTCGAGCGCCGCAAGCCGGCGTGGGACGAAATCATCAATCAGCCGGTCGAGGTGTAGCCGTGGCCAAATCGCCCAGCGAACAGATTCGAGATCTGGTTGCGGACCTCAAGGTGCTGGCCGATCGTGACGACAACCGCCGGCGCGAGCTTGAGAAGCTGAGCGCGAAGGTCGAAACGTTGCAGACGGAATTGGCCGCCGAACGGGCGGAGCGGGCCGCGCTCAGGCAGCAGCTTCAGGACCACATCAAGCACGCCGACCTCGTGGACGGGCGCCGCTGGACCCTGATCCTCGCGCTGTTCGGCGCGGCGCTGTCGCTGGCGTCGGGGCTGATCGTCACGCTCGCGAAGAAGTAGAAGCCCATGACCGACCCGGACTCGACCGAGCAGACCTGGCCGCGCGTGCCGTCGAGCGACGTCACCGAGCGCATCCGCTCCCCGTACTCGTTTCTCGGCCCGCCCCAGGCCCCGGACGAGATCGGCCGGTTCGCCGATTACCGCGTGCTCCGGCTGCTCGGGGCCGGCGGGATGGGGCTCGTGTTCGCGGCCGAGGACCTCGGCCTCCGGCGGCCGATCGCGCTCAAGGTGCTCAAGCCCGAGCTGGCCGCCGACCCGGAGAGCCGCGAGCGGTTCCTCCGCGAGGGCCGGGCCGCGGCCGGGATCACCTCCGACTACACCGTCACCGTGCTGCACGTCGGCGAGTCGGCCGGGCTGCCGTTCCTGGTCATGCCGCTGCTGGTGGGCGAGACGCTCCAGGCCCGCATCGAGGGGGCGGACGCCCTCGACCTGCGGACCGCCCTCGTGATCGCCCGCGACACCGCCGCCGGGCTGGCCGCGGCGCACGCGCAGGGGCTCATCCACCGGGACATCAAGCCGGCGAACATCTGGCTCGAACGGACCGACGCGGTCGAGTGCAACCGGGAGACGAAAACCTGCGGGGAGACGTCCGACGCGCTCGGCCGGCCCCCGAAGTGCGCGGTCCGCGCCAAGCTGCTCGACTTCGGGCTGGCCCGCAAGCCCCTGCACGAGACCAGCCTCACCAGCACCGGGTTCATCGTCGGCACGCCCAACTACATGTCCCCCGAGCAGGCCGGCGGGCACGAGGTGGACGCCCGCGGCGACCTGTTCGCGCTCGGGTGCGTGATGTACCTCATGCTCACCGGAGAGCTGCCGTTCAAGGGGCCGTCCGCGATGGCGGTGATGATGGCCCTGGCGAACAAGCACCCGGAGCCGGTGCGGCAGAAGAACCCGGCCGTGCCCCGGGAGGTGTCGGACCTCGTGACCCGGCTGCTCGCCAAGCGCCCCGGGGAGCGGGTGCAGACCGCGACCGAGGTGGTGTGCGACCTCGAAGCGGCGCTCGCCGGGATGTCCGCGTCCGGCCCATCGGTTCCGATGCCGCGGCCGGTGAAGGTGGAGCCCGACACCGCCGTCCCGGGGTCGAGCGAGACGCGGCGGGTCGAACCGGTTCCGCCCGACCGGCGCGGGCGGCGCCAGACGGTCGCGCTGGGGACCGCACTCGCGCTGGCGCTCGCGCTGTCCGCCGTTCTCGGGTGGAAGCTGTTCCGCGCGCCCGCGGCGGGACCCGAGCCGATCGTGATCGGCGTGCTGCACTCGCAGAGCGGCACGATGGCGGTGAGCGAGAACCCGGTCATCGACGCGACCCTGCTCGCCGTGGAAGAGCTGAACGCGGCGGGCGGGGTCAACGGGCGCCCGGTCCGTGCGGTGGTGGTGGACGGCAAATCCGACCCGGACGAGTTCGCGCGCCAGGCCGAGCGGCTGCTGACCGAGGAGAAGTGCGTGGCGGTGTTCGGGTGCTGGACCAGCGCGTCGCGCAAGGCCGTCCGGGCCGTGGTCGAGCGCAACGGCGGGCTGCTGTTCTACCCGGTGCAGTACGAGGGGCTGGAGGAGTCGCCGCGCATCGTGTACCTCGGTCCGGCCCCGAACCAGCAGCTCATCCCCGCGGTCGATTTCGTCATCGACGGGCTCAAGAAGAAGCGGATCGCGCTGGTGGGCTCGGACTACATCTTCCCGCACACCGCGCACCAGATCATCCGCGACCGGATCGGCGAGCGCAACCGAACCGGGGCCGGCGCCGAGGTGGTGGCGGAGGTGTTCCTGCCGCTCGGCTCGACCGACGCCCGAGACGCGCTCGCCCGCGTGCGGCTCGGGAACGCGGACGTGGTCATCAACACCATCAACGGCACCTCGAACGCCGCGTTCTTCCGCGGGCTGCGCGGCCCCGGCCCGCCGGTGCCCACCGTCTCGGTCAGCATCACCGAGAACGAGGTGCGGGGGCTGAACCCCGACGCGCTGGTCGACGACTACCTGGTGGCGAGCTACTTTCAGACGATCGACCGGGCGGAGAGCCGGGCGTTCGTGCGCAAGATCCGCGAGAAGTACGGCCCGGACCGGCCCGCGAGCGACATGATGGCCGCGGCGTACTCCGGCGTTCACCTGTGGGCGCGGGCCGCGGCGGCGGCGAACAGTGTCGAGCCCGCGGAGGTGCTGGCGAAGGTGCGCGGGGCCGAGTTCGACGGCCCCAGGGGGCGCGTGAAGGTCGATCCCGAGAGCCAGCACGCCTGGCTGCCGGTGCGGGTGGGCAAGGTGCGCCCGAACGGGGAGGTGGCGCTCGTCCCCGGCGCCGGGTCGGAGGCGCCGGTGCGCCCGGTGCCGTTCCCGCCCACCCGGACCCGGCACGCGTGGGACCAGTTCCTCCGCCAGCTCGAAATGGACTGGGGCGGCAAGTGGCAGCCGCCGGCCAAACACTGACGCGCCGCGTTCGTGTATGATGGAGCGGGTACGCCGGGCCGGTGTGGGAGGAGTCGGAGATGAACCTGGGCTTTTACAACACGAACCTGCCGTCGCACCTGCGCGTCTTGAAGGACGAGATCGAGGGGTACGCGCGGGGGTTCGGGCTCGACTTCTACGAGACCATCTTCGAGGTCGTGGACGCCGACGACCTGAACGAGATCGCCGCCTACGGCGGGTTCCCGACGCGGTACCCGCACTGGTCGTTCGGGATGCAGTACGAGGAGCTGAAAAAGAGCTACGAGTACGGCCTCTCGAAGATCTACGAGATGGTCATCAACAACGACCCGTGTTACGCCTACCTGATGCGGTGCAACCACACCGTGGATCAGAAGTTGGTGATGGCCCACGTCTACGGCCACTGCGATTTTTTCAAGAACAACGCCTACTTCGCGCACACGTCCCGCAAGATGATGGACGAGGTCGCGAACCACGCCGCCCGCATCCGGCACTTCGTGGAGCGGTTCGGCGAGGACGAGGTCGAGGCGTTCATGGACCGGTGCATGTCCATCGACGATCTGATCGACATCCACTCGGTCGCCATCCGCCGCCGCGACGACCACTCGCGGTACGATTTCACCGCCCCGGCCGACGGGGAGGAGGGGGCCGACCGCGCCGCGCCGCGGTTCAAGGCGAAGCCGTACATGTCGGACTACATCAACCCGCCGGAGGCGCTGCGGACCGACGACGAGGCCAAGAAAACGGCCGCGGCGCAGGCCGCCCGGTTCCCGGAGCGGCCCGAGAAGGACGTGCTTTTGTTCCTCATCGAGCACGCGCCGATGAAGGGCTGGCAGCGCGACCTGCTGAGCATCGTCCGCGACGAGGCTTATTATTTTTATCCTCAAGCTCAAACGAAGATAATTAATGAGGGGTGGGCGAGCTTCTGGCACAGCACCATCATGACGCAGAAGGTGCTGGACCCGTCGGAGGTGATCGATTACGCGGACCACCACTCGGGCACGATGGCGACCAGCTCGCGGCGGCTCAACCCGTACAAGGTCGGCATCGAACTGCTGCGGGACGTCGAGCGGCGCTGGAACATGGGGCAGTTCGGCCCGGAGTGGGAGAACTGCGAGGACATGGACAAGAAGCGCACCTGGGACAAGCAGCTCGGGCTCGGGCGACAGAAGATCTTCGAGGTGCGGAAGATTCACAACGACATCACCTTTATCGACACGTTTCTGACCCCAGAGTTCTGCAAGGAACACAACCTGTTCTCGTTCAACTATCAGGAGCCGACGAAGAACTACGTGATCGAGAGCCGCGAGTTCCAGAAGGTCAAGCAGCGCTTGCTGTTCGGCCTCACGAACTTCGGGAAGCCGTGGATCTACGTGGTGGACGGCAACCACCGCAACCGCGGCGAACTGATGTTGCGGCACGAACATCAGGGTGTAGATTTGAAAGTGGACGAGGCGCGCGACGTGCTGGTCAACATCCAGTACATGTGGTCGCGGCCGGTTCACCTGGAAACGCTCAGCGACGGCCAACCCGTGGTGCTGAGCTTCGACGGTACCGAACACACCTCGCAATTAACCGGAGGATCCGATGACTCTGTCCGAAAAGCTGCTGCCAAAGCTAAGTGAGTGGCGCCCGGCCGGCCCCGGCCGGCACTCGTTCGGCCAGACGTTCGCGGACGAGGGCTGGGGCGTTCAAATGGCCGCCGACAAGACCGACGCGCTGGCCGCCCTGGTGTGGGAACTGGCCCTGGCCCGCACCGGCGATGCGCCCGCGGGGCTGACCCTGCGGGCGTGGGCCGAGCGCACCGCGGCGCGGGCCGTCGGGCTGCTCGAACCGCTCAAGGTGCTGGAAGTGGACGAGGTGCGTGGCGAAGCGGTGCTCCGCAGCGCGGCACCTGCCAAGAAGGGCGAGCAGGTCGCGTATTACGAGGTGAAGCTGTCCGGCACCGCCCGCGCCGAGGTGCGCCGGTTCACCGCCACCCGCACCGCCAGCGGTCGCACGCAGGTGGCCTTCGCCCTCACGCACGAGGTGCTGGCGAAACTTGCCGGCGACATCGCGGGCTGAGCCCCGTTCCGCTGGGGCCGCCGCTGCCCCTCCGCTACCCGTTCGCTGGTCACCGAAAGGGCCTCCGGCTCCCCTGCGGCAGGTGCCAGTGCGACCGGTTCTGCGGCCCGCGCTGGCCGGCAGAGTTCCCTGCCGCGCGGGGCGAGTCGCTACAATACCGGCTCGCCCGACAACTAGGGGGAGCACACGATGCTGCGGAGCGTAACGGCCCTGGCGGCCTTCGTTCTGACCGCGACCGCGTCGCCGGCGGCGGTCGTTACGAAGGTCGTCGAGTACGACTACGAGGGTGTCAAACTCAAGGGGTTCCTCGCTTTCGACGACGCGGTCAAGGAAAAGCGGCCCGGGGTGCTGGTGGTCCACGAGTGGTGGGGGCTGGACGACTACGCGAAGGGGCGCTGCAAGCAACTCGCGGAACTCGGCTACGTCGCGTTCGCGCCCGACATGTACGGCGAGGGCAAGGTGGTGAACCACCCGGACGACTCGGGCAAGATGGCCCGCGCGGTGCGCGCGAACGTGCAGGTGTGGCGCGGCCGCGCGGACGCCGGGCTGAAGCAGCTTCAATCGCAGCCCAACGTGGACGGCGGCAAACTCGCCGCCATCGGGTACTGCTTCGGCGGAAGCACTTGCCTCCAGCTCGCTTACAGCGGGGCCGATCTGAAGGCCGTTGCGACGTTCCACGCCGCGCTCCCGAAGCCGACCGAGGCCGAGGCCAAGGCGATCAAGCCGAAGCTACTGATCTGCCACGGCGAAGCGGACCCCTTGATCTCGCCGCAGGCGATCAAGGACTTCCGCGGCGCGCTCGATGGCGCCGGCACCAAGTACGAGTTCGTGGCCTACAAGGACGTGGTCCACAGCTTCACGGTGCCCGGCGCGGACGCGCACAACATCAAGGGCATGAAGTACGACAAGCATGCCGACGAGGACTCGTGGAAGAAGATGCTCGCACTGTTCAAGGACACGCTCGGTCGTTGATCGCCAGAGCCTGGGATCGAGGTCAGGTGCGCAAGGGGTCGAATCTGTGCCCCCTGTAACCGGATGCGGCCCCGCCGGGCGCCAAGCCTCGATTCGGTTTGGCGCCGGCGGGGCCTGATCTTTGGTCTCGCGACCGTACCGATTGTGCCGCGTGTTCCCGTCTCGCGGTCACGAACGCACTTCTCTAACGCTGGCGCGCCGTGCTAACGTTAGTCGATGGAATGAAACGCGCAGGGTTGCGCCCGCCCAGATTGCAGGAGGCGTATCACATGTCCGCCGGGACCGTTCCCCCACCCGCGCCGCAGCCGGCGGCCAGACGATCGCGCTCCAAGCGGTGGCTGAAGCGGCTGCTCCCGTTGTTCACGCTGCTGATACTGGTGCTGTGGTTCGCGCCGACCATCGTCGCGAAGACGAGCCTTCGTAACACGATCGCGCGGAAGGCGCTCGCCGATGTCAAGGGATCGGTCGAGGTCGGGGGCGCGTCGCTCGGGTGGTTCGCCCCGGTTGAGCTGCGTGACATCAGTATTAGGGATGAGGCCGGGCGCCCGGTCCTGAACGTCGCGAAACTGCGGTCGCAAAAGACCCTCATAAATCTGGCACGCGACCCGAACGCTCCCGGGGCGTTTACGGTCGAGAACCCGACGATCAGTGTGGCGTTCGAAAAGGGGAGCACGAACGTCGAAGGCGCGTTCGCCGAGTACCTGAAAGAGAAGTCGGCTCCTGCCACCGCCCGTATCGCGGTGAATGTGAAAGTGACCGGCGGCACGATCACGCTTCTGGAAGCCGACACGAGCACGAGCGTGGAAGGGATAGAGGGTTCGGTTGACGTGCCCGTGACGGCCGCCGAACCGATCGCGGTGCGATTCACCGCCGCGACCGGTGGGCTAAACGTTGACGCCACGATCGGCGAAACCGGCACCGCGAAGGTGGTGAGTAAAGACCTCAAACTGGATACGTTCGCCCCGCTGCTGAAGCGCGCCGACCCGGCGCTGAAGCTTTCCGGCACGCTGGGAACGGACCTGAAGCTCTCGTGGAAGACGGACGCTCGGGGGCGCCTCGCCCTGGCTGTCGCCGGCACTGCGAACGGGAAGCAGCTCTCGCTCTCCGCGCCGTGGCTCAAGGGAGATGAGCTTCGCTTCGATTCGGTCGAACTGCCGCTCGACGTGGAACTCGTCGGGCGCAATTTACAGGTGCGGTCGCTCGACCTGAAATGCGACACCGGCACGGTTTCCGTGAAAGGTGCGTTCGATCCCGAGCAGGCAGCGGAGAACCTTTTTAACCAGCCCGGCGTGTCGATCGAGGCGGACGTGAACGCCGCCCAACTTCTCGCGAAGCTGCCGAAGCTGTTCAAGCTCAAAGGCGGCATTGAATTGCACGAGGGGCGCCTCGGCGTCAAAATCGCGAGCAAGACTGATCCGGCGGACGGCGGCACCGTTTGGGACGGAAAGGTGAGTACGTCGGCGCTGAAAGCCGCGGCGCCGGGGCCGGACGGAAAGGCGCGGCCGGTGGTGTGGGACGAGCCGCTGAAGGTCGAGTTCGTCGGGCGGTACGCGAGCGGGCGGTTCCCGACGTTCGAGAAGTTCGTGTGCTTCTCGGAGTTCATGTCCGTTAACGCGGCCAGCGACTCCGAAAAGCTCTTGCTGTCCGCCAACGTGTTGCTCGGCCGGCTCGGCACCCGGCTCAAGGATTTCATGGACCTCGACGGCTGGACGATCGACGGGCGGGCGTTCGCGTCGCTCGCGGTGCGCCGGAGCGACGGGGATGCGTTCAGCGCGGAGGTGATCGTTGAACTCACCGACCTCGCGGTCGTCGATCAGAACCGAAAGGGGTGGCGCGAGCCGGCGCTGAAGGCGCAGTTGAACGCCAAGGGTACTCGGCTCGCCGCCGGTCCGGTCGCGCTCGCCGGCGCGTCGGTGAAACTCACCGCCGGCGGTGACCGACTCGAGGTCGATCTCACCGAACCGGTCGCGGATCTCGCCAAGCTGTCGAGCGGGAGCGCGGGTGTGCGTCTTCAGGGGCAGGTGGCGAGCTGGAAGGATCGCGTCGACGTGTTGGTCGGTATGCCGGTGTTTGAGTTCACTGGAACCGTCGATGCGCAGGGTAAGGCCCGTTTTTCGGCTGATCGTGTGACAATGGACCGGCTCCAGGTCACCCTCACCAACCCGAAACTGGAGCGATGGATTGCGCTCGACGAGCCGCGTATGAGTGCGGTTGGAGATCTGGTGTTCACCCGCGCCGACCGCGTCGCGACCATTTCGAACGTGTCGGTCACATCGGATACGCTCCAGGTCACCAAGGGCACGCTCGCCTTTGAGTTACCGACGACAGGCGATCCGGTCATCAGCGGGAACGGACAGAGCACCGTTAACCTGAACCGGCTCGGGCGCACGGTGAAGCTGTACACCGATCCGAACGGGCCGGAGGCGCTCCACGGCACCGGCACCGGGCCGCTCAAGTTCCGCACGGCGGGGAACGTCACGGAGTTCGGCGGCTCTCTCGGGGTAACGGGCTTCGGGTACGGCCCGAAGAACCAGCTCGTCTGGCAAGAGCCGACGCTCCAACTCGAGGCCGAGGGCAAGTACGACAACGGCACGGAGACGCTCGTGCTTGCCGTGGCGAAGGCCGAACGCCCGGGTTTCATACTTAGCACGAATGGGACGTTGGCCAAGGTTACCACTACCGGTGAGGTGAAACTGACCGGCACCCTGCGGTACGATTGGGACAAGTTGAACCCGCTGGTGCGCAAGTTCGTCGGCGACACCTTTACCGCGACCGGCACCGGCTCGCGCGGGTTCGCGCTGTCGGGCCAACTCGAACCGCCCGGCGCGGCGGCCGCCACGCCCCCAGCGCCGAAAGGCCGCCCCGCACCGAAAGGCGGCCCGGCCCCAAAGGCCTCTGTTCCGGGGGCGCTCGCGGGGCTGTCCGGCCAGGGTTCGGCCGGGTGGCACACGCTCAACGCGCTCGGGTTCGATGTCGGTACGGTGGAAGTTGACGCGAAGATGACCAGCGGCGTGGTGAAGATCGAACGCATTCACACCACCCTTGCGGGCGGTAAAGCGTCCCTCGAGCCGACGATCTACCTCGGAACCACGCCCGGCACGGTCACGTTTACGAAAGGCGCGGTCGTCGACCGAGCGAAGATCACGACGGGCTCGCTGGGGCAGGGCGGGGCGCTGAGGTTCGCGCTGCCGGCGTTCTCCGGGGCGGTGCAGGCGGATGGGGAGTTCTCGGCGGCAATCGAGGACAACCTCGTTTCGCTCGCCGACCCGAATCAGACGGCCGCGAAAGGGGTGCTGCTGATCCACCGGGCTACCGTGGGGCTCACACCGGTTGCGGCCCAGGTAGCGAACCTGCTCGGCGCGAAGGACACCGCGATGACCCTCGCCAACGAGACCGCCGTGACGGTGCAGGTCGCCAACGGGCGGGTCCACCACCAGAACTTCACGATGCGGATCTCGGGCACCACGTTCCACACCAGCGGGTCCGTCGGGTTCGACCAGTCGCTCGATCTCGTCGTCGATGTGCCGATGCCCAAGGAGTTCGTGCTGTTGAAAAACAACCCGGTGCTGCAAAAGGCGATCGCCGGGAAGGTGCTGAAGGTGCCGCTGAAGGGCACTTTGACCAAACCCGAACTGGACCCGAAGGCGCTGAACGCGGCGATCGCCGCGCTCGCCCGTGAGGGCGCGAAGGACGCCGGCAAAGATCTGATCGAGAACGAGATCAAGAAACTGTTCCCCGGCGCGGCCGTGCCGTCCCCGAAGGGGGGCGGGTTCCCGTTCCCGTTCGGCAAGAAGCCGTAGAAAGTTCGCCTTGTCGCTTTAACGCGGTGTGCTATCTGCTCCGGGCGGTTCCTGCACCCCCGGAGGTTGGCATGCGGTTTCGGACACTGATTGCAACGATCGCCGTTCTATTCGCGTTGCCCGTGCTGGCGGAAGACCTTCGTCCGCTGGTGCCGCCCCCGGCACCGGTTACGGTCCCTGCAACGCCGGCCGCGGTTGCTGTCAAGCCACAAGTTACGAAGGTTTTTACCGTTGCGGAACTGGTCGGGCCGTCCCTGTCGCCTGAGGGCGAGAAGGCCGCTGTCGCACACCGGTCAAACGCGCAAAAGCTTGTGAAGCTGGTGACGGACATGGTCCGACCGTACTCGTGGGCCGGCGCCGGTGGCACGGGAAAGGTCGAATACTTCGATGTCGGCGCCGCGCTGGTCGTGACGAACACCGCGGACGTGATCACGGAGGTGGGCGACCTGCTCGAGGCCCTGCGGCGGATTAGTGCCATGACCCTGGTGTACGAAGTCCGGTTGGTCCGCGCGCCGGCAAACGTGTTTGAGCGGGCCGGGGTGAAAGCCGCGCGCGACACCGCCCTTACCGACGCGCAACTCCAGGCGGTGCTCGACGCCAGTCAGGCCGACCGCGACGCCAGTGTGACCCCGTTCCCGCGAATCACAGCTGCGGCCAGCGAAACGGCCACCTCGAAGTGCGGCAACACGCAGACGTTCGTGACCGGCCTGGATGTCACGAAGGTGAATGGGGCGTCCGTCTTGGTGCCCCGGCAGACGGCCGTACACCTTGGCGAATCCGTCACGGTGAAAGGCGTTTTGTCGGCCGACCGCAACTACGTTCACGTCGAAGCGGGTGTGTCACGCACGCGACTCGTCGGAAGTGTTGAACTGATTCCGGTAACGACGCAAATCACCCCGGTGTTCGAGGGCGGGGCACAGGGTAAGCCGGTACCGTTCACGCAGTTCGTCCAGGCGCCGGACGTTCGCAAAGAGAGCGTTGAGCGGTCCGCCGTCGTTCCTAAGGGCGGGACGCTTGTGATCGGATCGTGGAAGCAGGCGGCCGAGGGGCGCGGGAAGGACAAGCCGGGACCGGAACTCGAAGTCCTCGCGCTCGCGACCGTTCGCACGTTGTGCGACATCGACGCGTTCCAGAAGCGCCTCACCGCGCCGGGCACGCCGCTGAAGAACAGCGTTCACAAGTTGAGGAGCGTCGCTGCCGCCGATGCGGCGCTGGTGCTCGGTGCGCGGTTCCAGCGGGCTGGGGCCAAGCTGGTCGCTGAACCGGTTTCGAACAGCCTCCTGGTAAGCGGGGACAAAGACACCGTCGAGCAGGTCGGCAAACTGATCGCCGAACTGGATAAGCCGCTGCCGCATACGGTCGTGCAAGCGATGATCGTGGACGTGCCGGACGGGTTCCTGGCCAAGTGCGGTTTGACGACAGAACGCGGCACGTCGGGGTGCGTGCTCACCCCGCGCGAAGCCGAGAGGCTGAACGACTTCCTGCGGGCCGCGAAAGAAAAGGGCGAGTGCGAAGTGTTGTCCCGGCCGCTGGTTCAGGTCGCCGACAATCAGACCGGGTACGTTCAGATCGGGCAAAACTACCCGGTAGCGCTCGCGGGCGGGAAGGTCGAGTCTAAATTTGCCGGCACTGCACTTCGTGTCACCCCGTGCCTCGCATCCGATGGCCAAACCGTGAAACTGACCACGGAAGTGCAGAACGGGAAGGTCATACCAGGTACGGTGATGACCGCGTTCGTTCCCGGAACCACCTTCCCCGTCACCACGCTCATGCCGGCGACGGTGTGCGTACAAGAGGTGCGGGCCAATGTGGCGGTTCCCGCCGGGCACACGGCCGTGGTCGCCGTTCCTGTTGCCGAGCCGGCGGCGGGGGGAGGGGCTCGGAGCGGCTCGCGAACGCAGACGATCGTGGTGCTCACTCCGACCCCCGTCGTTCATGATGTCGGGTCGAATCCAGCCGGTGTAACCGTTCACAGGTGATGCGACTGCCTATCAATAAATAGGCCTCATTCACGATAGGGTTTGGGTGCTCGGCGCACGGCCAACGGGCATAGCTGGGGAAGCTGCGGGAACTTGCGCATCACGGGTCACCGTTCTACACCTTCGGCTGCAGTTCTCGCCATGCTCCCGGAGCGTACATCGGGCGGTGCTGGACTACCCAATGCCCGGTGACACATGGCCGCCAAGCACGTCGCGGTAGAATCGATCGGGTCGTACTTCGGGTGCATGACCGATCCCCGGTATACGCGGAACCGCAAGCACCGGTTTGTGGACATCGTGGTGATTGCGGTGTGCGGGGTGGTGTGCGGGTGCGACGGCCCGACCGCGATCCGCCGGTGGGCCATGGTCCGGGCCGAGTGGCTCCAGGGGTTCCTGGAACTGCCCAACGGGCTCCCGTCCCGGGACTGCATCCGCAACTGGCTCATGGCCCTCCAACCGGACGCGTTCTAGAAGTGCTTCCAGGAGTGGATCGGGGCGGCCCTGGTGACCGAGGGCGGTGGCCCGAACCGGTTGGTGGCCATCGATGGCAAGACGCTCCGCTGGTGCCACGACGCGGCCCAGGGGCTCGGCCCGCTCCAGGGCAAACGCACTCAATCCTCGGGATTTTTCAGTAGTACCTGTTCGAGGTAGGTATTATCCCATCCGGCCTTGAGTCGCCGGTTCTTGATCCCACATTTGGCGTTTGCCTTCTTCAACATCGCCAAGGCGATCTTGCGCACGAGGGCCATATTCTGCGGGCCGTGCCCTTCACGGAGTCGGTGGTCGTCTTCTCGGAACGCGACATCCAGCACCCAATGGCATGAATTCTCGATGCACCAATGAGCCCGGATCCACGTTTGGAACCGCTTGGCCGATGCCTTCCGCGAGCTGATGTAATACCGCACCTCGTCGCTCGTCCTACCGGCGACCGTGCGGCTGCTGACGAGCACCACGACGGACCGCAACCGGGGCCACACATTCCGGTCCCGGATCGACTCCAGGTCGTCGATCACGAAGCAGAACCGCATCTCCTCGCGCCCGTGGCCCGTTCCTTCGTTGAGGTCGGTCGAGCGGCCCGCGTAGCTCGCCTCTAGGGCCCCCTCGGCCAACCGCTGGATGTCCTCGAGCAGCCGCGGCTGGTTGTCCTTGACCGCCAGCAGGTAGTCCCCCTTGGCGGCCACGATCTGCTGGGCGATGTCCTTCTGGGTGCCCATCGCGTCGATGCTCACCAGGGCCCCCGCGAGGTCCAGCCGCTCCAGCAGTTCCGGGATCGCGGTGATCTCGTTGGACTTCTCGTCGGTCTTCACCTGGGCCAACGTGAGGCCCAACTGCTGAGCCCATGCGCTGACGATGTGTGTGGCCTTGCGAGCCCCCGTGCCGGTGACCCGCTTGGACCCCCGCATGGTCTTCCCGTCGATCGGGATGTGGGGCACCCGGAGGCCCTCGGCGGCGTCCGCGACCCACGCCCGGAAGCACCGCCCGAACGCCTCCGGGCGGACCAGCGCGAACACCCGGTTGAGGGTGTCGTGGGACGGAATCCCGTTGCGCAGCGTCAGCCCCAGCCGGTCCCGGAACCAGGACTCCTTGGCCCGCGCGAACTCGGCGATCGACACGAAGTCATCGGCCCCGACGATCGTCCCACAGGTCACGATCATGAGTACATCAATCAAGTCGTGGAAGCACTTCAACTCGACCCGCGGATCCGGGATCTGGGACAGGTACTCGATTAACGGGCGTGGGCCGGGGGCGGCACTCATCGGCAGACTCCGAGGCGGTGAGGGCGCGCCAGAATCATATGGAGGCGGGGCCGCACATGCGCAGGAGGCGAGCGATGGCCGCTCGATCACACGCCTCAAAATTAGCTAGAATCCAGCGATTCCTAGGGGATTGAGTGCGTTTGCCCTGCGGCCCGCTCCACATCGCGAGAGCGTGGGCCACGGAGCACGGGGTCGCGTTGGGCCAAGTGGCGACCGAGGACAAGTCCAACGAGATCACCGCCATTCCCGTGCTGCTCGGGCAGTTGGAGCGGAAGAAGGCCGTGGTGACGATCGACGCGATGGGGTGCCAGAAGGACATTGCCCGGGACATCGTGGCCGGGGGCGGGGATTTCGTCATCGCGGTCAAGGATAACCAGCCCAAGCTGGCCGCCGCAATCGCATCGGTCGTCGAGAAGCATCTGGAGGGCGAACTCCAGGCGCGGCGGCACCGGAACTATCAGACCGATACCCACGGGCACGGGCGCCGGGACGAGCGGTTCCACTGGGTGGCCCAAGTGCCCCCGGGCTTCGCGGCCAAAGGCGAGTGGCCGTGGATTAAAGCGATCGGCACGGCGGTACGAATCACCACACACGCCGACGGAACCCAGAGTGACGAGGTCCGGTACTACATGCTGAGCCGGTTCCTCAGCGGCAAGCGGTTCGGTGAGGTGGTGCGCGGGCACTGGGGCATCGAGTCCATGCACTGGGTGTTGGACGTCACGTTCGGCGAGGACCGGACCCGCACTCGGCAGCGGGTCCTGGCCAACAACTTAAGTTGGGTCCGGCGGTTCGCCATCACGCTGCTGAAGCGCCACCCCGAGAAGGATAGCATCCGGGGAAAGATGATCCGGTGCCTCATGGATACATCGTTCCTCAACGAAGTCCTTACTTTACAAGGCAATTAATACGCGCTGGCCGTGCGGCCGGCGGGATGTTCGAGCTGTGGGCCTGGGAGATCGGGCCGGACGGCCCACAACTCCGGTGGAAGCAAAAGCCGAGGGGGATCGCCTACCGGTCGCTGGCGTTCGCCCCGGACGGGCGGACCGTGGCGTGCGGCGGGGACGACGAGCACGCCATTCACCTGCTCGCGGCGGCCACCGGAGAAACGACCGGCACGCTCGACGGGCGCGGGCACAAGCTGATCTACTCGCACGACGGCCGGAGTCTCGCCTCGTGGGACCGCGCCCGCACGAGCGAAGTGTGCGTGTGGGACGTGGCCGCGGCGGAGAAGCGGCGCGTCTTCTCCTGCGGCCGCGACAGGGCCGCTTGGGTGACCAGCTTCGCGTTCTCGGCCGACGACCGGACCGTCGTCACCGCCGGGCGGGATCGGACCATCCGCCTCTGGGGCCTCGCCACCGGCCGGCCGCGCGTGCTCACGGACGCCGCCAGCAACAACCCGTTCGTCGCGTTCGAGGCGGACGGGGGCGTGCTGATCGAGGCCGGCGACCGCCGGGTCCGGTTCTGGGACCCGGCGACGGGCACGGCGGCCCGGCCGACGGTCGAGGCCCCCGACATGACGCTGAACCTCATCTTCGACGCCTGCCGGGTGTCGGCCGACGGGCGCCGGATCGCGTCGGCCACGCCCACGACGATCGGCGTGTGGGACCTGCGCACGGGCCGGGCGATCGGCCCCACCGGGGCGCCGCCCGGGTACGTGGCCTCGGTCGCGTTCGCCCCGGATGCGCAGACCCTCGGGCTGACCGCGTCGGCCGGCGAGTTCCTGTTCGTGACCCAGTTGTACGACGCCCGAACCGGCCGGCACCGGGGCGAGTTCCAAACGAGCCGGGAAGGCCAAGGCGTCGTCGGGATGTCCGCGCCGATTGCGGTTGCCGCGAAGGGGGAAATCGTGGCGGCGGGGGCGCGTGCCCGCCTCGCACGCGAGTTCGCGATCACCGGGCTCTGCTTCTCGTGGAGGCCGGGAGAACAGGCGCCGGCGGTCGAAACCGTGGTGGCCGGAACGGGCGTCGGCGGCAGCACCGGCCTTTTGCCGAGCCCGGCCCTGTCGCGGGACGGCCGCCTGCTCGCGACGAACCGGGCGGGCGGCGTCGTTGTGGTGGACCGGACGTCCGGGAGCACGGTTGCGACGATCAAAATCGGACCGGTCACGCAGCTCGTCTTCTCGCCCGACGGCGGGTCGATGGCGTGCTGGGAGCCCGGTGCCGAGAGTACGACCGTTTCCGTCTGGGACACACGAACGGGGACGCGGCGCGGCCGTTGGACGGTCGATGCCGGGCGCCACGCACCGGTCGCCCCGCTGGCACTTTCTCCGGGCGGAACGCGGCTGGCGATCGGCTCTCCCGTCTTCAGCCCCGGGAACGACACCGGGTCGGTCAGGGTGTGGAGCGTGGCGACCGGGGAGCGGGTGTGGGAGGCGTCGCTGCCGACCAACCCCGCCTGCGCGGTGGAGTTCTCGGGCGACGGACGGGCCGTGGCCACCGGCGGGGCTGACGGCGTGGTGCGGGTGTGGGAGGCGCAGAGCGGACTGGAGCGGTTCCACCGCGCCGGGGGCCGGTGCTGGTGCTCGCGTTCTCCCCGGACGGCCAGCGGATGGCGTCCGGGGGTGCCGACGCCACGGCCCTCGTTTGGGACGTACGGCCTGACCGGGCGCCGCCGGACGCCACGCCCGGGGCGTATTGGGACGCTCTGACCGGCCGGGACGGTCCCGCCGCCTACGGGGCGGTCCGGGCGCTGGCCAACGACCCGGTGGTCGCCGTTCCGCTGCTCAAAGAGCGCCTCACGGCCCCACCACCGCCGCCCGAGCAGATCAAACGCTGGATCGCGGAACTGGGGGACGAGCGGTTCGCGGTCCGGGAAGCCGCCACACGGACCCTGGCCCACCAGGGCGCGGCGATCGAGCCGTCGCTGCGTGCGGCGCTGCGGGCCGCCCCTCCGGCGGAAGCGGCGACCCGGTTGACGGACCTGCTCCGGGAGCTGGGGCCGCGCTCGGCGCACAACCTGGGGGCCGTTCGGGGCGTCGAGGTGTTGGAGCTGATGGGCACCCCGGCCGCCCTCACGCTCTTGCGAGAGCTCGCCGAAGCGCCGGCCGACACGCTCCTCGGCCAGGAGGCCCGGGCCGCGTGCCGGCGGCTCGCCGAGGTGGGACGAACACCGTTCCCGTGACGCCCCGGACCCGCCTCCGTTCCGGTGCGGCACCATACCGGACGCACGCCGCGGATGGGGTAAAAGGCTCACGCGCTCCGCCGACGAAATAGGCGGGCAAGCAGGCAACGTGTCGGTTGGTGATCGGTTCGACTCGCACTCCCTCTCCCTTTCGATCCGGACGCTCTCCAGAGCGGTGGGCTTCGGCCCGTATTTATTTCCTTCGGGAGGTTGGACCATGTCGATCACTCCGTATCTCACCCCGCCTAACGAGACGGGCCGGGGCGCGCGTTCTCACCGCCCCTCGGCCCCCCGGTGCGATCCTGATCGGCCTGCTCCTCCCCGCCGTCCAAAAGGTGCGTGCGGCCGCGGCCCGCATGAGGTGCGCCAACAGCCTCAAGCAGGTGGCCCTCGGGCTGCACGGCTTCGAGAGCGCCCGGGGCCGGTTCCCGCCGGCGGCGGCCCCTGCCTCCGGTGACAGCTTCCAGACGCCGCAGGGCCGGTACCGCGGCTCGCCGAAGTACGTCAGCAACAACCGGATGGGCCGGTACAACTGGGTGATGGTGACGCTGCCGTACGTCGAGGCGGACGCCTACTACCAGCAGGCCGTGGAGGCCGAGGGCGCGGGCCTCAACAACCCGGTATCGCCGTACTACGCCGGCGGGCGGAGCGGGCTCGCCGCGAGCCTGCCGAAGTTGTTCCTCTGCCCGGCCGAATCGATCGCGGACCCGGTGTACGCGAGGGCCGCACCGTTCGACCCGTCCGGCGCGACCACCTACACCAGCCTGTGCAGCTACGTCATCAACAGCGGCACGTACCTGCACAGCGGCAACCCGGGCGACGACGAGCAGTTCGACGTGCCGGACGACGGCGTGGGGTACTGGAGCTCGACCACCCGGATCACACACATCACCGACGGCACCAGCAACACGCTGCTGCTCGGCGAGCGGGCGTTCACCGACCCGGGCTACGAGATCGTGGCCAAAGCGGTCATCAACGAGCAGCTCGCCGCGATGGGCTACCCGGCCGCGTATTACGACCTACTGTGTGGGCTCTTCGGCGACCGCCTCGAGGCGCTCGGCGCGTGGGACGGTGTCACCCCGAACGACTTCGTGTCGCCGCGCGGGTACGCGGTGTCGGGCACCCCGATCAACTACCGCATCCAGCTCACGCCGGCCCAGCTCGCCAACCCGTCTGGCTCGGACCCGGCCTTCCTCTTGGCGTACGCCCAGCGCCGCCGGGCCTACGGCAGCGGTCACCCGAGCGGCGCGAACTTCGCGTTCGTTGACGGCTCGGTGCGGTTCCTGAACAGCGCCACGCCATTCCAGCTCGTGCGCAACGTGAGCAGCATCGCGGGCGGCGAGGTGATCCCCGGGGACTTCTGACCGCACCCGCACCGCCACCCGCCCGGCCCGCGGCGGCGCCGCACCGGTACACATTCATACATACTTGGTGAACCCATGCTCCGGGTCGACAAGCGGATCGTACTGTTCTGGTTGGCGGCTGCGGCCGTGGGGCTCGCGCCCGGGTGCGGCAGGACCCAAGACGTGGGCCTTGTCGAAGGGCGCGTGACACAGGGCGGGCGCGGGGCGCCCGGCATCGCGGTCATGTTTATCCCGGTCGCACAGGGGGCGCAGCCGGCCGCCCGCTCGACCGGCATTACGGACGAAGACGGCCGCTACACGCTGGCGTCTGACGACGGGCGGGCCGGGGTTGCGGCGGGCACCTACCGCGTGTGCCTGGTCGACACGCGGGCGCTGTCCCGCCCCACGGTCGCGCTCCCGGCCGCGGTCATCAAGCACCTCGGCCCGCCCAAGATGGACCCGTCTAAGACCCAGGCGACCTCGTCGCGTGGCACTCGCGTACAACGACCCGGAGCGGACACCGATCCCGCCGGTCGAAGCCAAGCCGGCTCCTCAAGTGTTCGATTTCGACGTGCCCGTCCCGGCGAAGCCGGCACAGCTGAAGTGATCCGACAACGTGGCTCCCGTTGGATCCGGCCCACACCTCCTGTTACTCGGACACCGCCGCGATTCGGCGGCCGAGTAACAGGAACCACAATGATTAAGGTGGCTGTGCCGCCGCGTGACGAACTTACTACGGCGGCGCGCAAGATACGCATTGAGGCTTACGGCCCGGCCGTCATTGCCCGTGAGTCCTGGTATTCGGCCTGCTTATCTTTCGCGCCGCCGAAATAATGATTGCCTACAGGTGCCAGGATTTGTGGCGCGAGCCGCGGTTGGTCCGCCCCCGCTGCTCGACCTGAATGATAGTTCGACTGTCGGCGGCCAGAACCACACAATAGCAAGCGCGGGTTGCGCGGCCGCCTCTCGCGAGTATGGCCTACAGCCCGTGCCGGCCACACCGCAAACTCTTCCCATACCAATTTTCAGGTACGTCAGGGGCGCTTGTAGTCGCGCGCGTGTTAACTCGCGGGCTATCAGTTTTTCTGACACGATAACCCAACCTGCCAGTTAACAGCCGAGAGCCCGCGAGAGGTTCGAAGAGTGTTCGCCTCGGACACCGAACCGGATCCGAACGAGCGACCGCTCGACCACACACGTCTGCGGCCACTTCTCACGAAATGCTATAATTTCCAGTGTTTCGAAGGGGGCAGGCCCAAAAAGTCTCGCGCGTGGAGAGGCGTGGGAGTTCGAAGAGTGTTGTGCTCGGGGAGTTGAGTCAGCGGGTGCGGAATAACGCACCCCACGAGTTAACGTGCACAGCCGGGAGAGCTCTCTCCCGGTTGATGCTATTTCTGCCACGTTTTTCAGGCACTTTGTCGCCCCTCATCCCCATCGCAAAAGTCTCGGGTTCGACGGAGATAGCTCGGGGTCCGAGCTGAACCCTACCGTTCCAACTCGCACCCCGAACTTCTCGCCCCAAAAGTCTCAAAGACTCTCCCAGAGACGGCCCGACGAGTTAACACTGGGTTCGTCTCGCACCCCGAACGAGATCCGAACCGGTGGGGACGGCTACTCGGGCCCGCGCGCCGCGAGCCGGCGGGCCAGGGCCAAGTGCCGAACCAGCTCCGCCCCCATCTCGGAACCCGTTCCCGCCGGGTCGCGGAGCACGGCCGACGGGTGGTGGGTCGCAATTGCGCGCGCCACCGGTCCCGCAGCCACCGGCTCGCCGCGGCGCTCGGCGAACCGGAACAGCGGGCCGAGCACCGCCCGCGCCGCGTGCGGGCCGAGGCACACGACCACGGCCGGGGCGAGCGCCGCCAGTTCGGCGGTCAGCCACGGCCGGCACGCGCCGGCCCCCCGGTGCGGCTCGCGCGGGGCGGCCGGCGACGGACGCGGCGCCCGCTTGACCGCGTGGGTCCGGTACACCGCGGCCGGGTCGAACCCCGCCTCGGCCAGCGCCCCGGCGAGCAGGTCGTCGGCCGCTCCGCTCGCGCGCGGGTGGTCGCCGACCAGTACCACCCGCGCGCCGCCCGGGCCGACGCCGAACGCCGGCGGCGCGCCCGGCCCGCACCGCCCGCACGCGGTGCAGCTACGCGCCGCGGCGCGCAGGCTGTCGAGGTCGCGGGCCGCGGGCATGAAGGCCGCCGCCGAGCCGGCCCCCTCGGCGTGCGCCACCATCGCCGCGACGCGGTCACCGGCTTCGGACAAGAGGTCGGGGATGATGGCGGCTTCCGGCAGCGTCGCCCAGTGCCGCACCGGCAGCTCCTTCTTCATCGCCGTCAGCTTGATCCGGGCCGGGTTGAACGTGGCCCGGTAGTACGTCTTCCACATGTCTTCGAGCACGTCCGGCGGGGGCGCGGCGCCCGCCGGCACGCCGGGGCCGAAGTGCAACCCCACGCCGTCCCACGTCACCGACTCGTCGGGGGTCAAGATCGACCAGCGCATCTCGGGGAACCGGCGGCGGAAGAACGGGGCGGCCCGCCGCACGATCCGGTGATCCGGCCGGTGCCACGCGACGAAGTGCCCGCCCACCGCGCGGAACCGGACGAACGCGTGCATCTTGTGGACGTCGCGGCGCACCGACTTCTCCGCCCGCAGCAGCCAGCTCACCTCGTCGTCGGTGGCCAGGGCGAGCAGGTGCGGCTCGCCGCGGGTCAGCCGCCACAGCACCCGGTAGAGCCGGTCCCACCGCTGCGCCTCGCGGTGACAGGCGACCGCCTCCGCGAGCGCGACGAACGCCCGCGGCACCTCGGGCGCGGCAGCGGTGGGCGCGGGCGGCAGTTCGCCCGCGGCGAACAGGCCCGGCGCGGTGCCGTCGTCGAAGAGGACGTCGGCCGGGGGCACGGCGGCGACGAGCAGCGCGCGGGCGGCGGCACGCCACGCGGCGAAGTCGGGGGCGGCGACGATCATGCGTCGCCGCCCAGGTCGTCGAACAGGGTCGGCTGCACCGACCGCTTCAGGCCCACGGTGTCGAGCCGCCGCACGGCCGGGTTGTGGTCGCCGGTGAGCACGAACGGGGCCGCGGTCTTCCAGTTCACCCGCAGCTTGCGCAAGTCGGCGGCGGTCAGGGCGTGGTGCCGGCGGATCGCCAGGATGCGGTCCACGTTCCGCACCCCGACGCCGGGCACCCGCAGCAGCAGCTCGCGCGGGGCGGCGTTCACGTCCACCGGGAACCGGTCGCGGTTGGCCAGCGCCCACGCCAGCTTCGGGTCCACGTCGAGCGCCAGGTTCGCGCCGGGGGCCACCACCTCCCTCACCTCGAACCCGTAGAACCGGAGCAGCCAGTCGGCCTGGTACAGGCGGTGCTCGCGCAGCAGCGGCGGGCGCAGGGCGGGCAAGCGGGCGTCGGCGTGCGGGGTCGGGCTGTACGCCGAGTAGTACACCCGCCGCAGCTTCTGCACGCGGTACAGCGCGTCGGCCGTGGCGAGGATCACTCCGTCGGTGGTGGGCGTCGCCCCGACCACCATCTGGGTGCTCTGCCCGGCCGGGGCGAACGCCGGCGCCGTCAGCCCGGCCCGCGCGTCGGCCGCGCGCTCGGCGATGCCGTCGGCCACCACCGCCATGGTGCCGGTGACCTCGGCGTGCGTCTTCTCGGGGGCCAGTTGCCGCAGGTCCTGCTCGGTGGGCAGCTCGATGTTGGCGCTCAGCCGGTCGGCCCAGCGCCCGGCCTCGGCGACCAGTTCGGGCGACGCGCCCGGGATCAGCTTCAGGTGGATATACCCGCCGAACCCGTGGTCCTCCCGCAACCCGCGGGCCACCGCGATCAGTTGCTCCATCGTCCCGTCCACGCTGCCGACGATGCCGCTGCTGAGGAACAGCCCCTCGATGTAGTTGCGGCGGTAGAAGTCGAGCGTCAGGCGGATGACCTCCGCGACGGTAAACCGGGCCCGTGGGGTGTCGCTCGACACCCGGTTGACGCAGAACTTGCAGTCGTACACGCAGTAGTTGGTGAGCAGCAGCTTGAGCAGCGACACGCACCGCCCGTCGGGCGTATAGCTGTGACAGATGCCCATGCCCTCGGTCGAGCCGAGCCGGCGGTCGCGGCGCGTCGTGCTGCTCCCGCTACTGGCGCACGAGGCGTCGTACTTGGCCGCGTCGGCCAGCACCTCGAGCTTGCGGCGGATGTCCATGGGGTACCGTTATGATCGGGCGATCACGAGTGAACACCCTAACAGAACCGCGACACCGGGTCAAACGCAACCGCCGGCAGCCGCTCCCCGTGTCCCGCGTCCCCGCTTCCGGCACGGCGGCCCGCACAACCCCTCCAGTCGCACCCGCACGACCTGACGCTCGGAGCCGGCCCGCGGAGCCACGTCCGAAACGGCCGCTCCGTTGCGCGCTGAGCTGAACACGTCGAACGCGTTCGGTGTACTTAACAGGTAGAGACGTTTCCGCCATCCCGCCATCCCGCCATCCCGCCAGCACACCGGTCGCACCGCGAAGGCCGCTGGGGATTCACCCCCGAGGTGCCCCGATGCCTTCCACCCGCAACCCCGTCACACTCACCCCCGACGAACGCGCCCGCGAGCTGGCTCGGCTCCTGGCCACCGGCCTGGTGCGCCTCGGCTCGGCACTTCTCGTGTCCCAACCGGTGCTCACCGCCGGCACGGCAAGGTCATCAAATTCCGAGACGAATGAGTTTGCGATTTCACCCGAGAAGAGCGTCACTGGGACCGGCGGTTCACGCCGCCGAGAGCCGAGATCGCCAGCTTTTCCGTGGAGGACCCGAGGTGCCGATCGATGTCGCGAAGGAACTGGCCGGGCTGCGGCGGCTGACCCCGAAAGAGTTGCGGGCGCGGTACGCGGAGGTGTTCGGCGAGCCGACCGCGTCGGGCAATCGCACGTGGCTCGTGCGGCGCATCGCGTGGCGGCTCCAGGCCCTGGCCGAGGGCGGGCTCAGCGCCCGCGCGCAAGCCCGGGCGGCCGAGCTGGCCCGGGACGCGGACCTGCGGGTGATCCCGCCCAAGGGGCACGCCGACGAGCCCGCGCCCGGCCCGGTCCGCACCGGCACCGTGCCGACGCACGCGAGTGACCCGCGACCGCCCCCGCCCGGCACGATCCTCACCCGCACGTACAAGGGCACCGACGTTCAGGTCAAGGTCCTGGCCGCCGGGTTCGCGTACGACGGCCGGACGTTCGGCTCGCTCAGCGCGGTCGCCGCGGCGGTCACCGGGAGCCACCTCAAGGGGTTCCACTTCTTCAAGCTCAACAAGCCGGAGGGCACATGAAACGGAACGGCACAGCGACCGCCCCGAAGCTCGCGCCGCGGGCCGCGGTCCAGCTGGTGCGGTGTGCGATCTACACCCGCAAGTCCACCGAGGAGGGGCTCGAGCAGGAGTTCAACTCGCTCGACGCCCAGCGAGAGGCCGGGGAGGCGTTCGTCCGGTCCCAGGCCGGCGAGGGCTGGGCCCTGGTGCGCGAGCGGTACGACGACGGCGGGTACACGGGCGGCAACACGGACCGCCCCGGGCTCCAGAAGCTCATGGCCCACATCGAGGAGGGCCGGGTCGACTGCGTGGTCGTGTACAAGGTCGACCGGCTCAGCCGCTCGCTCCTCGACTTCGCCCAGCTGATGCGCGCATTCTAGCAGCAGCAGGTGGCGTTCGTGTCCGTCACCCAGCAGTTCAACACCGCCACCTCCATGGGCCGGCTGGTGCTTAACATGCTCCTGTCGTTCGCGCAGTTCGAGCGGGAGATCATTTCCGAGCGGACCCGGGACAAGATCGCCGCCACCCGCCGCACGGGCAAGTGGGCCGGCGGGCACCCGGTGCTGGGGTATGACATCGACCCCAACGGGTACAAGCTGGTGGTGAACGTCGCCGAGGTCGAGCGGGTGCGGGCCATCTTTGCCCTGTACCTCGAACACGGCTCCTTGCTCCCGGTGGTCGAGGGCTCGCCGCACGGGGTTGGACCACGAAGCGGTGGGGCACCAAGAAGGGCCCCGAGCGGGGCGGCAAGCCGTTCGACCGCACGAACCAGTACAACCTGCTCACCAACCCGCTGTACACCGGCAAGGTCAAGTACAAGGACGAGGTGCACGACGGGGAGCACCCGGCGGTCGTCGACCCGGGCGTGTTCCACCGGGTGCAGGAGGCGCTGTGGCGCAACGGCCGCACCGGCGGGGCACACGTCCGGAACCAGTTCGGGGCCGTGCTCAAGGGGCTGTTGCGGTGCGCCCCGTGCGGGGCCGCCATGACCCCCACGCACAGCACCAACGGGGCCAAGCGGTACCGGTACTACGCGTGCGTCGCCGGCCAGAAGCGCGGGGTCCGCACGTGCCCGTCCCGGAGCGTGCCGGCCGAGCCCGCCGAGGCGTTCGTGGTGGACAAGATCCGGGCGGTGGGCCGGGACCCGGAGCTGCTCCGCCAGGTGCTGGACCGGGCGCGGGACGCGGGCGCCGCCCGGGCCGCCGAGCTGGAGGCCGAGCGGGCCGGGCTGGAGAAGGACCTGCGGGGCTGGCACGCCGAAGTGCGGAACCTGTCGGTGCAGCTGCGCCCGGGCTAGGGCCAATACCGTTCAACGGGGGGTGTACGAAAGTGGGGCTTTCAAGCAAGCTGGTGTTTACCACAACGCCAGACTTACAAGGAGGCCCCAGATGGAACGTATCTATACCGAACTGAACCAGTTCTCACAATGGCCCTCGTCCCAACGAACGGCGGCACTGAAGCAGTTGCTACCCCGAGAACTGATGGCAGAGGTGGTGACCGAATCGTCGCTCCCGTCGAACTTCTGTTGTCGGCTCCTGAACTGGTTCATGCTCTGGTTCGTAGTCGGAATCGGACTGTTCAGCCGCGACAGCTACCGGCAGGTGTTCAAGTGGCTCAACCCGTTCCGCCCGAAGGGTACACCGGAGCGCTCGACCCTGTGCATGGCACGGGTGCGGCTCGGGGTTGCGCCCGTGCGTCGGCTCCAGGAACGCGTCACCGCGCTGCTGGCAACACGGGCCACGCCGGGCGCGTTCCATCACCAGTACCGACTCATGGGGCTCGACGGGTTCGCGGCCGATCTGGCCGATTCGGCGGCCAACACGCGGGCGTTCGGCCATCCGGGATCGGGACGAGCAACGGGCGCGTTCCCGCAGGCTCGGGTGCTGAGCCTGTGCGAGTTGGGTACCCATGTGCTGTGGCGCAGTCTGATCAAGCCGTGCCGCCGGGGCGAGGTCACGATGGCTCCGGCCCTGTTGCGGCACCTGACTTCTGAGTGACCTGTCCCATGTGTGGCGGTTGGGTGGGTAGAATGGTCCATGCGAACCCAATCCTACCCGAGCGACGTGACCGACGAGCAGTGGGGGCTCATCGAGCCACACATCCCGTGTACCCCGGCGGCCGTCCCCGTACCACCGCCCTGCGGGACGTCACCGACGCGGCCTTCTACGTGCTGCGGACCGGTTGCCAGTGGCGGTACCGGCCCAAGGACTTCCCGCCCAAGTCCACGGTCGGGCGGTACTTCGACGAGTGGCGACACAACGGCACCCGCGACACGATCCATGACCTTCTCCGCAAAAAGGTCCGCACCGCCGAGAGGCCGTACTCGCCCCGGACGACCGCGAGCGTGGATAGCCAGTCGGTGGACACGACCTCCGGCGGCGAGGAGCGGGGCCGGGACAACGCCAAGAACGTGGACGGGCGGAAGCGGCACATCCTCGTGGATTCCATGGGGTTGCTGTTGGCCGTGCTGGTGACGGCCGCGGGCGTCGATGATGCCAAGGCGGCGGCCGAACTGTTCGGCCGGCTGGACGAGCAACCGATGGGGAAGGTGCGCCGGGTGTTCGCCGACCGCAAGTACCACAACTACGCCCTGTACGAGTGGGTCGAGACGAACGCCCGGTGGGAGCTGGTCATCGTCCGCCGCCCGGACGGGGCCAAGGGGTGGGTGAAGTTACCGCGGCGGTGGACGGTGGAGCGGACGTTCGCCTGGCTGGGGACGTGCCGGCGGTTGTCCAAGAACCGGGAGAAGGCGGTGCGGTCGTCGGAGGCGGTCGTCAAGTTGGCCATGATCCACCTGATGCTCAACCGGCTTGAGCCGAAAGGGGTCGACGCCGAGTTTCAATACCACACGGTGGCATAACTCTCACATATGGGACAGTCACTGAGGCCACCACACCGACCCACGACCGGAATTGGGCGGCTCCTCGACCGCGCGGTCCGTGACCCCCGGAACCCGGTGGACGGAAACTGGCGCGGGAGGGACCCGTTCGCGCCGCGAGTGCGATCGATTCGCTCGCGGCCCCGGGTGCCGGCGGCCGGTCCAACCGCCGCGCCCTCCGTTACCAGTAGACGGGGCACCCAGTCACGTTTCTCATTAAGATGTTGATAGATATTAATATTGTTAAGAAAATTATTTAGTATATTGTATCGTGATTTTTGTGTTGTAATCATCAGGCGTCCGTCTCCATTTCAACCTGAACCAACGCGCCCCCGACCAGATACGGGGTGACGTTGATGTTCGACCGGGTAAGGAGGAAGTCGATCAAGCCGCCGGCGTCTTGAAGCGGATCGCCGTCGGCCACCACCGCGCACGACGCGAGGTCGATCGTCACCGCCTGGCCGCGGCTGGGAAACAGACCCAGGTGGGGGCGGCCGATGATGCACTTAAAAGAGGAGAGGCCGAACGTCTTTTGCTTGCCCTCCGCGCCGCGCCGGGGCGGCGGGGTGACGGGCGAATTGGGCCGCACCGTGAAATCGGCCACGGTTAACTTGTCCAGCGGGGTGCCGACCCCGTCGATGACCCCGTCGTAGATCGCTTCGACACCGGCCTTCTTGGCCTGCAGGAGCTGCGCGAACAGCTCGTTGTGGTCTGCCAGCGGGTGTTCGTTGAGCCGCAACTTGTCGGACGTCGGGTCGACGCGCCACTCGTCGGTCGGCCTCAACGGGTCCGGGCTGAGAATCATCCTCATGTAATTTTTAACGCCCACACTGCCGTAAAACGCCAGAATATTGTCTTTAATTACGATGCTCATCTTTTGCTCACTGGATGTTCTGTTGGAACTCGCGGCCCCGCGCCCTCTCAAGGCGACGGAACCGCACCCGGGCGCGGGGCCTGCGCCGCCCCGTACTTGAGGCGCAAGACGCTGGCCCCGGCCCCGATGGTCACAACGAACAGGTCGTCGTGGCCCTCGACGAGCGCCACGGGCGAGGCGGCGCCGAGGCCGGCGATCAGCGCGGGCACGGTGTTGCTGTGGCCGGCGACGAGAATCACGGAGCCGCTGCCGGCGGCCGCGACCTCCGCTGCGAACGCGGCCGGACCGGGGGTGACCGCCGGCGCCACCCCCAGCTCGGCCGCGAGCGGCGCGACGGTCTCCTGGGTGCGGGCCGCGGGGCTGACGTAAATGACCGAAACGCCCGCCGCCCCGACCGCGCGGGCGAGCGCCTGTGCCCGGGCGCGGCCCGCGGCGTTCAGCGGCTGCGCGTCGGGGGCCGGGCCGGCGTGCGCGTCGACGTCCGCGTGCCGCAACAGGATGACGGTCTTCATTGAGCTCTCGACCGGCCGAGGCCGGGTTAGTGTTGCTCCAGCCACGCGAGCAGGGCCGCGAACGCCGGGGTCATGGCGGTATCCGACTGGGTCAGGGCGGTTCGGCCGTCCCCCTCCACGGTGAGCGTGTAGCTCATCGCGTCCCGGGCGCGCCCGGGGCGCTCCCCCGGCGGCGTGCCGGCCGCTACGGCGGCCGCCACCAACCGGGCCAGCTCCTCCGCCAGCGGGGCCGGCAGGGCGTCGGTGTCCACGACCTGCGGCGGGCGGCGGATGCCGGCCGCCAGGCCACCGTGCTTCGCCAACGTCACTTTCATTGCTCGTCCTCCCGGGCGACCGTCGGGCATTGTACCCGCGCCGCGGGGCGCCCGTTACCTCTTCGTCTTGAGCGCCCCGACGTCCTTCACCAGTGCCTTGACCTGGCCGGCCAGGGCGGCGACCTGCTTCGTGAGGTCGGCCAGGGTGTCGCCGGACGCGGCCCCGCCACGCCCGCGCGACCCGCCGGACGCGGCCCCGCTGATCCGGATGCCGACCTCCCGCCACGCGGCGGACACGGCCCGTTGTTCGGCGCTGTCGGTCCCGTACAGCTCGCCCGCCTTGGCGTACGTCGTGTCGGCGAACTCCTGGAACTGGGTGTCCGCGCCGGACGCCCGGAGCGCCTCGTACCAGATGTGCCCGGGGGCCTCCCAGGCGTTGCCGCCGATCCCCACCGCAGTCAGGTAGAACGCCTTGTTCGGGATGCCCGAGTTGATGTGGACCCCGCCCCAGTCTCCGGCCTCGGTGTCGGGCCGCACCTCGAACTTGCTCATGTGGTCGGGCTGGGGGTCCCGGCCAAGGAGGCTGTTGTCGTACGCCGTCCCCGGCGCCTTCAACGACCGCAGCGCGTCGGCGCCGATGCCCGGGGTGAACACCTCGGCCCCGATCAGCCAGTCGGCCGCGTCCGCGGACTGCCCGAGGGACCACTGCTTGACCAGCGACCCGAACACGTCCGAGATCGACTCGTTCAGGGCGCCCGACTGGAAGTGGTACTCCAAACCGGCGGTGAACTCGGTCACCCCGTGCGTCAGCTCGTGCGCGATCACGTCGAGGGAGCTGGTGAAGTCGGTGAACACCACGCCGTCCCCGTCGCCGAACACCATCTCGCGCCCGTCCCAGAACGCGTTATTGTACTGCACGCCGCGGTGGACGTACCCGTCGAGGCGCATCCCGTGCCCGTCGATGGAGTCCCGCTCGAGCACCTCCCTGTAGAAGTCGCGCGTGGTACCTAACCCGTCGAACGCCCGGTTGACGGACTCGTCGGCCGCCGGCGCGCCGTCCTCGGTGCGGGCCAGAACGGCGTTCGGAAGGAAGCTGCCGTTCCGGCAGTCGAAAATGGTTCGCCGGCCGCCGCCCGGGCCGGCGGCGGCGAACGCGACCGCGCCGCGGATCGCGCGCTCGCCGCGCAACCGGGCCGTGGTCAGCAGGGTGCTCAGCGCCGCCTGGCGAATGTCCTTGTCCTTGCTCTCCAAGAGCTTCTCAAGGATGTGCGGCGGGGTGATGCAGTTCAGGCAGCGACGGCACTCACAGAACATGGGGCACCTCGGTGTCAGGGGGCTTTGCGAACTCGCTCACTTCGGACCGTTCAAAGGCTGTTGATCCAACGTTCGACGACCGCGACCTCATCGGCGGTGAACCGGCCGGTCATAACGCCCGCGGTGATCTGGATGAAGAGGCCGCTGCCGCCCGGGTTCTTCGGCGCGACCAGCGGCGTGCCCTCCGCGGGCGGGAGCCCCGCGGCGCCCGTCTGTAGGAACTGGAGAATGTCCGCGTACCGCTCCTGTTCGAACAGGGTGCTCAAGACCTCGCCGCCGGCGGGCACGCCGCCGTGGCGGCCGGGCGACCGCGCCAGCGGGCGCTTCGCCTTGAGCAGCTCGATCATCTGCTCGCGCGGCGTCGGGGCGGTGGGGGCGGCCGCCCCGGGGCAGCCCGCGTCGATCCACTTCTCGATGCGCGCGATCCGGTCGCCCGGAACCGGAGGGGAGCCGACGGGCATACGCGGGAACTCGCTCCCGTCAAACGGCGGCTCGCCCTTCAGCGCCTTCACGAGGGCCGAGCCGGCCCCGTTGCCGACGGCGACGAGGCTGTGGCCGAGAACCTTGTGGGCCACGAACTGGTCGCGCGTCAGCCCGCGCCAGAACGCCCGGTGCGGCGGCCCGACCGCGCCGGCCGGGCCGCCGACCGCCTGGTCGAGGATCTCGACCACCTGGGCGAAACCGATCGTCGCGCTGTCGCCCGCCCCGAACGGGTCGGGGGCCGCGAGCACCGCGCGGATCGTCCGGTTCGCTGCCCGGAGGCGGGCGATCGCTCGGTCGCTCCCGGCGGGACCGGTCAGGTCGGCCAGCTCCCCCTCCGCGGCGTCCAACACGTCGCGGTGGAGCTGCCAGCGGTCGGCGTCCCGGTCCGGGAGGTTCAGTGTGTAGGGCAGCTCGAACGGCGCCCCGGCGACCGGCGGACGGCCCGGCGGGAATGGGGCGCCGCCGCGGCGGGGGAGGCGGGCGAGGACGTTCGACACCTCGCGCAGGGTGGTCTGCATTTCGGTGAACGCCCATCCCAACAGTGCGGCGCGCCGGCGCGCCGCCCGCGGCCGGCCGTCCGGGTCAACGACCGAGCCGTCCGTCAGCAGGTGGTGGAGCAAGAAGTGGAGCAGCATCCGGTAGCGCGTGTTGAACACCTTGGCCCACCGGACCGCCACGCCGTGCGTGACGCGCCCGGCCTCGAGGTCCGGGTCCGGGAACGGCGCGGGGCTCGTGCTCGGGTGGCGCGGGACCGGCACCGCGGGGTGCCAAAGCACCGCCCCGTGGTCCGCGTCCGTTTCCGGAAAGTCCTTGTACATCTGGTAGAACAGGTCGAAGTGCGAGCCTGTCGGATCGCTCCCCGGCCCTTCGCCCTGCTCCGCGATCAGGGAGAGTACGGCACGAACCTTGTTTTTGGTCTCGGACGGCGTGCCCCCGAACCGCGCCAGAATGCGGGCGCGCTTGTTGGCCGGTAGGGCCGTGGCGTCGCTCCCGCCCCATTCCGCCGGGTCCGCCTGGTACCCGTTTGCGGTCTCCGGTCGGAACGCATCCGACGGGACGCGCCCGAGGAGCTCGAGGATGCGGGCGTAAAGCGCGCCGACCCGGTTGATCTCCCCCTGGTGGTTGGCGACCCGCGCGCGGGCCAAAATCTCTGGAAGGAGTGGGTACGCAGCCGGGTCGGGCCGGGCGGGCATTTCGGCGGCCACGTACCGGGCCAGGGACGCCTTGGTCACCGGCTCCAGGGTAAAGGGGAACGGGTAGAACTCGCTGCGGAACGGCATGTCCTCGCGTTCCAGGTTGAGCGGGCCGCCGATCGCCCGGAGCACGTTCTGGACGGTCATCAGGTGGAACATTTCCTCCACCGCGATGTCGAGGAGCGTCCGGTCCCACCCGCCGGGGCCGAACACTTTGGCGTGCGGTTCCGGCTCGAGGTCGCCCCCGTTCGCGCGCAGGCGGGCCGCCGGCTCGCCGAACGAGAACGCGGCGTAGAGGTACTGAACGAGCAGCGCGTGCTCGATCTCGGCCGCGGTGTGAAGGAGGAAGACGGCCTCGTCCCGAGCCGCCAGCGGTTGAGCGGCTTCCGGCCGGGGCTCCGGCGGGGCCGGGCACAACTGCGGCCCCGCCGCTCCCGCCAGGGCGAACGCCGGCGGGGCGGCGACGCGCGCGTTACCCGCGTGCCCGGCCGGTCGCCAGGTGATGAATCCGTGTGGCACCAGAGCGTCCTCTTTATTGGTGTTCCAGTCGGCCGGAGGCGAACTGGTCCTCCGGACAGCCGGCGTCGATCCACCGCTGAATGAACGCGATGTCCGGATCGGGGACGGGGTCGAGTCCCGCGGGCATTCGGCTGAACCGGGCCCCAGGCGGCGGGTTCGGGAGGTCGGCACCGAAAGGCGCCTCCCCCCGCAACGCCTTCACAAGGTTCGACTCCGCCCCGTCCCCCACCGCCACGAGGTCAAGACCTCGGAACCGGAACGTGACGAACTGGTCGCGCGTCCGGTTGCGCCAGAACGCCCCGTGGACCCCGATGTCGACGCCCGGGCCTCCGACGGACTGGTCGAGGATCTGCTGGACGCGCTCGTAACGGGTCATTGTGCCTCCCCCTTGGTTCGTTCGGCTCGGGCCGGCTGGTCGGGAACCGTGATGCGTGACCGCGGGACGGCGTGAGCGCCGCCGTCCCGCGGTCGAACCCGGCGCCGCCGGGTCAGTGCGCGCAGCCCGGCAGCGCGTAGGGCTTGCCGTCCGCGGTCTTCACCCCGCTCTTGTCAACGACCACCCGCGTTCCGTCGTACAGCGTGACGGTGAACGAGTAGTCCTCGTGGTAATCGCGGGCCTGCCGGTGGAGGACGCACAGCGCCACGGTCTGGCCCAGCAGAACCGACTCCCGGTAGTCGCTCCGCCAGTGAACCCCGGCCATGTTCCGCCCGATCGCGATGTTGGCCGCGACCTTGTCCAGCTCCCCGCCGACGGTCAGCCGGTGGGCGTCCGGACCCGTGTACGGGACCAAGGCCGTTCCGTCGTCGTTCGGCACCACCGGGTGGGGGATCGGGTAATCCTCGTCGAAGAAGGCCTTCAGGATGGTGACGCACGCCCCGGCCACCGTCGCGTGCCCGGCCCCGTACGCCGGGTGCGTCGGGCTTCCCTCGGGAAATTGCATGGGGAGCAGGTACGTCCCGTGCCGTGCGAACACCTCGTCGAGCGCGGGCGAGTTGAGGACGTCGTCGTGGACCGGGAAGTCCTGGCGCGCGCCGGTCTTCCGGAAGTGGACCAGCCCCCCGTACGCTTCGGGGCGGAGGCGCCGGTGGACGAACCACTTCTGGAACCAGACGGCCTTCAGCGCGCGGGTGGCCACTTCGCAGACCAAACTGAGGATGTGCGGCCCCCCGAACGTCCCGAACCCGATCTGCGTTTTCGACTGGTTGCCGCTCGGCAGGCAGCTCGGTTGCCCGTAGGGGGCGTTCGCGTAGTACGGGTTCCCCTTGTCCACCGGGGCGTTCATCCCGAGCAGGATCAGGCAGGCGTTTAAGTACGCCTCGTACAGCGCGTCGACGTGGACGTACTGGCCCAGGTCCCGCATGTTCCGGATGTACCGCGGGGTCGGGTCGAACAGATCCGGCGGGGCGGCCGGGCTCCCGTCCTGGACCGCGAGCCAGGTGACCGGGTCCGTTAGGTACTCGTGACCGCCGACAACCGTTCGCTGCCGATGGCTGATCGTGAGCGACCCGTAGGGGACATCGAGGAGGAGGAACTGGGACACGAGCGGGCCGCGGTTCGACCCGGCGGCGCACCCGCGGAACAGCGTCTCGGGGGTCACCTTGCCGCCCACCTTCGGGCCGGTGAACGCGGCGAGCCGGGAGAGATCTGTGAGCGCGGTCGCGATCAGCGGGTGCGTGTCGGTGTCGCCGAACTGGGAGAACGGGACGTCGCGGAGCAGGGACATCCAGTACAGTTCGACGGCCTCGGCGGCGGCCTCGGGGCTGTTGACCTTCGGGGCGGACCGGATGGCCAGTGTCTTCGGGTCCGGACCTTCCAGGTCCGTGGCCAACCCGGCTTGGGGGTTGGTCAGCTTCCGTTTGAGGGCGAGGGGGATGTTGGTAAACGCGTCCGGGGCCGGAGTGGTGGTGCCGACGGCGGCGAGAAAGTAATTATCATAGACTTCCTTGACCACTACCCCGTACTGATCATGTTCCAACCCCTTGTGGTAGTTGCCGAGGTAGGTCGGAAAGTCCTGCTCGTCCCCGTTCGGGCCGGTCGCCGTAACCTGCGACGGGGTGCAGACGGGCGCCTCAGCCTTGACGACCGTATGAGCCGCGCGAGGTTTCGCCGGCTGGACCTGTTGGACTGTCGCCGGACGGGGGTGCTGGTCGACTTGTTCGGGTGGCATGAGAACCCTTTAGCGAGTGACTGAGGGGGCTGGGGAGGGGCGGGTGAGGGCCGCGCCGCATGTCCATCTAGTGCCCGTCGGCCCGGCGGGCACGGCGGGCTACTTGTCTCGGTAAGGACCGGGTGGTCGGCGCCCGGAAGCCGACGCGCGGCGGGCCGTGGGCGCCCGGCCCCGCCGGCGCCGGTCGTGTCAGTGGACGTTCTGGATCGGGACGCGGTTGAGCTGGTAGTAGAGGAAGTACCGCACGAAGTCGCGCAGGAAGTACGCCCGCCGCTCCAGGTCGGCGAACTTCCGCTCGATCACCTTCCCGTCCGGCCCCTTCGCGCCGGCCGGGTCCGGCAAGGCGAACTCCTTCCCGTCGGCCCCCTTGCCGCTCAGGAACGGGGACACTTCGGCCGCCCGGCCCTCGACCCGGGTGAGGGGGAACAGGTGCGTGAACGTCGCGCCGGGCTTATTCACCCGGGGGAACGCCTCGCCCGCGTGGCACCCGCTGCACGTCGCAAGTGACAGCAAGTGCCGGGCCTTGGGGTCTTTGATCCCCGGCGCATCCCAGAAGAAGTCCAACGGGGTGATCGAGGCCCCGTCCACGAACGGCCGACCCGCGGGGAACTGCACGGGCAGCCGGTGGCGCTCGTTCAGGATGGCGTCCAGGTTCGCCGGGACGTTCACGTACTCGGCGAGCCGCTGCCCACCGGTCGGGTTCGCCGCCCCGCCCCGGAGGGCGAGCCGGGGCGTTTGCTTGACCGTGACCTGGTATAGGAACCCGTCGTCGTGGGTGTTGACGACGAACTCGCGGAGCTCCCACAGCGGCCGGGGGAGCCCGTCGATCCGGTCGAGTTCCACCCCCAACTCACTCGCCACGAGGTCCAGTGCGATTTCATTCGTCCGCAGCTGAGCCAGTGCGCTGCGGTTCGGCGGGCACTCCGGGTCTGCCCCGGCCCGAACGAATTCCTCGGTGAGCCGCTCCAGGCGTGCCTTGTACGCGTCCGTCTTCGGGTCGTGGAGCCGCAGCTCGTACCAGCTTTCCGCCCAGTCCTTGACACCCTGCAAGCTTTTCCGCTTGATCCCGTACTCGAAGATGACGGTGAACAGCGCTGGCGGTGCCTTGTCGAGGTCTTTCTCTTTTCGCGTGTCGAGGGCGCAGAACATGAGGCGTGCCTCACCGGCCCCGCCGTCCCCGATCCGGTCGACCCCGAGAACCGCGTTACTGCTCAGGTCGAGGCGGTTGATGATGGCCATCAGCCGGAACGGGGCCTTGGCCAGGTCCAGCGGCTTGCCCGGGCCGCCGCTGGCCTCCTGCCACGGGTCGATGACGAGCGCCCGGATGCCGTCCCGGCGGTTGTCGATCCGGCACCCGTTGACGTTCTGATCCCGCTCCCAGTGCTCAAGCCAGCGGAGCACGAAATCGGACGGCTTGATGCCGGTCGCCTTCTCGTTGGCCATCTCGGTCATCAGGTGACCGAAGGACCAGGCACCGGTGCCCTTGGCCCGCCGGTCGTCAACGACGGCCGGGTCCCGGATCATCAGGCACCGCTCGCTGAGCGTCTGGATGTCCTCCTCGCACAGGACCGGGGAGCCGAGATACGGCGGCAGTTGCGTCTCCCGACCGACCGGCGTTTTGACCGCCCGCCACTGTTTGGCGTCCTTGGGGGCGAGTTTGTGCCGGCTGCGGTCCGAGAAGTCGACGAACTCGCCCACCTTCAGGAGGTCCTCTTCGTAGCGCTTCTGGTCCTGGTACAATTCGTCCGGGCCGATCGACACTCGCTGCGTCGGTTCGCCCGCGGGGACGCCTCTCTCGGGAATTTTGATGTCCTGCGTTACCGACCCTCGGACCAGGCGCTTTTCGGCGCCCGGGAGCCGCACTTCCATCACCGGGCCGCCGGTCGGGCTGCGCTCCTTCAGGGGCGTCACCGCGACCCGCCGGACCGCCGACGGCGCGGCGGCGCCCGGGCTCACGGGCTTGTCGTCCTTCTTCTCGTCTTGACCGTCGATGGCGCCGCCGGCAACCAGGGATGCCGCGACAAAGGATGCAACGGCGGCCCACTGGGCCCGGGATCGGGTCTGCATGCTGGGTCTCCTCGCGGGGACGGACGTTACAGGGTTTTCACCCGGATGTTGCGGAACTGAACGACTTCGGTGTGGCACTGGAGGCCGAGGAACCCGTCCGACCGCTTGCGGGCCGGGTCGGTGTTCGGGGCGTTCGCGGCCCCGGCCGGCAGCGGGTTCTGGAGCGTCCCGCCCGACACGATCTGGCCGTTCAGCCGCACTTCGACGTTCGGCCCCCGAAGGGTGATCTCGAACAGGTTCCAGTACGCGTCCCGACCCGGGACCCGGGAGTTCACCCGCTTGGCCGCCCACGACCGGGCGGGGAACAGTCCGTACACGGCGCCCGTTCGGTGGAGCGGACTTCCGTAAAAGCTGTTCCCCGGATTGGTCGCATCGAAGGCGAACCCGCGCTCGTCGATCTGCACCTCGACCGCCGAGTTGTAGAAGTGGTCCGCGTCGAGTTGGGCCGGCTCGGGCGCCCGTAGAAGCACCCCGGCGTTGGCGGCCCCGTCGAACGTCCGCCACTCCAGCCGAAGGACGAAATCCCGGAACGTTCGCTTCGAGAACCAGAGGACCCCGAGCACGCTGTCAAAGAACGGGCTGCCGACCCCGGCCCCGAGGACCGGCCCGCCGACCTGGACGTCGAAGAACGGCACCTGGCCGTCGAACCGCGGCCCGGCGTACTTCCACCCGTCCGCCGCGAAGTCGCCCTTGTAGAGGGGCTCGAACCCCGCTTCGCCCCCGGCCGGCGGGGGGGCCGGCCGGTGCCGGTCGATGATGGCCCGGGCGGCCTTCCGGGCGAGGGCCAAGCCGGTGGGCACCGGGTTGGCGGACCCGACCGTCGGGAAGATGGCCTGGTCCACGCACGCGGCGTTGGCGACGTGGTGGAACCGGCCGTTGACGTCGGTCACCGACGCGGCCGGGTCGGCACCGAGCCAGAGGGTGCCGGAGTCGTGGAACGTGGTCCCGATCCGGTCCTTGTTCTCGGCGATGAGCTCGACCGGTGCGGCCGGGTCGCGGCTCCCGGCCGCACCGGTCGGCAGCCCGGTCAGCCGCTCGATGAGCGCGAACGCGGCCCCGTCCTGGGCGTCCCGGACCTGCCGGTCGGCCGCCGTCTCGACCAGGTTGGCGAACGCCTTCGGGACGCGCACCTCCCGCCCGCCCTCGACGTACACGTCGTCCCCGGCGCCGCCGAACGGACTGACGTTCATCCAGCTCACCGCGTTGCTCGTGTCGACCGGAGTGGTTTTGTCCCCAAACGTTTCCCCGCACGTGCGGATGCCGACTACGATGCGGGTGCCCAGCCCCTCCTGGGCCTTGAGCATCCGCTCGTACTCCTCGACGCTCGGGACCATTCGATAGAGGAACTCCTCCGGGTTGTTCGAAGCGCCCGGGAATGCGTTGGTGTCCATGTTCGGGGCGGCGTAGAACTGGAAGTGGAACCGCCCGCGGCCCTTCGCGGTGTTCGCCGCGCCCTGGACGTGGAGCGCCGCCGTCTGGAGGTTGGTGCCCAGCACGGTGTCGCCGATCAGCTTCTTCCGGTCGACCTTCCAGATGAAGTTGCTCCGGACGTGGGCCATCAGGTTGCGGCCCATCAGCTCCCCGGTCGGCGACATCTGCCGCGGTCGGGGGAACGAGTTGAGGGCCAGCCGGGTGGAGTTCACGGTGTTCCCGGCCAGAACCACGACCGCGCCGGGCTGCACGTCCAACCGGACCACTCGCGCCCGGCTCCGGTTCTCCGGCTCGGCGAAGTCGCGCAGCGCGGCGACCACCTGCCGGACCGCCCCGCTCTGCGTTTCCAGCCGCAGCACCTCGGCGTTTGGTACCAGGAACAGCCGCCGGGCCGCGTCCCCGCCCTTGTTCTTCGCCCGGCCGATGTCGTCCCGGACCGCCGAGAGCAGCAGGGCCAGGCTGCTGAACTTGTCCATGCTGAACAGGCCGGACCCCGGCGACTGGCCGAGCACGGCGATGGGGGCGTCATCCACGAAGGCCAGGCGCGGGTCGCCGGGGAGCGACTCCCTCACGCGCGCGAGCAGGGCGTCGAGCAGCTTGCCGCTCATGAAGTCGGCCGTCGGCCGCGCCCCGATTTCCCGCTCGACGTACTCGTACCCGTCGGGCCGGCCGGCCTGGAGCAGGTACTCCCGGACCTCGGCCGGCCACTGCGCCAGGTCCTCCTCGGTCAGCCGCGGGGCCCAGCCGCCCCAGAACGGGGACTTGCCGCCGACGCACCGGTGGTGCCGGACGAACAGCCGGCCGGGGTCGATCTTGTCCCCACGCCCCTGCGTCGCCTCGTCGATCAGGTCGCGGGCGGGCAGGTCAAACGCGTCCCCCATCCCGGTCAGGTTCTGGATGTGTTCGGCGAGCAGGAACGGGCCGGACTCCAGCACCAGCACCCGGGGGCGGTCGGCCTCGGGCAGGTCCCCGCCGAACTCGTACAGCTTGGCCGCCAGGTACCCGCCGTACATGCCCGAGCCGACGATCACGACATCGAACGGACGGCCCTGCTGCGCGCTGACGGCCTCGTCCCACGTGTTGCAGAAGAACCGCCCCGGCGCATCGACCGCGAAGGTCGTGCGCTGGATGTCCGGCTCGTTCACGAACGGCTGCCCTGAATCGACGAGCTTGGACACGGCCATGGGGATCACCTGTGAGAAGGGGCACCGCCCGCCAGGGTGCGGCCGCGCGGTAGCCGCGTGGACCTGCGGCGGGGCTGGCCGGTAGGGTGCTCACTTCCCTGAACACGAGGTCTATCACCCGGCCTCCGAATTCCGAACCGTGAAACGGTCCGAGTGGCCTGTGCCCATACGATTCTGCGGTTGCGCAAATTTTTCACTTGCGTTCAAAGCCGCGCGGAGGAAATAATTCAGCCATTCATCCGTCTGATATCCGATTTCAGAGGCAGCCGTGATAGACAGGCGCGTTCGCGTCAGTGGGCAGACGACCTCGTCCACGCTGCTCGCCGGGGTGCGCGCGCGGACCCCCGGCGCGTGGGAGCGGTTCGAGGCGCTGTACCGGCCCCTGGTCCTGTACTGGTGCCAGCAGGACGGCCTGCGGCCTCACGACGCACAGGACGTGTCCCAGGATGTGTTCCTGGCCGCTGACCGGGCGATGGACCGGTTCCGTCACGACCAACCGGGAGACACGCTGCGTGGCTGGCTGCGGATGATCACCCGGAACAAGGCCCATGACCATCGGCGGCGCAACGCCCGCCAGATCCCGGCCGTCGGCGGGAGCGACGCGCAGCGAGAGCTCCTCTCCGTTCCCGAGCGGCCCGAGCGAGGCGGGGGCGCGGATGCTGACGCGGTCGAAGAGCGGATCGTGCTGCGTCAGGCGGTCGAGCTGACCCTGGCCGGGTTCAAGGACCGCACCCGGCAGGCGTTCTGGCGGTACATGATCGACAGGCAGCGGGCGGAAGATGTGGCACAGGAATTGGGTATCCGGGTGCATTCAGTGTACCTCGCGAAGTCCCGAGTGCTCCACCGCCTTCTGGAGGAGTTCGGCGAACTGGTGGACCTGCCCGAGGACGGAGCCCCGCGCCCTGCCACGGGATCAGACGCCGCGGGTTGACTCGGAGGCGCGCGATGTTTTTAGTCGCCACACCCGCTGACCCCGACCGATGCCCCGATCGGGAAACGTTGGCCGCGTTCAGCAGCGGCCGGTTGGCGGAGCCGGACCTGGAGGCGGTCGACCACCACCTCTCGACTTGTGAGGCCTGCCTCGCCGCGCTAGCCGAGATTGAAGGCGCGGCGAAGAACGGGTTCGACGCCTGGTTGCGCGAGAGGCTCGAATCGACGGGCGGCTCGGAGCTGCTCGCTGCGGGCGGGATGATCGCGGGCGGTTCCGACCCGCTGAACGCGGAACCGAAAGATCGGGAGGCGGGCCGGTCATCCGGGGAGATTCGGGTTGGAACGACGTTCGGGCGCTACACACTGCTGGAGGAAATCGGGAGTGGCGGGATGGGAGTGGTGTACCGCGCGGAACGGCGACCGCTGAAACAAGTCGTCGCTTTGAAGACAATCCGGGACATACTCGCCGTGGGGCCGGATGGGCTCACGCGGTTCTGCAACGAGGGTAAAGTCCTGGCGCGGCTGCAGCATCCGAACGTGGTTCAGTTCCACCACTTCGATGACCACAACGGCCGGCCCTATTTCACGATGGAACTGGTGGAGGGGGGGAGCCTGGCGGACAAGCTGAAAGCGGGCGGCTCGCTCGCGCCACTGGATGCGGCCGAGAAGGTCCAAACCCTGGCGGGGGCCGTTGCGTACGCCCACGAGCAAAAAGTTGTGCACCGCGATCTCAAGCCGGCGAACGTACTGATTGGGTCCGACGGCATCATGAAGATTGCTGACTTCGGTCTGGTGAAACTGCTCGACGAGAGCGGGGCCCAACTGACCGAAACCGGCGCGGTGATGGGTACGGCGAGCTACATGGCCCCGGAGCAGGCGGCGGGGCGCACGAGCGAGATTGGCGAGCGGACGGACGTGTACGCGCTCGGTGCGATCTTGTACGAGACGCTCACCGGGGTGCCGCCGTTCATGGCCGACTCGAAAGACGCAATCCTCGCCCTGGTCCGAGAGGGGAACGTGATTCCGCCGTCCCGGCTCCGCAGGCAGATCTCGCCCGACCTGGAGGCCGTTTGTCTGAAGTGCTTGGAGGCGCCCCCCAGTTGGCGGTACCAGTCGGCTCAGGCGCTGGCCGACGACCTCGGCCGGCTGCTCCGGGGCGAATCAACCGAGGCCCGCCCGCTGACGCGCGCCCGGCGCGCAATGCGGTGGGTACGACGGAACGCGCGTCGCGGGTCGGTCGCGGCGGGCGCGGTGGTTCTTACCTTTGGCGGTGCGGTCGGGGGCGCGCTTTACCTGGGCTCGCCCACGGGTGAGCAGCCGCAAGAGGAAGGAACCGACGAGACTCGCAAAGAAATCGAGGCCGAAGTGGCGCGGGCGGCGCCGGGACAGGCGGTCACCCTGATTGGCGAAACAGGCAAGCCGAGGTGGTTCCGGTGGAAAATGGGGCAGACCGCAAGCAGAACGAACACCAAACTGGACGGGTACTTTGAGGTCGAAACGAAATCGGTCGCCCTGCTCGAACTCCTGTCCGATCCGCAAATGAGTCAGTATCGAGTCGCGGCCCGCGTGAAACACACCCGTGATCTTGGCGGCGCGCCCTCGGTGGGGCTTTACGTCGGGCGGTGTGCCCACCCCGGTGGAGGTAGCGACATCCACGTGCTGACCCGGGTCTCCTTCGACGACGTGTCCGCGCCACCCAAAGTGGAGGTCGTCCGACCGAACGGATCGCATCGGACCCTGGTGCCGACGAAACAGGTGACGATGAACCCGGTGTTGCTTTCCGAGCCGGACGTCCCGCCGGCGCTGGACGTGAAAGGGCTCGGGCCGGTGGGGTCGAAATTGGAAGACGAGACACGAGGCGAATGGCACAACATTGAGGTCACCGTCGGCCCCGATGAACTCATCACGGAATGGGACGGCCAGAAGTTCTCGATTGCCGTTCGTGATTGGGATCTGAACTTATCCACCGCCACAGACCTCATCCGAAGGGCCGAACGGCACCGTGACAACCCGTTCGTGCGCGACCTGAGGCCCAACTTCGTGCCCCGCGGTGGATTGGGCCTGTATGTGGTGAGGGCGTCCGCATTCTTCGACCGGGTCACGGTGACGCCGCTTGGCAAGAAGTAGTGAGTAGTTCCAAGTAGTAAGGAGAACCGAGAATGCCGATCGAAGTTAAACATCCGACCGTATGCAACCGAGATGATCGGCCCAACGGAGGGCGTGACAGGCGTGTGCCGGGTTTGTTCATATCGGCCGTACGGATTCGAGACGAACCGGACATCGTCGGCATCGTCGCGACGCTCGATGCGCCGCCCAGGGAGCAGAAGGCAATCCCGGGTACTGCAGCCTGGATGTACACAGATGGCGACGGGAATCGGTACTATTTTACACTGTTTGGTGATGATGAGAGGAGGATTTCAAGCGGTGTCCACACTTTGTACTTGAGTAAAGTCAATGCTCAGAACGGTATTGAGTTGGTTAAGCAGGTCCAGTTTGAGTCCAACGGTCTATGGGGCGAAAAGTTCATTGAATTCGAGTATCCCGCTCCAAATGCCGACATATCGGATGAAAGGGATTACTTCGTGGCCTATGGTCCGCTCTCACACGATGCTGTGTCTGTCTGGCTGGCGGAGGGGGGTAGGACAATTCTTGCTGAATCATTGTTCAGTAGCCTGTCTAATAGCTTCTGGATCGCGGTGTTTCCTTCGCTCGACAGTGGAAGTCATAATTACGTGCTGAATGCATTGGATTCTAATGTAGATACGGCTACGCCGCGAAACATATCGACAATGTGACAATAAATAAATTATTGGGCGCCGAGATGCGTTGAGGGTTGGAGCGATGCTTTTGGTTGCCAAAGGTGCTTGACTATGAGATCCCGTGGCGCGTTCACGCTCATTGAATTACTGGTGGTGATCGCGATCATTGCGGTCCTCATCGGGCTGCTCCTTCCCGCCGTCCAGAAGGTGCGAGGGGCAGCTGCCCGGATCCAGTGTGCCAGCAACTTGGCTCAAATGGGCAAGGCTGCGCACAACTTTACAGCAGCGGTCGGTACGTTCCCAGCCGGGGCCACGGGTCCACCTGCCTACGCCTCCGTTCAACTCCAACTCCTCCAGTACGTCGAACAGGACGCGCGGTTTCAACGGTTTGATTTGCTGCGGAACGTTTTCTCACATCCGGATAATTACACTGGCCGCGTTGGCGATGTGCCGATTTACCTTTGCCCGGCCGATCCATCAAATGGAATGTACGTTGATCAAAACTCACCGTTCGGTGTTACGGCAGGACAGTCCGGACGGAGCAACTACTTTGGCAATGCGGGCGCGCATGGGTGGTGGCAGGACAGTCGCGGAACTGTGATCAAGCCCCCATCGCTCGCGGGGGTGTTCGGGAATGCCTTTCGGATCTCTTTGGCCGGAATCACGGACGGGACGAGCAACACGGTTCTATTCGCCGAAGTTGTACGGGGCGCGAGCCCGGATCACAACCGATTCGACGTGACTCTTGTTCCCCTTCCCGTGTGGGGAGTGGGGAACCCGGCAACGAACCCCAATAACAGAACCCCTTCCGCTTCGCTCGTTTCGTTCTGTAACACGGCCGTGAAAACCGAGAACATCACCGGGTTACAGTTCTATCGCGGCGCCCCGCAGACCGCCCTGTACACGCACACTTTTTTGCCAAACTATACTGGTCGAGATTGCATGATCGAGAGCGCGGACCAATTCCACCTCGCCGCGCGCAGCTACCACAGCGGCGGTGTGAACGTGTGCTTCGCCGACGGCTCCGTGCGGTTCGTCCGGGACTCGATCGCGTTCGAGACTTGGCGTGCGCTTGGCACCCGAAGCGGGGGCGAGGTGGTCGCGAGTGAAGAGTAAGCCTCTCCCCCCCATCTTGTGCCTGACGGAGAACGGGATCGTGCTCGTCCGGCGACGGGTGCGTGGTCGGATCGGTGACGGCTGTAGCCGGCAAATCGCAACCCCAGCCCATGGAAGGGGCTGGGGTTCTGCAGCGAAGGATACGTTACCAACTCGGCCTGAGCCTGAACTCGCGGTCGCTCACCCAGCACCTTTCACGGCTTGCGTCACTGCCCACGAGACCTTCCTTCCTGGGCAGTCGCCTGATTGTCGGCAGGTCATTTCAGCAGGTAAAATGTCTGGCCTTTGAGAGCAGACGAGTCTGTCCAGCACGTAGTCGAGCCCCGCAGGGAAAGCAACTCGTCAACCGTCACCACATTAACCGCCATTTCGGACTTCACACTCGTCCTCGGTGGAAGCCGGGAGGCGAACAAACGGTGATAGACCCCATTGTTAGGTTCAGTGAGGCGAACGCAGACCGTAAATGCGTCAGCGGCTGAGCCGTCGGCGTCTGCGGAATGGCAACTGCGATTTGGCTGATTGCCTAAGCCACCATGTCTGGACGCGGCGTTGCGTCCCTCAATACAGCCTGCCCCATGCGGGGTCGGAGGACCGTGCCTCTCCCATTTCGTAAGGAGTGCCGTGATGAGATGCCAGTATCGTGCCGGGGTCGCGTTCGCCCTGATGGCCTGCGGGGCCGTCGCCGTCGGCGGGGCCGGGGGCGTAACCAAGGACGGTGCAGAAGCGGCCAAAGCCGTCAAGGTCAAGGTGTTCCGCCACAAGTCGGTCTCGCTCACGAACGCCGAGGCCGATGCGGCCCTGGCCAGCATGGGCAACGTCCTCCAGACGAAGGACACGAGCAAGGACGTCACCACGCCCGTCACGTTCGTCCGTGACGGGAGCGTCCAACTGCTCCCGGCAAACGTCGCCGCCGTCATCCAAACGCAGGCCCAGTTGAACGCCCTGTTCAACGCCCCAAGCGGGGTTAAGATCGTCCGCGCCATCAACTTCTGCGGCGGGCCGGGCGGATCGATTATCGGGTGCGCCCCGGTGGGCAGTCCGGTCGTGAACATCGGGGCCGTCCGGTTCACCCCGGCCCTCGAAGGCATCCTGTGGGTCCACGAGTACGGGCACAACTGCGGCCTGAGTCACCGCACGGACGACCCAAATGCGGTCATGTTCCCGAGCATCGGCTCGACCCACCGGGTGGTGAGCTTGCCCGAGTCCAACCGGTACCGCAACGGCCCGGCCGCACTCACCGCCGGGGCTGCTGTGGCCGCAGAGCAACCACTCCCCGATCCGAAGGATGTTAAGGAGTTCGTCCGCAGGCACTACCCCGAGGGCGTCCCGTTCGAGATCGCCGTCAAGCTCCGAGACCAGGACAAGTACAAGGGTGCCGTCGAGACGCTGCTGAAGATGCTCGACGACCCGGCCGAGAAGGAGCACCTTCCGGAGATCGTCACGACCCTGTGCTTCATCGCCGACGAGAAGGCCGTCGAGCCGCTCATTAAGTTCGTCAAGAGCGAGCGGTCTGGGGCGGATGAGTTTCGGGCGAAGAACGCCGTCCTGATCCACCTCGGCGACCTCATTCACAAGTCGAAGAATAAGGTCGCACTGGAGTACCTGCAGGAAATGGCGAGCAAACCGTCCATGGTGAAGAAGGTGGCCGCGCCGCGGGCCGCCGCGGTCATGGCCGCGAACCCCAAGGCGGTGGGGGACGCCGCGGTGATCCCCCCAACGGAGGAGGAACTGACGGCCGAACTGTCGGTGTCCGCGGCACAGGGGCTCGCTCTCGCGGGTTTACAGGAATCCGAAGCGGCCCTCAGTGCACTCAAGGAAAGCGCGACGGCGCTGGCCTCGGTCAAGGAGATCGCGGACGATGCGAAGAAGACGTCTGAGAAGGTCCGCACATTCGGGCAACTGAAGTATTACGCCGATCGGAAGAAGCACGAGCACAACCACGAAGAGAAGAAGCCCTGAACTGCAGACCGCCGGAGCTATCCAATCAGGTCGGGAGCCTCCGGCGGTGCCGGCTCCATCCCAAGCGGACGCACCGCCTTGGACAGGCCGGCGCCTGTCCACCGGCGAACTCTTGGCCGATCGCGGACACGAAATCGTGCAAAGTGTGGGTAGCCAAGAATTGTGTTTTCGGGGTTTCGATAGTGGCTTCTTCAACGGCCTGCTCGGGTAACCCGGCGGCTGAGTGCCGATTCGCGTCGATCCCGTTCATGCTGCCGTATCGGATGGGTTACTGCCGGCCCGGGCCGCGATCCGCTCACGGTGGTCGGCGCGTCCGAGGGGCTGTTCGGCACCACGGCCGCGAACCCGGATGGCACCATCACCTACACGCCTTCTGGTGGCCCCATGAGCCGTAGCGGGATCGAATGCGATAGCATTAAAATTATAAGTATTTTATCATTAATAGTGTCATATTTTCTTTATTATTCCGTGCATGAGCGATGCGGCGTCGCTTGTATTGCCTGCTAAATGACTGCAACTCCCGTGAAGTGAAAACGCTAATTTCACCCAGGTCCTGCAGCTCAATAGACTGGCGTTTTTAAATATCTTGTTGAATGACTCTGCAGGAGAGATTACCATCGTCACGAAAAGCTACGAGGCAATTTAGACGCGGTCGCGCGATATCGATCGTGCATGGTCTCGTGATTGTGCGGCTTTTTGCATTAGGCGGTTGCTCCCCTTAATAGACTCGCGTCAAGGCGCCTTGCGTCTAGTCACGCCGAGATGGTGTGGCCGGACCAAGAAGCCGGTGGGTTTCGGCGGTTCGGCCGCGAGCTACGTCGATTCCGATGCACAACTGCGATTGTTGAACAATAGGCCTCGCGCTGGTGCAATCATGAGCGACCGAGATGGGAACTCGCGTTTCTACGGCCCCTCCGTTGCGGGCCTGTTCTTAACGATTTTCGCTGTTCCTGTATCCGCGAGGGCGGGCGAGCCGCCGCCTAAGGGCGTGCCAGAGCCGCTTCCCAATGGGGCCGTGGCCCGTTTGGGAACGGCTCGGTTTCGCACCGCGCCCTTCTTCGCTCCCGATAGCTTTGCGCCCAATGGCCGGGCGCTGCTGACCAGCCGCGACGCAGCCGGGCTACTGAACCTCGACTCTGGTGTGATCGAGAGGTCGTTCTACTTCGCACGCGAGCCGGTCTACATGTCACCACCGGTGGTGCGTGGCAACCGATTGTTCGTGGTGGACGGTAAAACGCTGCGGGTATTCGACACCAACTCGGGGCGTGAGGTGACGAGTTGGGACGGGTTGCCCGTCATCGATAACGGCGTCCGCATCAGCCCCTTGTCGGTGTCGGCGGACGGGGCCACCGTCGCGTTCGGCTGCGAGAGACCTCAGATGAATGGGGCAAGCGGCCGGGCAATGGTGCTCCGACTCGGTGAGAAGGTGGTGGCTCAGGAATTCGAGGTGGTCCAGCGGGCGTGGGTGTGGGCCGTCATTTCTCCCAACGGAAAGACGCTGGTCACCGGCGGGGCCGAAGGGGTGCGAGACCCGAACTCGGACGCGCCGGCGGCGGTGTGCGGGCAGATTCAGGTCTGGGATGTGGCTACCGGGCGTGAGCGGTACTTGCTCGACACCGGAGAGACGTACGCCGGCACTGTTGTGTTCTTCTCAGATTCGACCCGAGTCGTAGCGGTCGACGGCGACGGCCACGGCGTCATCTGGGATCTGGGCACCAAGAAGAAGGTGTGCTCGCTCGAAACGGTCGTGGGCGCCGCGCGGCCGGTTTCTTGGACCTTCTCCCGGGACGGCAAGTGGGTCGCCAACCTGGAATCCTCTGGCCGAGTGCTGGTGTGGGACGCCGCCACCGGGAAGCACCGGGCGGCGCACGCCCCACCCGAGTTGCCGCCCGCCATCGTCCCTCGCGGTAAACTCTTGGGGGATGCTATCGAATACACGCCCGACGGGCGGTTGACCGGACTCGGAAGGTGGGGCGAAGCGGTGGCCACCTGGGATGCCGAGCAGGGTCGCTTCTTAACACCGGTCTCAGGTTATCCGTCCCTGCCACTGACAATGCGGTTCGCGCCCGATGGAAAATCCCTGTATTTGGCCATGGCCGGCATCGCAAGCCCGCTCAACTGGACGCTGTCCGGTGGCGAGCCGACGGTTGTGTCCATTCGCCCGCGAGACCTGCCTAGCGAGTTTGTAGACGACGGGTTCGTTGAAGCCATTTCCCCGGACTGCCGCACGTTTGTTCTTGGACGAGCGGGCCGTTGGGGCGGTAGTGCCCTGATCTGCGACCTCAAAACGGGACGGGTGCTTCAGAAAACCGAGCCGGTTAACCTGGAGAGGTCCGACGAACGAACCGTTTATTCGCCGACGGGCGAGTTCTTGGTTCGAGGCGGTAGCTATCGTTGGGAGAAGGGGGCACCTCCTACCTATCTTCCTCTTTTCGACGTGAAAACCGGTAAGCAGGTGAAGAGCCCAGAGGTCGAAGTCCCGGAAAGAGCCGTCTGTGGCTTTTCGCCCGACGGCTCCCGGCTAATAGTCATTCAGCCGAACGGTCGAGCACGGCCGCGAGCAGCTAACCCGCTCAAGATCACCACCTGGGATCTGCGAACAAAGGAGAAGCTATCTGAGAATACGGTAGATGGGCTCCAGCCGTGGCCATATGACGGGCTGCACGTGCTGGGGAACGGGTGGACGATTCTTCTATTCCACAATGCGTCGGATGGTGGATACACAGTGAGTGAGTTTGAGGCTGATACTGGTGACCGGGCGGTTAGGGGGGCGATTACTGGCGGGGCCAGTTCGCCAAGCCCGCTCCTGCTTAGCCCTGATCGGCGGAGGATGGCGGTCGGCGGGATGGAGAAGAACGTGCCGGTGATTCGTCTGTATGCGATACCGTCGTATAAGCTCGTTACCACCTTGAGGGGGCACGGGGCGCGAGTTCTTGAAATGGCGTTCAGTGCTGACTCCTCTCTGTTGGCGACGGCTTCAGAGGACACAACCGTCCTTGTCTGGAAAGTTCAGAAGAATTGACGAATCTATGTAGTGTTTCGAATGATTTTACTCTAGCCACTTGGTATCCCCCATGATCCGTTTGGTCAAATTTTCCGGTCTTGAGCAGCTCGAAGATTAAGCTGTACAGTGGACCCCATTGTCTAGACCAAAAAGTTGCTATCCTTCGCTACTGTTTCGTCGGGGCCTTCGTGGCTCCGACGCCATACACCTGAGCCGGGGTGCGGTAGTCCAGGGACTGGTGTAACCGCTCGGTGTTGTAGAACCCGAAGTACGCCCGGAGCCCACTCTCCAGGGCCGGCACCGACTCGTAACCCTTGAGGTACACGTCCTCGTACTTGACGCTCCGCCACAGGCGCTCCACGAACACGTTGTCCAGGCACCGGCCCCGCCCGTCCATGCTCACCGCGACCCCGGCCCGCTCCAATCGCCCGACCCACGCGGCGGCCGTGAACTGGACTCCCTGGTCCGTGTTGAACACCTCCGGCTTGCCCCGGCCCAAGGCCTCCTCCAGCATGTCCTGGCAGAATGACCCGTCCAACGTGTTGGACAGTCGCCAGGCCACCACGTACCGGCTGAACCAGTCCATCGTTGCGGCCAGGTACATGAACCCGGTGGGCATCGGGATGTACGTGATGTCCGTGCTCCACACCTGATGGACCCGGTCGATGGCCACGCCCCGCAACAGGTACGGGTACACCTTGTGCCCGGACCCGACCGACAGCTTGGGCTTGGGGTACAGGGCCTCCAACCCCATGATCCGCAACAGCCGCTGCACCCGCTTGCGGTTCACCTCGTGGCCCTGGGTGCCCAGCCACGCGGCCAGGCGCCGGCTCCCGTAGAACGGGCACGTCGTGTACTGCTCGTCGATCAACCGCATCAGCGTCAGGTTCTCCGCGCTCTCCGGGGTCGGCTCGTAGTACACCGTCGAGCGGTTCAATCCGATCAGCTCGCACTGGCGCCGGACGCTCAGCTCCGGGTGCTCGGCCTCGATCCGGGCACGCTTGGCCTCAGCCGAGGGCGGCCGATTTTTTTTTCACCCAGTCGAGTTCCACCTTGAGGCGGCCGATCTGCTCGTACAACTCGGTCGTCTTGTCTTCCGGGGGGCCGGTGCCCTTCGCCCCCGAGGCGAACACGGCCTCGGCCCCGGTGAGCAACTGCTTCTTCCACCCATGAATCAGGGTCGGGTGGACGCCGTGCTGACTCGCCAGTTCGTTGATGGTCTTGTCGCCCTTGAGGGCCGCCAGCGCGACCTGGGCCTTGAACGCCGCCGAGTGACTCTTCCGCTTGCCCGCCATGGGTTCCCCTTTCCTGGGCCTCCGGTATAGCTTAACCGGCGGTCCAGTTTTCGGGGTCCACTATACTGTTCCGGCGGCGATCGTTGTGAATAGTGACGCCGATGGTCCGTTTCGCGATGATGGAAAGGGAAGGGCTGAAGCTGGGAGGCACGTCCACGGCCCGCGTCGCGCTGACGCACACGCTGACCGTAACGACCACCTTCGACCAGTGGGGAGGCACCCTGGCGGACGGGGCGCGGGTGCTGGGTACCGGCGCCAAGGGCAGTTGGCGGTGCGGCACGATCGCCGCCGCCAGCCTCACGATCGCGCCCGACGCGCAGCTCGAAGTCTGGAACACGGGCCGGCGCATCCTGAGCAGCAGCACGCTGAAGGTCCAGGGCACGCTCTGGTGGAACGGTGGCGATGTCCAAACGGTCGGGGCCTCGGAAGTCCGGGTCCAGGGCGCGGGCCGCTTCAAGATCACCGCAAAGTGACGCTCGCGTGGTGACAGAATTGTCTCCGTGGCCTTGCTCACGCTTTGCTTGCGATCGACAATTGTGAACGGGCGGTTGATTTTTAATTGACTATACGCGGCAAATTGTTTAACGTTGGCGGTGTCGGCCCTTGCTCAATCGTTCAATGAATCAATGTGATGACACTGGACCTACCCTTGGGGAGCTGCCATGAGCGCGCGACGACTGGCTCTGCCGTAACCGTTCACAGGAGACTGGCCCTGCGTTTTTCAGGGCTTTTTGCATGAGGTCCGTGAGTGGTTGCCTCAAGTACCCGTCTTCCGTAATTGAACGGACGCGATGACGCCTGTCCCTCAACCGCCGGAACTCCCGAGCGACCTGCCCCCACAGGTCGTGGCGTATATCCGCATTCTGGAGGCCACGATTGCCGAGCTCACCGCCCAGGTGACCGGGCTCACCACCCGCGTCGCGGAACTCGAGGCCCGTCTCAACCAGAACTCCACCAACTCGTCCAAGCCCCCTTCGTCCGACGCCCCGCACGTGAAACCGGCCCCGCCCAAGCCGCCCTCGGGCAAGCGTCGCGGGGGCCAACCGGGGCACCCCAAGGCGGAACGCACCCTGCTGCCGGCCGATGAGATCCGGGCCCTCCAGCCGACCACGTGCCGGGGCTGTGCGCACCCGTTGACCGGGGACGACCCGCAACCGGCCGTTCATCGGGTCCACGAGATCCCGGTCATCACGCCTCACGTCACCGAGTATCGGTGCCACCGGCTCCGGTGCCCGCACTGCGGCACGACGACCGTGGCGGCGGTGCCGGCCGAGGCGGCGACCGGATATGGGCCCCGGGCTCAGGCGGTGGCCGCGATGCTCACCGGCTCGTGCCGCCTGGGCAAGCGCGGCACGAGCCAATTGTTCGCCGACCTGTTCGCCCTGCCCCTGAGCCCGGCGATGGTGTGCAAGCTCCAGCACCGCACCGCGGAGGCGTTGAAGCCGGTGGCCGCGGGCGCCCTGATCTACGCCCGCGGGCAACCGGCCAACGTGGACGAGACCGGCTGGACCCAAGGGAGCCAGCGGGCCTGGTTGTGGGTGGCCGTGACCACGTTCGTGGTGGCCTTCCTGATCCGCAACACCCGGGGCCGAAGCGCCTTCGAGGACCTGCGAGCGGGCTCGGCGGCCGTCCACACGACCGACCGGTATCCGGTGTACGCGCACCTTTCTAATACTACTCCGTTAGATTTGAATCGGATGTAAGTGCTGTGCCCGGCAGTGGACACAGTCCGGCTGGGCCCACGGGCGGAGCAGGTGTTGCAACGCGCGGCGGACGCCGGGCAAGGTCAGGGGCGGTTCGGCGCCCCCTTTTTTACCCGCTCCGGGCGGGTGCGGTTGGCCCGATCCCGTTCGGCCCCGAGCCGGTCTCTCTCGAGCAACAGGAACCCGTACGCCAACAGGGTCATGGCCGCGTGGTGGTGGAACCCGCGCCACGACCGGCCCTCGAAGTGGTCCAACCCCAACTCCTCCTTCAATTGCTGGTACCCCTGTTCCACCGGCCACCGGCTCTTCCACAGCCGCACCGCCGCGATCCGACTCGTGCCCGCCGGTCGGTTCGAGAATGCGAACTTCAACGGACCATCCTCGCCTTGCTTCTCGACCAACACCCACAACGGCTTCTCGTCCGCACACTCGCCCGTCTTCCACCCGTGGGCCGGCCACACCCGGACCCACGCGAAGTGCTCGGACAACGTCCCCTTCGTGCCCTCGCGCCAGCCCACCCGGTGCCGCCGCGTGCGCGCGGCCAGTTCACTCAAGGTCACGGGTCGGGGACTGTTCGGGGCCAACTGGGGTCGCGTCCGGGGCCGGCCCGGCCCGGATGGGCCGGCCGTGGGCCGATCCCACGTCGGTTGTTCCGTGAACACCACGAAGTCCCCGTTCACGCCGACGATGTACGTCAGCCCACGTTGCTCCAACCCGGCGCGAAACGGACCCGAAACACCGTACCCGGCATCGGCCACGACGAAGCGACCGGGCAAGCCCTCGGCCCGAACCCGGTCCAGCAATTCCAGAGCGATCTCCGGTTTGGTCACGGACCGCCGCTGGTCCTTGGGAATGCCCACCTTGTTGAGTCGCTTGCCGTCCTTGAGCCACGCGTCCGGCAGGTACAGGCGGACGTCCAGAGGGTAGTGACCTTTGGGGCCGACATAGTGGGCGCTGACGGCGACCTGGCAGTTGGCCTTCTTGCCCAACGCCCCGCAGTACTGCCGCTGGACCCCGACGGAGTGCGTCCCCTGTTTGGGGAAGGACACGTCGTCGAAGAGGAAAATGCCTTCGGGGCTGGCGAACGTCGGGGCGAGGTGCGCGCGGTAGCGCCGGAGCACGGCCTTGTCATCCCAAGGGCTTTGGTTGACGAACTGTTGGAGCGCCTGCTCGGGATCCTTCGAGGTGAGCCCCTCGGGCAGCCGCACCCGGTGGGAGAGCGGTTCGATCGATTTGCGCTCCCCATCCAACAGCAACCCTTGGAGGTAGACGCCCGCCCACGCAGCGGGCTTGGCCTGGGGGAACTCATCCGCGAACAGGGCCGCGTACTCACGGAGCCGGTCGAGGACCGCAGGATCGAGAGTAGGAGTATAGGTCTTCATGCAACGTTAGAGGCACGAATCGCTTGAGACGATTCGTGCCTCTAACGGAGTAGTACTAAGCACAAGCGCCAGCTGTGCTGGGCGCACCTGCGTCGCGATTTCCAGGCGATGATCGACCGCGGCGGTTCCGGGATGGCGATCGGTGCGGCTCTGTTGGCGAGTTCGAACGCCCTGTTCGAGCACTGGTATCGGGTTCGGGGCGGAACCCTCGCGCGGTCCACATTCCGATCCAGCTACGTCCCCGAATTGCGTCACCAGGTCGGCGAGCACCTGCGGACCGGGGCCGCGTGCAGCTGCGCCAAGACCGCCGCCACCTGCGGCGACCTGTTGGCCGTCGAGGCGTCGTTGTGGACGTTCGCGCGGGTCGTCGGTGTGGAACCGACCAACAACGCGGCCGAGCGCGAAGTGCGCCACGCGGTGTGCTGGCGCAAGACCAGCTTCGGGACCGACAGCGAACGCGGGAGCCGATTCGTGGAACGCATCTTGACGGTCCTCGCCTCGTGCCGCCGGCAGAACCGCAACGCCTTGGCATTCCTCACCGACGCCATCCGCTCACACCGCAATGGCGAGCCGGCACCGACACTGCTCCCGGCCTAATCCGAATTCCCGCACGGCGTCGGCATATCAATTCGCTGATATGCCGATGTCTCACCTGTGAACGGCTACGGCTCTGCCAGTCGTGGCTGTGACCTTATTTGCATTTAGCTGCTCAGCTCCCCTTGAGGTGCCGCCGAGCGAGGTCGGCGCGCTCGCGGAGAAGGAGACTGCGAGCGGGCTGCCCACCGCGCCGCCGCCGCGAATGAAGAAGACCGTGGCGGAGATGATAATTGGGAAATGGCGAGTGGTTGAGGAAAATGGCCGAAAGATACAAGATGACTGGAATGTATATTTCAAATTTCATGAGAATGTCCTGATTGATATTCATGTTGATTGCAAAAACGGCAGGGTGGCAGATGTCAGTGGATTGTATCTGATCAGCGATACGGTTCTATCAATAACTTCGCCGGTTGATGACGACGGCAACCCGATACGAACTCGCTACATGAATATTGAAGAAATAAACGACAAGGAGATTTTAACTACACTCGGCGTGCGGCGAATTCACAGCCCAAAGAGATGGCGACGTGTCCTGGAAGGGGAGTGAGACAATCGCGAACGTTGTCTTTTTGGAGGAGTAATTGATTTTCCCTTGCTCGCCTGGGCAGTCTTGGCGCCGAGTGCTTCGAGGGGTGAGCTCACGACGCGTTGCCGGCCGGTGCGTAGCGAGTGCCTGCAAATGCAGGCTGCGATGTTCGCGCAAGCCGCCAGCAATCCTGTTGATCGGCAAATTCGTAGAATTTGTTTGCAAGCCGAGATAAAGATAGTTACCATTCACACCTCTCAAGGCAATAGGTGCGCTTGTTTGATTTTCAGGAGTATCTAGTTGTGAAAACGCGACTTCCTGCCCGGCTTGCATCGCTCACATTCTCTCTTATCGTTTTTGTGGCCGATGCTGTTCCGATGATGAGTAGCTGGGGGGCGGTTGTCGCTCAGGATCAGAAACGAGTGGGCGACGGGCGCCCGCTGGCGCCTCCGCCGCGCGAGAAGCCATCGACGCATGAACTGCTTGTTGGTGAGTGGCAGGCTGTCAAAACAAGCAATCCAGCGGTGCCAAAACTTGTAACTGTTACTGTAAGATTCAACAAAAATGGAACATTTGAATTTGAAACAAATGACGCAAAATATGGCATCAGGCAGCAGCAGGGTACATACGAGGTGAGTGGCAAGGTGGTTTCGCTAAAATATACAAATGACAATAAATTTTACAGCTTGCTGGCGGAAGAGATCACTAAAGAGAAGTTGGTTACCGCATCTCGTGTTGACGGGGGTCGCTCAAGGTATGAGTACATCCGAAAGAAATGAGCCTTCCCTCAAGATGCGGTGTGACACACCTCGCGGCCATGTGAGTCACCGGTCAACCCCGCGTCGGGAGTTCGGGCGAACGTCTACAGGGGCTTCATCGCAGGCCGCAAGTCATGAGGTCAAGCAATCGACGTGTACTTTCTGTCGTCAGTCTAGCTGGTGCATATTAGGATGTGCGTACCTTTACCGCATTCATTTTCTACATCTGCCCATCACGGAAACAGTATGGGCACTCGACTTCGACTGCTTGCGTTAGTCGCGACTTGTACTTTCTTGTGCGCTGGGACGTGGTACTTTTTTGGTCAGCGAGAACGCGATAAGGACAAGGACTTTTCACCGCCAGCAGCGAGAGCGACACAGGACTTGCTCGTTGGAACGTGGAAGGCAGTTGCAATCAATAACGTAGACTGCCAGGAGCATACCGACATATCTATCGAGTTTTCGTTGCCCGACAAGCTAATCATTCGCAGCAATACGCTGGGGCGGACGCACGTCATCGTTGGAACCTACAAAGTGTCAGATGCCACCTTGCGACTAACCAGCGGCGGTATCGAAGAGGGCGATGTCGCCAGCACACGAGAGGTTACCATCGAAGCCATCTCCGAGACTGAGCTCGTGACCGTTTTGTGGGGGGGGCGATGGGGCAGAACGAGAGCGAATGGCATTTAAAAAGGCAGCAGACAGATAGCTGTTCAATTTTAGACGCAACAATAGTATCGCTACGTCAACCACTTACAAGAGGCAGCCAAGCCCGGCCTTAGCCCACGCATCACCGCTCGCACCTTCCACCCGTCTGGCGGGTACACGTTCAGCCCCAAGGACCAGGGCGGTAACGACGCCCTCGACAGCGACGCCGACACCACCACCGGGCGCAGCGCCGTGTTCAGCCTTTCGGCCAACCAGCAGTACCTGGACCTGGACGCGGGCATGTGGTGGGCCGGCTCCGGCGGGTCCGGCAGTTCGGGCATTTAACCCGCATTCCAGCGATCTTCGTTCCGTTCGGTATGGCGGGCCGCGCCGGGGCACGTGCTCGGGCGCGGCCCGCCATACCGAACGCCGCGCACATCATCGTCGCTCGTTTCATCCGGGGGCGGCGACCGCACCGGCGGTACGCGCCCACAGGTCGCTCCGTGCCATCTGGCTATTGTGGGAGTTCTCGTGCGCGGATCGGCGGACGCGCGGACCCGGTAGCACGTCCGCCTTCCTGACGAGCCGTGACCGCGCTCCCGGGCGGTCGCGGCTCGTCAACAGAAGCGACGCTGCAGGTGGTTTGCTGTATTCCTGCCGCCGGAACAAGAACACCGCGTGAAGCCGGGAGTAACGGACAGGGGCAGCAACGGGACATCCGCTACCGGCCCGCTGGCAATTCGCTGCCAAACCGCTGGAGCGTTCGCTACCCACGAATCGCGCCCGATTCCACGATCGCGGCGCCCCGAGCGAGTGGGGTCGACCCCATGACAGCCCGGGTTGATTGCCGCAACCGGTTTCCTTTCCAATACTTGTGCCCGATTTTCTCGATGCAGGTATAAGGCGGCAGAGGCCGTTCGGAGTGGTTGCGAGCGGAATGAAAGGTGGAAAAATGCCCGCGATGCCAGTTGCTCCCGATACCGACCCGTGCGAAGAGGCCCGCGGCCCCGAACACGCTCCCGCGTCCGGAACGGTTCACCGAGGCACCCACCGCAGAGGAGGTCGAGGGATGGGTGTTCGCGATCGAACGTCTGTGGGACGACCCGGCATTTTGCGCCGGGCACCGGGCGGCGGCCCTGGACCGCGCCCGAGCCTGGGAGCCGGACCGGGTGTGGAGACGTTCTTCCGAGAAGCCGCCAACGGCACCCCGGATTTGCGCGCGCGGTGAGTGCCGGCGCGGGCGCCGTACCGGTGCGTTACCGTCGTTCGCGCCGGGCCCAAGCACGGCACGAATCAAGGGCCGCGCACGGGGCACTATTTCGGCCGGAACAGGTCGCTCTTCCAGCCGAACTTGTTGAGCCAGAAGCGGCCCACGGCGGTGAGCGTCTGGAGGCCGTACTTCGTGCTGCGACGGAAGTTGATCTGGCTCGCCTCGTCGAAGTAGCGGACGGGAACGGGGATGTCGCCGAGGCGGAACCCGAAGTGGACCGCCTGAACCAGGAACTGCGTGTCGAACACGAAGTCGTTACTGTTCCGCTCGAACGGGATCGTTTCCAACACGTTGCGGCGGTACACCCGGAAGCCCGAATGGAACTCACCCAGGTTCTGCCCTAGGAAGAGGTTCTCGAACGCGGTCAGCCCGCGGTTGCTGACGTACTTCCACCACGGCATCCCGCACTTCAGCGCCTCGGCCCGGCTGCGGACGCGGTTCCCGAGGATCACGTCGCAGATGCCGAGTTCGATCATCCCGACGGCGTGCGGGATCACCCGGGCGTCGTACTGGTAGTCCGGGTGGATCATCACCACCACGTCGGCGCCGTTGTCCAGGCAGTACTTGTAGCACGTTTTCTGGTTGCCGCCGTAGCCCGTGTTCTTCTCGTGGACGATGACCGTCAGCCCCATCTCGCGGGCGATGGCGACGGTGTTGTCCTTGCTCCCGTCGTCCACGAGCAGGATTTCGTCGACGCACCCCGCCGGGAAATCGGCGATCGTGGCCGCGAGCGTCTGTTCCGCGTTGTAGGCGGGCAGCACCGCAATGATCTTGTGCTTGCGCTGCGGCCCGGTTTCGCTCGGCCGCAGGACGCGATCGACGTGAAAGACCTCGTGAACGGGGTTCAGCGGCGGTTCGGCGAGCAGGGTGGAAGGCATGGTGTGGCGCACGGGGTGAATGGCGGAACCGACGGTCCGTTCAATATATGATGCAGAACCGGTCGCCAGATTCCCGAAATCCGGGCCGCTCAGCGGAGCCGGTGGGGCACCTCCAGCCCGTGCCGCTCCATCAGCTCCGGGTCCGCCAGGAGCTTTTCGGCGGGGCCGTCGGCCGCGATCCGGCCGGCGTCCAGCACCAGCACCCGCGGGCAGGTGTCCAGAACGAGGTCGAGGTCGTGGGTGGCGATGAGCTTCGTGCCCGGCAGATCGCGTACCAGCCCGATCAGCTCGCGCCGGCTGCGCGGGTCGAGGAACATGCTCGGCTCGTCGAGCAGCAGCACCGCTGGGCGCATCGCGAGCACACCGGCGAGCGCGGCCCGGCGCTTCTCCCCGCCGGAAAGCTGGAACGGCACCCGCTCACCGGCCCCGGACAGTCCGACCGCGCCGAGCGCGTCCGCCACCCGCGCCCGCACCTCCCCGGGCGGGTGGCCCATGTTTAGCGGGCCGAACGCCACGTCCTCGGCGACTGTGGGGCTGAAAAGCTGGTCGTCGGGGTTCTGGAACACCACCCCGACCACCTCCGGCAGCTTCTTCCGGTGTTCCGGGACCGCGGGGTCGAGCCCGCCGACGGACGCCTGTCCCGGTTTGCCGTTCAGCACGCCGCACAGCCGCAGGAACAGCGTCGTCTTGCCGGCGCCGTTCGGCCCGACGATGGCCACGCACGCCCCGGGCTCCAGATCGAACGAGACGCCTTCGAGTGCCGGGCGGCCGTCCGCGTATCGGTGTGACAGTGCGGACGCGCGGAGCGCGGGGGGCAGAGCGCGGGGAGCCGAGCCGGCGGGGCGTTCGATCGTTTCGGTACGGGTAGCGAGTTCCGCGTTCCGCATTAAGCGCGGTCCCACAGCACAAGGGCGACGGCCGCGGCGACGAGGGCCGCAAAGGAGATGATATCGCTGGCGGTAGTACGAAATCCTAAAAGTGTGTGAAATGTGCCGTCGAACCCGCGGCACCGCATCGCGGCGGCCACGTGGTCGGCGCGATCGGCCCCGCGCACGAGCAGCGCCCCGGTCGCGTGCCCGAGTGTGCGGTAGCCGTGGCGGTCGGCGCTCACGCGGAACCCGCGGGTGCGCATCGCCACCCGCAGCCGGCGCAACTCGTCCGCCAGCAAGAAGGTGTAGCGGTACGCCAGGACCGTGAGCTGAACCAGTAGCCCCGGCATTTTGAGTTTGTGCGCGGCGGCGAGTGTGTGGTGGAGCGGCGCGGTGCCCACCAGGAGAAGTGCGAGGCTGCCGATCGCGAGCCCTCGGCACAGCACCGCGAGCCCGACGAGCAGCCCGCGCTCGGAGACGTGGACCGGGCCGACATCCCAGCCGGCGCCGTCCAGGGTGAACGGCAGAACGAGGAGGAAGGGAAGGGCAGAGGCTGCGAAAACGAGTAACCGGGGGCGGACCCAGGAGCCCGGGAGCCGGGCCAGTGCGAGCAAACCCAACCCCAGCCCCAACGCCGCAGCAGCGGGAGCCAATCGATCGAGCGCGGCGATTGCGGCCACGGTGAGCAGGACGGCGGCGAGCTTCCACCGGCCGTCCCACCGGCTCAGCGGGGATGGGGGGGCCGGGCGGTGGCGGAACGCGAGCGTCATCGGGGCTTTCGCGGCAACGGTTCGGGGGTTGGATGGGCGGCGAACTCGGCCCGCAGTTCGGCCTCGGCCTCCATCCAGTTCTGTACGTCCTGACCGTGCGGGCGTCCCTTTCGGTCCCAGATTTCCGCCGCACGGGCCGCGATCTTGTCGTGGAGGATGTCCATCGGCGCCGGATCGGTCAAGACGGCGGACGCAGCGGACTTGGCGAGCCGTCGCCTGATCCAGTTCAGCATGGGGCCGTCCTCCGGAAGGTGAAAGTCAGTTTAATATGCGTGCGATTCGGCCGGAATTGCAGTGCGGTAGCAGCCTCTCACGGAATCTTCATTTGTCGTCTACCATGCTCAGCAGCCGGGCCGGTACGCGTGCGGGGGCGGTGAGGGGACTTGTTGCCCCTCACCGCCCCCGCACGCGTACCGACAAGATCATGCGCCGAAAACCGATCAGTAGATGCCGCCGTGAATTCGTTCCGGCGTCGGCTCGCTCGGCCGGTCGTCGAACCAGAACCGGCGCCACTCGTTCTGGATCTGGTGGAGGTCACCACTTTCCGACCGGAACAACAGCCCGCTAATATTCGGGTTAAACGTCCCCTTTGTTCTCGATTCTTCCCCCTCGATCACCGGCCGCACCGGCCCGGGTTTGGCTGGCTGGGCCATCGGCGGCACCCACGAATCCTCACCGCCCGACGGCACGACCCGCGCGGGCGGGGCCGACGGGATCTGCTGCGGTGGGAGCAGGTCGCTGTTCGACGACGGGAGCGGTGGGGGGTACGTTGGTCCGATGGCCGGGGGCGCATTTCCTGGCGGCGGTAAGAACCCTCCGGGGGCGCCGAGCGGTTGCCCGAGCGAGGAACCCGGGTTGCCCCCGACCGGCAACCCCGGCGGCGGGCCGTTCGGCACGAACGCTCTCGGCTCCGCCGGCATCTTGGTCGGCTTCGGTTTCGGCAGCTTGTCCCCGGCGGCCTTATACCGTCCGGCCATGTACCCGGCCGGCTGCGCGTCGAGCCGGTCCGACGCCGACGGCATCCGCACGTTCCCGATCACCAGCGAGTCGCCGTAGGTGCGGAACGTCAGCGCCAGCGGCTTGTCTTCGAGCGACTTTTGCAGGTCGCCGAGCATCTCGAAGAACGGCTTCGAGTCGTCGGCCGGGAAGTCGCCCTCGAAGTTCACGTCCACGCTCGTGATGAGCCCCAGCGCGGTGATCCCGTCGCGGGTGAGGTGGTAATCGGCCGTGATGACGAGGCTGGCGGTCGAAACCTTGCCGTCCACCTCTTGCGCGTCGTGGACGGTGAGGGTGAGGTGATCCGGGGTCACCTTCACCACGCACTGCTTACCGGCAATGTCGCGGTACCACGTCCCGACCGGCGCGCCCTTTGGTGCCGCTAGCGGGGCGACCGTGCCCTGTGTGGCGATGCGGTACCACGTCCCGACCTTCGGTGCCGCCAGCGGGGCTAACGTGGCCTGTGTGGCAACGTAGTCGAAGGGAACGGCGTTCTGCGGGCAAGGTTCACACCGTCCGGAGGGCACCGTCACCCCGCGCGCGCCCGTGACTATCTCACCGTTCGGGCCTTCTACGTAAGGGATCGTCGTCGGGCCTTCTATATAACGGTACGATTGGTCGATGGCACCCCCCCCAACTTCACCGGCAACCACCTCGATACCAGGGCGCACGTGACGAGTCGGCCCACTCGGGGGAGTCGTGGAACCAACTGCGGCCTCGGGTACGAACCCGCTCATTTTGGGTTCGGTGGGCTGAGGAATGTTGGCACCATTGGCCTTCTTGAATTGGCCATTGAACACGTCCCCTACAACATCGGCCTCTTTCTTCCCCGCGCTAAGCCCGCACTTCGCGCCCTCCACCGTTAGCCCGATTGAGGTGACGTTTGCGCGGAACGCGAACGGTGCGCCCAGCAGAGTTTGTGTCATCACCTGCAGTTCGCCGCGCAGGTGTGAGACGGTTTTTTCAGCCTTACCGCCCTTCATCTCCACATCAACGCCGGTGACGACGCCGAACACCTGCCCATCCGGCGTGAACGTATAGCGTGCGGTCGTGGCGACCGTGAGGACGTTCCCTTCGACGCTGAGGGTCAGGCGCGTTTGCAACTCGTCGCGCGTGAACGTCATGGCGATCACGGCCCCGTGTGCCGGCACCTCGTGGTACCACGTGCTGAGGATCGAATTCGGAGTACCGAACTGGGCTAAAGTAGCCTGCTTGGCAACGGAGTTGAAACGCTCGACGGCGCACGGATCGATCGCCGTCGCGGGCCGCACCGCGCCTTCGTTCGCCAACTCGCGCGGCAGCGGGGGGACCGGGTCCGGCGGAAAGTACTGAGGGTAAGGTTCATACCGTCCGGAAGGCAGCGTCATCCCGCTTGTGGCCGGGCGCACCACGCCGCTTTGTTGGAGCAGTTGGCCGAACGCCTCCAGCGCCATCTGCTTGGTGCTGTCTTCCGAGACCCCCGGCTGGCGCGCCGGCGCGGGAGGCGGAACAGCCGGAACCGCTTGCGGGCTGTACGGGTCCAGGCCCTTAATCTTCGTCAGGAACGGCGGCCCGAACGACTCGGTGCCGGCGCTTGGCGTAACGGGAGCGGGCCGCGACGTAGCACCACCGGTGGACTCGATCGGCTGAGCTTTCGGTTTGAGATCCGCGTAGTCGTTCGGATTAAAGCCGCAGTCACACTTGCCGGCGGCCTTGGTCTTGATGGCGACCGGCTGCGGCGGAGCCTGCCCGTCCTTCGCGCACTTGAACAGCCCGCCGAACGCCATCTGAAGTTGTTCGTTCTCGTCCGCTTCCAGCTTCAGACCGAACTTGACGCCGCTCACCATCAGTCCGGCGGAAGTGGCTTTGGTCCGACAGGAAAAGGGGGCGTCCACGACCATTTGGGAGATCAACGCCGCTTTGGCCAACTCACCGGCCGGTGACTCCGCTTTCGGGTCGGCTTTGATGCCCACGTCCGCGCCGGTCACGGCCCCGTAGACGAGCCCGTCTGGCGTGAGGGTGTAGTGCGCGGTGACGTTGACCGTCAGGACGTGCCCGTTGAACTGGTGGGCCACGCTCATTTTCAGTTCGTCGTGCGCGAAGGTCAGGGCGGTCACGACCCCGAGCGTCGGCGCTTCGTGGTACCACGTCCCGAGCAGCGGATTCGGTGTGACCTTCGGCAGCGGGCACGGGGGGCACGTCGGCGGCGTCATCACCGCGTCTTCGACGGCCTCAACGGTGCGAATCACGCCGGGCGGCGCCGGTGGAAGCGGCCGGAACGTGGGCACCACTTCGGCCGGAACGGAGGCCGTGGCCGTCTTGTCAGACGTTCTTTCTGACGGAGTTGCGTCCCGCGGGCTGCCGAATAGCCCGGTGACGAAGTTGAACACTTGCCGGGGCTCGGAAGTGGGGCTCGGTGGCGGATGATCGGCGACGGCCTGCGAGAACACCAGTGCGTTTCCGGTCGCTTGCCGGGTCGCCACACGCACGTCGTCGGCCGCTATAAAGTGCGTTCCCGGAGCGGCCTCGCGAACTACACGCACGTACGGGCTCTCCGGTACGTAGGCCCGCGGCAGCAACGGCGCGCAGTACGAGCCGAAGCCGCCCTTCGTGGCCTGACGCAGAGTCTCGTTGGTTGCGCCTGACCACAGCAAGGAGAGCGAGTCGGAATCGGTATTGACTGACCCGCTGAAAATAATCGCCCCGGAGCTCAGGGAGACGTCTCGATCAAGTTGGGGGAGCAGGCACGCGCAGTACGAGCCGAAACCGCCGGTCGTGATTTGCGCGAGGCTTGGAACGACCGGTTGGGTCACCTGCGCGATGTCGTCCAGGGGCGCTGCGGCGGAGAAAACGGTTGTCCCACCCCAGCCGATCGAAAGCCGGGCGCCCCATTTCTGAGCCGCGTCTTCGTGCGGCACCCATTGCTCCCGCTCCGCAATGGCGCCAGCGACCAGACCGCCCACGTGCCGGAACTTGGGCTGGGCGCGTTCGGAGGTTGCGCCGGGCACCGACCCGAACTGCAAACCCCTGGTGGCGCGTGCGTTCGGAACGTTCCCCGGGGCTGGCGTCACTGCCCCCGACAGTCCGTCCTCATGTTTCACCTGAAACTGGCTCGCGCAGTACGAGCCGAAGCCGCCCTTCGTGACCCGCGACAGATCCTTGCAAGCCGGAGTGATTGCCCGTGCTTGAATGAAGAAGCCGTAATTACCGCTCTGGTAAACGCCACTGTCCCCGGCGCGCACGACCGTGCCTTCGCCGTTCGTGGTCCCGCTGTTAAGGGGCGTTTGAAACGGCTCCTGGGCCGCCGCGCCGCCGGCCGCTCCGACGAGCAGCGCGACCGCGAGTGTGAGCGTGGACGTTCTTCGACCCGACATGGACGCCTCCTGGGGGAAGTGGCGAACCGCGCCGGATCATGCCGTTGCGGGACCGAACGCACAACCCCAACGGCGGCTATGATGAGCGCATGTCAACCGCACTCACCGGCCGACTGGCCCCCTCGCCGACCGGCGCGCAGCACGTCGGGAACGCCCGCACGTACCTGGTCGCGTGGCTCGCGGCGCGGGCCGGCGGCGGAACCGTTCGGGTCCGCATCGAGGACATCGACTCGCCGCGGATCAAGCCCGGCGCGGCGGAGCAGGCGCTCGACGACCTCCGCTGGCTCGGGCTCGACTGGGACGGTGAAGTTGTCACCCAGACGACGCGACTCCCGCTCTACGAAGCCGCCCTCGAAACCCTGAAGCAGGCCGAACAGATTTACCCGTGTACCTGCACGCGCAGCGACATCGCGTCGGCGGCCAGCGCCCCACATGCCGGGGAAGAAGTCACCTACCCCGGCACGTGCGCGCACCGTTCTGCGGCGGACGCGGTCGTACTCCAGCGTGACGGCAAACCGTTCGCATGGCGGTTTCGCGTCGCCGACAGCCCGGCGTTCACCGACCTGTTTGCGGGCGAGCAGCAGATCGATTTGAAGCACGCGGGCGGCGATTTCGTGGTGTGGAAAAGCGCCGGCACGCCGGCTTATCAGCTCGCGGTCGTGGTGGACGACGCCGCGATGGGCGTGACGGAAGTGGTGCGCGGCGACGACCTCATCCCGTCCACGCCGCGGCAACTCCTGCTGTATCGCGCGCTGGGGCTGGCCCCGCCGGCGTTCGCGCACGTCCCGCTGGTGGTGGGTGCGGACGGCCGACGGCTCGCCAAGCGCCACGGCGACACGCGGCTCGCGGCGCTGCGTTCCGCCGGCGTTAAACCGGAGGCTCTGCTCGGGTTGCTGGGGTGGTCGTGCGGCTGGCTCGACCGGCCGGAGCCGGTGCGTGCGCGTGATTTAATTGCGCGGTTCCGGCTGGAAACGATCCCGAAGCGCACGTTCGTGTTGACCGCCGATTTGCTGAGCGCGATCGGGTACGCGGGCTGATGCCGAGACCCGTCAGCGTTTTTCAGGCGGATCGTAACGACGTGGTATGCGCGCCTCAAATCTGAAGGCAGTTTTTGACAGGATCGACAGGATAAACAGGATGAAGACAGATCAGTTTTAAATCCTGTTTATCCGCTTAGTGCGTTCCGCCCCAGTGCAGAACATAGGGGGGATGAAGACAGATCAGTTTTAAATCCTGTTTATCCTGTCGATCCTGTCAAAAACGGCCTTCGCCCATCGCGATTAAGCGCCGCATGGCCCTCGCCCTGGGCGGACAACGCCCCCGAGAGGGCTTCATTCCGCGGCGCGGTCTGGAGATTTCAGACGCCGGTAGTGCGTTCTTTCATCCGGTCGATCCGGTCAAACACTGCTACACGAACAGTGCTGCTTCGGCTACCAGCCCGGGGCCGAACCCGAGCGCGACGCAGGGCCGCGGGGCGCCGGCCGCGCGCAGCTTTTCGAGGATGAACAGCACGGTCGGGCTGGACATGTTGCCGTTCGACGCGAACACGCCGAGCGACGGCGCGAGCGCCTCGGCCGACAGCCCCAGGCACTCGCCGACGGCGCTGACGATCTTCGGCCCGCCCGGGTGGACCGCCCAACTCCTGACGTCCGCGAGCGCGAGCCCGTTGTCGGCCAGCCACGCTTCGAGCCACGGCCGCAGGTGCGCCGCAATCTGCCCCGGGACGCGCCGCGACAGGGACATCTCGAACCCGTGATCGCCAACCGTCCAGCCCATGTCGGCGGCCGAGTCCGGGATCAGGCAAGAACCGGACGCGACGAGCGTCAGTGGGAAAGAGCTTCCCCCCACGCTCGCTCCGACCACCGCCGCCGCACCGTCCGCGAAGATCGCGTTCGCAATCAGCTTGTCCGCGGCGCTGCCGTAGTAGTAATGCAGGCTACTCAATTCCACCGCGCACACGAGCACGCGGGCGGCCGGGTCGGCGGTCGCGAACGCGTTCGCCACGCGCAGCCCGTTCAGAGCCCCGTGGCACCCCATGAACCCGACGTGCGTTCGCGCCACCGTCGGCTTCAGCCCCAGCCCGGTCATGAGCGCGAAATCGACGCCCGGCGCGGCGAAGCCAGTACACGACACCGTCAACAGGTGCGTGATCGATTCCGGCGCGAAGCCCGACTCTGCCAGCGCGCGTTGTGACGCCCGCAGCGCGAGCGGGCCGGCCTCGCGGGCGTAGATCGCCATCCGCTGACCCGTGGTCGGTCCGACCCCGTCGTTAGCGGTAGTGGGGAGAAAAGGCGAGTTCGTGTGAGTGGTGCCGTTCAGCACGTCGCGCACCACCGGTCCGCCGATCACCTGGAACCGCTGCGTCACTCCGGAGTTCGCGTAGATCGGGTTGAGCCAGGTGGAGGTGCGCACGTCCGACCCCGCGAGGGCGCGCGCGAGCCCGAGCCCCTGGGCCGCGGTCATCGGGTCGGGCGGGTGCGCGGTGCCGAGGCCGTGAATCGCAAAGCTCATGCGGGTGTACCGTGGGGGCACGGGGCAGGGCGGTTCAGACCGCGAACGACTGGGCGCGACAGAAACGGGAACGCGCACAGCGCACGAACCGCGGTCGCCGTCAGCGCCGGCGACCGCAGCACCCGCGATACGATCCGGCACACGTGCTGTCGGCGACCGACGGCACGCCGGTGCGTGGCTTCCCATTCGCGGACCAGGGAAGGGGACCAATGCAGCACGCCGCGTGCCGCGATGGGAGCGACCGCCGCCGCGGACGCGACCGCCCAGGCCATGCCTTCACCGGTGAACGGCTCCACGTAGCCGGCGGCGTCGCCGATGGCGAACCACCGCTCGCCCGCCAATCGCTCCGGGTGGCGGGTGAGCGCCGGTGTGCCCTTCCACGGGAGTTCCGCTAGCCCGGGCGGGACCGGCCACCCGACCGCGCCCAGCACCGCCTCGGCGGCGGGGCCGAGCCCGCCCTGCGACTTCACGAACGACACATCGAACGCCGCGGCCACGTCCAACCGCCCGTCCTCGACGCGCACCAGCCCGACGTACCCGCCGCTCCCGGTGGCCATGAAAATGGTGCCGGGGGCGAAGAAGCTGGGCGCTGCGTTCGCGGGCACCACCACCCCGGCGCCGATCCGCGCCCCCGGCTCGGGGTGAGCGTCGCTGCCCGTCAGCCCCGAGGCAACGATCGTGACCTTTGTGCCGACGCTCTCGGCCCCGAGATACACTTCGCCCAAGGGGCCGGGTTTCGCGGTAACGCCTTCGCGTAGCCGTGCCCCCGCCTTCTCGGCCTCGCGAATCAGGGCGACATCAAAGGACTCTCGCGACAGCGCCGCCCCGCCGGGCAGTTTCACGACCGCGGCGCGCCGGCCGGCGCCGATGCGCACGTTTCGGAGCGGCACCCCGCGGTCCAGAACGTGCCCCAGTCCGAGCCGCCGGAGCGTGCCGACCGCGGACCCGTTGAGACAGCACCCGCACACTTTCGGCCGCGGGAACTGTGCCTTGTCGACGAGCAGCACGGAGCAGCCCCGCCGGGCCAGCTCGCGCGCCGCGACCGCCCCGGCGGGACCGGCCCCGATGACAACGGCGTCGTGCGTCACCGGCGACTCCATGACAGAAGGAACCGGGCGGGGAACCGGCCCCGCACGGTTGCGCCGCTCAGCCCGGCGCGGCGGGCCAGAGCGAGCGCCTCGGCGGGCGTGAACGCCGACCGCACCGACGCCGGGCCGTCGAACCGCACCACCCGCGACCGGGTCAGCAGGTGGCACGCGAGCCACACACCGCAGTAGTTAAACCGCGAGCGGGCGAGATCGTTCACCAGCACCAGGTGTTCGGCGGCGTTTTCCATGTTCGCCAGTAAGGCGATCGCCTCGTCCCCGCTCAGGTGGTGGAGGAACAGCGAGCACGTCACCACGTCGAAGCCCGTCGGCAGCCGGGCGTGTAACGCATCGTGCTGGAAGAACCGGACGCCGGGTGCCTGTCGGGCGGCTTCGTCGAGTGCCGTGGGGCTGATGTCGCACCCGGCCATTTCGAGCCCCACGCCCGCTCGCTCCGCACGCCGGAGCAGCCCGCGGGGCACGTCGCCGCTCCCGGTCGCCACGTCCAGCACCTTCACCGGTCGCCCGAGCCGGGCGGACAGTTCCGCGATAGCGGGCCACAGCACGCCGGCGCTGTCGCTGGCCCGGTTCAGCCGGCGCAACCCCTCCAGCGCGTGCCGGTGTTCGGCGGGGTCGATGGCGGGATCGTCCATCAGCTCCGGGATGCGGGCGCGGGCGCGGAGGCTGCTCAAAATCACGTGCGGCTCCGTGGGGCAGACGGGGCTTATTGTAGCGCCCGCGGTCGTTGTGGTCGCAAACCCGATGTGCTACGGTGCCCGGCGGAATCGCCGACGTTCACGGGACCGGAACCATGCTGCACCCGGAAGACCACGCCGCGTACCTCGCCCGGCACGACTTCTTCGTCCCGCCGGGGGAGTCGTTCACACCCGCCGAGCGCGAACTGCTCACCAAGTACGGCCGGTGGATGGAGGCACTTGTTTCGGGTGCGATTCGGCCCACCACGACGAGCCAGGAGCAGTTCGTCCTGGTCGCCCGGGGCGAGGGTGAGCCGGCCAGCGACTTCGAGCGGGCGTGGGCCAAGGTGGCGCGGGAGCGGGACGTTGCCGCCCTCGTGTCGGACCGGCTGCACGCGCTCCAGACGGCCCGCGCGAAGTCGCTGTTGCTCGACGCCGAATACCGCGACGCCCGGACCGCCGTGCTGGCCACCATCCGCGACCAACTCGACGAGGTGGACGCCGCGTTCGCGGAGCAAATACAGGCCGCCAGTGCCGAGGCCGCGCAGGCGGAGCAGGAGCTGCGGGAACTGGTGCTCTCGCTCGGCCGGAGCGTCGGCGCGGGAGCGATCAAAGTGACGTACCGCTCCCCGCCAGTGACCTGGGACAGCGACAAGCTCGCGGCTTACGCGGAGGAGCACCCCGAAATACTCGCGTTCCGCAAGACGGGCAAACCGTCGGTCGCCCTGCGCTACAGTGACGGTCTGCCCGCTCGGGGGACCGCGGCGAGCGAACTGAGCCCGCCAGAACCACCCGTGCCATCAGCCGAGTAGCCGGCAAGACTTCGGACCGAGTTTAGGGCGGTTCCGGTCTTCCGTGGGTCTGCTCGCTCCGCGGGCGGTCACGAAACCGTGTGGCAAAGCGAGTTGTGGTGTCCGGAGCGCCGCCCGCTGACTCCGCGGGCTACAAGGATAACCGGAACTGCCCGACAACCGACGGTACGCCGACTGGACATCGAGAGGCGGTTCGCTGCCCGTTCGCTACCGAATCGCTGGGTGATCGCTACCACCGAATCCCGGGTCCCAAGACCCGGGCGCGGTTTCCGGTGCCAACCAAGACCCGTTGCGAGACGCACAAGTAGGGTGCGGTAAGTCATTTGGCGGAAATTACTTGTGATTCGGTCGGCCTGTGCGATCGCGATTTGCGTTTCGGTTGACTACCCGGTTTCAGCGGCTTCGCATGGGTCAACGGAAGCGGCCTTTGGACTGCGAGAACTACCAAACGGCGGAAATGGGGCAGGGGAATACCTGATGTGCCAATTGCTCAACCATCGGCGCGACGCTGAACGGGAACGGGTCATTCCGTTTTGGCAAAAGGTCGGGCGGCGCCGAACGCGCCGCGCAACCCCGCGAACCGGCTCAGGCACTGGCGAGCGAGCGGGCGAAGTCCACGAACACGCCGTTGGTCCACCCGAACCCCTGCACCAGTCCGTACAACCCGTGTTCGGGTTCGGCGTGCGGGTCTGCCACGTTGTACTTCTCTGCCAGCGTGCCGGCTTTCGTGAAAGCGTAGGTGCAGGTGTCGCACCACCGCCGCCGCACCTCGTTCGCCTCGGCCTTGAAGCCGTACCGGTCGAGGCCGGTCGCCGCGAGCCACTGGAGCGGCGCCCATCCGTTCGGGTACGCCCACTGCCGCCCGGGGTGGGAGTCGAGCGCGGTCACCAGACCGCCCGGGAGGAGGAACTGCGGCAGCCACCGCTCGACGATCACCTCCGCCTGGCGCTGCGTCGCGAACCCGGCCCACAGCGGGTAGAACCCGGCCAGGGACGCGCACGGGGACCGGCGCTCGGCCTTCCAGTCGAAGTCGAAGAAGAACCCTTGGCCCTCGTCCCACATCAACTCGTTCATGGTCGCGGCGCGCTCTTCCGCGGCCCGCTGCCAGTAGTCCGCCTCGGTGGCCGCGCCGAGCCGCGCGAACGCCCACGCGAAGTCCACCTCGCGGGCGTACAGGATGCTGTTCAGGCACACCGGCAGGAAGTCCATCCAGCGGCCGGCCTCGGCCCCCGGTTCCGTGCCGTCGCACCGCGTGGAGTGGTCCCACCCGCTCTCGCACGACGCCAGGAAGTGACTGTAGTTGATGTCGTGGTACCGCGACAGGCCGCGGTACTTGCGGCGCTCGTGCGGGTGCTTCTCGCCCAGCCAGCACGTCTCGTGCTCGCGCACCCCGAGCCGGGTCATGTGGCGCAGGTACTCGTCGGCGTCGGCGTCGCCGCGGGCCGCCTTCAGCTCGTGCGCGAGCCGGTACATCTTGGTGAAGAACGGCGGCTGGCTCCGGGAAGTGAAGTAGTACCGCGTCCCGTTCGGGATGAACCCGAACCGCTCCACCAGGGCCGCCATGTTCTCCGCGAGGTCGAACACCAGCCACTCGTGCAGGGTGCCGAGCAACCCCAGCGCGCTGAAGTAGCTGTCCCAGTAGTACATCTCCTGGAACAGCGGGCGCACCGGGTCCACCGACGGCACCACGTACGCCCGCGGCAGCCCGATCAGGGTGCCCTCGTCGTGCGGGTGGAACCGGAACAGCCGGTCCCAGAAGGCCGTGACGTACTGGAGCACCGGCTCGTAGGGGGACGGATGGGCCGCGGCCGTCGGTCCCTCGGACGCGCCCCGGTGCGGCGCGGGCGGTTCGGGCGGTTCGGGCGGGGCGGCCGCCTGCCACGTTGCGGTGATCTGTGTGGGCATGGCCATCAGGTTACCGACTCCCATCGCGGCTCCTTACACCACGCGCCGGGCGGCCCGCAGCAGCGCGGCCACCTCCGCGGTCGGGGGCGCCTGGGGCCGCGTGCGGAGCACCGCCAGCGTGTGGTCCTTTAACTCGTACCGTTCCCCGCCCGCGAGCGTTACAGCCGGGGCACAGTCGTCGGCCGTGTCGAACATCAGTTCCCACACGTGCTCGGGGTTCGTTGCCGGAAGCACGAACCGGACCGTTTTTTGGCTCGCGTTCATGATCACCAGCAGCGTATCGCCGCGGATGGGTTCGCCCCGCTCGTCGACCTCGCGGATGCAATCGCCCGCCAGGCGCATCCCGACGCACTTGTGCGGCTCCTCCCACTCCGCGTCGGTCAGCTCGTGCCCGCTGGGGCGGAACCACGACACGTCCGCGACGCCCGCGCCGCGGATCGCGCGGCCCTGGAAGAACGTCCGCCGCTTGAGAACGGGCTGGTCCCGCCAGATTTGCGCAACCGCCCGCGCGAACCGGAGGAATTCCCGGTCGGCCGCCGCCCAGTCGAGCCAGGTCAGCTCGTTGTCCTGGCAGTACGTGTTGTTGTTGCCCTGCTGCGTGTGGCCCAGCTCGTCGCCCGCCAGCACCATCGGCACGCCCTGGCTGAGCATCAGCGTGGCGAACATGTTGCGGCGCTGCCGGGCGCGCCGGGCGAGCACCTTGGTATCGTCGGTCGGCCCCTCGTGCCCGCAGTTCCAGTTGTGGTTGTCGTTACTACCGTCCCGGTTGTCTTCCCCGTTCGCCCAGTTGCGCTTTTGCTCGTAGCTCACCAGGTCACACAGAGTGAACCCGTCATGACAGGTCACGAAGTTGATGCTCGCGTACGGGCGGCGGCCGGTGCGCTCGTACAGGTCGCCCGAGCCGGTGAGCCGGTGGGCGAGAGTCTTGGTGGGCACGTCCCGGCCGGCCCAGAACGCGCGGGCCGCGTCCCGGTACTCGCCGTTCCACTCGGTCCACCCGACCGGGAAGTTGCCGACCATATACCCGCCCGGGCCGATGTCCCACGGCTCGGCGATCAGCTTCACCCGCGACAGCACCGGGTCCTGGTGGATGATGTCGAAGAACGATCCGAGCTTGTCCACCTCGGCCAGCTCCCGCGCCAGGGTGGGGGCGAGGTCGAACCGGAACCCGTCGACCCGCATCTCCTCGACCCAGTACCGCAGGCTGTCCATGATGAGTTGCAGCACGCGCGGGTGCTGCATGTTCGGACTGTTCCCGCAGGCGGTGAAGTCCATGTAGTAGCGCCGGTCCTCCGGCGAGAGGAAGTAGTAGCTGGAGTTGTCCAGCCCGCGGAACGAGAGCGTCGGCCCCATCTGGTTGCCCTCGGCGGTGTGGTTGTACACCACGTCGAGGATCACCTCGATGCCGGCCGCGTGGAGCGACCGCACCATGCTCTTGAACTCGCGCACCGCGGCGCCCGGGTCGCCCGGGTCGGTGCTGAACCGCGGGTCCGGGGCGAAGAACCCCAGCGTGTTGTACCCCCAGTAGTTCGTGAGCCCCTTTTCCATGAGGTGCCGGTCGTCCACGCGGTAGTGGACCGGCAGCAGTTCGACCGCGGTGACGTTGAGCTGCCGCAGGTGATCGAGCGCGGCCTCGGACGCGATGCCTGCGTAGGTGCCGCGCATGCGGTCCGGCACGCCCGGCATGCGCTGCGTGAACCCCTTGACGTGAAGCTCGTAGATCAGCGTCTCGTGCCAGGGCCGGCCGGGCCGGCGGTCACTGTCCCAGGTGAACGCGCCGTCGACCACCGCGGCCAGCGGCGCGAACGCGGAGCTGTCACGGGCGTCGAGGGTGGTGTCGTCGCGGCCGATGGTGTAGCCGAACAGCGCGTCGTGCCACGTCAGCCCGCGGCCCACGGCCTTTGCGTACGGATCAAAGAGCAGCTTGTGGGGGTTGAACCGCAGCCCTTTTTCGGGCTCGAACGGCCCCGCCGCCCGGAACCCGTAGAGCTGCCCCGGGAGGGCGTCCGGGAGGTAGCAGTGCCACACCTGGTCGGTCCGCTCGCGCAACGGGACGCGGGTCTCAACCAGTCCGGGGCCATCAAACAGACACAAATCGATTTCGGTGGCGTGCTCACTAAACACGGCGAAGTTCACACCCACCCCGTCCCACGTCGCCCCCAGCGGATACGGGCGCCCCGGCCACACACGCATGAACGTCTCCTGGATGTCATGGCGCGGACTCCGCGCCAGCGGCGCCCACCGATAGCGAATTCCGTACCGGGGCGCGAGATTCCGAACTCCGATCCGGCGGCACGCCTCGTGCAAATGAAGAGAGCGGCGCGAATGTCGCGCGACTCACCGTTCCCCACCTTACACGCAGCGAGCAAGCATATGGCAATCGAGCAATTGAAAATGGAAGACGTGACCGGTGTCCGAAGCCGCCTCTCGTGGCCCGCAATTCTGGCCGGGGCCATCTGTGCCGTCGCCACGAACCTGGTGCTCACCCTGTTCTTCGGGGCCATCGGGCTGACCATCGCGGAGGCTGGAGTGCGGGCCAACGCGATCGGCGTCGGGGCGCTCGTCGCGGCCCTCCTGAGCATCATCGTCGCCCTGTTCGTGGGCGGCTGGGTGAGCACCCAACTCACCGCCGGCGAGAACGAGCGCGAGGCGGTGCTGTACGGCATCCTCACCTGGGCGCTGGTGGTCGGCTTCTCGCTCGCGCTGGTGGGAATGGGCGCCCGCGCGGGGTACTTCGCGCTCGTGGGCGGATCGATGGTCGCGGCGCAGAGCCCCGCGGCGCAGAACTGGGAACAGTCGGCCCGCGACGCCGGCGTCTCGCAAGAGCGGATCGACGCGTGGAAGGCCAACATGGACCCGAACAAGGCCCGGGAAGCGGCCGCCGACCCCGCGACGCGCGAGCGGGCCGAGCGCGCTGCCATCGGAGCATCATGGGCCGCACTTGTGGGCGTGATGTTATCGATGGCGGCGGCGATCGGCGGCGCGATGGCCGGGCGCGGGGTGGCGTTCCGGTTGCTGTCGACCGGGCGGGCGATCGCAATCGAACGCCGGGAAGTGGCCGTGTCGTGATTGGGAAGCGTGCGCGTCAGCGGGCGCGGCTGACCCGGCGGTTCCGCTCGTTGGCGTGAGCGGCACATCGGTTGCGTTGTTTTTGCCGCTGTCGCCGCTCACCCTCTCTGCACGAGCCATGACGAACGCTACCAGCTCCGTTTGGTCCCTTGATGACCCCGCCCGCTCGGCCGCACCGCCGGGCGGGAGCCCCCGCTACGATGTGTGCGTCATTGGGGGCGGGATTGCCGGCCTCACAACCGCCTACTTGCTCGCGTCGGCAGGCAAGTCAGTAGCCGTTCTTGAGAGCAAACCTGTTGTCGCTGGGGGTGAGACCGAGTTCACCACCGCCCACCTCGCGTGGGTGATCGACGACCGGTTCACCCGGCTCGCGTCGGTCCGCGGGGACGCCGCCGCACAACTCGCAGCGAAGAGCCATCAGGGCGCGATTACCCTGATCGAGCAGATCGCCCAGCGCGAGAACATTGCGTGCGATTTTCAGCGACTCGACGGGTACTTGTTCCCCGGAGCCGACGGCCCTCAAAAAGTGCGCGAGGAGATGCTCACGCTGACCCGGCTCGGGTTGGCGTTCGAGCGGGTGGACCGCGTGCCGCTCCCCGCCCACGACACCGGGCCGGGGCTTCGGTGTCCCGATAACGGTCAGTTTCACCCGTTGAAGTACCTGAGCGGCCTGGCCCGCGCGATCCGACGCCACGGCGGTACGATTCATACCGACGCCTCGGTGGTTAAGGTTGAAAGCGGCAAGACCTGTGTGGCCCATATGAGGGGCGGGCAGCAGGTGGCGGCCGACGCGATTGTGGTGGCGACGAACACGCCGTTCGATTCGGGCCTGTCGCTGCACTTCAAACTTGCGGCTTACACCACATACGCGGTCGCTCTGGAGGCCCCCGCCGGGACCGTCCCCGCGGCCCTCTTTTGGGACACGGAAGACCCGTACCACTACGTCCGCGGGGCGCGGGGCGCTGACGGAACCGACCTCCTGATCGTGGGCGGTGAGGATCACAAGACCGGGCAGGCCCAAGACCAGCAGCAGCGGTGGGAGCGGCTCGAAGCCTGGACCCGCGCGCGGTTCCCGCAGGCCGGCGCGGTGAAGCACCATTGGTCCGGACAGGTGTTCGAAACGCCCGACGGGTTGGGGCTGATCGGCCGCGCCCCGGGGCTCCGGGACAACCTTTACGTCATCACCGGCGATTCGGGAATGGGGATGACGCACGGCACGTTGGGCGCGCGGCTGGTCGCCGACCTCATCCTGGGGCGAACGAACGAGTTCGCCAGCCTGTACTCGCCGTCGCGGTGGATGCCCGCGGCGCTGAAGACGCTGCTCGAAGAGAACGTGAACCTCGCGGCCCAGTACGCGGACTGGCTCACCGGGGGCGAGGTCGCGTCGGTCGCAAGCGTTCCGCCCGGGCACGGCGCCGTCGTGCGGAAGGGGCTGAGCAAGCACGCGGTCTACAAGGACGAGAAGGGACAGGTGCATGAACTGTCGGCGGTGTGCCCGCACCTCGGCGGCGTCGTGCAATGGAACCCGGGCGAGAAGACGTGGGACTGCCCGTGCCACGGGTCGCGGTTCACCTGCACCGGCGAGGTGCAGCACGGGCCGGCGGTCGAAGGGCTGAAGGTGATCGAGAAGAAATAGCCCCGGCCGTGCGGAAGCGGGCCGGGATTTGGACCCTCAACAAGGAGCACGAGATGAGCAAGAAATCCGACGGCAAGGACCCGGAGAAGTCACTCGACCTACCGCCGTACGGCGCGCGGAACCCGGACCCGCTGACCGATCAGCCCGGGTCGCACCCGATCGAGGCCGGGGTCGGCGCCGCGCTCGGCGGGGCCGCCAGCGGCGCGGCGGTCGGGATGGTGCTCGGTCCCCCCGGGGTGATCGCGGGTGCCGTCGTGGGGGCGGTCGCCGGCGGGCTGGCCGGCAAGGGCGTCGGCGAGTTGATCGACCCGACCACCCAGGACAACTGGATCCGCGAGTGGCTGGACCGGCGCGAGTACGAGAAGCAGGCGAGCGACGAGCACGCCGCGCTGGCGTACCGCTTCGGGCTGCAGTCCGAGTTCGAGCACCCGAACCGGACCTTTGACGAAGTCGAGCCCGCGCTGCGGACCAAGTGGCACGACCGGTACGGCGCGGACGGCCCCGACTGGGACGACGTGAGCGGCTCGGCCCGCGCCGGGTACGAACGGATGCACACGTTCCGCACGCGGGCGTGAGCGAACCGCCGGTATGAACTGGCGACCGAGCCGGTGCTGTGCGCATGGTGCCAGTCAATGGCAGTGTCGTGCAGCTCTGGCTGCGCTCGGTCATAGTCAGGGCAGTTTCTTCGACGGGGCGGTTGCGTAAACGGTAAAGAACTGCAACATTTCATAAGGGGTATTGTCGGAACGCACCTCTGTTAGAGAAGCTCCGCCGATCGAAATGGGAGACTGCCAAGGTATCCCTCGGTGAACGGCTTTTACGACGAGTGTGCCGCCGTCTGGAATAGGCGACGTGACATTGAGCCCTGCTTCGTTGAATACTGCCACACGCTTTCCGCCAACAACGGTCGGTATGTCTATAGAGTAGCAGGTCAATTTGATGTCGAGATGCACGTCGCCCGTGAACATGATTTGGGGAGCGAACTTGAACTTGAGTCCCACGTTTGCGGATACGGTTCTTGCTGTGTAGATCTGGGCGCCTTCCTCAGTCGTTGATTCGACATCGGTTACCACGTTCAGATTTTGAAGCGTCTCTGCAGCGCCTATCGCCCTATCAGTTACGACGAGCTGGCGCCGGTGAACAATGGAGCGGCTTTGCTCCGCACCCAAAAGTCCTTTGAGCATTCGCGTTTCCCGCTGACTCAGTTGCCACTGATCGATAATTGCTCCCGCCACGGGCGGCGTGGTGGGTGTCATCCCGGCCCGTTTGCAGAACCCGTCGGGCACATGGACGCACACGGACTGGATCACCACCGACGGCACCGCCTTCGGGTCACGCTTCAGCGCCTCGACCGCGCGCTTGGCCAGCTCTTCATCCTTCGCCCAATCGAGCCCGGTCACCTCGTCCGCGTTGGCCGTCGGCTTGTCTACCGGCTCCTTCGCCAACTCTTTGACCGGCGCCACCGGGGGCGTGGGCGCCGCCACCGGCGGGCCGTTATTCGCCGCCACCGCCCCCAAACCCACTGCTACCAGTGCCATTGACGTCCACGTCAACTTCCGTGCGTGCATGGTCGTCGCAACTCCCTTCGCGAGGACGACCGGCAAAGAACCGCCGGTCACGAAATCGAACACAACACCCGAAGCGCCGAAGGTCAGTGCCGTTGCCAGACGATCTTGTGAGCCACCGATTGCGGCAAAGGTGCGCGACTTCCGAACGCCTCTCCACGATGAACTACAGCACGGACACAGCGGTGCCGATCAACCGCACAAGGTCACCGTCGCCAAACGTTACGGGTTCGTGGACGGCCCGAGCCCCGCTGGGTCGGATGGCATTTTCGGCGGTGAAGCGGGCAGGGCATTCGGATGAGGTCGCGTGATTTTGTCTTGCGGTCCAACTACATCGGCCGTCAGCAGCAGTAACACTTCATATGCCGAGCCGTTATGCTCTGGCAATTCGGTCAATGGGATGCCGCCGATGTTGACAGTGGTCTGTGAAAGGCTACCTTTGTGGCGAGTCCTCACAACAACCGCTCCCCCGTCAATCATCTCCACCAGGAGGTTTCTCCCGTGCAAACTCCTCCGCATCCATGAGGTGTCGTGGAAATTAGCAGGATCTGACAAAATCTCAAGATAGCCTTGGAAATGTTCCACCCCTGGTCCGACAACCACAGTATTGGTTAACTTGACATCCAGAGATGCGGAGCCGTTGGGTAAAAACTTCGGAGCGAACCGGAGCTTGAGCCCCACCTCTACAGGCCGTGTCTTGGTGGTGTAAACCTTGGCCCCACCTTCGGTCGTCGTTTGCACGCTGGTGACCACGTCCAACTTCCGGAGAGATTCCGCGGAAGCCATCTTACCGTCTGCCACGACGAGCTGGTGGCGGTGAACGACGGAACTGTTCCGTTCCGTGGCGAGCAGGCTCTTGAGCATTCGCGCTTCACGCTGGTTTAACTGCCAGCAATCGCCTCCAGGACCCACCAGTGAGTTTTCGGTCAGCCCGGCGCGTTTGCAGAACCCGTCGGGCACATGGACGCACACGGACTGGATCACCACCGACGGCACCGCCTTCGGGTCACGCTTCAGCGCCTCGACCGCGCGCTTGGCCAGCTCTTCATCCTTCGCCCAATCGAGCCCGGTCACCTCGTCCGCGTTGGCCGTCGGCTTGTCCACCGGCTCCTTCGCCAACTCTTTGATCGGCGCCGCCGGAGGCGTGAGCGCCGCCCCCGGCGGGCCGTTGTTCGCTGTCACCACACCCAGCCCCATTGCCCCGAGCGCCACCACCGCCATCGTCCACACCAGTTTCCGCGCGTGCATGGCCGTCGCAACTCCTTTCGCGAGCGTGACCGGGGGCGACGAGGGCGACACGCCACCGGCCAAGAAATCGCACACCAGACAGACCGCTCGGGTGTTCAGATCCGGAGGCACTGCCGTGACCGCCCCGCCACCACCGGACACCAGCGCCGCTGCCACCGCGGGCACCACGCCCCGACGTTCCAGCCGCGCCCGCAGCACCCCCTTGGCCCGGTCCAGGCGCCGGCGCAGGGTGCGCGGGTCGCGCCCCAACTCGGCCGCGGCCTGCTCCTGCGTGTACCCCTGAAGCAGGCACAACACCACCGGTCCGCGCAACTCTTCCGGCAGGCGCGTCAGCTCCTCGTCGAGCGCCCGGATCTGATCTTCCAGGTCGGCCGCTCGGTCCTCCCACGCGACGGGCCGTTCCTCTCCGGATGCTTGTTCGTGCCGCAACCGGCGCGCGGCCATGCGCCGCATCTGTCGCGCGACCCGCCCGGCAACGCCGGCCAGCCACCCGCCCAGCGCGCCGGACGCCCGGGCCGCTCGTAGACGAGTCGCGAGCACCAAGAAGGTGGACTGGAACGCGTCGTCCGCGTCGGCCGGTCCGACCAGCCGCCGGCAGATCCGGTACACCACAGGGCCGTGCCGCCGGACCAGTTCGGCGAACGCCGCTTCGTCGCGCGTTCGACCGAAGCGGTCGAGTAGTTCGGCGTCGGTGACGGGTGCGCCCGAGCGGCGGAGGAGTGTGAGGAGTGTGGCCATCCGTGCCCCTTCATCGGTGGGTGGTGGTCTCTGGTGAGATGTAATGTCCGGCCGCCGTACCGGGCGGACAAGTTTTTTCCGCGTGGCCCCCTGAACTGTCCGGTCGGGAGCTTGGTTGTGGCTTCCATCGCCGGGCGCGAACTGGTAACCTCGTTCGTACCCGCCTGACGAGGTTCTTGTTATGCGCTTCTCCTACCTCGCGCCCGTTCTGCTCGTCGCGACACACGCCCCCGCGTTTGGACAGTCGCAGAAAGAGGCGGTCGATTCTGATCACGCCGCGAAAATGGTGAAGGGCACCGAACTGTTCAAGGCGAGCGTTCGCAATGTGCTCCAGGCCAAATGTGTGAAGTGCCACAGCGGCGAGCGAGTCGAGGGTGAACTCGATATCAACACCCGCGAGTCCCTCCTAAAAGGGGGAGCACGCGGCCCAGGGATCGTCAGCGGTGATCACAAGAAGAGCCTGCTTTACCAACTCTCGGCTCACCTCAAAGAGCCACACATGCCGGAGAACGGGCGCAAGCTCCCGGACGCCGATCTCCAAAAGATTGCCGAGTGGATCGACCTCGGCGCGCCATACGACAAGCCGTTCGTCGCGGTGGACGAGACTGCGTGGACGAGGAAAACCGTCGCGGCCACGGACAAGAAGCATTGGGCGTATCAGCCACTCGCACGGGACGTCCGCAATCCGAAGCCGGAGACCCAAAACCCAATTGACGGGTTTCTGCTCGACAAACTGGAGAAAGCCGGGTTGAAGCCCAACCCCGCCGCGGACCGGCGCACCCTGATCCGCCGCGCGTACTTGGGGCTCATCGGGCTACCGCCTACGCCCGAACAGGTCGATGCCTTCCTGAAAGACACTTCGCCACAGACTTACGAGAAGGTTGTCGACTCGCTGCTCGCGTCCCCGCACTTCGGCGAGAAGCAGGCGCGACACTGGCTGGACCTCGTGCGGTTCGCCGAGAGCCACGGGTTCGAGCACGATTACGACCGCCCCACCGCCTACCACTACCGCGACTTCGTCATCAAGGCGCTCAACTCCGACCTCCCGTTCGACACCTTTACGAAGTGGCAGCTCGCGGGCGACGAGTTCGCGCCGAACGATCCACTCGCGCTGATGGCCACGGGCTACCTCGCTGCGGGCGTCCACAGCACGCAGATCACCAAGAACGAGGCCGAGAAGCACCGGTACGACGAACTCGACGACATCCTCGGCAACATCGGGACGACGTTCCTGGGGCTCACCACCGGGTGCGCGCGGTGCCACGACCACAAGTACGATGCGATCCCGGCGCGCGACTACTACCGGATGCTGTCCGCGTTCACCACCGTCGTCCGAACCGAGGTAGAACTGGACCTCGAGCCCGAGAAGTACGCGAGCCAGAAGAAGGCGTTCGACGCCGCACACAAGCGGTTCACGGACGCTCTGGAGCAGTTCGAACGGGAACAACTGCCGACCCGCTTCGCGACGTGGGAAAAAGAGCAGAGCGGGAAGGCGCTTTCCGGGGCGAACTGGCTGCTGCCACGCATCGGGGCCAGTAAGTCGGCGGGTGGTGCCACTGTCACCGCTCAGCCCGACGGGAGCGTGCTGCTGTCGGGGAAGAACCCGACCACCGAAACGCTCACCTTCGAGCTTTTCACCGACCTGAAAGGCATCAAAGCCTTGCGATTAGAGGCGCTGACGCACGCCGGATTGGTGAAGAGCGGACCGGGCCGGGCCGCCAACGGCAACTTTGCGCTGTCCGACCTGCGGGTGTTTGCGGAACCCATTGCGCAAAAAGAGGCGCAACCGCCGGTTCGGGTGAAGCTGATCGACCCGCGGGCCACGTTCGAGCAAAAGGGGCTCCCGGTGGCCGCCGCGGTTGACGACAACGCAACCAGCGCGTGGGCTGTGGACCCGCAATTCGGGAAGGACCACGCGGCGGCCTTCACGTTCGAGAAGCCGGTGGGCTTCACGGGCGGCACCAGGCTTACCGTGACGCTGTCGTTCAACAACAATACCGGGCACGGGATCGGTCGGCCGCGGTTTGCGGTGAGTGCGAGTGAGAAACCGGACCTGACCGCCCCCGCAACAAGCGAACTCGTTCAAACCGCTTTGGCTCGCCCCGCGGGCGGGCGCACCCCGGAGCAAACGGCCGCGCTCTTGAAGTGGTACGCCCCACAAGATGCCGAGTACCGAAAGCTTCAGAAGGCCGAGCGGGATCACCTTGCGACCGCTCCGAAGCCGAACAAGGTGAAGGCGCTGGTTGCGAGCGAGGGGCTACCGGCGGTCAAGCTGCACACGCAAGCCGAAGCCGAGTTTCTGAACGAAACGCACTTCCTCCGCCGCGGCGACCCGGCTCAGAAAAACGGCGTTGCGCAGGTGTCTTTCCTGCAAACCTTGATGCCCGACGCCGAAGCGCAAACCAAGTGGGTGAAGCCGGCACCGGCGGGAGCACGCCTCAGCTACCGGCGGACGGCGTTCGCCAACTGGCTCACCGATACCGAGAGCGGCGCCGGGAACCTGGTCGCGCGGGTCGTCGTGAATCGGCTGTGGGCGCAGCACTTCGGGCGCGGGCTGGTGGCAACGGTGAGCGACTTCGGGGTGCGCGGGGACGCCCCTTCTCATCCCGAACTGCTCGATTACTTGGCAGCCGAGTTGGTCCGCGGCGGTTGGAAGTTGAAGCCGATTCACAAGCTCATCGTGACCAGCGCCGCGTACCAGCAGAGTTCGGTTCGCGATGAGGCGAAGGTGAAGCTCGACCCCGAGAACAAGCTGGTGTGGCGGCAGCCGGTGCGGCGGCTCCAGGCGGAGGTGATCCGCGACAGCATTCTGGCGGCGGGCGGGCGGCTCAACACCACCATGTACGGCCCGGGCACACTGAGCGAGGAGAGCACTCGGCGCAGCGTTTACTTCACGATGAAGCGGAGCAAGCTGATCCCGGCGTTGGTGGTGTTCGACGCCCCGGACGGCACCGTCGGCGTCGGCGACCGCCCGAACACGACCGTCGCGCCGCAGTCGCTCCACCTGATGAACAACCCGCACGTCCGCGCCGCGGCCTACGGGCTCGCGGCGCGTGCCTCCAACGGCGGCAAGGCAAGTGACCCGGATAGCATCGCCAATGCCTATCAGATCGCGCTGTGCCGCGCCCCCACCAAAGACGAACTGACGGACGGTATCGCGTTCTTGAAGGGCGCGACCGGCGCCGACCGCGAAGCGAAACTCGCCGACCTGTGCCAGGTGTTGTTCTGCCTGAACGAGTTCCTCTACGCGGAGTGACGGTTGAGCGACCCGGCAGCCGAATTCGACGGCCCTTGGAAAGAGGCCCTGGAACAGTACTTCCAGCCGTTCGCCGAACTGCTGTTCCCGGAGGTGGCCCGTGAGATCGACTGGGCGCGGCCGGTCGAGTTCCTTGACAAGGAACTTCAGCAACTCGCTCCCAACGCCGCAACCGGGCGCGGGACTGTGGACAAGCTCGCCCGGGTGTTCACTGCGCAGGGGCGCGAGGAGTGGGTGCTCGTTCATGTTGAAGTGCAGAGCCAGCAGGACGCGGACCTGTCGCAGCGCATGTATCGCTACAACCACCGGTTAGAGGACAAGTACGGTAAAATGCCGGTGAGCGTCGCCGTACTCGGCGACGCCAGTCGCTCGTGGTGCCCGATGGAATTCACCGCCGGACGCTAGGGCTGCGAGGTGCGGTTCACGTTCCCGGTCGCGAAGGTCATGGACTGGCGGGGCCGCGAGGAAGAGCTGGAGCAATCCCCGAACCCGTTCGCCCCGTTTGCGTTGGCGCATCTGAAAACGATCGAAACGAACAACAGCCCGGCGGACCGGCTAGCATGGAAGCTGCGGGTCGTGAAAGGGCTGTACGACCGCGGAACCGGTCCCGCGGAGATCGTTCGCCTGTTCCGGCTCGTCGACTGGATGATGTCGCTGCCCGCACCACAGGTCGCTCAATTCGATGCCGACCTCGACCGGTTCGAGAAGGAGAAACAGATGCCGGTGATCACGCCCCGCGAACAACGGCTGTTGGACGCGGGCGCCGCCAGGGGGCTGCGCAACGGGATCGAGGCCGTTCTCGACCTGCGATTCCGCGCGGACGGCACCTCGCTGATGCCGCGCGTCCAACAGATTACCGACGCTGCGACCCTGGAGCAACTCCTCCAGGCGGCCAAGACCGCCCCCGACCTCGACGCGCTCCGCGCCCTGCTCCCGCCCGAACCACAGGCCTGACCCCGTCACCCGAGAGCCCGCCATGCACACGCTCCCTCGTCTGTTCGCCTCGCCCGATGCTGCCTACCGCACCCGGCGCGAGTTCCTCACCCGAGCCGGGTGCGGGTTCGGGATGCTCGCTTTGGCCGACCTCCTCCGCGCCGAGGAGAAGCGGGCCGAAGACCCGCTCGTGCCCCGGAAGCCGCACTTCGAGGGGAAGACGAAGGCCGTCATCTGGCTGTTCATGAACGGCGGCCCGAGTCACGTTGACACGTGGGACTACAAGCCCGAACTCGAAAAGCGCGACGGGCAGGAGCTGAAGGGCTTCGACCCCAACACCGGGTTCTTCAATGGTCAAGTCGGGCCGCTGATGAAGTCGCCGTTCAAGTTCGCCAAACACGGGCAGTGCGGGAAAATGGTCAGCGACCTGTTCCCACATATGGCGAAGCACGTCGACAAGATGGCGTTCATCCACTCGCTGTGGAGCGACTCGAACAACCACTCGCCGGCGCTGTTCAAGATGAACACCGGGATGGCCCGGATGGGGCACCCGTGCGTCGGGTCGTGGGTCACCTACGGACTGGGGAGCGAAAGCCGCAGCCTTCCGGCGTTCTGCGTGATGTACGACACACTGGGGCGCGGCATCCCGAAGGGGCACGCGCTGAACTGGGGCGCGGGCTTCTTGCCCACTGTGTTCCAGGGCACCGCGTTCAAGCCGCAGGGCGAGCCGATCGACAACCTCAGCCGCCCCAAAGACGTGACCGAGGAGCGGCAACGGAATCAGCTCGACCTGCTCGCCCGGCTGAACCAGAAGGGCGCCGAGAAGCACCCCGGCGAGCCCGACTGGGCCGCGCGCGTCGAGTCCTACGAGCTCGCGTACCGGATGCAAATGGCCGCGCCCGAGGTGCTCGACCTCTCGAAGGAGACCGCCGAAACGAAGCGGCTGTACGGCCTGGACAACCCGAAAGCAACGCACTTCGCCAAGCAATGCCTCACGGCCCGGCGCCTAGTGGAAAAGGGGGTGCGGTTCGTGCAGATCTACTCCGGCGGGATGGAGAACGACCTGTCGTGGGACGGGCACAACAACATCGCGAAGAATCACGGCGGGTTCGCGCAAGAGACCGACCAGCCTATCGCCGCGCTGCTCGAAGACCTCCAGCGCCGGGGACTGCTGGAGAGCACGCTCGTCATCTGGGGCGGCGAGTTCGGGCGCCTGCCGATCGTGCAAAAGGGGAACGCGGGCCGCGACCACAACCCGCACGCGATCACCTTCTGGCTCGCGGGCGGCGGGGCGAAGGGCGGCGTCAGCTACGGAGCGTCGGACGAGATCGGCTTCAAGGCTGCCGAGAACCGTGTGAGTATCAACGACTTCCACGCCACCGTCCTGCACATGCTGGGGCTCGACCACAAGAAGCTGACGTACCGGCACAACGGTCGCGACTTCCGGTTGACCGACGTGGCCGGAACGGTGGTGAAAGACATTTTGGTGTGAAATAAAGAGAGCTTGTGACGCGGAAAATGGTACACGAATTCGCGCGGCGACTCGGCTTCGCCGCCATTGAGCGTGGTCGCACCGTGGTCGGTTCTGCCCCGAAGTGCGGACCGTAGACACGAAACACCGGGCGGCCCAGGCGCGGCTGGATGCCTTTGGGAGTAGCAATCATTCCGTCCGGGGCGAGCGGACCGCCGAGGTGATCAACCGCCCGATGGCGGTCAGGTCGATCGGCTTGACCAGGTGGTGATCGAACCCCACCGAGCGGCCCCGGACCCGGTCCTCATCCCGCCCGTACCCGGTGACCGCGATGATCGTAACGCCCTCACCGCCGGGCGACGTGCGGATCTTCTCGGCCACCTCGAAGCCGTTGAGCTTGGGCAGACCGATGTCGAGGAGCACGGCCTCTGGCCGAAACCCGCTGAACACCTCAAGAGCCTCAACGCCGTCGTAGGCGGTTTTGGTCTCGCACCCGGTCAGTGAAAGAAAGTCCGCCAGCGAGTCGGCCCCGTCGTGGTTGTCATCCACAACGAGGACCCGCAGGCGCCCGCCCGCTTCGACCTCGTTGTCCGTCTCGATTTGGGACGGCGGCGGCTCGGCCAACGGGAGGTGCAACACGGCCGTGGTGCCGGCGCCGAGTCCGTCACTAGTCACCGCAATCCGTCCGCCGTGCAGTTCGACCAGCCCCTTTACGATTGTGAGCCCGACGCCCAGGCCGCCCACGGTTCTGTCGAGTGACCGGTCCGCCTGAACGAACAGATCGAAGACGTGCGGCAGGTCTTCGGGCGCGATCCCCGCACCGGTGTCGGAAACCGTCACCTTTGCTTCGCCCCGATCCGCTTCGGCCCGAACGCGAACCTTGCCCCCTGGCGGCGTGAACTTGAGTGCGTTATCGAGCACGTTCGCGATCGCCTGTTCCAGGCGAACGGCGTCGCCGGAGACGGGTAGCCGCGCGCTTTGCACCTCGATGTCGAGGGCCACGTGCTTCTCTGCGAACCGCGCTCCCATCGCCTCGGTCGCGAGTCGCACCACGTCCGCCGCGTCCATGTGCTCGCACCGCAGCCCGACTTTGCCGAGCGTCACTCGTGACACGTCCAGCAGGTCGTCAATGAGGCGGGCGAGGTGCTTGACGGACCGCTCGGCGACCCCGACGGCGGTCTGCGTGTCGCGATCCCCGGGGTGCCGCAGCTTGAGCACGTGGAGCGTGGTTCGAACCGGGGCGAGCGGGTTTCGCAACTCGTGAGCGAGCATCGCCAGGAACTCGTCTTTTCGCCGCGCCGCCGAATCGCGCTCTGCCAGCAAGTTTCGCACCTCGTACTGCCGCCGGCGGGCGCGAAGTGCCGTCCCGATCGCGGTCGTTAGCGCCCCCAGGTTCATCGGTCGGGTGAATAGCGAAACGTTTCCAAGGGGAGAGAACTCTTGAAGGCGCGTTCCGGCACCGCTCTCGCGTACCACAAGGATGATGGGGAAGTCCGACCACGCCGGTTGCTCCTTGAGCAGGGCGGCGATCTGCGGCGCGGACTCCTGATCGAGGGCCTCCTCGGCGATGATGGCAGCTCCGGCACCGCGGGCGAACTCTTCGTTGAACGCCGGCACCGATGCGACGGCTCGGCACCCGATCCCGGCCTCTCCAAGGATGCGGCAAGTCAGAGCTCCGTCTCGCCCGGGCGCGAGAACAAGCACACGCTCATCGACGGGCTCAGCCATTAGCGAGCCCCTTCTCTGCATCAGCCTGCAGGCGTCCCGAAGGGCGCCCGGTAAAATGGGCCTGTCCCGTCAACACACCGCGGAACTCGGTCAGCACGCGGCCGATCTGCACGCCCTTGTCGGTAATAGTCATCTCGCGGATGTGGACCTCGTGGGGGCCGCAGCGGCGCTTCATCACCGACGCGGCCCGCCGAACGACGCCCTCGGATTCGAAGTAGCGGAGCATGAGGGCGGCGTCCGTCAGGTAGGACACGTCGACCGGGGCGGCGACCGAATCGCCCATAAAGCCGTCCTGGTTCATCGTCAGCACAGTCACGACGTTCTGGTAGCTCAGGTAGGTCAGCAGTTCGTGGAGGTGCATCGAGAGGTGCCGCTCGTCGGGCATGCCGCTGAGATACCCGTTGAGGCTGTCGATCACCACGAGGCGAACGCCACTCGTCTCGACGTCGCGCCGCACCGTGTGGGCCAGCTCGCCGGGCGTGAACTCGGCCGGGTCGATCTGCCTAACCCTCAGGCGCCCGCCCCGGATCAGCTCGCTGACACCCATGCCCAGACCCTCGCCCCGGGCCACGTACGCGCGCGCGGTTTCGTCGAACAGGAACACGGCGACGGGCTCGCCGCGCGCCACCGCCGAGACCGAGAGCTGGCTCGCAATCGTGCTTTTACCGACCCCCGCCGGTCCCAGGATGAGCAGGCTCGCCCCGCGGTCGACGCCGCCACCGAGCATGGCGTCGAGCGGCGGCAGGCCCGTGGACACCTCCTCATCCTGCGGGGCCTCGGTGTGGTCGGCGGCGACCAGCCGCGGGTAAACGTGTATGCCGCCGGTCAGGATGCTGACATCGTGGAACCCTTCCCGGAACGCCACCCCGCGCAACTTATGCACCCGCAGCCGGCGCCGCTGGCGGCCGAAGTCCGGCGACGCCTGGTAGAGTGCGAGAACGCCCTGAACTACGCCTTCGGCAGATGGGTCGCGGGACGAATTATCCGATGTTCTCTCTTGAACGAGTAAGACCGTGCATTTCCGCCCCACGAAGTACTCCCGAAGTTCGAGCACCTGGCGCCGGTAGCGGAGCGGATCGCGGGCCAGCAGCTTGATGTCCGAAAACGGGTCGAACACCACGCGGTCCGGTGCGACCGCGTCGACCACCCTCTTGACGGCCTTGGTAATCTCGTTCAGCTCGATGTCGGCGGGCGAGAAGAAGGAGTACTGTTCGTCGGGAGCGCCACTTCCCGTTTGGGTGAGATTTCGAATCTCGACACCCGACAGGTCCCAGCGGTGCGATGCTGCCGTGGCGCGAAGCTGGGACTCGGTTTCAGACAAGCTGATCCAAAGCGTTTTTTCACCGCGTCGTTTGCCCTCGAGCAGGAACTGGAGGCCGAGCGTCGTCTTGCCCGCACCGGCGTCGCCCTCGACGAGGTAAAGGTGCCCCTTGGGTAGCCCTCCGCAGAGAACGTCATCGAGCCCAGGAACGCCGGTCGAAACGAGAGGGAGGGAATCGTCTTGATTGTTCATACTTCGTTCCGAATGTGCGTTCCTCTCCGTCCGAGGAGCACTGTCAGCGGTTGGGTCCAAAATCCTGGGAACGGGGCCGCAACGGGGCGATGACTATAGCACCTTCTGTGCCACAGATCGGCCAGCGTTCAACACGGTCCGCTCTCGGCGATGTGTGAGCCGTTCGGGGAGACGAGGGGGGGCATCCTAACTGCGGAACTCGACCGACACGACAACTCGAATTGGCGGGTCGCAAATCAAGCGGCGGCGGAGTGATTGAAAGATGATAAGGCATTAATCAAGGGGATGGCGCACTGCGTCAGCCGCTCTCCCCTCAGGACCGGCGCACTCGCCGTCGGGGCACACGCGCGGTAAGCGACACGGCCAACCCCACCGCCGCCCCTCCGAGAGTGGTGCGTGCCAACAGCCCGAACCCGAGTCGCGCATTTTAAACGAAGGGACCAATCTCCCACATCACGTTAGCGACAGGCTCGGCCCGAACGGTACGAACCGGTCCCGCACGCTGTGAAGAGCGTCGAAGGGCTGCGCGTCTCACTTCTGTGGCGCGGGTGAGGCCAGATACACGGCGTTGATGCACACCAGTTCGACATCCGCCCGGTACAGCGAATCGTCGCTCTCGGGATCGGTCGCCCGGTCGAACGCTTTTTGCAGGTCGCGCGGCAGGTGCGGGCGCACGAAAGCGCGCAGGTGCTCGAAATGGTAACCCAGGAACGCGGTCGCGGGTGGGTCGAACGGGGCGGCCCGGTCGAACGGGTACGTCACCCGGCGCACGGAGCGGAACCCGGCCTCTTTGAGCACGCCGCGGAGCCGCCGGGCCGGGGAAGTCTTCGCCCCGTCGCCGTACTCCTGTTCGGACGCCGCGCGGACCGCCAGCGGTAGCGCCGCTTCCAGTTCGACGGGCCACGGCAGCAGCACCCGGTGGAACTCATCCACCTCCAGGATGGCAACCACACCGTCAGGCTTGACCGCGCGAGCCATTTCCCGAAGGGCGCGGCCCGGGTCCAGGCTGATGAGGCTTTGGGCGCACCACACCAGGTCGAACGTGGCGTCCCCGAACGGGAGCCGATAGGCGTCCGCCTTGACGACCTCGGCCCCGGCGCCGACGGCGTCGCGGGTGCATCGCAGGTACTCGTCGTTGGAATCGATCGCGGTCAGCCGCCCCCGGAAACGCTCGACGAGCCGGCGCGAGTAGAACCCGTTGCCACAGGGCGCGTCGAGCGCGCGGCCGCCGGCGGGCATCGCGTCCACGATGCCGTACAGTTCGGCTCGGAACGCTTCATGAAAGGACGACTGGTAGGCGTCGTAATCGGGGGTGTTCGACATCGTACAGTGCGGGTATGGGGAGAGCCCGGCCCGTGCCGGGGCGGGCCGGGTGTCGGGCGATCAGGAGGCATGGACGCGGTCGGAACCCGCGACCTTGACGATCTTGTTGGAGACGCCGAGGAGCATGAACGGGGCCACCCACAGGCCCACGAACTGCGGGGGCTCCTTGCGGCTGATCGCGCGCAGGGTGGGGGACCCGACTATGGACGCCCCGGCGGCCCACAGGAACCAGTCGGACGGCGCTTGCGCGGTGTAGTTCTCGATGTTGCGAGCCACGCGACCCTCAGAGTGCCGTTCGGCGTTTTCGGTGCGCTCACCGGCGCGCATCTGGGTTGTGTTGCTCGTCATGCTGCTCCCCTTTGAAATACCGCTCGTACCTCGCGGTGGGGAGCGACGTGACGCAGGCAGGAGATTCCGTCGTATTTATGTAATTGATTTTGAAAAGATTTATGATCATTATTCATTTTGCAATCGGTGCTATTGTTGTAAAGTGACTTTGAAATCAAATTTGATTGAAATAAATGCCGGCGCATCGTTGCAGGAAGGTATAGAGGCGGGCCGGGGAACCCGAGTCCGAGTTGCTTCCGGCGCCACTCACCGCTGCACGCCGCGTGCCGTTTTTACCCGTGTAGGCATCATGTTCGTTGGAAGGAATCGTGTTATTCTTTACACGGCGAGGAATGAGCCGCTGTTGAACGTCTGGAACTTCAGCGTCATGAGCGAGGCGAGAGACTCGCGGTGGTCCGTGGGGATGCGATCGAGGCACTCGTCGATGGCCGCCCGTAAGGTCGCGACGCCGGCGTCGTGTAGGCCCGCAGGGCCGTACCCTTGGTGAACCGCCACAGCCACTCAATCACGTTCAGGTTCGGCGAACACGAGGGCCGGAACAGCAACACGAGCCTCAATCGCTTGGCTTCGGTCCCCACCGCTACTCCGCTGATGGCGCGCGGTATTCAGAACCAACGTCGCCGTTCCGGTGACCGGTGCGGGAACCGGACCATCGTATCCGAAGGCATGCGGATACGATGGTCACGCGGATTAGCTCCCGAGTCACGCCGTTTCACGCCCCCCAAGGATGTAGTACCTTCGCCACCCCGGGGCCGCGCCCACGAACATCCGCACCGGTCACTAGACGCCGCACAGGAACGACCCCGGCGCGAAGTGAGGGGCGCCCACGAAGAACCCCGCTCCGTTGCCCGGCACGCGCCGGCGCCGGCACCGGACCCAGCCGACGCCACCTCCGGCCACGACTTTATTGAGGGGCACACGCGCCTGGGTGTCGTTTCGCCGCACGCCCGTCAACGTCTTGATGCGCCCGGTCGCCTCGGCGACGGTATGCGGCGGGCGCTCGCGGAACTCGGACCCAAGGGCGCCCGATGTGTCTCCCGCACCCCGGCCGGCAGGGCCCACCGGAACGCCCTCAAACCGACTACCACGTGCCGGGCCGCCTGGCGTCGGCACGCCGAACACATGTTGTCCAGCGGTTCGGGCGAGAGAAGTGATACCGGTCGTTTTTACTGCGGGTCTGCCGGGCCGAGGCGGCCCGAGCGTTGTGACCGACGAAGGGGCGTGAAGGCACACTAACGAAAACGGCCGGGAAGGCCCCCGGCCGTCGCGGCTCGTCAACCGGCCGCTCAATAACGGATGATCACGTCCATCGTCGCGGTGAACAGGTCCGCTTTCCCCTCGAACGGGCGGCTCGTGTTGTTGTGGTCGTACCGCACGCCCGGCCGCATGATCAGCGACCGCACCGGCGAGTACGCCAGGTTGTACGCCACGTCGGTGTACAACCCCTTGAACCCGGTGCGCACGCCCTTAGTGTCCTCGAACAGTTCCACCCGCAGGTTGCTGGTGAGGTTGTCGCAGTGCTTGTAGATCAGGTACTGCGCCGCCCCGTACCACGTCGCGGACCCGGTCCCGCCCGCCGGCAGCGGGGTGTTGTCCATGTGCGAGAACGTCGCGTCGGCTACGTAGGTCAGCTTGTCGGTCAGGTTGTGGGTGATGACGGCGTTGTACACGTTATACAGCGGGAACGCCTGGTTCGTTTGGTAGTTGTTGTCGTTCAGGACCACGTTGAACGCCGCGGTGGTCTTCCCGTCCTTCGGGGCCCACTTCAACTGGCCCAGGTAGGTGAACCGGTTGGTCGGGTCACCGAAGAAGTTGTCCGTGCCCACCGAGAACCCGTTCGACACGGTCCAGGTGTCGTTCAGCGGGGTGATGGCCCACACGCCGGAGTGGGTGAACGGATTGTACTGGAACATGTACGACCGGCTCAGGAACGGGGTCTCGGCCCCCTGCACCAGTTCGTACCCGACGTGCGTGGCGAACCGGCCGACGCGGACCGTCGAGCCCTTCGGCCCGAGGTTCGGCATGAAGGCCTCGGTGTACACCTGGAACAGGTCGATCGGGTAGTAGTTCGGGAGCGCGCCGTTGCGCCCGGCCGGTTTGAGTTGGTCGTCCCACAGCCCGCGGCCAATCGAGAACCGGGCGTCGGTGCCCGGCAGGATCCAGTCGGTCCGGAAGCCGAGTTGGAATTCGTCCTTGCTCGCGTCCACCTCTTTCGCGACGCGGAAGTAGTTCTGGTTGAACTGCCAGAAATCCCCGCGGTCGTTAAAAGTGATCGGCAGGTTGTTCCGGTTCGCGGTGCTGGCGGTGTAGTTGCCCTGAACCCAGCCGTCGACCTTGATCCCCTTATCGTCGAGCCACGACCCGAACCGGGTGGTCGAGAGCAACCGCTGGAGGGCGTACGGCTCCGGCGCCGGCGGCTCGTCTTTCTTCTCTTCTTCCTTCGCTTCGCCGTTGCCGTTGCCGTTGCCGTTGCCGTTGCCGTTGCCGTTGCCGTTGCCGTTGCCGTTGCCGTTCGTCGCCGGCGGCATCCCCGTCATGGGTTGCGTCATCGGCATGGGCGCGGGTTGCGTGGCGGGCAGCGTCATGGGCGGCTGACCGACCGACGTCGCGGTGAGCAAGAGTAGCGCGTTCATGTGATCCTTCCTTGGGCTGGATTGGAGGTCGCGTCGGGCGCTCCCGGTTGTTCCTTGCGTCGGCCCTTCCTGAGCCGTCGTTCGGGTTGACTCGCGAACTTCCAGCGAGATTTCGGATCGACCAACAACGTGCGGAACAGGCAGCGGAAGCGATCGACTGCGAAGAAATTACTTTGCCCACGTACCGGTTGTACCGGCTGTTCCGGTGAGGATTAGCATTAGCCTCATTTATGGGCTAAAGCCTGAAGTTGAAATAGCAGGCACCAATGCGCAGTAAATAGGCGAATGCCCAGTGGTGTAGCAATAAGTCGAAGAGTGCCAATTTGCTGTAAGTATCTATCAATTAGTATCTTGCAACCAATTTTCTTCTTTTCTCGCACGTGGCACCTCGTCTGCCTTCCAGCACCCCTGTTCCCTCCCGTTTACCAGTTAGCATCAGTGCTGAGAAACTGGTGCTTTCCCGCCGCGGTGTGCGTAACCAAGGTGCGTAATGCAAGTTCGCCGTCTCCTGTTCGCCTCCCTCCTCTTCGCGGGCTGCTGTTGGCTGCCCAGCGTGTGGGCACCCGCCTCGGGCAGAGCGTTCGCGCAAGAAGAGAATAAAAAGGCCACCAAGGCAAATCCGGATGACACTGAGACAGCCATCGCTGAGTTGAAGAAGGCACTCAAAGCGACAGAAAAGGAACTCGATGCGACCAAGAAAGCGCTCAATGAACTGAAAACGGGCACGGCAGACGTTAAGGCCACCGCGACAAAGGTTGCCACGCTCGAAAAGGAACTCGCGGCTGCGACCAAGACCTCTACCGGACTGAAGGCCGACCTCGCTAAACTCACCGCCGATGTAAACGCGGTCAAGGCCGTGAGCGGCGACGGCAAGGCCACTGCCGAGAAACTCGTCGCCCTTGAAAAAGGCGCAGAAGACAGCAAGAAGGCCGCCGAAGGTCTGAAAAAGGACGCCGAAGACCTCAAAAAGACGGCCGAGAAGGGCGCGGCTGACGCGGGCAGCGCAGCGACCGTGGGTAAAGAGCGCGGCGACACCGCCTGGATGCTCGTGTCCAGCGCGTTCGTGCTACTCATGGTGCCCGGACTGGCGCTGTTCTACGGCGGCATGGTGCGCCGCAAAAACGTGCTGGCCACGATGATGCACAGCATGGCGGCCCTGGCGGTGGTGGGCGTGTTCTGGGTCACGATCGGGTACGCGCTGGCGTTCGGGCCGTCGGTCTTCAAGATCAGCGCGCTGGGCGCAACGGACGGCGGGCTGATCGGTTGGAGCTGGGATCTGGTGTTCCTGAAGGGTATCGAACCGGGCGCGAAGCTCCCGGGGTACGACATCCCGGTGTATTTGCACGTCATGTTCCAGGGGATGTTCGCCATCATCACCCCCGCGCTCATCAGTGGGGCCGTCGCCGAGCGCATCCGGTTCTGGCCGTTCTGCCTGTTCATGCTGCTGTGGGTCACGTTCGTGTACTGCCCGCTGGCGCACATGGTGTGGGCGTGGGACTGGTTCGACACCGCGCTGCCCGCGGCGAAGCGCGGCGGGCAAGCGATCGGGCTGTTGGGCAAGATGGGCGCGCTGGACTTCGCCGGCGGTACGGTCGTTCACATCGCCGCGGGCGTGGCGGGCCTCGCGTGCTGTCTCGTTCTCGGCAAGCGGGCGGGGTACCCGAAGCAGATCGCCCACCCGAACAGCATGGTGCTCACGCTCCTCGGTGCGGGGCTGCTGTGGTTCGGCTGGTTCGGGTTCAACGGCGGCAGTTCGGTGAACAGCACCGGGCTTTCGGTGTCCGCGTTCGCCGCCACGCAGGTGGCCGCAGCGGCCGCCGGGTTCGCCTGGATGCTGGTCGAGTGGGTCCACAAGGGCAAGCCGACCGCGCTGGGCCTGGCGTCGGGCATCGTCGCCGGGCTGGTGGCGGTCACCCCGGCGAGCGGGTACGTGTACATGTGGGGCGCGGCGCTGATCGGCGTGGCCGCGGCGGTGATCTGTTACATCGCGGTGGCGCTCAAGAACGTGCTCGGGTACGACGACTCCCTCGACGCCTTCGGCGTCCACGGGGTCGGCGGGTTCGTCGGTGCGGTGCTGACCGGTGTGTTCTGCTCGCAACTGATCCAGCCCGGCAGCGCCGACGGGTTGCTCGCGTACCCGGTCCACCGCGCCCGGCTCGAGGCCGTCACGAAGGACGAAGGGAAGCTGATCAAGGACGCGACCGCGGCGAAGGACGCGGCCGAGAAGGCCGCGAAGGACAAGGAAGAGGCGACGGCGGCCGAGATCAAGGCCCTGACCGACGCCAAGGACGCCGCGGAGAAGGCGTTCAACGACGCCCCGGTCGGCAAGCGCGACGACCAAGCCAAGGCGCTCACCGAGGCGAAGGACAAGCTGAAGGAAAAGACCGACGACCTCGCGAAGGTGCAGGACGAGGCCGGGCTCAAGGCGGACGCGCTGAAGAAGCTTGAGGACGACAAGGCGCTGCTGCAGCCGATCATCGACAAGCAGGACCTGGACGGCAAGTCGGCGATGTCCCAGCTCATCATCCAGACCAAGGCCGCGGTGGTCTCGGCGGTGTTCGCGTTCGTGCTGAGTCTGGTGCTGGTGGTGGTCACGCAGGCCGTCACGCTGGGCAACTTCAAGACCAGCGAGAGGAGCGAGGCGGAGGGCCTGGACCGCACCGAGCACGGCGAGGTCGGGTTCGACTTCTCGGGCGCGACGGAGTCGGTCACGGTGGCCTCGACCGAGCCCCGCGCGGCGTCCGCGCCGCGGGGCAACGGCCGGTTCGAGGTGCTCGTGGCCGGGGTCGACGCGAAAGAACTGATGGAGGTGTGGTCGCGGCTGTGCCAACCGACCGACGGCACGCCGGACAAAGACTTCGTCGCGGTGTACCCGCACGTGACCACCATCCGCGGCACCACCTTCCGGTGTCGCGACGGGAACCCGGACGCGGTCGCCAAGCGGCTCGCCTCGCTGTTCACCCGACTCACCAAGAAGCCGGTTACGGCGACCAAAGCGTGACCGCGGGTGCGCGCGTGAGTAAAAGGCGACCGGTCCGCGCCCCCGCCGGTCGGCCTTTTACTCACGCTCCCCACTCACCGTTGCTTTCACCCACACAGACACAAATACATGAAACTTATTGTTGCGATCATCCGCCCCGAAAAGCTCGAAGACGTGCAAAAGGCGCTCGCGGAGCGCGACGTGTACCTGATGACCGTCAGCGACGTCCGCGGGTGCGGTCGCCAGCGCGGGTACACCGAGGTGTACCGCGCGACCGAGGTGCAGATCCGCCTGATCCCCAAGCTGAAGCTCGAGATCGCGATCAACGAGGCGTTCGTCGAGGCGACCGTTGAGGCGATCGTCCACGCGGCCCGCACCGGCGACACGGGCACCATTGGCGACGGCAAGATCTTCGTGCTGCCGCTCGAGGACTGTGTCCGCATCCGCACGGGCGAACGCGGCTCCGAAGCCATCGGGCCGTGAGTGCCCGCACGGCGCCGACCGAGATCAGGTCCTTTGCTAATACTACAGCGCAGGGTTGGCGCAAGTGGTGATTCTTCAGGGCCTGTGCCCACGAAGAATCAGGACTTACGACCGCAACTGCGGCCATGAAATAAGGACTTACGGCGATCCTACGTTGTAGTACTAAGGGTGCCCCTGTAGGTTTTGGCACTCGGACTTTGGCATAATACAGCGCCTCTGGTTGTCCCCGACTCCGCCGCTCGACATCGGCTGCGCTCAACGCGGCCTGGCGGCGCGGCCGGCACGCCCATGTACGCATCTCCCAACGAGCATGAGGCTCGTCTTGTATCACGGCACGCCACGGGCATAAAAGGGCAACTGCCGAGGCGCTGTAGTATTAGAGTCCCTGCGCAATTACTCGCATTCTTGCCGTAACTGTTGCTGCGTCTGACTTTACGACCGAAAGTCTACGAGGTGGCTAAAGCTACCACAACTCCACCAACAAACTGCACTTGTGGCAAGCCTGTAGCTATTGTGCAGCGACTCTATTGACGGGACGGTGCAAGACACGCCCGATACGCCCGTGATCAGGACGAACGCGCCGTACATCATCGGCCGTTACTCACTCGCGGACGTGCCCGTCGCCGGTGACGACGAACTTGTAGGTCGTCAGCTCGCGCAGCCCACACGGGCCGCGCGCGTGAAACTTGTTCGTGCTGATACCGATTTCTGCGCCTAACCCCAACTCGAACCCGTCATTGAAGCGCGTGCTGGCGTTCACCATGACCGCGGCCGAATCGACCCGACGGGTGAACGCCCGGGCCGCGCCGATGTCCCGCGTCACGATCGCGTCCGTGTGGTGCGAGCCGTAAGTCGCAATGTGTTCCACCGCTTCGTCGAAACCGGCGACCACCTTGACCGAGAGGACGAGGTCCAGGTACTCGGTCCGGTAATCGTCCTCGGTCGCGGCCCGCGCGCCCGGGACCCGTCGGCACGTTTCCGGGCACCCGCGCAGCTCGACGCCCTTTGCCTGAAGCGCGGCCCCGGCGCGGGGGAGGAACTCGTCGGCCACCCCGGCGTGAACCAACAGGCACTCGGCCGCGTTGCACGTCCCGGGGCGCTGGCACTTGGCGTTCACAATGATGCGCTCGGCGACCGCGAGGTCGGCCGCGGCATCGACGTACACGTGGCACACGCCGTCGAAGTGCTTGATGACCGGCATGCGGGCTTCGGCCGCGACACGCTGTATCAGCGACTTCCCGCCGCGGGGAATGGCCAGATCAATCAAGTCGTTCATCGCGAGCAGGTGGCCGACCGCTTGGCGGTCCGTGGTCGGTACGAGTTGCACCGCGTTCGCAGGAAGCCCCGCGCGCACCAGTTCGATGCTCAGAAGGTGGTGCAGGGCGGTGTTCGAGTGCAGGGCCTCTTTGCCGCCGCGGAGGATGACTGCGTTGCCACTCTTCACGCACAGCGCCGCCGCGTCGGTGGTGACGTTCGGGCGCGATTCGTAAATGAAGAACACCACGCCGAGCGGCACGCCGACCTTGAGCACCTGCAGCCCGTTCGGTCGCTCGGTCGCTTCGCGCACTTCCCCGACAGGATCGGGGAGCGCCGCGACCTGGCGCAGTCCCTCTGCGGCAGCGGCGATGCGCTTCGGGTTGAGTGTGAGGCGGTCGATCGCTGCGGCGTTCAGCCCGAACCCGGGCGCGGCGGCGACGTCTTTCGCATTCTCCGCGATCAACTCGTCCTGATGCGCGAGCAGTGCGTCAGCGGCCAACAGCAGCCACCGGTTCTTCGCGGCGGTCGGGACGGTGGTGAGTACGCGGGACGCGGCCTTTGCCCGCTGGGCGAGACCGAGGCAGAGGGCGGACAGATCGTCGGGCGCGAGCGTGCTCGCGGGGAGAGCGGCGGACACGGTGAAATCGCCTCAGTGCTTGTGTTGGTCGATGGCGTCGAGCAGAACAGCGGCGTCGCGGGCGCCCCTCACGTCGTGAACGCGAAGGATGTGGGCCGCACCGCGGGCCGCCGCGAAACACCCGACGGCCAACGAACCGGGGTCGCGTTCGGTCAACTCGCGCCCGCAGAGCTTCCCAATGAAACCTTTGCGGGACACGCCCAGACACACCGGTCGATGGAGGTCCGCGACCGTGTTCAGGTTCGCAAGCAGGGTGAGGTTGTGCTCCAGCGTCTTCCCGAACCCGATACCGGGGTCGAGGCACACCCTTTCTGGAGGGATACCGGATTCGCCCAGAACCCGCAACCTCTCTTGCAGGTAGCCGGTGACCTCCGCAACTACGTCGCTGTACTGCGGGTTGTGCTGCATTGTGGCCGGTTCGCCCCGCATGTGCATCACGACCGCACCGGCGCGGAACTCGCGTGCGACTGCGACCATCGCCGGATCGCGAAACCCGGCCACGTCGTTAATGACCGCTGCTCCGGCTGCAAGGCTCGCGCGTGCGACCTCGGCTTTCATCGTGTCTACGGAGAGCGGCACGTCCGTCCGCTGCGCCAGCTCCGCGACGACGGGCACCACCCGCTGTAACTCGTCCGCGAGAGAAACGGGCGCCGCCCCCGGACGTGTGGATTCGCCGCCGATGTCGAGGATGTCGGCGCCATCACGGATCAGTTGTAGGGCGTGCGCAACAGCCGCAGAGGGGTCGAAGAACCGCCCGCCGTCGGAGAAGCTGTCGGGGGTGACGTTGACGATTCCCATCACCAGCGGGCGCCGCCCGAAGTGAATGACGCGATTCCGGAGGTGCCACACGAGTGGAGACATTACAGAAGAACTTATCCGCAGGCGGCCGCAGTGGGGGCGGATTTTGAAGGAGACGCGGAGTTGCCCCGTGTCTTTCAAAGTCCACCCCCACTGCGGCCGCCGAGGAACCGATCGTGCTTACTTGACCTTCTTGGCGAGTTCGGTTTCGATCGCCTTCGTGATCTCGGGTGCGTCCGGCTTGGTCTGCGGCTTGAAGCGCGCCACCACTGTGCCGTCACGGCCGACCAGGAACTTCTCGAAGTTCCAACTCACCGGTTCGATTTTCCCCTCTTTATTCGGGGTGGCTTCGACCAACGTCTTGTACAGCGGCACCTGCTTGTCGCCCTTCACGGCCACCTTCGCCAGCATCGGGAACGTGACCTTGTACTCGGTGCTGCAGAACTTCTTGATCTCTGTGTCGGTGCCGGGCTCCTGGGCGCCGAACTCGTTGGCCGGGACGCCGATCAGCACGAGCCCTTCCTTCTCGTATTTCTCGTGGAGCGCCTGGAGGGCGTTGTACTGGGGGGTGAGGCCGCACTTGCTGGCCACGTTCACGAACAGGACCACCTTACCCTTGTACTTCGACAGCTCGACGTCTTTTCCGTCGATGTCTTTCATCTTGTAGTCGAGCGGGCTCACCTTCTTGTCCTCCGCGTGACCGACGAGCGCGAACCCGGCGACGGCGGCGACGGCCGCGACTAACAGCGCCTTCATGCGAAACCTCGGGTGTGGGGCGAAGCGGGCGGTGCCTAGTGTAGACGGCGCGACCGCCGGGTGCTATTCACGGTCGCGGAATCCGTCCGGGTACACGCTGAGGGGCGCGAGATGAACCATCGGTTGAAGCAGGGCACACTGGCGGCCGCGGCGGCGCTAGTCGTATACACGACCGGTTGCAGCAACGCTCCGGTGGCAGGGTTCCTCGACAACTGCTTCCCGAGCAAGGTACGGGCAGATGGAGCGCCGAACCCCGGCCCGTCGGTGCAACCGGGCGGAGACGGGGGACTGCCGAAAAATAAGGACGACGACAAGCTCCCGCCACCGGATTTCGGCCCGAAACCGTAGCCGAATCTCATTTTGTGCGGTCACCTGGGCACGCCAATCGCCTTTCGGCAAGCGTAACGTCCGAACCCTTGTCCTCGCAACAGCAATCGAAGACTCAGGAACGGACCGCGCAAGTAATGCGCCCGATCAGCCGGCCCCATTTTGGACCCGACCGACGAAGCCGCGGTTCTGACGCGGATGTGATCTCGCTTGTTCCGGGACCAGAGCGGGCACGCAATGATCGGGGTATTTGCGGCGAGTCTACGTAGTGCCTGGAGGCAGAAGGACGTATCGCGGATCGCGGCCGACAGCCATGCGCCCCCCGAACCAAGTTCGGCTGTAATCTGCTATTCGAGTGCGCAACCGGAGCGACTCAGGAGTTCTGCTTTCCGTACAGCCTCTTACACGGCTGGTTATTTTCATCAAGCCAGTCAGTGTACACCAACCGCGGGGTTTTATCGGTTGGTGTTGCAACAACGGAACGCAGACACGCGGACTCGCCACTCATCACTTCATTTCTTCTCAGGCAGTTCCACTTCCACCTCGGCATCGAACACCAGCCCCGGGTCGCCGCGGCCAGCGAGGGTTTTCACCAACGTGCCGACCGTGCGGGGCGCGATTCCGGCGAACAGTGTCTTGCCCCCTTGCTTCACCTCCACGGGCTTGTCGAGGTCGGCGGTCCGGTCGTCGAACCGGACGATGAGCTTCGACACCTTTTCCGCGGTTGCGATCTCGACCGTCTGGCCGGCGCGGGTCGCGACCACGAGCGAATCACCCTTCGCCTCGCTCTTCGGGACCGCGAGCCAGTACGACCGATCGTGCGGCGCCCCGGTCTGCTTCCACACCACCTTCTCGGGCACCGGGTTGCGGGTGAACTTCGCCATCCACGGCAGCGCCACCTTGTCTTCGAGTCCCATCCAGTGGGGCTTGCCCTTGTGGATCTTCACGAAGTGCTCGTACCCCTTCGGGTCGTCCTTCTGGAGCTTGTCGAGCTGTTCGCCGTACTCCTTGCCAACCTTGTTGCGGTTGTACGCCGAGTCGTTTCCGCCCACCTGGAGCGCGAACGGCACGTTCCGCAGCGACAGCAGCGGCACGCCGTTCGGGTGCCCGGCCATCATCGCCGCGCCGGCCCAGTGGTCCGCCATCCGCGGGGCGAGCTGGTACACCCCGTCGCCGCCGGCCGAGTACCCCAGCACGTACACGCGGTTCGGGTTCACGTCCTCGAGCACGATCAGGTCCTCGATGAGCCGGGCGAACATGCGGTCGATGTGCGCTTCGTGCCAGAGGTTCCAGGTGTTCGTCGGCGCGCGCGGGGCGAGGTAAATGCCCTCTTCCACCGTGTACAGCTTCTTCTGGTTCTCCCACTGGCCGTCGTTCACCTGCTTCGGGGCGTTGCCGCCGCCGTGCATCGAGATCCACAGGCTCCGCCCGTCCTTCGGCTTGGCCCCGAACGTCTTGTACGAGAACGGCATCTCGAGCTTGTCTTCTTTGATGACCCGGTCCTTGATCTCGGCCGCGCGGTCCGTCTTGATGGTCGCGGCGTGCGCGTCCCACAGCAGTTGGCGGGCGGTCGCGGCGTCGGCCTTCGTCAGCGGGATTTTCGCGAAGGGCTTGTTGGCGAGGTCCGCGAGCGCCGCCGGCTTGGCTTCGAGCGCCGCCCGGAGCTCCTTCAGAGCCGATTCCGATTTGGCGGTCTCGGCCTTCGCGTCCGGCGCGGCCTTCCGCGCGTAGTGGTCGGTCACGTTCTCGCCCGGCACGCCGTGGTTCCGCGGCGCCCACACCAGCGGGAAGTGCTGCGACGACTTCTTGAAGCTCGCGGCGTAAATCGCGTGCTGGGGCTCATCTTTCTTGGCCTGCGCCGCGGCGCCGACGAACCACCCGCGGTCCAGCCCGGCCGGGTCCGGTTCGCAGGCGCCGGTGAAGTGCCAGCCCCGGTCCCAGATCTCGACCCAGGTGTGGTTCCCGCGCTTGTCCACCCACAGCGGCGTGCCGACCAGCCGGGCCGGGATGCCCACGGACCGGCACGCGTCGCTCAGCACGATCGACAGCCCCGTGCAGGACGCCTTCCCCTGCTCGATGGACTCCTTCGGGCTCTGGTTCGGCGCCCGCCGCTGCGTCGAGTACCCGAGCTTCAGCTTTTTGAACAGTTCCGCGTTGAGCGCCTGCACCGCCTCGGTGGGCGTCTTGCAGTCCTTCACCATCGGCATGCACAGCTCGTAGAACTCTTTGCGCCACGCGTCGCGCTTCTCGTCCACGTTCGCGTAGGGGAGCACGTCGTTGAGGAACAGCTCCTCGGGAACGTCCTTGCCCCACCGCGTTTCGTTGCGGGCCTTGTACGCCAGGTCCACGTTCGTGAGCAGGAACTCGGCCTTCAGCGCGGCGCGGTCGGCGTCCGGCATGTTGGCGATGAGGAACGCCATCCCCTTGCGCTGCTCGGGGGGGACGGCGCGCAGCGCCTGCTCCAGTTCCTTGCGGTTGTCCTTCGCGCCCGTGAGCGCGGACTCCACCTCGGCGTCCCACCACGGGGCGGGGTCGGCGGCGCGCAGGGCGCTCGCGGCGAATAGTACGACGGCAACGACGACGACACGGCTCGGCACGACGGGTTCTCCCTCAAAAAAGTGGCGTAGGCGACTCTCGCGGTGGGGCCATTCTAAACGGAACGCCGATCCGAACAAACACGTTCGGCAGACCAGCGGGTGCGCACCGCCCCACAGCGCCTCCTACCAAATCCAGTCGTTTCACGCTCCAGGTTCCAAGTTCCACGCAAAGCCAAACGGTACACGAATGGTCCGGAGCGTGTACCGAGTCCAGTCGTTTCCCGTTCGCGCGGTCTTGGCGATCGGGCGGGAGAGCCGAACACGCCGAGGTTACACGCGCCGGGCCGACAAACAACCAACAAACTTGAAACGACTGGACTGAACGCGGCCCGACACGCGCGGATTACTTCAGCCATACGGCACAGGACGCCCCGCGCCGTCCGTTACCCGCTACGGGGCGAAAAAGGCGGTTCACCCGGGGAGCGGTTCGGACTTAGAATAGGCCCATCGCCGCTCGTCCCACTTGCTCCGCCCCACGAGGCACACTGTGTCGATCGTTGCTCAGTGCCCACACTGCGAAACGCGCTTCACCCTCCAGTCGGAGATGAGCGGGAAGTCGATGCGGTGCCCGAACCTGGAGTGCCGCCAGGTGTTCACGGTGCGGCCGATGGTCGCCACCGCCCCGCCGGCGGCGGCACCCGAACCGCCGCCCGAGCCGAAAGCCCCGCCCAAGCCCGTCCCGAAACCGGAGCCCAAGCCCGCACCGAAGAGGCCGCCCAAACCGGCCGAGCCCGACATCGTCGAGGCCGCGATCGTGACGGCGGCGGTCGTCAAGCCGCCCAGGGTGAAAGAGGTCGTGTGGTCCGAAGGGACCGACGTGCCGCCCCCGAAGAAAGACAAGAAGCCGCTTAAGCCCGTACCCGCAGACGAACCGGACGACGAGATCGTTGTCCGGAAGAAGAAGAAGAGCAACCGCGCCCCGCTGCTCCTCGCGGGTATGGGAATCTTCATCGTCGCGGCGCTCGGGTTCGCGATCGTTTACATCCTGCAGACCGAGGGGAAGAAGGAAGATCAGCTCGCGGACAGCGCCCAAACGGAGTACCAGAAGGCCGAATACGCCGCCGCCGGCAAGCTGTACGAAAAGCTCGCGCAGGATTATCCGCGCAGCAACCGGATCAACAAGTACAAGTTCTTTGCCGACCTGTCCTCCACGCAGACGACCGTTCGCGCGGTGACCAACCGTCAGGACTACGAGCCGGCCCTGAAGCGGTTGACGGCGTTCCTCGAATCGCACAAAAGTTCCGACCTGATGAAGCCCACGGAGTACGGGCGCGACGTGCTCGAAGCCGGCAAAAAGCTCTGCGAAGACATCGCCGAGTACGCCGGTGACCGGGTGACCGCGTACCAAGCGGACCGCGCCAAGTCCGAAGAACTTTCGCACGCCGACGCGGCCGTCGCGAAGGGGCGTGAGCTCGTCGCGGCACTCGACCCGCTACGCGGCCCCGACGACCAGCCCCTGGACAAGTTGAAGGGGCGCTTCGACCAGGCGGAGAAAAGCGTCAAGCGGGAGCGGGACCGCTCGGCCGCCTTCGCGCGGGCCAAGGCGCAGCTCGAAAGCCCCACCGACGCACTGATCCAGAGCGCGGAAGCCGAACTCAGGGCCGCGGGCTTCATCGACGACCCCGAGGTGCGGGCGCTCATCGCGACCGCGAAGGGGAACCTCCGCAAGCTGGTCCGCTACACGGACGACCCGGCCCCCCCGGAGCCGGTCCCGCCGACCACGGCCACGTCGCTGCTGTTCGTCACCCCCGTCGGCAAAACCAAGCTGCACGAACCCGGCGTGGGTGCCGCGCCTTCGACCGTGTTCCTGTGCGTGGCCCGCGGCATCTTGTACGCGCTCGACGAGGACACCGGGACCCTCCTCTGGGCGACGCGGGTCGGGGCCGACATCACCGACCCGCCCGTTGTGACCCGCGTGACGCTGGCCGGCGGGCCGACCGACGTCGCCGTCGTTGCGTCCAACGTGGGCGGGTCCGCGGCGGTGTCGGGGCACGTTCTGAAAACGGGCGCGCCGCTCTGGTACCAGCCCCTTCCGGCCGCCGCCGGGCCGGCGGTGGTCGTGGGCGGGCGCGCGTTCGTGCCGCTCCGCGACCCCGAGGGGACGGTGTACGAGTTCGACCTCACGACCGGGCAACGGATCGGACACCTTCGCCTGGGGCAACCCCTGGCGGAGAGCGGGGCCGTCCTCCGCCCCGGAACGAACCTGCTTTACATCGCGGCCGAGGCGCGACGGCTGTACGTCATCGACGCGGGCGGCAAGGACGACGCCGGCAACCGCATCAACCCGCGGTGCGTACAAGTCATCGCCACCGGGCACCTCGCCGGCACCCTGCGCGTGCCCCCGCTGTTCGTCGGCCCCGAGGGCACCGAACCGGCCGACCGGTGGCTCGTGCTTTCGCAGGCTCACGGCCCCGCCGTCACCAACCTGCGCGCATTCCCGGTCGGCACCGTCGAGCCCCCGGCCGACGGCGCGACGGTGCCGGAAACGCCCGCGGCCCCGGCCGCCGAGGTGCCGGTCCCGGGGTGGGTGTGGTACCCGCCGGTGTGCGACGGCGAGCGCCTCGCCGTCGCGTCCGACACCGGCCAGTTCCGCGTGTTCGGCGTGAACCAGGCCGGGAACCTGGACAAGCCCCTGTTTCCGATGGCGGCGCCGGCCCTCCCGAACCCGCCGGACGACCGGCCCGTGCGCGGGCTGGTGATCCCGGTCGGGGAGTCGGAGTACTGGCTGCTGGCCGGGGGGCACTTGCAGCAGGCGCGGCTCGTGCTCGTGCCGAACAAAGGCCAGGACGTCGTACTGGCCGGGACGCGGGCCAGCGTCGGCGAGCCGGTTCACGGCCCGCAAATCAGCGCGCGAAAGGACGCGGCGTGCGTGGTCGTGCGGTCGGCGAACTCGTCCGGGTGCCGCGCGGTGGCGTTCGACCTGCGCACCGGCGAAGTGCGGTGGCAGCGGCAACTCGGGCTGGTGCCCGCCAAGCAGTCGTCGGCCGAACGGTGTGCCGGTCCCGTGCGTCAGGGCGACGCGTTCGTGCTGGTGGACGAAGACGGGGGCATCGTGGTCGTGCCCGCGGGGGGCGAGGTCGCCGCGAGTCAGTCGCTCGCCGCGAAACCGGAGTGGTTGGTCGCGTCGGCACCCGCGGGCGCCAGCGGGCCGACCGTGGTGGCGGCCACGGCGGACGGACAAACGGTGTTCGCGGTCACCCCCGTTACAACCAAGGACGGCCCCAAGTTCGTGGTCCGGCGGGTCGCGGGCGGGAAACTGCTGGGCGAGGACGAAATCGGCGCGCCCGGCGAGTTGGCCGGTCAGCCCGCGGTGGTCGGCGGGGCGCTGCACATCCCGACGGCGGACGGGTTCGTGCACCGGTTCATTCCGGGCGCCGGGGTGACCGTGCCGGCCGTGCTGGTTGCGGGACCGAAGTGGCGCGGCGACCGCCCCGCCGCGGCCGCAGCCGGTGGCATCACCCCGCTGTCCGATACGACGTTCGTGACCTCCGACGGGGGCAAGAAGCTGACCCGTTGGGAGTGGCTCCCGGGGGCCAACACGACCCGCAAGGAGCTTGGCGAGTGGGTCCTCCGTGAGGCGGTCGCGGGGCCGGGCGCCGCGGTGCCGGGCGACGCCGACGGGCCACCACGGCTGATCGTCGGCGACGTGAGCGGTAGCGTGTGGATGTTCGCGCCCGACAAGCCCGGCGCGCCGCTCCGGCGGTGGAAGGCGGGCGGCGCGCGGCTCCCCACCGGGAAGCTGAGTTCCGCGTTCGCGGTTCAGTCCGGGGAGGGCAACAAAACCGTGGTCGCTTACGTTGTGGACGGGAAAGCGGTCGCGGCACTCGACCCAGACCGCGACGAGGTGCTCTGGGCGGTGCCGCTGAGCGAAGACGCGAACGGCACGCCGGTCGGAGCCCCGCAACCGGCGGGCGCGAACCGGTGGGTCGTCACCGATTTGGCCGGGCGCGTACTGTTGCTCGACGGCGCGACCGGGGCGGCACTCGACACCAAGAGCGTGGGACTACCCGGAGCCGTTCCCGCGGCCGCGAGCGGGGTCGCCGGCGGGACGGCATTGGTCCCGCTGTCGGACGGCTCCGCGGTGCTGATTGAACTGAAGAAGTAACGGGGTGACGCGTTCGGCCCGCGCGCGGCGGGCCGAACGCGTTCTGACTACGGCGCGGGCTGCTCGCCGGACGCCTGCCGAACCGGCTCGGGGTCGGCCGCGCCGCGCGGCAGGGTGAGTTCGGTGAAGAAATCACGGGCCTGGGCGTAATTCGGGTCCGCCTGCATGGCGAGCTGAAGTTGCTGCTTGCTGTGCTCCGGATACCCCATGTGGTCGAGCAGCCCGGCGAGGTTGTGACGGGCCTGCGCCTCGGGCATGATCTGGCTCAGGGTCGCGAGCGCCTCGTCCCACTTGCCGATCCGGGCTTGGCAGAACCCGAGGAACTTCTTCACGTCGCGGTTCTCGGGGTCGATGTGGGTGAGCGCGAACTGGCACCACGCCACCGCCCCGGGCCAATCCTTCCAGCGGGCGTGCACGATCGCCACCTCGTGCGCCACCTTGACGTCTTTCGGGTGCGCCGTCAGGTACTTCTTGTACGCCTCGAGCGCCTTCTCCTTCTCCCCGACCTTGGCGTAGAAGCGTGCGATCCCGAGCATGGCGCTCGGGTTCTTCGGATCTTGTTTGAGCGCCTTCTGGTACCCCTCGCGAGCCATGTCGAGCAGCGGCTCCCGGCTCCCCGGTGCGGTCTTCTCATCGAACGCGGCGTCCATGCGCACGTCGGCGAGGGCCACGAGCGTTTCCGCCTTGGGGGGTTCCGTCGACGGCGGCGGGGTCAGCTCCACCGGTCCCGACGGCGTGGCCGCGTTCGCCCCCCCGCCCCACATCGATTTGGCCGTCGCAGTAGGGGCGGGTGTACCGGTCGTGTTCGGCATCTGCCCGAACGGTGAGGGTTGCACCGCGTTGCGGTTGCACCCGAGCGCGGCAGCGACGGCGCACCCGAACGCGAGCCACCGGAAACAAACTCGGCCGTCCATGGCCCACCTCGAATATGTGTTCGCGCTCCGACGCGCGACCGGGTCACGTGAACTCGGCGATGAAACTGGCCGAAGCTTCGACCATCAGGTCGCGCGTAAGATGCACGGGTTGCCGTCTGTATCGGCAGATGGACTGGACCGTTTCCAGCAAATCGCGACAGTCCGACGCCCGCGGCACGCGGCCCCTGGTGTAGTACCGCTCGTACAAGTAATCCACCGCACCCAGGTCGAAGTTCATTCCCAGTCGCTTACAGTTGGACGCGAAGATCTTCTCGTACACGTCCCGCTGCGGGGCCTGGATGCCCACTTTGTGGCGGATGCGGCGCAGGAAGGCGTCGTCCACCAGCGCCTTCGGGTCCAGGTTGGTGCTGAAGATGATGAGCTGCTCGAACGGCACCTGGAACTTCTTACCGCTCGCGACCGTGAGGAAGTCGTGCCGGTCTTCGAGCGGCAAGATCCACCGGTTCAGCAGGTCCTTGGGGCTCACGAGCTGGCGGCCGAAGTCGTCGATCAGGAACACCCCGCCGTTCGCCTTGAAGTGGATCGGCGCCTGGTAGAACTTCGACTCGGCGCTGTACTTCAGGTCGAGCATCGGCAGGTTCAGTTCGCCGCCGGTGACGATGACGGGCCGCCGGATGCGCACCCACCGCTGGTCCACGGAGCCGGTCGAGAGCAGCCGGCGGACGGCCGCGTCGGCCTCGTCCCCGTACTCGGCCGCGGTGTCGTCGATGACGTGCAGCGACGGGTCGAACACCGTGATGATGTTGTTGTCCGCGACGAACGCGTAGGGGATGTAAATGGACCCGCCGGCGGTGTTCATGAAGTCGCCGATGGCGCGGGCCATCGCGGTCTTCCCGTTGCCCGGCGGCCCGTAAATGAACACGCTCCGGCCGCTGATGATGGCCGGGCCGATGTTGTTGAACATCTCCTCCTTCAGCACCAGGTGGCCGAAGGGGGCTTTCAGCGCCTCGGGGTAGCACGTGAGGCCGGTTACGGTCTGCCGGTAGCACTGCTCGACGTAGTCCTCGAGCGGCACCGGCGCCGGCCCGACGTACGCGCACTGCTCCATCGCGGCCCGGGCGCGGTCGCGCCCCAAATCCGTCAGACTGAACCGGTAGCTCACCTCGCCCACCAGGTCGCCGCCGTCCACCTGGATCAGCTTCTCGTCCTTCAAGAACCGGAGCGGCTCGCGGATCACTTTGAAGGGCAGGCACAGGAACTGCCCCAGGTCGCGCCCGAGCATCACCCCGCGGGTGTAAACCGTGCGGAGCAGCATGTCGCAGATGAAGCCCTGCGTCAGCCCCGACTCCTTGAGCGACTCGGGCGACGCCGGCGCCTCGGGCGCCGGGTTCCCGTCCCAGTCCGCGACGACCGCGCTGCGGCTCAGACCCATATTGCACCAATTCGGAGTGCGGAATTCGGAACGCGGATTGAAAGCACGAAGAACGCAGAATCGGGCGCGCGGAATTGGGAACGCCGTTTATTCCGGGTTCCGAACTCCGCACTCCGCAACTCTCACTTCCGCCACTTCCCGCGGGTGATGATGAACAGGCACACGGCGCCGAAGCCGAGCGCGGCCATCACCACGCCGTTCTGCTGCTTCAGCAGCCCGGTCCAGTACTCGTAAAACTCGGTCCCGTACCCGGCGACGAGCGCGCCGGGTTCAGCCGCGGTCACCGGCAGTGCGGCGGCCAGCGCCGGGCCGACGGCCAGCGCGAAAGGCAGGATCGATCGGGTGGACATCGTGTGAACCCCGGGTGTGGCGGGCGCGTTAAGCTTAGGACACGAAATCGGGGCCGGGCGCCAACGATTGGCGCCCGGCCCCGGGCGGGTTATCTGATTGTCCGATTTACGAATTACCGCGGGGTGCCGGCGGGCGGCGTGGTCAGGCTGGTGCCGCCGCCCCCGGTGCCGATCGCGGCGCCGTTGGCGCTGCCGCTACCGCGGGCCCCGGAGTAGTTCTGTGCCGAGGTGCGGTAGGCGCCGGTCGCGAACTCGGCGTTGACGCCCGGGGTGGCCGGGTTGTGGACCGCGATCTCGTACTGGACCGGGACGTACGTGGGCACCGTCGCCAGGTACTTCTGAACCGCCGCGGCGCGCTTGGCGTCGAGCTCGGCCCGCAGCTCGACGATCTTGTCCGCGTTCGCGTCGGTCAGCAGGATGTCGTCGGTCGCGGCCTGGATGTACAGCTTCGGGTCCGGCGCCGGACGGGTGCGGGCAATCGAGTCCAGTTTGGCCATGCCGGCCGGCGTGAGCTTGTCGGTGCCCTGCTCGAAGTTGTAGGTGAAAATGGTCTGGTTCAGCACGTGCCCGTTGTGCACCTGTTGCGCGAACGGAGCAATCGTCGCCTGCCGGGCGGCGTGGTTGTACCGCTCCGGGTAACACGGGTCCACGTAGTTGCGGTACCGGTCGCCGAGGGTGGCCTCGCCGCCCCGGTGGGAGCCGGTGCCCACGCACCCGACGGACCCGAGCCCGGCGGTCAGAATCGCGGCCGCGGCGGCCGCACGCATCGACTTGGTCATCGCACTCTCCTCCTTGAGAACGAAATCGGGCGTCCTGCCCGAGTACCTTCACTCTGTCACAATGGCGTCCGTCAGTTCCGCCCCGTTGAGCCGCGGCCCCGCCCCCCGCGGCCGTCCCACCCCTGGCAGCCGCTAGCCCGGCTTCAGCAGGTTCTTGTGAATCTGGATGGCTGCGGGGCCGACCAGGACCACGAAGATCGACGGGAAGATGAACAGCACCAGCGGGAAGATCAGTTGCACCGCGGTCTTGGCGGCCTTCTCCTCGGCGATCTGCCGCCGGCGCACCCGCATCGAGTCGGACTGCACCCGCAGCGCCTGGGCGATGCTGGACCCGAACCGGTCCGCCTGGATCAGGATCGCGGCCAGCGACCGCACGTCGTCCACCCCGGTCCGCACGCCCAGGTCGTGGAGCACCTCGCGGCGCGGGCGGCCCATCTGGAGCTGGAGGTTCGCCAGCGAGAACTCCTCGCAGATGGTCTTCGCGTGGCCCTTCATCTCGTCCGTCACCTTCCGCAGCGCGGCGTCGAGGCCGAGGCCGGACTCGACGCACACCACCAGCAGGTCCAGCGCGTCGGGCAGGGTCAGGAAGATCTCCTTCTGCCGCGTGCTGCGCAGGTGGTACAGCCCCATTTGCGGGAGGTAGAACCCCATCCCGCCGAGGGCCACCGTCCATTCAATCGACTTCAGGGTGAACCCGTCTTTGAGCAAGAAGAAGAAAAGCGCGGGAAGGAGGAACACGACCAGGCAAACTACGCGGATGCCCTGGTACACGCCCGCCGCGTTCTCGCTCCGGAACCCGGCGTTGGCGAGCTGGATGCGGATCGAGTTCTTCTCCAGTTCGGTGCGCGGCTCCATCACCCCGCCCAGGTTGGAGAACGCGTCCTTGATCCCCTTGAACCGGTTCCCGCTCTCGCCCTGCGACATCTCGATCTCGACCAGCGACTTGGGCCGGCCGATCCGCTCCAGCCGCTCCTCGGCCTGGCTGTTGCGGCTGGAGATCAGCGACAGCAGCCAGAACGTGCCCGCCATGATGGCGACGAACACGAGGATCGGTGCGAGTTCGGCGGCGGACAACAGCGCGAGCAGTTCCACAGGTGGCTCCGGGTGCGTGTCTGGCGTATCGGCTGTCGGTGCGGCGGTTCCGTGGGCGGGGCGCGGGACGAAACGCCGAGCGGCGACAGTTAAACCTTAATGTCCACAATCTTCTTGATGGCGTAGGAGCCGATGAGCATCAGCACGATGGCCCCGATCGACATCTTGATCCCGAGGTCGTCCTTCCACAGCATCTCGACGTAGTCCGGCTTCGTCCACAGCATCATGACGAACAGGCCGATCGGCAGGGCGATCAGCACCACGCCCGAGAGCCGGCCCTCGGCGGTCAGCGCCTTCACCTGCCCGAGGATCTTGAACCGCTCGCGGATGATGTGCCCGATCCGGTCGAGGATCTCGGCCAGGTCGCCGCCGGTCTGGCGCTGGATCGCCACCGAGGTGACGAAGAACTTCAGGTCCAGGTTCGGCACCCGGTCGCACATGCCCTTGAGCGCCTCCTCCAGCGGGATGCCGAGGTTCTGCTCCTCGTACACCCGGCCGAACTCCTTACAAATGGGGGCCGGCATCTCCTCCGCCACCACGTGCATCCCCGCGGCCAGCGAGTGGCCCGCGCGGAGCGCCCGGGCCACCAGCTCCATCGCGTCGGGGAGCTGGGCCGCGAACGCCTTGAGCCGCGACGACCGCTTCATGTGCAGCCAGACCCACGGCAGCGCGAAGCACGTCAGCGCCCCGATCGGGAGCACGTACAGGTTCACCAGCCAGATGCTCATCGCCGCGCCGAGCACGCTCAGCCCCAGCGAGATGCCGAACAGGGCGCTGGGCTTGATGTTGCAGTCGGCCTGCTCGAAGGTCTTCGTGAGGTTGAAGAACTCCGGCATCAGCTTGTCCATCAGCGTCTTCTTGTCCACCTCCTGCAGCGCCTGCTTGAGCAGCATGTCGGCGGACGAGTCCTTCCGCGAGCTGCGGCCGACCAGCTGGTCGAGGCGGTCGGCCGCGGCCCCGTCCGGGTTGGCGCGCAGCGCGAGGTACAGCAGGGCGACCATCGCGATCACCAGGCCGCCGATCAGGACCGGAAGGAGGAGCGTGCTCATCGGGGTCAACCTTGGGAGTTCGGAACGCGGAGCGCGGAATGCGGAACGGAGACACGTGTCTCCCGCCGCACCCGCCCCGACCTGTCTTCCGGCCGTCGTCTCGTGTTTGCTGCCTGTCGGTCGCTCCGGATCCCGAACTCCGCGTTCCGAATCCGGTGGGGTCCGCGTCCGGTCCGGTCAGTCGCGCATCAGGATGCGCTCGGCGAACATGTTGCTCGGCAGCTTCACGCCCTTCGACTCGAGCCGGTTGATGAACGTCGGCCGCACCCCGGTGGCCTCGAACTGGCCGTACGCGCGGCCGTTCTGGTCGATCCCGAGCTGCTTGTACCGGAACACTTCCTGCATGATGATGATGTCCTGCTCCATGTTCATCACCTCCGTGATGTGGGTGATCTTGCGGGGCCCGCCCTGGAGCCGGTTGGCCTGGATGATGAGGTCGATGGCGGAGCTGATCTGCTGCCGCATCGCCTTCACCGGCAGCTCGAACCCGCCCATCATGATCATCGTCTCGAGGCGGGTGAGCGCCTCGCGCGGGGTGTTCGCGTGGAGCGTCGCCAGCGACCCGCCGTGGCCGGTGTTCATGGCCTGGAGCATGTCCAGCGCCTCGGACCCGCGGACCTCGCCGATGATGATCCGCTCGGGCCGCATGCGCAGCGCGTTCCGCACGCAGTCGCGGGTGCTCACCGCCCCCTTGCCTTCGATGTTGGGCGGCCGCGTCTCGAGCCGCACCACGTGGTCCTGCTGGAGCTGGAGCTCGGCCGCGTCCTCGATGGTGACCACCCGCTCGTCGCCCGGGATGAAGCTCGACAGCGTGTTCAGCAGGGTGGTCTTACCGCACCCGGTGCCCCCGGAGATCAGCACGTTGAGGCGGGCCTTGATGCACGCCTCCATCAGCATCGCCATCTCGGGCGTGAACGCCTTGTAGTTCAGCAGGTCCTCGAGCTTCAGCGGGTTCGCCCCGAACCGGCGGATCGAGAGGCTCGGGCCGTCCAGGGCGATGGGCGGGATCACGGCGTTGACGCGCGACCCGTCCGGGAGCCGCGCGTCCACCATGGGGCTGGTCTCGTCCACCCGCCGGCCGATCTTCGACACGATGCGGTCGATGATCTGCATCAGGTGGTCGTTGTCGCGGAACTTGACGTCCGTCTTCTCGAGCTTGCCGCGCCGCTCCACGTAGCACTTGTGCGGGCCGTTCACCAGGATGTCCGAGATCGTCGGGTCCTTGAGCAGCACCTCCAGCGGCCCGAACCCGAGGGTCTCGTCGAGCACCTCCTCGATCAGCTTCTCCCGCTCGATGCGGTTGAGCAGCGGGTTCTCGGTGTCGCACAGGTGCTCGATGACGCGGCGGATGTCGCGCCGCATCGCGTCCGAGGACAGGTCCTTGACGCGGGTGAAGTCGAGCCGCTCGACCAGCTTGGAGTGGATCTGGCGCTTCAGCTCGTCGAAGTTCTTGCCCCCGCCCCCCGGGCCGGCCATGCTCGGGCTGGACAGCCGCGAGATGCCGCTCGGGCCGCCGCCGGCGTTCAGGCTGTTGAGCTTCGAAATGCCCTGTTGGAGTCGGCTCATGGTGCGTCGTCGTTGGTGTTTGGTGTTCCGTGTTCAGTCTTTGGCGTTGTGTGTTTAGTGGTTGGTGGCTCGCGCCGGCCCCGGTTCGCCCCCGCGGTCCAAAAACGCTGAACACCAAACGCCGAGCGTCAAACACGAACCTAGCGCTTCCCGAAGAAGCCCCAGCCGCCCTTGCTGCCCTTCGCGTCGGTGCCGCCGCCGACGGGCTTGCCGTACAGGGCCTGTGTGAGCCCGTAGATGCTCTGCTGCACCCGGCTCTTGGGCGCGTGCTTCACCAGCGGGTGCCCGGCCACGCGGGCGCCGATGACCGCCTTCGTGTCGTTGGGCACCTGCCAGAAGATCGGCTTGCCGATCACCTCCTCGGCCTTCTTCAGGCTGATCCCCTCCTCGACCGAGTCGGCCCCCTGCCGGTTGATCACCACGCGGATCTTGTCGGCCAGGTTCTCCTCGCCGCCGAGGCAGTGGATCAGCCGGACCACGTTCCGCAGGCTGCTCAGCTCGAGCTGGGCCACGAGGATGATCATGTCCGCCATGCGCAGCGCCATCAGGTCGGTCGGCAGCAGGCACTTGCTGAGGTCGAGGACCAGGTGCGTGTAGCTGATCTTCAGCAGGTTCAGCACCCGCTCCACGTGCTGCTCGTGGATCAGCCCCACCTCGGCGATCTCCAGCGGGTGGCGCAGGATCGCGAGCCCGGTGGGCTCGTGCTTGGCCATCGCCCGCTTGAGGAAGTTCATGTCCAGCCGCTCGATGTTCCGGGCCAGGTCCGAGATGCTGATGTTCTCGAACCCGTTCACCTCCAGCGCGATGTCGGCGTCGCCCAGCGCGAGGTCGAGGTCGATGAGCGCCGCCGCGTTGGTCGGGTCCGAGGCGAGGGTGGCGGCCATGTTGACCGCCAGGGTGGTGGTGCCGACCCCGCCGCGGGAGCCGAGCACCGCGATCATCGACGACGCGCCGGTCTGGCGGGCCGAGGCGGTCCCCCCGGCCGACGGCGCTTCGCCGCCCGCCTCGCCCAGCGCCCGGCGCAGCGCGGCCAGCATGTCCTCGAGCCCGACCGGGTGCGTCAGAAAGTACTTCGCGCCCTTCTGGAGGGACTGGAGCAGGGCCTGGTGGTCGTGGCTGATGGTCAGGATGGGGAGCTTCGGGTGCTCGACGGAGAGCTGCCCGATCATCTGCAGGGCTTTGTTCTTGTCGGCGTCGAGCGTGACGATCACGAGGTCCGGTGTCGAGGCCTGGATCACCTCAAAGAAGTACTCGTAGCGGGCGCACTCGGCCTCGAGCCACACGAAATCCACGCCCAGCAGCAGGGTGCGGAGCGACTCGCGGGTGGATTCCGTGGGGTCGACGATCGCGACGCGTTGCATGGCCGGCACCGGGTGTGTTGTGTCGCGGGGGACCGTTCCTGTCCGTCACCCCTGGCCCCGGCGCCGAGCCGGTGTCAGGGGAAGGCTAGCACACCATTTGGCCCCGCGCTAGCTTTCGACGCGGCCGCGGGTGTGTTGCGTTCCGAACGGCCGGGGTGAGCGGCGACAGAAGCTCGCCGCCGCTCACCCCCGGCCCGTTTCGGCACCTGACAGACCTCTTCTGCTCAGGACTTTAGGGCACCGGGGAGCCGCCGACCGGGGGCAGCGGCGGCAGTTGCACCGGGGCCGGCTCGGCCGGCGTCGCCCCGGCCACCGGGGGCAGCGTCATCGGAACAGGGGCCGGGGTCTCGGGCGCGGGGGCCGCCGGTGCGCCGCCCGTCCGAACCGGGGCCGTCGGGGCGACCGCCGGTTGGCCCGGTCCCGTCATGGGGAGCGAGTGCGAGCCGTACTGCGGGGCGATCAGGGCACCGGCCGTCCCGGGCAGGGGGCCGGCACAGGCCCCGCCGATGCACGGGTACTTGCTCGCGGTCGGGTCGGCCTTGTACGGGGCGTTGTAGCACTTGCCGTTCCACACCTTGCGCTGCCCGCGGGGCACTTCGAGCACGTTTTCCAGGAACAGCTCGTAGTCGTCCGGGCTGCGGGTCTCCTGGCCCGGCAGCCGCTTCGGCCCCTGGCACTGGTCCATCGGGTGGACCAGCCGCGGGGTCACCAGGATCACCAGCTCGCTCTCGCGGACCGTGTGCTCCACGCGGCTGAAGTAGGTGCCCGCGAATGGCAGGTCGCCGAGCACCGGCACCTTCGAGGCGGACGCGTTCACGCTGTTCTGGATCAGCCCGCCGATGGCGAACGTCTGGCCCGACTCCAGCAGCACCGTGGACTGCACGCTCTGCTCCGTGAAGCCCGGGCTGCTGGACCCGCCGACGGTGATCCCGAGCCCCTGGCTCACCGCGGTGATCCGCGGGTTGATGTCCAACCAGATCATCCCGTTGCCGTACACGATCGGCACCACCGTGAGTTCGGTCCCGAACGGCTGCAGGGTCACGCCGGGGCCGGTGATCCCGGACGACCCGCTGATGATCGCCTGCTGGCCGCCGGCCCGGAAGAACGCCGGGCGCCCGGTCTGGGTGACGACCCGCGGCTCCGCGAGGAACTTCGCCACGCCCTCGGTGCGGAGCGCCCGCAGCGCCCCGAAGAACCGGTTGGGCACCACCGCGAACTGGAAGTTGGAGTCGGGGCTGAAGGTCGCGGTGGTGACGCCGCCGGCCGACTGCACGCCGAGGAGCCCGCTCACCAGGCTGCTGAACGAGAAGCTCCCGCGGCCCGGCAGGGCGAAGTCGAACCCGCGGCTGCGGAGCTGGTTGCGGTCCACCGACGCCACCACGACGTCGATCTGCACCTGCTGCACGCCGCCGATCTGGACGGCGTTGATCACGTTCGCGTTGGCCCCGCCCACGGCGCTGTTCGCGAGCCGCTGGACGATGTCCGCGTCGCTGGGGCTGGTCACGTACCCGCTTAGCACGATCACGTTCCCGAGGCCCGGCTCGACGGTCACGCTGGCGGTGGGCACCGTGTCGCGGATCAGCTTGCGGAGCTGGGCCAGGTCGGGCTTCACCACCACGTCGAACTTGAGCGGCGGCGCGTCCTTCTGGACGATGGTCAGCTGGCTCAGGCCGGCCGTTTTACCGGTCAGCAGCAGTTTGGTCGGGTCGTTCGGGTCCGGGCGCGCGCCCAGCACGTCCTCGCGGCTGTTCAGAATGTCGGTCGGCGGGACGCCGCCTTTGAGCTTCGGGTCGAAGGACCGGAGCCCGCCGAGCGGCACCACCACGGCGCCGCTCTTGTCAAGGTCTGCCGGAGCGGCGCCCTTGGGATCGGGCGGCTGGCCGGCGCCCGTCGTTACGGCCGCCAAGCCGAGTGTAACAACGAGCGCCCACGGCAAGAATCGCCGGCTGGTACGGTTACGGTGCATCCTGTCACCTCTCCTCGTAGTGAGTGCGGATCGCTCCGCCCTCGCTGCACTGTTGCCGGTGCGGGTGCGGCCCCGACCGGGTTCCAATCTCGTGGCGGCTCCGCCCCGCCTGGGCGCCCGCCGGCCTCACAGGTCTTCCTGACCGGTGCGCGGCCGTCGGGTTGTGTCCCCCGGATGCGGTCTCGCCACCACAGCCGGGGAACGGGTGCTTCGTCAGTCGACCTTGCGGTCGCCCTTCGGGGGCTCGGGCGCCTCTGAGGCTTCACCCTGGTTGGCCCGCTCGGGGGTCAGTTCGGCGACCTTCTTCCATTTGCCCGACGCCAATTCCTCGTACCGGTGAACGACGGTGCCGTTGGCCGTGTGGAGCGTCACGTCGAGCGTCTTGCGCTTGGCCACCGGGGCCGCGGGCTTCGGCTGTTCGGCCGGCTTCGGCGGCTCGGCCGGCTTCGGCGGCTCGATGGCCGGCTTCGGCTCCGCGGGCGGCGGCGACGACTTCGGGCTCTGGATGCCGACCATGCCCGGCGTCACCCACTGGCCCTTGGCCACGCCGGTGCGGAGGAACTGGCCCAGCGCCTCGTTCAGGTCGCCCAGCGCCCCGCCGGCGAACTGCTTGGGCAGGGTCGCCTCCTCGAACTCCTCGCGGATCAGGTCCGCGGTGATCTCGGTGTTCGGCTTGATGTCGCTCTTGGCCACCAGCACTTTGACCATCGGGATCGGGGGCGGTTCCGGCTTCTGCTGCGGCGCCGGCGGCGTCTCCTTCGCGGGCGGTTCGGCCTTCGGGGCCGGCTCGGCCGGCTCGCCGGACTTGCCCTTAGGCGTGCTCTCGCCCGCGCCGGTCACCTGGGCCGGGTTCTTTTCGTCGGACAGCTTCTTGATCACCTCGTCAATATTGAAAGCCTTGTCGCTCTCGATCGACTCTCCCGGGTGCCGGAGCATCAGCTCGATGTTGCAACCGCGGCTCTTGGCCAGCGACAGCAGCAGGGCCTGCTTTTCCTGCACCGCGAACGACACCATGTTCAGGTTCGGGAACGTCCCCTCCTTGCTGTACGCCGTCTCGGTCCCGACCGCGACCACGAGCATGTCGACCAGCAGCGGGAACGCCTCGATCTTGTTCCCCAGCCGCATGGTGGCGTGGACGTTCACCCGGCTCCCCGGCCCGACGAACCCGGCCGCGGCCTGGCCCGCCCCCAACTGGAGCGACACCATGTGGTACCCCTCGGGCAGCGTAATCACCCCGCCCTTACTGAGGTCCTGCGAGTTGATCACCTCTTCGGCCCGGATCGGGCGCGAGAGGCGCTTGTCCACCAGCTCCTCCGGGTTCAGCACCACCGTCGGCGGCAGCCCCTCTTTCGGCCGCTTGACGATCTTGACCGCGGCCTTCAGGTCTTCCTTCCCGAGCATGGTGCCGACCGGCAGGTCCTTGGCCGCGACCACGACCTCCATCTGTTCGATGGGCTTGGCGCTCATCTGTGCGGTCAGGAACGCGGCCACCAGGCCGCACCCGACCGCCACCACCATCAGAATCACGTTCTTCTGCTTCATGGGTGCAAAAACCTCGGGGATTGTTGGTTCAACGGCCCTGCGGCCGCGCCCGATCGGGCGCTTCGGCGGCGCGCGCCGCCGATCCCACCCGGGAGGGCACGCGAAGCCCGCTGCTGGTCGAGACCCGAGGCGCCATCGGTCCGATCCGGTGGTCGAGATCCGGGCGCTCGAAGCGGGAGCGCCGATTCGTCGAATCCTACCGAGTTTGCCGAACTGATGTGTTGTGACGCCATTCTCCCCGCCCTCTGGATCGACCGGGCGGGTCGGGTTCCTTCAATATTTCGGAGTTTCTGGTCTGCGCCAAAAACTCGCAGCTTGCCAGTTCTATAGATCACCGCAACTCGCACCGCGGGAGTGAAACGAGCGATTCTTCCGATTACGCGTAACAGTTTGAGACCGGCCCCGAATTGCGAACGTGGAGTGCTGCCGCGCCGTAATGCGGCCCGGCGGTTCGGAACGCGGATGAGGCGCCGCGTCCCGGTTCAACAGGCCGTCACCCCACAAGCAACAGCTTGTAGCCGAGGTAAAGCAGGAACCCGACGCACAGCGGGATCCCGTAGGGCAGTTTGGTCCAGCGGCTGCGGCGGTCGTGCGCCCGCTTGCTGGCGGCGCTCACCTGGCCGGTACCGAACATGTGGAGGTCGCTCATGATCTCCCGCACGATGCCGGCGTTCTGTTTGAACTGGCGGCGGATGAGGATGATGATAAGCCCGAACGCGCCGCCCACGACCGCACCGAAGCAGAACGCGCCGAACACAACGCTCATGCCGTGCAGCGGGGTGCCCGTCACGGCGGTCGTCCCCCCGGTTCCGAAGAACGCCCCGACCCACGCCCCGAACCCCATTTGCATCTTCACGTCGCCCGCGCCCACCCCGCCAATCGCCAGCATCGGCAGCAGCAGCGCGAACCCGAACACGGTGCCCAGCACCGCGAGCGCGAGCCCGCCGGTTCCGGCGTCCACCGGGACCCCGAGGTCGTGCAGCCCGCCCAGCATCCAGCCGCTCAGGACCAGCGGCATCGTGAGCCAGTTGGGCACCTTCAGCGCCCACCCGTCGATGACCGCGGCCAGGACCATGCCCACGCAGATGACCACCAGCGGGCCGCCGTTGAGCCCCTCGGGCCAGACCGCGGCCCAGAGGAAGTGGGCCGCGACCGCGGCGGCCAGCCACGCGAGCGCGAGGAGCGGCATCTTGGCCATCTGGAGGACGAACGCGCGGTCGATCCCGAGCGAGTCGTCCGCGGCGGTTACCGGAGTCGGCAGGACGGGTGCGGCGTTACTCATTACAGGTTCTCTTGTCACGGGGTTGGGGTTACGGGCAGGGGGCGCTCGCACCGGTGTGTTCGGCGCGCGGCACGGGCCGGGGCCGCCGTAGCGTCCCGGCCCGTGTCGCGCCTGCGCGGTGGTCCCGCAGGCCACTTAGCTGGCGGCGGCGCCACCGGTCGGCGGCTTGATGGACGAGCCGACGAAGCTGAACGTGCTGTTCGCGTTGGAGCCCAGGGTGGTGATGGCGGCGATGCACACCACCACGATCAGGGCCAGCATCACCGCGTACTCCACGGCGGTCGGCCCGTCTTCGGCCTTCAGGAAGTTCACCAGGCTCTTGGTCAGACTGCGCATGATCCGATCTCCCGTAAAAAGTTGGTAACCACCGAACCGACGCCGCACCGGGTTCCCCGCCCCGCACGGCGCCACGAACCGAAACCCACCCACCAGGTCAGGACCCCGAGCCGCCGGGTTTCACCCCTTGAAGGCTCAAATCGTTGTACATCGCACTCGTCGTACCGCCGATGTTGCTGATCGCCGCGACGAGCACGACGATGATCAGCGCCAGCATGACGGCGTACTCGACGGCGGTCGGACCGTCTTCCCCTTTCAGAAACTCGACGACCCGCCGTGTGAACCGGCCGAGCATGACATCTCTCCGTGTGCTTCGCGAGCCGGCCGGTCGCCGGAACTCGGTCACGCGGGCGTCGCTACCGGTCAACTTTTCGTGTCCCGGCGCCGCTGCGACGGACCGGCGACCGAAAATTACCGGGCCGTCGTCTCGAAACCGAACCGGCGTTGCCAGACGACCCGTTCACACCCGAACCGTAGAGCGCGCGCCGGGGGTGTCAAATCCGCGCAGCCGTCATTTTCAGCGACTTTGACTGTTATTCCGACTGTGTCGGATATTCCGGGAGCGCGGCCCCGCGCACCCCGGCCGGTGGCCCCCGCAGCCGCGCTGAGACCGGCCCGGACGGAGACGCTCTAGAAATGGACCAGGTGTGATACTCGATCGATCAACTGCGTGAGGCGGCGGGCCAGTGTGACGGGGTCGGCGATCGGTTCCGCGCGCACGAAGAGCCGGAACAGCCACCCGAGCAACGAGCACAGCGTGCCCGTGGTCGCGAGCAGCCGAACGAACTCGTCGGGCACGTCGAGCGGTCCGCCGGCGCGTCGGTACGCGTTCAGGCCGTCCTCAAAGAGCGCGGGATCGGCTTCGGCGAAGTCACCGAGGAGCCGGGCGAGGTCGCCGGCGGGGGTGTCGACCGCCATCGCGCCATAATCGATGATGCCGGTCACGACCGGCCCCTGGAAAAGCACGTGTTCGCGCCGGAGGTCACGCACGCACGGCCCCGCCCCGACCGGCCACGCGGCCCATGGCCGCAGCGCTTCAACCGCCGCACCGGCACGCCGACCGACTTCCGTGGCGGCACAAGCCAAGATCGCATCGAGTTGCGGCGCGCGGGCCGGAAGGATCGTACCGACCGCATAGAGTGCTTGGTGATCGACCAACAATCGGAGCCGCGCGTCGACCGCGGGACACGGGCGCTTCACCGGGCCGGCCGGCCACGCGAGGTGCAGTCGAGCGGCCGCTTCGCACGCCGCCCGCACCTCCGCCCCGGTCGGTGAAGCGGCTGGTGCTCCCGGGAGCCACCGGCACGCGTCCCAGACGCGCCCGTCCGCGGAAACCACCGTGCCCCCGGACGCACTTCGGAGCACGGTCGGTACGAATGGGAGCGCGGACGCCTGCGCCAGCCAAGAATGAACCTCTTGAACGCGTTCGAGTGTGGTGTTGAGCGGCCACCCCTTCAGGGCCACTTGCGGCACACCTGATGAATCATCACCGCGCCAGACGACCGCCCCGCTGAACCCGGCCGGCGCGGGCTGCCACACCAATCCTGCGGTCGCGGGGCCGAAGCGAGCGATGGGGCTGGACGGCGGCGGAGTGAATGAGGCGTTCACAGACGAGTGCGGTGTCAAGTCCAGGAATTAGGATGTTACTGAGCCCGGCTTGTGGGACGCTGTGCCCCCGGGCTCCGTCACGCAAAAGAAGTATATCGTTCGGCCCACCGCTAATGAGCGGGCGACGGTGGCGGACGTGGTCAAGAAGCTCAATGGCTGGTCGCCGATGGTGCGTCGCGCGCACGTCCTGCCGAAGGCCGACGCAGGCGGCCCAGGGACAGACGCGAAGATCGCCGAGGCCGTGGGGTGCCGGGCCGGAACTGTCGAAAACGTCCGCGGACGGTTCGTCACGTCGAGGTTCGAAGTAGTCCCCCACGGCCGACCCCGTGACCACGCGTCACGGCCCGAGGTGCTCGACGGCAAGAGGCTCAGGTCATTGGGATGCCGGCAGTTTCAAGGATCGAAAAGTTGCGCAAGGAGGCGGTCGCGTGGCACGAGTATGTCAACGGCCAGCAACGCGGTGTCGAGTGGCAATTCCGCCTCGAAGACGCGAGGGCCGAACTGAACTCGCTCACTCGCTCGACCCCAAATTAAAACTTGACGCTGCATCAGTGGCGCGATCTGAATGGACTGCCGCTCGGGTGCAGAATTCGGGAGCGAGACGCTTCACCAATCGCTCCAAGACTGTAACTATTCAGCCGAGTTTGAAGCGCGGCGTTGCTCACTTATGGGCAACGCGCGGCACGCTCGCACCTGGCACGCGAGTTACTCACCCGGCTGGCGATCGCCCTTACCCCCCTTATCGCCGCCCTTGCCACCGCCTTTGCCGCCCTTGTCGCCGCCTTGCCCACCCGGGAAGCCGCCGCCCGGACGGGCGTTCTCGAGCGACTTCTTCTGCTCGTCGGTGAGGAGCTTGTCGAGCTTCGTTTTCACGTCCTTTTCGAGATCCGCCAGTTGGGTCTTCTGCTCGTCGGTCAGCTTCAGCTCTTCGACCATGAACGGGGGGAGAATGGTGCCCAATTTGAACCCGGCGCGCATGCCACCCTTGCCCGCTCCCTTACCGCCCTTGCCGTCGGGTGGCTGGGACACCGCCGACGAAGTCATCAGCGCCACCCCTGCCACAAATGCGGCCAGCCCGAACAACGCACGCTTCATCGCGCTCTCCTGGTGTGTTTAAAAGCAGCGAGTCGAAGTGAACCCATCACTCGAAACGGGTTCCGCACGTGCCGGAGACAGCCGTCAGACGAATTCTTGCGTACCGACCCGGCGGCGCGGTAAAACGGTCGGCATCCCGCCCCGGTCACCTCACGAGTTCCGTCCTCATGCGCGCAACCCGCCTCGCATGTCTGCTGATCCTCTTTGCTTGCCCACCCAACATCTGGGCCGGGGACGCAACCAAACCGGTGAAGGTGTTCGTGCTTGCCGGCCAGTCGAACATGGAGGGGCACTCGGTAACGGACCTCAGCGGCAAGGACTACAACGACGGCAAGGGGACGCTCAAGACCCTCCTTGATGACCCCGACCGGGCGAAGCTGGTGAGGCACCTGCGGAACGACCGGGGCGACTGGGGCACGCGTGACGACGTGTGGGTGCGGTACCAGCGCGAGAGGGGACCGCTCTTGGCCGGGCCGCTCGGAATGGGGTTCAGTGTGTACGGCGACAAGCACCACTTCGGTCCGGAACTACAGTTCGGGCACGTGCTGGGCGATCACTTCGAGAACCAAGTGCTCCTGATCAAGACCGCGTGGGGCGGGAAGAGCCTGTACAAGGACTTCCGGCCGCCGAGTTCGGGCGGAGAGGTGGGGCCGTATTACACGAAGATGATCGCGGACGTGCGGGCGGCGCTGGCGAATCTGAAGGCCGAGTTCCCCAAATACGCTGACCAGGGGTACGAACTCGCGGGCTTCGTCTGGTATCAGGGCTGGAACGACGGAGTCGATGCGAAGAAGGCGGTTCCCGAGTACGAGCAGAACCTCGTCAACCTCATCAAGGACGTGCGCACGGAACTGAAGGCGCCGAAGCTGCCGGTCGTGATCGGCGAGCTGACCGGGCCGTGGGTGGACGCGCCGGGCGCCTGGAGCGACCTCCGGAAGGCGCAGGCCGCCGCGGCGGAGCGGCCGGAGTTTAAGGGTAATGTGACGTTCGTTTCGACGCGCGCGTTCGTGCGCCCCGCGAAGGAGTCGCCGAACCCGGGGCACGGGCACCACGAGTTCGGGAACGCCGAAACCGGCGTGCTGGTCGGCGGCGCTCTCGGGCAGGGCATGGTGAGGCTGCTCGCCCCGCAACCGGAGCCGAAGGATAAGAAAGAGCCGTCGAAGCCGACTTCGCGCACGATGAAAACGGTGGAAGGCTGGACCGTGCGAGTCGACGACCGGCTCCTGACGGCGCCGAACGACGACCTGGGTGCGAAGGCGCTCCGGTTCCTCGAAAACAAGCTCGCGGACATCAAGATCGTGATCCCGGCCGACAAAGTGAAGAAGCTGCAAGAGGTGGCCATCGTGCTCGACCTCACGCACGGGAACCTGGGGCCGATGCAGTACCACCCGAGCGCCGGGTGGCTAAAAGCGAACGGGTACTCGGCCGACCTCGCGCGGTGCGTCCACCTGCCGCGCGCCGCCGACATCGTGACCCGCCGCAACGTTCGGGAGCAACCGTGGGTGATCCTGCACGAACTGGCGCACGCCTACCACGACCAGGTTCTGGGCTTCGATCACCCGCGCGTGAAAGAGGCGTATGAGAAGTTCAAGAAGAGCGGGCGCGGGGAGAAGACGCTGTTGCACAACGGCGAGCGGGTGCGGCACTACGCGCTGACCAACCCGATGGAGTTCTTCGCAGAGATGACGGAGAGCTACTTCGGCGCGAACGACTTCTTCCCCTTCAACCGGGCCGAATTGAAGGAAAGCGAGCCGGAGATTTACGAGCTGATGCAAACCATCTGGGACGCGCCGCCCAAGAAGAAGTGAACCCCGTGCCGGACCGCGTACACTGCCCGCACCTACTTTCGGAGCCCCCCCATGCGCCTTCGCGGCATCATTCCGCCCGTCGTTACGCCGCTCACCGCCGATCAGGAACTCGACCTTCCCGGCCTTCGTACCCATATCGATTACGTACTCGCGAAGGGCGTGGACGGGGTCTTCGTGCTGGGCACCACCGGCGAGTTCTATGCCCTCGACGAAACCGAAAAGCAAACGGTGGTCGCGGAGGCGATCCGGCACGTGGGCGGGCGGTCGCCGGTGTACGCCGGGACCGGTGCGGAAACCACGCGCGAGGTGGTTCGGCTCACGAGGATGGCTCAAAAGGAAGGGGCCGCAGGCGTGTCGGTGATTACGCCGTATTTCATCAAACCGAACCAGAACGAACTGTTCGACCACTTCCGCCGTATCGCCGAGAGCACGTCGCTGCCAGTCGTGCTGTACAACAACCCGGCGACCTGCGGCGGGCTGAGCATCGAGCCCGAAACCGTCGCTCGGCTCGCGGAGGTGCCCAACATCGTCGGCATCAAGGACTCGTCCGGCGACCTGCAAAACACGATCGAGATCATCCGCCAAACGCCGCGGGGCAAGTTCAGCGTGTTGAACGGCCGCGACACCCTCATTCTCGCCGCGCTTCAAGCCGGTGCCGATGGGGCCATTCCGGCGTCGTGCAACATCGCGCCGGAGCTGTGCGTCGGGATCTACAGGTCGTTTGTGGGAGGCGACATCGAAAGCGCGATGGCGTTCCAGTCGCGGCTCCACGGTGTGCGGATGGCGATGAGCCTCGGTACGGGGAACAGCGCAGTGAAGGAGGCGATGACGCTCCTGGGCCGCAGCGCCGGGCCGATGCGGTCACCGGTCCTGCCGTTCGGCGACGCCCAGAAAGCCAAACTGAAGGCGATTCTCGAAAAGGCTGGGCTGATTTGAGACAGAAGAAGATTGGCCACAAAAAAGCACAAAGGGCACAAAAGGAAGCAGAAAAACAAAGACAGCAGATTGTTTCAAAAACACTGTTCTTGTCTTGGTTTTCTTTTGTGCTCTTTGTGCTTTTTTGTGGCCAATCTTTGCCTCTTGCTTCTTTTTGCGGCCTACAGGATGTACTTACTCAGGTCTTCGCGCTGGATGACCGGGCCGAGCTTGCTACGCACGAACGGGCCGTCGATCACCACCCGCTTGTTATCCAGGTCCGGGCCTTCAAAGCTGACCTCCTCCACCACCTTCTCGATCACCGTGTGCAGCCGGCGGGCGCCGATGTTCTGGTTCGCGCGGTTCACATCGAACGCGATGTCGGCCAGCGCCTCCAGCCCGTCCGTTGTGAACTCCAGTTCGACGCCCTCGGTCCGGAGCAGTTCCGCGTACTGCTTCGGGAGCGCGTGCTTGGGCTCCGTGAGCACCCGTAAGAAGTCCGGCTTGGTCAGGTCGGTGAGTTCGACGCGGATCGGGAACCGGCCCTGAAGTTCGGGCATCAGGTCGGCGGGCTTGGACACGTGGAACGCGCCGGCGGCGATGAACAAGATGTGGTCGGTCTTTACCGGGCCGTGCTTGGTGTTGACCGTGGTGCCCTCGACCACCGGCAGCAGGTCGCGCTGAACGCCCTGGCGCGAGACGTCCGGCCCTTGCCCGTTCGACGGCCCGCACACCTTGTCGATCTCGTCCAGGAACACGATCCCGTGGTTCTCCACGCGCTCGATCGCCTGCTCCACCACCGCGGCGCGGTCGATCAGCGACTCGGTTTCCTGTTCCAGCAGCACCTTGCGCGCGTCCCTGACCGGGAGTTGCCGCGGCTGCGCGTTCTTGGGCATCATCTTGTCGAACATGCCTTGCAGATCCACGTCCATGTTCTCCATGCCCAGGTTGGAGAAAATCTGCACCGGAGTGGCCTTTTGCTCAACAGTCAGTTCTACAACGTGGTCTTCGAGTTCGCCCGCTTCCAGCTTCGCCCGGAACTTCTCGCGGGTGCGCCGCCGGCGCTCCTCGTCTTCTTTTTCCTGTTCCGGCTCCCAGGCGGTCCGCTTCGGCAACGGAACGACGAGATCCAGCAGCCGCTCCGTGACCTTCTCTTGTGCCTTCTCGCGCACCTTGACGCGCATCTCCTGCTTCACGAGCCCGATTCCGGCCTCGGTCAAATCGCGGATGATGCTCTCCACGTCGCGCCCGACGTAGCCCACCTCGGTGAACTTGGTGGCCTCGACCTTGATGAACGGCGCCCCGACCAGCGAAGCGAGCCGGCGGGCGATTTCCGTTTTGCCGACGCCGGTCGGTCCGATCAGAATGATGTTCTTGGGCGTCACGTCCTGCCGCAACTCCGCGGAGAGTTGCTGCCGCCGCCAGCGGTTGCGGATCGCGACCGCGACGGCCTTTTTCGCCGCCGCTTGGCCCACGATGTACTTGTCGAGTTCGGCGACGATCTGCCGGGGTGTCATCGAGTCTGCCACGTCTGTTCCTTCCACCTTCGCTTAACTGAGTTCTTGAACGTCGATGTTGCGGTTCGTGTAGATGCACAGGTCGCCCGCGATCTCCAACCCGGCGCGAACGATCTCGGCAGGTTTCAGTTGCGTGTGCTGCATGAGCGCGCGTGCGGCGGACAGCGCGTAGGGGCCGCCCGAGCCGATAGCCAGGACGTTGTCGGTCGGGCTGATAACATCGCCCGTTCCGCTCACGAGTAACAGGTTGTCGCGGTCGAGGACCACGAGCATCGCTTCCAAACGCCGCAGGATGCGGTCCGTGCGCCACTCCTTCGCCAGCTCGGTTGCGGCTTTCGGCACCGACCCCTGGAAGTCGCGCAGCTTCTGCTCGAACCGGTCGAGCAGGCTGAACGCGTCCGCGGCGGCGCCGGCGAAGCCGGCCAGCACCTTACCGTCGTACAGTTTGCGCACCTTGCGGGCGTCGGCCTTCATCACGATGTTGCCGAGCGTGACCTGACCGTCGCCCCCGATCGCGGCGCCGTTCGAAGTCCTGACGGCAAGAATAGTTGTGGCGCGAATACGTGACACGTTAAGATTGCTCCCGGGGCCGCGAATACCTATCAGGCTCGCTGCCACGACCGGACGGCAACGGGCCTCTCCCTCGCAAAGGCACTCAGGTATGATACGCCTCCGTGCCACACAACCCTGAGAGCGGAGCGAGGGACGATTTGCGGCGGTATCTGGTTCCGCGTGAGATAGAATGCCGAGAGCGGCGGTCCGGTCGGCGAACCCGAGGTCACCCCAATGATTCGGTCGATTGTCGGACTCGGCTCGGTCCTTGCTGTGCTGACCGCAGGGCTGATTGTCGCGCCCCGCGTGGACGCGGCGCCACAGAAGAAGAAGCCCGGCGTGCTGCACGTGTACGACGGCGCCGCACTGTTCACCGAAACGGCCATTGATCGCGGCAAAGTGGCGTTGGGAAAGACGGTGTTCGATCACGAGACGGTGCTGACCGTCGACACGCACGCCGCGGTGCCGAAGGACCGGAAGTTGCCCGCCGAACCCGGCGAGCGCCCCAAGTTCTTCGAGAGCTGGGCGAAGTCCGCCGCGAGCGGCGATCGAGCCAAGGGCGTATACGTGCTCGTGTGCCGCAGCCCGGGCTACGTTCAGGTGCTCGCGGACAAAGCCACCCGCGACCGCGGGTTCACCGTGGAGAACGAGCAACGGCTCCGTGACATGTTTACGACCGCGTTCAAGTACGCGGCGGCGGCCAAAAAGGACGGCAAGTCCGACGAAGAGTTGTTTAAGATTCGGGACAAGAGCCTGTCGAACGCGGTCGAGTACGTTTCGGGCGTCCTGAAGGGAACCATCAAGTAGAATAGATACGCTCGTGTGGCGGTTGCCATGCCCCGCCCGCTACCACAGGGAGAAACAATGAACCGCTTGGCAAGTTTGACGACAGCCGCCGTCCTGATGGCCGGCGGCGTGCTCGCGGTGCCAACACCAGCGTGGGCCGGCAAAGCCGGCTCGCCCGGCGTGTTACGCGTTTACGACGACGGTGCGCTGTTCACCAACGATGGGGTCGATCGCGCCAAGACCGCGATGAGCAACACGACGTTCGATCACGGGCTGACGATGGTGGTCGAAACGCGATCGGGCGTTCCGGCCGACAAAAAGCTCCCTGAAGATAAGGCGGAACGCGCCCGGTTCTTCGAGAGCTGGGCCAAAGAGATCGCGGCCGGGGATAAGGCGAAGGGCGTGTTCGTGCTGGTGTGCCGCAGCCCAGGCTACGTTCAGGTGCTTGCTGACAAAACCACCCGGGACCGCGGGTTCACCGCGGACAACGAGCAACGGCTCCGCGACCTCTTCTTGAGCGCGTTTAAAGACGCAGCGGCGGCGAAGAAGGACGGCAAGTCCGATAACGAACAGTTTACGATCCGCGATAAAGCTCTGAACACGGCCGTCGAATACGTCGTTAGTGACCTGAAGGGAACCGTTGTCGCGAGCAGCACGACCGGCAGCCCGGCGAAGACGGCGACCACAACCACCACTAACACGAAGCGAACCATGGGCATCGGGGGCTGGATCTGCTTGGGGCTGTGCGTGCTCCTCGCCATCTGGGTTACGGTTGCACTGATCCGGGCGCTGACCGCTCCGGCGTACTACGGCGGCCCGGCGTACGGCGGCGGGGGCGGCGGGTTCGGTACCGCGTTCTTCGGCGGGATGTTCGGCGTGATGGCCGGCATGTGGCTCTACGACAGCATGTGGGGCACGCACCACTACGACACCGTTTCCGCGGCCGACTACAACCCGTCCGACTACAGTGGCAGCGATGCCACGGCCGGCGATGGCGACTTCAGTGGTGACGCGGGAGCCGGTGGCAGCTACGACGACGGCGATTACGGTGGCTCCGGCGGCGATTACAGCAGTGGTGGTGATTACGGCGGTGGCGGTGACTACGGTGGCGGTGGCGACTACGGTGGGGGCGGTGATTACGGCGGCGGTGGCGGTGGTGACTTCGGCGGCGACTTCTGATCCCGTGCCCCGGTTCAGAACACTGAAAGCTCCGGGTATCCGCCCGGGGCTTTCTTCTTTTCCGCCCCAGATTACCATAACCGAATGGGAACAGAATCCGCTTGCCCGATGTGCGCGACGGTCGCGGATCTCAGCGCGCACGACCGCTCGGCGCTGGTGTGGCACTTCCCGCATTCGGTCGCGTTCGTCGGTCCGTGGCAGTTCTACACCGGCTACTGCCTGCTCGCGTCTCGCGCACACGCATCCGAGTTGAGCCACCTCGGAACGGACCGGGCTGCGTTTCTGGGCGAAATGGCGATTCTCGCAGAGGCGATTGAATCGTGCTTCGCGCCACACAAGCTCAATTACGAGTTGCTCGGGAACGTGGTGCCGCACCTCCACTGGCACATTTTCCCGCGGTCGGCCGACGATCCCGAGCGCCTTCAGCCCGTGTGGCTGGCGCTCGAGCGCGCGAAGACCGACGCTGCGGAGAAGCGCCGCCTCGAAACGGGCACCGCGCCACCCGATGAAGTGCGCGAGCGGCTCCGCGCGTGGCTCACCGCGAACAACGCGCCCCGGCGAAAGGAATCGTAATGGTTGCCCCGCTGAAGCTCGGCACCCGCGGCAGCCCGCTCGCGCTGTGGCAGGCGAATTACATTGCGGAACTGCTGCGGCCGGTTGTCGCTCCGCGCCCCGTTGAGCTGGTGCTGATCGAGACACACGGGGACCGCGACCAGGCGTCCGCGCTGTCCGCGATGGGCGGGTTCGGCGTGTTCACCAAGGCTATTCAGAACGCGCTGCTCGACGGCCGCGCGGACGTGGCCGTTCACAGCCTCAAAGACCTCCCGACCATCCCCGAGCCACGACTGGAACTGGCCGCGGTGCCGCCCCGCGGGCCGACCGGGGACGCGTTCGTCTCGCGGAAGCACAAGCGGTTCGACGATTTGCACCCGGGGGCGACGGTCGGCACCAGCAGCTTGCGCCGCCGCGCCCAGGTACTGAACCGGCGCCCCGATCTGAAGTTGCTGGACCTGCGCGGGAACGTGGACACCCGGCTGAGGAAGCTCGACGACCTCGGCCTGGACGCCATCGTGCTAGCGGAGGCCGGGCTGGCGCGGCTGGGGCTCGCCGACCGCATCACCGAAATTCTAGACCCGAGCTGGATGCTGCCCGCGGTGGGACAGGGGGCCATCGGCCTGGAGTGCCGCAGCGACGACGGCGAGACGAAGCTGGTTCTCGCGCAGGTGCGGTGCGAATCGACGTTCGCGCGGGTGCAAGCGGAACGTGCGATGCTGTACGCGTTGGGCGGCGGGTGCTTGGTGCCCATTGGCGCCACATCGAAGGTACTCGACGGGGTGCTGACGGTTCGAGGTGCGGTGCTTTCTCCCGACGGTCGCCGGCGCATCGTCGGAACGCACGAGGGGTTAATGCGCGCCCCGCTCTCGGTTGGTCAGGAACTGGCGGGAATTCTTTTAGCCGAAGGCGCAGACGAAGTGTTGGGCGCGAAGTAACGTCTTCGCGCCCAACACTTCGTCTGCTTTGGCGACGCAACTGAGGGTGTGCCGCCAATGCCTGCTTGAAGGCGCCCGCCAAAGGTTAGCGGAACTCGTACCCGATCTGGAACGCGACGCGACCGTCGGTCAGGCGTCGAATGTTCGTTATGTGGACCGGTAGCCCGCCGCCCTGCGGCGACCGGCTGGACGGAGTCGTCAGCGGGGTGAATGCGGTGTTGGCCGGGCTGGGGTACGGCACCGCCGACAAGCTGGACGTCGGCCCGCTCGGCCCTTCCACTCCGTGCGCTTCCTCGAGCAGCGGTCGGCCGTCAACCACCCGCCAGATCAGCAGCCCCTCGGCCGGCAGGTCTGTGTCGAACCCCTTCTTCGTGCGGCATTCCAGCAAAAGGTACTCGCTCCCGTCCGGGCGCACCAGCACCTTCAGGCACTCCCGCGGTGAGAGCACAAGCTTTTGCTTGACCGTCGGGTCCACGACCACCGGTTTGAGCCACCCGAGCCGCTCCTTGCACCACGCCGACAGGTGCTGCGGTCGGGCCGTTTCAAAGGTGTTCGACATCGCGCACCACGGCCCCAGTCCCTCAGACCCGATGTTCTCGGTCCGGGCGGCCAGGTCGGGCACGCCGAGCAGTTCGCACAGCGGCTTCACGAACGTACCGATCGGGGCCAGCGCCGTGCCGCCTTCTTCGCCGATCAGGTAGCGGTGGGCCTTCCCCTTGAACGACACCGTCCCGGAGTGCGGGTAGTACACCGCACCGCGGTTCGTGCGGTAGCGGCTGCCGGCGTAGACGAACGCGACGGCATCGAACCCGTCGAGGGCGCGGTCACCGTCGCGGGTGGTCAGGAGCGCGAGCGCGTCCGCCAGCAGGGCCGTTTTGTTGCTCGTCCCGGACCCCTGAATGTAGTCGCCCCGTTTCTTCGCGACGGCGACCCAATCGAACACCTTGCCCTCAAGGCGGAACGCGCCGGCCGACTGCTCGCGGAAGTAATCCCCCAAGCTCCCGTGGACGTCCTTCCCGGTCACATCTTTCCCGGTGTGGCCGTCCTGACTGAAGAACGCCCGGTCGAGTTCGCGGGGCGTGATCTTCGCGTTGTGCGCGGTGTCTGCGAACTCGACGCAGACAACCGCTAACCGCAGAGACGGCCCGGTCCAAACGGCGGTCACGCCCGCACCCGAGCGGGACCGTTCGGCGGCGAGGGTCACTTTCACTTCAGCCGGCTTGCCGTCGCGCGTCACGGCGAACGTGATCACGTCCCCGGCCCGGCGCTCGGCGATCAGCTCACCCAGGCGCGACGGCCGCGACATCTCCGCCCCGTCGAGTGACAGAACGAGGTCGCCGGCCTTGAGCCCGCTGCTCGCGGCCGGCGAGTCCTTCTGGACCGTTTCCACAAAGATGCCCTTGCCAGATTTGTCCTCGACGAGCGTTACCCCGATCGGGGCCGCGCCGCCGCCGCGCGTCATCGGCCGGCTGACGGCCGCGAGCGTTGCCGTCAGGTCCGTCGTCTTGCCGTCACGTGACACGCCAAGCGTAACGACATCGCCGGCGCGGTAGCTCTGGAGCCACTCGCGGAACGCCTGTGGCGTCTTGACCGCGTTCTCGCCGACCCGGACCACGACATCGCCGGTCTTCAGCCCGGCTTTCGCGGCAGGCGAGCCCGGTTGTACGTCCTCGACGACCGCGCGACCGTCGGCCGCTGCGGCCACCGCCGCGCCGAGGTACGGGACGCGCCCGGGGCCGCCCTTCGGGGCGACAACTTTTGCGGTTGTCGCTTCCGCCAGCGTCCGGTAGCCCGTCACGTCGTCGGCAGGCTTGGGCTGCGGACGGGCGGTAGAGGTCATCAGACCGAAGGCGAGGAGCGCGAAGCAGATCCGGGTCACAATGGGGCTCCGTCGGTGGTGCGGTTCCGGGTGGGTGGCGGTTAGGGTCACTGGTACTCGTACCCGATCTGAAGCGTGATGCGGCCGTCGTCGAGGCGGCGGATGTTGGTGACGTACACCGGTAGCCCGCCGCCCAGTTGCGACCGGCTCGACGGCGTTGTGAACGGGGTGAACGCGTCGTTTGCTGTGCTCGGGTACGGAACGGACGAGAGGAAGGACCCCGGCCCGGCCGGCCCGGCTACCCCGTGCGACTCTTGCAGCACGGGGCGCCCGCCGATCACGCGCCAGATCAAAAGTCCCTCCGCCGGCAGGCTCGTATCGAACCCGGTTTTCTTGCGGTTCTCCAGCAGGTAGTACTCGCTCCCGTCCGCCCGAACCGGGATTTTGAGACACTCCTTCGAGTCCTCGATCGGCGCCAGGATCAGCTTCTGTTTCACCGACGGGTCGACCACCGTCGGCTTGATCCACCCGAGCCGCTCTTTGCACCACGCGCTGAAGTGCTGCGGGCGCCCGGCGCCGGCCTGGTTGGCCATCGCGCACCAGATGCCGGCCCCTTCCATCCCGGGGTTCTCCGGCCGGGCGTACAGGTCCGGCATCCCGAGCATGTGCCCGAACTCGTGGCAGAACACGCTGATGTTACCCATCCGCGCGCCGCCCTCGGGGCAGATGAAGTACGGCCAGTTCTTGCCGCCGTGCCGGATGCTGGCGCGGTGCGGCCAGTACAGGCTGCCGCGGGCGGCGGGGAAGCGCTCCCCGGCGTAGATGAAGAACACGCCGTCGAAGTCCTTGAGCGCGTCTTTGCCCTCGCGGGCGAGCAGTTTGTCCATCGCCTCGGTCAGCAGGGCCATCCGCGGGCCGCTGTCGTAATCGGCCCGCTTCTTGCTAACCTCGACGTAGTCGAACGCCTTACCCACCACCGACAGCTTGCCGTACGACTGCTCGTCGTAGTACTCCTTCATGCTGCCGTAGGCGGTCTGGCCGGTCACCGATTTGGTGTACTTGGTGCCGAACATCGACTCTTCCCAGGCCTTGGGCGTGATGACCGCGTTGTGCTTCACGTCCGGGTACTCGACCCCGATGATCGCAACCGTGTACTTTTCTTTCGTCCAGTACCCGCCGGGCCGCGCGTCCCACCCGCCGCCGCGCCGCTCCTCGGGCGCTTCCGCGCCGAGCGTCACTTGCAGTTCGACGCGCTTATCGGCCAGGAGCAGCGTGAGGACGACGGGATCGCCCGGACGTTTGGCGGCGAGCGCCTCGCGCAACTTCTCCGGGGCGGTCAGTTCCGTCTGATCGACCGCCAGCACCACCTCACCCGTTTTCAGTTTGGCACGGGCGGCCGGCGATCCGGCGGCGACCTGCTCGATCGTCACCCCGCCCCCCTTCGCGGCCGACACCTGAATGCCGAGGGAGGCTTTGGCGTTCGAGGTCGGGCGGCTGACCGGGACGAGCGTCGCGGTGGCCTCGACCGCCTTCCCGTCGCGCAGCAGCGCGAGCCGGGCGCGGTCACCGGGCGCCTTGCCGGCGAGCCACGCGCGGAACGCGTCCTGGCTGGCGAAGGTCGCACTATCGGCCCCCGACAGCACGTCCCCGGACTTCACGCCGGCGCGGGCGGCGGGCGAGTTGTCGGCCGTGTACTCAACGGTCAACCGCCCCTTCGCGTCGGCCGCGAGCGACAGGCCGAGGAAAGCGGGATCGGCTCCGGCCTCCGCGGCCTTGAACCGACCCGGCGGGGCTACGACCGCTTTTTCGAGCGTCCGATAGCCGGTCAGGTCCGGGTCGGCGGCAAGGATCGGTGCAGCAAGGAGTGCGGCCAAGCCGAGCGCCGCAAAGCGAAGCGCGAGCATACGTGTGACTCGGGAATAGCTCGTCGGTTGCCCCGGAGAGGTGGGCAATGTGGTGAATGAGAGCGTACTGAGATCGGACACCTCATACTCCGGAAAAAAGTATGAGAATTCGTACAGCCCCGGCTGTTGCGGCATGCCGCGATACCACGGTCGCTTTGATGCCGATCTGCACCGCTCAGTGGCCACATGCCGGCGGAAGCCACTGGCAAGATGGACGTTTGTCACCTCGGCAGGCGTGTGTAAAGAAAGGTTTACACGAAGAGTCAGGGTTAGACGTAAAACTACTTTCTGGCAATTGACACGATACCACTAGCGTTTACCATCACACTACTTGCCACGCGCGTCTTCGCCCGGATGCCACTCTCCTTTCCGGGCCGAACCGCCCCCCCTTGTGGAGAGTTTATGCCCTGGACTTGCCAGCCCGAAACCGAAGGTCCGCTCTGGTGGCCGCTGTCTCGTGCCGACCACTGGTACTGTTCGGAAACCGAGCCCGAACGCCTTGCGGCCGACTTCCTTGACACCCACCCGGAGCACCGGGATCGCCCACTGATCCTGAAATGGTGGGAAAGTTGGGGCGCAGCGGAGGTTCAGTTGCGAATCGAACCGGGTCAGCTTCGCGGGCTCGAAATGGCCCCGGCCTCGTGAAGACAATCGGATACGCGAGTGTGATTAAAGCACGCGCGGCCCGCGTTCGCTTCCGATTGAGGCGAATGTGGGGCATCAGAATCCAGCCGTTTCCATTTGGTCGCGTGTATGCGTCCCTCACCTGATCGCCAAAGCCGCGCGAACTGGAAACGACCGGAACCTGCTTGTTGCGGCCGGCCGGGTCAACCAACGGATCACTATCGGCATCGCCGCGGGCCGCTTCAGCCGGCTGAAGCGACCCGCGACGCTACACTTCAAGTTCACCTAACCTCACACGGGAATCGTTTCAACGAGTGCCTCGGCGCCAGTCGCGGTTGCGATCAGTTGCGCCAGTGCGGTACACGCGTGGCACGTACATTTCTTGCGTTCCACCGGTGCCACCGTGACCGTTTCCGTCGCGTCGTCAGTGGTATGGAGTCCGGCGTACACACCGTCGTAGGTCACCAGTGTGTTGAAGGGTGTCGCGGGCGTCGCCCCTTGACCGCCCGCAATCGCCATTTCGTAGGTGTAAGTCGCGGCAATGGAGTTCTGCGGATTCCCGCTCGCCACGAACAGTTCCGACCGGCCGTCCCCGTTCGTGTCGCGGAGCGCGAGCCGACCGCCAGAATGGTCGCTGGAGGGCAGGCCGTAGAAGCTCGCGATTACCGGTAAGGCACTGGCCTGGGTGCCCGAGTTCCGGGCAAGAGTGTACCCGGACCAGATCAGCACGTGCGCGGGAGCGCCGCGGTCCGGGCTGATTGCCAGTTCTGCGTACCCGTCACCGTTCATGTCGCCCACGGCGACGTTCAGCCCGGCCCACAGCCCTTTGAACGGGATGAAGTCCGGCACCAGTCGGGCCGCCGCTCCGTTCCGCAGGCTCGCGCCGCTGTAAACCGCGACACGCCCTTCGGCCAACCCGCCGGTCGTCACCACCACGTCCGCGTACCCGTCGTTGTTGATGTCGCCCGCGGCCACTCGAGCGCCGCCCCGGTATGCCGGATTGTCGAACGCGAAAAAGCTGGACTGCACGACCAGATCACCGCCCACCACCCGGAACGTCTGGATGTGCGGGCCAGCCCCGGCGTCCGCAGAGATCACGAGGTCATCGGCCCCGTCGCGGTCGATGTCCGCCGCCGCCAGGAACAGCCCGCCCCGGAACCCCGGGAACACGACCCGTTGCCCCACGAGGAGCGAGCCGTCGCGACCGTTCACGATCTGAACAACGGCTTGCGGCCCGGCGCCTGTTGTGAACGCGTAGTCGGTGACCCCGTCGCCGTTAAAGTCCCCGCTCGCGACCCGCACCGCACCGGCGTACCCCGCAAATGGGGTGAGCCGCGTGCCGGTGTCGACCAGTACGCCGTTGGACGCCGTGAAGAGTGAGACGGTGCCGTTCGTGCCGCCGGTGAAGGCGACCGATTTCTGGTTACCGAGCGGCACTGTGGTGATCGGCGTCGTGGGGCCGGAGTCGACGGTGAACCAGCCGAGGTCGCGGAGCGCCGCGGTGTCCAGGGTGCTCCAAGAGACGCGGGTCCCGCGGGGCATGATCGGGTCCAGCGCCACGGCCTGGCCGCCGATCGTAACGCCGTCGGCCCAGTGCGTGGCGTCGCCGGTCAGCGGCACCGGACCGCCGTACAGCGACTGCGCGGCCGTACCGGTGAAGGTGCCGTTGCGCACCAGACTGTTCCACTGCGGGGCGGTGCCGATCCCGAGCAGGTGCCCCAGTTCGTGCAGCGCCACGGAATAGAAGTCGATCTTGTTCGTTCCGATCCCGTTGGCGCTGGACGTGAAGGACCAGTCCGCGCCGCTGTCGAACGACAAACTGCCGCCCCACGGGGCGAACCCGGCGTGGTTCCGGCTCTGCACCGTGCTGATCCACGCGCTGCTGCCGGACACCGAGTACCCGCCCGGTCCGCCGACCCCCTGCTCGTTGTTGCTCATCGCCTTGGCGCCGACGAACACCTTGAGCGTGTTGGCGCCGACTGACAGGTTCGGAAGCGACAGCTCACCCGACCCGCTCGGGTTGAACATCGTGGCGGTCCACGTGTTCCCGAGCGTCGGGGTGATCGCCCCGAGGGTCGCGGTTAACGCGCTGCCGAGTTCGTTCGCCGCCCGCTCGACCGCGGCGCGGGCGTCGGGCCGGTTCGCAAAGAACCCGGTGTCGTAGGTGTAATCGATCTGAATCGTGATGGCGGGTACGTCACGCTGCTCCAGGGTCTCGAGTCGAAGAACCGGGCCACGGGGCATCATGCCCGTGCGCTGCGCACGAGGGTCCAAGGTCCGCATTAGGGATCCCGTAGCGAGGTTGTGGCGCTTGCGGCGAGGTTGCCGGTTTCCAAGAGTATGTAATTTTTTCCGGCAGTGCGACAAGATCAGGTCGAAAGGGTTGTGCGCGCTGAAGCCAGTGTTTCAGTTGTAGCAATTATGTCGATTGCGTAGCTTTTGCTGGATTTGGTAAACTACTTGTGCTGTAAAGGGTTAGGAAAAGGATACAAAGTTAGCGACAATTCATGCGACAGCATAAATGTTGTGGACCCGGCGGAGAAAAAGGTGTCTAAGAAAAATTGCCGGGAGTTCACTGATGGACGCGATCGACTTTCCACACGAATCGACCGGGCACGTACTGTACGATCCGGGACTTGGCACTCGTGCCTTCGACCCGTGGTGGCTGATACTGCTGTGCGACCGTGGCATCGTCGATTACTACGCGTGGCTGCTGTTGCGGTACGGGATCGCGCTTCACAAAGGCTCGACGTTCGGACCGCATGTGAGTGTGGTGAAGGGAATCGAACCGCCGGTGCGTGAATCGTGGGGGTACGACCCGGGGCCGGTGACGTTCCACTACTCGAACGTCGTTCGGTGGGATAACGGACGGCACGCTTGGCTCGACGTGTGGTCGCCGGAACTGGCCGAGCTGCGCGCCCGGCTGGGGTTCGACGGGGCGCCGAAAATGTCGTTCCACCTGACGCTCGGTCGGCTCGTCTTCTCACAAGCGAGCACGAAGGCCGCCGACCCGGAGGGGCGGCTGGTACTGTGAACCGCGCGGTTCTATACCGGAAGGATGAGTCCGAGCATTTTTGAACTCAAGGGCGCGACCGTCGTTCGCGGCGGTGAGGCCGTCCTGCGTGACTTCGACTGGGTGGTGCGTGAGGGCGAAGCGTGGGCCGTGGTCGGCCCGACCGGGAGCGGCAAAACCACGCTCGCGGAGGCCCTTTTGGGGCGGCACCCGCTGAACGGCGGCGCGCTCACCTGGCCCCTGTTCGACCGGCTCCGCGCCGCCGGCCGGCGGGTCGACTACCCGTCGCAGGTCGTGGCGCACGTCACGTTCCGGGAGAACTCCCGGCTGTTTTCCTACGCCGGTCACTATTACCAGCAGCGGTTCGAGTTCGCCGACAGTGACGAACCGTTGTCGCTCGAACGGTTCTTGCGCACCGGGACCGGCGCCAGCGACTCCGACCTCGCGGCGGTGTGCGCGCGGTTCGGCATCGGCGACCGGCGCGCGCAGTCGTTCATGACGCTCTCGAACGGCCAGACCCGTCGGGCGCGGTTGGCCCGGGCGATGCTCGCGCGTCCGGAAGTTCTCGTTCTCGATGACCCGTTCATCGGGTTGGACGCGCAAGCCCGCATCGACCTCGCCGCGCTGCTGCACGAACTCGTCGATGACGGCAAACGGCTCGTGCTGATTTGTCGCGCCGACGCGGTTCCCGAGTGGGTGACGAACGTACTCGAACTTCCCCGGCTCGCCGGTGGGAGTCGCACGGGTGCCGAGGACGCACCAAGGAGCAGCGGGTTACAAAGCGAGGCACCCGCGGCACACCGGGATGCTCACGCGTCCCGCCCGCCCGGCGGGGGCGACGAACCGATCATCGAGCTGCGCGACGTGACCGTTTCGCACTCCGGAAACGCGATCCTCGATCGCGTTTCCTGGACCGTTCGACGGGGCGAGCGGTGGGCGCTGTTGGGGCCGAACGGCAGCGGCAAAACGACGCTCTTGAGTCTCCTCTGCGGCGACCACCCGCAGGCTTACTCGAACGACATCAAACTGTTCGGCCGGCGCCGCGGGACCGGTGAAACGATCTGGGACGTGAAGCGGAACGTGGGGCTGCTGTCCCCGGAGTTCCACCTGTATTTCACCGAGCCGCTGACCGCCCTGCGTGCCGCCGCGACCGGCTTCTTCGACGGCGTCACCGATCATGACACCACCCCGGAGCAGGACGGGCGAGTTCGCGAACTGTTCGCGGCGCTCGGAATCAGCCACCTCGCTGCCCGCGCGTTCAAAGCGCTCTCGACGGGCGAACAGCGCCTGGTGCTGCTCGCCCGGGCGCTGGTGAAGCGCCCGCCGCTCGTGATCCTGGACGAACCGTTTCAGGGGTTGTCCCCGGAGTCAACGGAACGCTGCCGCACTTGGCTGGAAACGGAAATCGGGCCGGATCAGACGCTACTGTTTGTTACGCATGAGCTGTCCGAACTCCCCGGCACGGTGTCCCAGACGCTCCGGTTGTCGAAGGGTCGTGTAGTGTAGTGCTCGGCTCCGCCGAACCCGTGGCCCGGCGAAACACGCGGTCGGATCGACCACCCCAAAGGCCAGGACCCGAACCGGACCTCTGGCTCACACTTCAGCGAACGTGGTCACGCCGCCCGTACAACCGGGAACACGTCGGGCATCCGGCTCCCCGCAACCGGGCGCCCGGCCAGCCGTGACAGCGCGTCCGTCACCTGAAACGGGTTCAGCACGTGTACCATGTCGGCCACGGCACGCAGCCCCGAGAACCGGGGCTCGGCCGCCACGGGCGCGAGTACGGCTGGCCCGACCAGAACGATGCGTTCACCGCCGGCGCGCGGCACCACCGAGAGGGGTTGGTTGGGCCAGAGCCAGTGGCCGCACCCGGTCAACCCGCCGGGCAGTGTGCAATCGGCGCGCAGTGCGTTCGGGGCGAAAAGCTGGAACCCGTCGTGTTGGGTCGGGGCGAGCAACTCGTGGAACTGCCCGACGGTTGCGGCTCCGCGGACGTGCAACCGCACTCCCGTGCGCGCGGCCGGCGCGAGCGCAAGAAACACCTCGTCGTCTGGAACCGCCAAAAGGTCGGCCAAGTCCCCCGCGGCCGGACAGTGCAGAGCCAGGTCGCGCGAAGCCTGGTGAAGCCCGTCGATCGTGCGGGCCACCCGGCGCACTTCAACGGACTCGATCAGCTCCGTCAGCTCGGCGCAAATGTGGGCGGTCAGAGCGCCGAAGCGGTCCGGCGCGGGTCCGCGTGCCAACTCGAGTTCGGCCTGTCGCTGCGGGTCGAAGAAAAACACCGCCGGCTCGTTCCACCGGGCCGGTGTGAGCTGCGAAGCGGTCCGGGCGAGGGCGTCGCGCAAGCACACGAGGCGCGCCCGGGCCGCGAACGCCGGTTCCGTCGCAACCGGCGTGATGACGGGCTGCAAACTGCCAAGGCGGTCGATGAGTTCGGCTGGCACGGCGCGTCCTCCCTGACGCTGAACAATCCTCGCCGGCATTAGACGCGACCGACAGGGGCGGTTTCAAGTCGAACCGCGGATAATGCACAGGGCCGTTTAGGCCAGTGCAACCGTTCGTGGACGAGGTACGCCGCGAGCAGCGGGCTTCCCACCGCGGCCGTCACTATACCCTGGCCGTACAAGCGGTTAAACGCCCAGACGGCACCGTCGGTGATGAGCAGCACTCGGACCGGTGTGCGCGGTTCTCGTAATGGCAGACCCCGTTCTCGGTCTTTTTCGTGCTGACGATCGGCGACAACATTTCGACGGGCTCGTCCGCCGCGGCAAAACCGCTGTCGGCGAGCGAAGGGCAGAGTCACTGACACAGAAGTGGCAAAACGAGATGCACGCCACCGGCGGGACAGCTCCCGCCGGCGCGACAGGTTTACCGGAACAGCACTTCAACCTGTTTCCGCAAATCCGCGGAGGTCTGCTCGGTCCAGGGGTAAATGCGGAGCGCCGCGGCTTCCGGCGGGTCACTCCCCGGCGACCGCTGTGCCCCGGCCACGGTGTACGCGGGCAGGTTCTCAACGACCGCGTCCGGAACCGGGCTGAGCAGCAGGAGGTACGTTCCCGGCCCGGTGTAACCCGAACAAGCCGAGAGGTTCGTGACACCGATCGATGCGCCCTTCTCCGGCCCGCCCTTCCAGGACTCCACAACGGATACCTTGACAGCGGGCCGGTCGGCCGCCTCCTTGAGGTCCGCCGCGTCGGCGACGCGGCCGGGGCGTGTCAGCACGACGATCCGGCCGTCCGCGCCTGCGGTCAGTTCCGCAACGACCGCCACGCTCGCGCCCGCGGCCTGCGCGCGCGAAATGTAAGGCGAGTGGCTCCGGGTCAGCGCCGTGTAGCCGAGCCAGCACAGCCAGCCGACGAACAGCACGGCCGTGACCGCCACGAGCGCCCGGCCGCCCTTCGGGCGCGGCGCCGAACGTGCGCCCGGAGCCAGTTGAACGTCGCTCATCGGTCCCCCTTCCTGGCGGTGTCGCGGAGCGTCAGTTCGAACCCGTTCCGCAGCGCCTCGTGCAGGTCGAACAGGTCACTGAAGTCGACCGGGTCGTCGCGGTCGGACTTGCTCAGCAGCTTCACCTTGATGAGTTTGAAGACGATCTCACCGACGTGGTCCGTCGTCTTCAGGCCCCACTGTTTGAACACGACCGGGGCCATCATGCCGAACTCGCGGACCGCGAGTTCGCACGCCCCGTTGAGCAGCTCCGCCCCGCTCACGTGCCGGTCGTCGCCGTCGTCCCCGCGGTCCGCGGGGGTGCGGCCCAGCCGCCCCTGGGTGAACGTCACCGCCTCCGACACGAACTCGTACGCCTCGTAGGCGAACCGTGAGTCTTCGCGGCACAGCTCCAGTATCCGTGGGTCCACGGCGTCTCCTGCTGACAACTCTCAACTACCCTTGAAATCGTACCCGAACCGCCCCGCCCGGTGCGCGACACCGGTCTGATCCCGAGGCCCGCAATTTGTTCCCGCGGCGCTCGCGCCGGGCGTCACAGCCGGGTGAGCACCTCGGCGAGCGCGACCGGCAGCCGGCGCCCGTCCTCGAACTCGACGAGCAGCCGGCGGGCGAGCACCTCGTGCGCGAGCACCTTGCCCTGACCCTTCTCGGTCACCACCCGCGAGCCGACCGGCGGCAGCTCCTGCTGGAACTCCTCGTACACGTCCTGCTCGAACCGGAGGCAGCACTTCAGCCGCCCGCACCGGCCCGAGATCTTGGTCGGGTCGAGGGTCGACTTCTGGAGCTTCGCCATCCGCATGCTGACCGGCGGCATCACCACCATGTGCGAGTTGCAGCACACCGGCTTGCCGCAGTCGCCGTAGTCCGCGAGCAGCTTGGCCTCGTCGCGGACGCCGATCTGGCGCAACTCGATCCGGGTGTGGAACTCGCGGGCCATGCTTTTGACCAGCTCGCGAAAGTCCACCCGCCCCTCGGCGAGGAAGTAAAACACCAGCCGCTCGCCGCCGAAGAGGAACTCCACGTCCACGATCTGCATCGCGAGCCGGTGCTGCGCGACCAGCTTCGTGCCGGTCGCGTACTGCTGCTTGTGCTTGACCGCCAGGTCCGCGATCTTCGCCCGGTCCGCCGCGGTGGCGACGCGCGCGAGTTCTCCGCGGGTCGGCTCGGGGATGGCGGCGACGGTTTGGGGCGTGGCCGGGCACAGCACCTCGCCGTACTCCAACCCGCGTTCGGTGCGGATGATCGCCACGTCCCCGCGCGTGACGGCGATGTTCGGCGGCGCGGCGAACGCGCCGATGAACCGCATCGAACCGTGGCGGACCAGGAACGAGTTCGGGGCTATCGGGGCCGTGCTCATACCACCATCTTCGCGAAGAGCGGCCGAAGTTACAACGCGATCATTCGGCGCCCCGCGCCTTTCGCTCGCGCCACACACTAACGCACAACGTCACCCCGCCGAGGAAGCCGAACAGATAGCTCGCGGAGTGTGCCCACATCGCGCTCAAAAATGCGACGTGTCTCTCTCGCGGGACCTCTGCCGCGAGGGGGCCGACGAGAACGACCACGCCCGCGCTCGCCAACAGCCAAGCGCGCCCGCAACGGCCGCTGATCGTGCGCGATCCCGTAAAGAACCGCCGCAGCCACGCCGAGCGCCACGGTGGACAGAGCGTGCATCCGCGCCTCACGTGTGCAACTCGACCACGTCCTTGTCGTTCAGAACGTGGTCGCGGCCGACGGTCTGGCCGTCGTGGACCCCGCTGCCCCACACCCGCGCCGACTTCACCGCGTCTTCCAGGTCACGGTGCACCTTGCCCGCCAACTCCGCCACGGTGCTACCGACGGGCGGCGTGAACGGGGCGGTCATGTCCGCCGGCTTGCCGGGCTGCTTCGTGTAGATCCGCATCACCCCCAACGCGTCGTAAATCGCCTTCCGCAGCGCGTCGAGGTTGTCGCCGCGTTCCGCGGAGATCACCAGGATCGGGAGCCGCGCGTCCAGCTCCTCGCGGGCGATTTCGAGGCGCACGTCGGCGGCCTCGTCGTCGCCCTTGTTCGCCACCAGCACGGTCGGAATGGCGTAGGTGGTGGGGTCGTCGGTCGGGGGCGTGCCCGGGGGCACCAGCTCGCGCCGGGCGCGCTGCAGGCGCTCGACAACGGCCTTCGTCGCGGCCGGGCCGTCGTCGTCGGCCAAGTCGAGAAACAGGACGGCGGCGTCGGCGGCCCGGGTCACGTCGGTCACGAACGGTTCGTAGTGGTCCGCGGTAATGGGCGGGAGGTCCACCAGTTGCACGCGCGCGTCCTCGTAGTCCATCATCCCGAGGATCGGCTCGCGGGTGGTGAACGGGTACGGCGCGACCGCCGGGGTCGCCTTCGTGAGCTTCGTCATGAGCAGCGACTTGCCGCAGTTGGGCGGTCCCGCGAACACCACCAGCCCGGCCCCCTGGCGCTGGAACTTGAACGTCCCGGGCGCGGCCTTCTTCGGGCCGCTCTTGGCCTGCTCGATCTGGTCGGTCAGCTCCGAGATCTTGGTCTTGAGGTCCGCCTGGACCTTTTCGCTCGCCTTATGTTTGGGCAGCAGCACCCACATCTCTTTGAGCGCGGCGAGCTTGTCCTCCGGGGTCTGCGCCTTCTTGTACCGGGCTTCGGCGTCGTGGTAGTGCGGGGGAAGGTTGACTGCCATACGGGCTCCTGTGTTCGGCGCGCCCCGTCGGTCGCCCCCGACGCGTTCGCGCGCCGCGCCAAGCGTGGGGAGATTCTACAACAAGCGCATCCCCCAATCAGGAGCACGCATGTCCGCGCTGTACGACCAGATTCAGGAAGCCGCCGCGTTCGTCCGGGCGCGGTGGGCGCACGCCCCCGCGGCCGGCATCATCCTCGGCACCGGGCTCGGCAAACTGGCCGAGGACGTGGCGGCGGACGCGGTCATCCCCTACGCGGACATCCCGCACTTCCCGCGCTCGACGGCGCCGTCGCACAAGGGGCAGCTCGTGTGCGGCACCCTCGGCGGGAAGAAGGTGCTCGTCATGGAAGGGCGGATGCACTTCTACGAGGGGTACACGCTCCAGCAGGTCACGTTCCCGGTGCGGGTGATGAAGGCGCTGGGCGCCGAAGTGCTGATCGTGAGCAACGCGTGCGGCGGGATGAACCCGCAGTGGGGTCGCGGCGACATCATGCTCATTGAGGACCACATCAACCTGCTCGGGGACAACCCGCTGATCGGCCCGAACGACGACCGGCTCGGCGACCGGTTCCCGGACATGTGTTTCCCCTACGATCGCGCGCTGCTCGCGCTCGGGCGCAAAATCGCCCTTGAGGAGCGGATCGTGTGCCACCAGGGCGTGTTCGTCGCGGTCAGCGGGCCGAACCTCGAAACGCGGGCCGAGTACCGGTTCCTGCGGGCGATCGGGGCCGATGTCGTGGGGATGTCGACGGTGCCGGAAGTGATCGTGGCGGTTCATGGGAAGATGCGGGTGCTCGGCATATCCGTCATAACCGATCAATGCCTCCCGGACGCCCTCGAACCAGTTCACCTGCCGGACATCATCAAGACCGCGAACGAGGCTGAAAGTAAGCTGCGCGCGCTGGTAAGTCGGGTGGTAGCCGAATTTTAAGAACCGGCACGAACGGTGGAGGGAAGGCAAATGGCGAACTACATTTAGGGCGTAACCGGGCGCCCCGCACAACAACAACCCTGCGCCGTGACCCGAACAACTAAACTACCGATGCCGGGTCCTTACGCCACGCCGATCGCCCGGTTCGTCGCGGGGACGCTGGCTCTCGCACTCGGCTACTACCTCACGGCCCAGGTCGGCCTGGTGCTGGCCCGCGCCAGCTGCGACATCGCGCTCGTCTGGCCCCCCGCCGGGCTTGCGGTCGCGGTGCTGTTCCGGGCGGGGCCGCGGTACTGGCCCGGCGTGTTCCTCGGCGCGCTGGCGTGCCAGGTGGCGCAGTTCGATTGGTGGGTGGCGCTCGGCGTGTCGGCGGGCCACGCGGCGGCCGCCGTGGTGACGGTCCGCGGGTTGCGCGGGTTCGGGTTCAACCCCGCGACGGCCGGGCGACGTGACCTCTACGCGTTCCTGTTCGCGGGCCTCGGGGGCACAACGGTCGGGGCCACCAACGGCGTCCTCTGGCGCGCCGCCGGGGGGCTGCCCGCCTCCGACCTGTTGACCGCCTGGCTTATCTGGTGGCTCGGGGCCACCACCGGGCTGCTCATCGTCGGCCCCCCTCTGCTCACGCTCGAGCGGCCGCAGTTCCGCCGGTCCTCTCTGCGCCCGGCCTTGGGACTGCTGCTCACCACGGTGCTGACCTGTCTGGCGTTCACCAACATCGTGGACCCGCGGTTCCGGTCGCTGATGGTGTTCCCGCCGTTCATGCTGCTGCTGTGGGTGGGGATGAACGAGCGGCTCCGGATCGGGTCGCTGCACGTCCTGATACTCGCGTCGTTCGCGATCGGCGGCACCTCCGCCGGGCTCGGGGCGTTCGCCCACCTGGCCCCGCTCACCAAGCTCCTGATGGTGTGGGCGCTCACGACGACCAGCGCGCTCGTCATCCTGGCGATGACGACCACGATGGCCGAGCGCGAGCGGGCCGAGGCCGCGCTGGCGGTGGCCGCGCAGGAGTACCAGAACCTCGTCGACCGGACCCCGGCCGCGATCGTCCGGTACACGCCCGAGGGCGTGCTGACGTTCGTGAACGAGACCCTGTGCAAGCTGCTCGGTCAGCCCCGCGAGCGGCTGCTCGGGCAGTCGGTGCTCACCTTCATCCCCAAAATGCCGCGGCGCGAGGAAGTGGCGGACCTCCCGGTCGCGCCGCTCACCGGCCCCCCCAACGGGGTGTCCGGGATGATCCGCCGGTCGGACGGGGCGTGCCTGTGGTACCGGTGGACCGCCCGGCTCATCAAGACCGTCGCCGGGCGCGACGAGTTCCAGGCCGTCGGCATCGACCTGACCGAGCGCCGGCAGGCCGAAGAGGAGCGGGTCGCGATCCAGCGCAAGATGGAGGACGCACAACGGCTCGAGGCGCTGGGCGTGCTGGCGGGCGGGGTGGCGCACGACTTCAACAACCTGCTCGCCGGGGTCCTGGGGCACGCGGAACTGGCGGTCGGGTCGCTCCCGGAAGGGCACCCGGCCCGGCGCCACCTGGCGACCGTCCTGAGCGGGGTGGCGCAGGCCAGCGGGCTCACGCGGCAGCTGCTCGCGTACTCCGGCAAGGGGCGGTTTATGCTCAAAACGATCAGCCTGAACGACCTGATCCGCCAGACCACGGAGCTGTTGCGCCTCACGCTGCCCAAAAAGGTGAACCTGACGCTCGACCTGGCCCCGGGGCTGCCGACGGTCACCGGCGACGACGGGCAGTTGCGCCAGGTGCTGATGAACCTGCTCATCAACGCCGGCGAGGCGATCGGGGACCGTGCCGGGACGGTCACGGTGACGACGGCGGTTCACGACCTCGCGCTGGAAGCGGTCAGCGGCGGGGTGTACAGCCCGGCGGCGCCGGGGCAGTTCGTCGAGCTGATCGTGTCCGACACCGGGTGCGGGATGGACGACGCCACGAAGGCGCGGCTGTTCGACCCGTTCTTCACCACCAAGTTCACCGGCCGCGGGCTGGGCATGTCGGCGGTGCTTGGCATCGTCCGCGGGCACCAGGGCGGGATCCGCGTCGACAGCCGCGTCGGGATCGGCACCCGCTTCACGGTGCTACTGCCGGTGGCCCCCGAGTGCCCGCCGGCGGTACTTCACACGCCCCCGGAGAGCGTCACACCCACGCCGGGCGCCGAACCGCGGCGCCCACGCCGGGCGCCGGTTCCCGGGGCCGACGTGGCGACACCGGGGCCGACGGTCACGCCCCCGCCGGCGGGCCGCGGGCTGGCGCTGGTCGCGGACGACGAGCCGACCGTTCGCCAGGTCGCGGAACTGCTGCTCGTGCAGATGGGCTACGCCGTCATTACCGCGACCAACGGCGCGGAGGCGGTGGCCCTGTTCGTCGAGCACGCGGACCAGATCCGGGTCGTGCTGCTCGACCTAATGATGCCGGTAATGGACGGGGCCGAGGCGCTGTCGGCGATCCGGGACCGCTCGACGGTCCCGGTGATCCTGTGCAGCGGGTACACATCGGAGGCGGTGCCCGAGGAGCTGGCCGCCGACTCCGCAACCGGCTTCCTCCAAAAGCCTTACGCCCGCGGCGACCTCCAGGTCGCGCTCACCGCGATCGGCGTGTGACGCGCCGGCCGTGTTGGGGTTGTGGAACCGCGGGGCGCTCTGTAGAAGCCGCCCCCGTTCCGCCCGACAGGGGACCCGCGGCCGAGGTAGGGATGCTCAACCAAGTCACCGGCATCTGGAAGTTCCGGAACTTCCTGCTCGCGCTCGTGCGGCTCGACTTCCGCATGCGGTACAAGCGGTCCGCGCTGGGCACCGGGTGGGCCTTGCTGATCCCGATCGCGATGGCCGGGACCTACGTGATCGTGTTCAGCGGGGTGCTCGGGCTCTCGCCCGCGGAGTACGCCACCTCGCTGCTGGTCGCGCTCGCGGTGTGGGGGTTCGTGCGCGAGTGCGCCGTCAGCGGGTGCCTGGCGCTGATCTCGCACGAGAACTACATCCGCCAGAGCCCGCTCCCGTTCGGCCTGTACTCGCTCCGGTTCGTGATCGGGTACGCGATCCAGGGGCTGCTCGCGTTCGGGGTCGCGCTCGCGGCGCTCGTCATCAAGGACGGGCACGCGGAGAAGCTGCTGATGCTCTGGGCGGTGGCGCCGGCGCTGCTCATGATCTTCGTCGCGGGCTGGGCGGTGGCGACCGTCTGCGCGTTCGCGCAGGTGCACTTTCACGACACCAAGCACCTGCTGGAGATCTTCGCGCAGATCCTGTTCTTCCTGACCCCCATCGTGTATCCGGCGGAACTGCTGACGGGCAAGGGGCTCGGGTGGGTGGCCCGGTTCAACCCGCTGAACGCGTACATGGAACTGGTGCGCCGCCCGCTGATTGCCGGCGAACTGCCCGACGTGAAGGTGTACGCGTACGCCGCCTTCTGCACCGCGGCGCTGTACCTGTTCGCGCTCGCCACCACCTGGCGCTGCCAGAAGAAGGTTGTGTACCAGCTCTGACCGAGTTGACGAAACCGGGCAGATGTCTCGGGCGCCCAGAACGGCCGGCACATGCGGCTCGCCCCCCACGCGGGGCGAGCCGCCGGCCAATCCGCCTTGACCCACTTTTCGCGCCGGATGTAGATTGCCGTCCTCGCGGCCGGTCGCTCGGGCCCCCGAACCCCGCCGCGCTCCCTCGCCAGGACGGTGATACCATGATCAGCGTGCTGTTCTGCTCGCGCGCCAAAGGCAACCCGGACTCCGGGCTCACCCGCCTCCTCGAGTCGATGGCGGACTGCACCACCCCGGAAGAGAAGAAGCACGTCGAGTTCCTCATCAAGTTCGATTCCGACGACGACGACCGGCCGACGGACGCCGCGCTGGCGAAGTACCCGTTCCCGGTGCGCCCGTTCGTGTGGTCCCGGGGCGAGGGGCGCCACGGCCTGCACCACGCGCAGGAGTACCTCTTCGCCCAGCGCGACCCGCGCTCGAAGTGGTGCCTGATGACCGCCGACGACTTCTACTTCAACCGGCCCGGGTTCGTGTCCGAGATCCTGGCGACGAAGGAAGAGTTCTGCATCATGGGGCACCGGCGCCCGATGATCGAGACCTACGCCGGCCGGTACGAGCAAGAGGAAGTGATCCGCGAGTGGGTGGTGTCGTTCGGCCCGTGGTCGCCGGTCGTCAGCTCGCGGGTCATTGAGGTGTGCCAGAACTTCGGGTGGCAGGCCAACGTCGACAGCTGGCTCATGGGGCTGTCGGTGGCGCTGTACGACCTGTACGGGGTGGTGATCTGGAAGCAGCACCACCCGTTCTACGCGCGCGGCGGCGCGGACGACCGGCCCGCCAGTTGCGGGCTGGCCCCGACGTACAACAACATGGAAATCACCAACAACGTCGGCCCCAACAACCGCTACTGGTTCGAGCTGGTGCGCCGCCAGGCCCGCAACCTCTACCTGAACATGGTCCACGGCACCGAACACCGCCGCGGGTGGTCGGAGACGTGGTACAAGATGCGCCAGCAGCCGGCGCACCGGCTCCCGGCGCGGGCGCTCCGCAAGCTCCGCACCCGAATCGGCTCCTTCTTCGCATAAGTCGCCGGCTCCGTCCGGCCCCGACCATTCGCGACGCCTCTCTCGGCCCGTGCGGCGCGACGCCCGCGCCCGAACGCTCCTTGTGATTTCAACGGAATACTGGTGCCGGCCCGGGTGATTTCCCGGAACGGCGCCGGCCCCGCGCACCCGAATCGCCCCCTCGGACAACTTGCCATGCAGCTCGGCCGCCGCGACAAGATCCCGTTCCCGGAGTCGTACAACGGGTTCCGACTGATCCGCATCCACGGGCGCGTCCACGCGATCCCGCTCACCGCACAGGTCGAGCGCATCCTCCGCACGCCGGGGCTGCTCGACCGGCACCCCGCGGTTCTCGCGGCCCCGACGCTCGACGAGGTGAAGCGCTTGGTCGACGCCTGCGACCCGCGTGCGCACCTCCCGGAAGCGGTCGCGAAGGTCGCGGGGTACGACATCGCGCGGCACCGCGGCGTGTTCTACGCGGTGCCCGAAAACGCCGGCGCGATCGACCTGGACGTTCCTGCGGACCGGCAGCGGGCGGGGGTGATTCCCGGGGTCAGCGCCGAAGACCTGGAGCGCCGGGTGCAGCAGATCGCCGCGGGCGCGCCGGTCGAGTTCGCCGGGTGGCTGCCGATCTTTTCCGTATCGGGCAACTGCGGGCAGCACCCGCAGTTCAAGCACACCGGGAACCCGCCCGACGGCTACCGGTTCACCCGGTCCGCGCCGCCGGTGACGGCCCCGCAAGCCGCACCGCCCGGCGCCGGCGGGATCGTAGCCCGGACCCGACGGCTGTGCGGCAAGGCGGGTGTCGCGCTCCAGAAGCTCTGGTACGCGGGGCGCAGCGCGCTGAGCTTCGTGTTCCCGCCGAAGGGGGTGAGCCTGGCGACCCGGGTCGCGGTGCTGGTCGCCTTCGTCCGGTTGGCCGCCCTGCTCATCCGGAAGGGCTGCAAGCCCGGCGCGGTGTTGAGCTTCCTTCAAACCCGGCACCTGCAATCGCAGTTGCTCCTCGGCCGGCAGGAGTTGGTGTTCCTCACGAGCATGCCGTACACCTTCGGGCAGAACCCGTGGGTGATCGAGATCGAGGACGTGACCACGCTGTTCTACCCGCACGTCCAGAACGGGCACACCTGTGGCATGGCGCTCGCGGAGTCGCCGTACTTCCCGATCGTGCGGGCGCTGCTCGAGGCCGACCACTGCAAGGCCGTCCTCACGCACATGCGGTCGACCGCCGAGCTGATCCCGGCGCTGTTCAAGAGCGAGATCATCAGCAAGAAGGTGGTGTACGCCCCGCTCGGCGTGCGCCTGCCGGAGCGCTGGCAGCGGCACGACCCGCGGCCCGGTGACGAGCCCGTCAACCTGCTGTTCATCAACTCGTGGTGCCAGGTGCCGGAGAACTTCTACGTCCGCGGCGGGCTGGACGTGCTCGAAGCGTTCTCCGTGCTGCGCAAGCGGTACCCGCACCTGCGGCTCACGATCCGGACGGCCCTGCCCGCCCTGGACGACCACTACCTGCGGATCATTGAGGGCGGGTGGGTGCGGGTCGTGAACCGGTTCCTGACCGACGAGGAGATGGCCGAGTTGCACGCCGGGAGCGACATCTTCCTGCTCCCCGCGGCCCGGGTTCACATCGTGTCGCTCCTCCAGGCGATGTCCTACGGCCTCGCCGTCGTCGGCTCGGACGGTTGGGGCATGGAGGAGTACCTTGAGGACGGCCACAACGGCCTGGTGGTCCGCGGCCGGCACGGGAAGGCGTCCTGGGCGGACCCCGAAGCCGGGATGCTGCGCGAGGACTACGAGTTCACGTACACGCCCGACCCCGAAGTGGTCGCGGGAATCGTCGAGGCGGTGTCGCGGCTGGTCGAGGACCACGCCCTGCGCCGGCGGCTCGGGCGGACGGCCCGGGCCGACGTGCGCGACCGGTACAACCTGGACGCCTGGAACCGCGGGCTGAAGGCGGCTCTCGACCGCGCCCGCGGGGTGACGCCTGCAGCTCCGGAACGGACCGCCGCGCCGGCACCCACGGTGCGGGAACCCGGTCGTGCGGTGGTAACGAGCGGCGGGAGTTGAATCGCGCCCCCACGGTCTTTCCACCTGCGCCGCCGGCAAGCGAGGCGCAGAGCCGACGCACCGGCCCGACACCAGCCGGGGCGTGCCCGACCGCAGTGCGCCCGTAAGATATTGCCCCGGCGGGCCGACGGGCCGCACCGCGAACAAGGGGCGGGCATGGGTAGGGAGTTCGATCGCAGCGTCCTCACCGGCACGGTGCTGCTCGCGGTCCTCGTGGCCGCCAGCGCCGCCTCCTCGATCTGGCACACGCACGCGGTTCACGTCGGCGAAGCCCGGGTAGCTCACACCCAGGAAGTGCTCACGGCCCTTGGCGCCGTGCGTGCCCACATCCGCGACCTGGAAGCCGCCCATCGCACGTTCGTTCTGGCGGGTGAGGAGCCGCCCCAGGCGCTACGTGCCGGCGAAGAACGTGCCCTCGCGGCGCTCGGCGAACTCACGCAGCTCACACGCGACGACCGCGCCCAGCAAGACCGCATCGCCGAGATTACCGACCTCTTCTCCGCCGCCTCGCGGCAACTCCGCGTGGCGGCTGCGGCGCGAAGGGAGCGCGGACCCGAGGCCGGCCGCAGCGCCGCCGAAGCGGGGTGGGCGGACCGGCTCGCCGCACTTGCACGCGGGGCGGACGAGTTCGAGGGCGCCGAGCGTGACCTGCTCCGAACGCGGCGAAACGAGTCCGAACGGGCGCACTCCAGCGCGCTGCTCTCGGAACTGGCCGCGGCGGCCATCGGGTTGGTCGCGCTCGGGCTGTTCGTGTGGCTGCTGCGCCGCGGTTCCCGTTCGCGTGCCCGCGCCGCCGCCGAACTGATCGAACAGCGCGAGTGGCTCCGCACCGCCCTCACCAGCATCGGCGACGGCGTCATCGCGACCGACCCGGCCGGGCGCGTCACGCTGATGAACCCGGTCGCCGAGCAGCTCACCGGGTGGCCCGCCGCCGCCGCCGCCGGGCGCCCGCTCACCGAGGTGTTCCGCATCGTCAACGAGTCCACCCGCGTCGAGGTCGAGAACCCGGCCCTGCGGGCGCTGGCGAAGGGCGTCATCGTCGGGCTGGCGAACCACACCATCCTCATCGCCCGGGGCGGCGCCGAGCACCCGATCGACGACTCCGCGGCCCCGATCCGTGGCCCCGACGGCCGGATCAACGGGGCCATCCTGGTGTTCCGCGACATCACCCCGCGCAAGCTCCAGGAGGACGCGCGCAACCGGCTGGCGGAGGCGCTCCGGCTGGCCGTGGACGCCGCCGACCTGGGCACGTGGGTGTGGGACCCGGTCACGGACCAGCTCACCATGTCCGACCGGGCCGCCCAAATCTACGGCGTGGAGCCGGGTTGCACGCACGGGCGCGAGTCGATGCGCGGGCTCATCCACCCCGAGTACCGCGACCGGAGCCGGGACGAGTCCCGCCGTGCGGCCGCGACCCGGACCGATTACGACATGGAGTACCCGCTACTGGGAGACTGCCCGGTCTGGGTGTCGGCCCGCGGGCGCGGGGTGTACGCCGAGGACGGCTCGCTCGTTCAAATGCTGGGGGTCGTGCAGGACATCACCGCCCGGAAGACGGCCGAGGCGGCGCTGCGGGCGAGCGAGCGGCGCCAGCGGTTCCTGGCCGACCTCGCCGCCGCCACGCAACCGCTGGCCGCCCCGGGCGCGGTGATGGGCGTGAGCGCGAAGCTCCTGGCCGAACACCTGCGCGCCGACCGCTGCGCGTACGCCGAGGTCGAGGACGAGTCGGTGTTCGTCATCACCGGGGACCACCCCGTCGGGGTGCCGAGCATCGTCGGGCGGTGGCCGGTCGCGGCGTTCGGGGCCGAGTGCGTGCGGCTCATGCGTGCGAACGAGCCCTACGTGGTCGCCGACGTCGCGACCGACCCGCGGATCGGGCCGGACGACCGGTCCGCCTACGCCGCAACCAACATCGGGGCCGTGATCTGCGTGCCGCTCCACAAACATGGGCGGTTCACCGCGGCGATGGCCGTTCACCAGCGCGGGCCGCGGGCCTGGGCGCCGGCCGAGATCGAACTCGTGTCCACCGTGGCGGGCCGGTGCTGGGAGGCCCTGGAGCGGGCGCGGGCGGTGGAGGCGGAGCGCCGGCTCCACACCGAAGTGGCGGCCGAGCGGAGCCGGTTGGAAGAAGTGTTTCGGCTCGCCCCGGCGTTCATGGCCGTGCTGCGCGGCCCGGAGCACGTGTTCGAGCTGGCGAACGACCGGTACTCCGAACTGGTCGGCGGGCGCGCGCTGGTCGGCAAGACGGTCCGCGCGGCCCTCCCCGAGATCGAGGGGCAGGGCTTCTTCGAGATCCTCGACCGGGTGTACCGCACCGGCGAGCCGTATCTGGGCAGTGACGTCCGGGCCCAGGTCCGAACCGCCGACGGGGCGCTCACCGAGCGCATCCTGGATTTCGTGTACCAGCCCATCCGGGACGCCGCCGGGGCCGTGTCCGGCATCCTGGTCCAGGGCATCGACCTGACCGAACGGCACCGGGCGGAGATCGAGCTGATCCGGGTCACGGCCGAGTCCGAGCGGCAGCGGCGGCTGTACGAGACGGTTCTGTCTAACACGCCGGACTTGGTGTACGTGTTCGACCTGAACCACCGGTTCACCTACGCCAACGAGGCGCTGCTGGCGATGTGGGGCCGCACCCGCGCCGACGCGATTGGCAAAAGCTGTTTGGAAATCGGGTACGAGCCGTGGCACGCCGCGATGCACGACCGCGAAATCGACCAGGTGGCGGCCACCCGGAAGGCGGTCCGCGGCGAGGTGCCGTTCACCGGCACCAACGGGCGCCGCATCTACGACTACATCTTCGTGCCGGTGCTGGGCGCCAACGGCGAAGTGGAGGCGGTCGCCGGCACCACCCGCGACGTGACCGACCGCCAGGCGATGGAACAGGAGCTGCGCGACGTGGACCGCCGGAAGGACGAGTTCATCGCGCTGCTCGCGCACGAGCTGCGCAACCCGCTCGCGCCGATCCGCAACGAGCTCCAGGTGATCCGCCTCGCCGGCACCGATTCCGCCGCCCGGGACCGCGCCCGGGCGATCATGGACCGCCAGTTGGCGCACATGGTGCGCATAGTGGACGACCTGCTCGACGTGTCGCGCATCAACCGCAACAAAATGGAGCTGCGCCGCGCCCGGGTGCCCCTGGCCGAGGTGATCGCCAGCGCGGTCGAGACGGCCCGCCCGCAGATCGACGAGGCCGGGCACGCGCTCGAAGTCGAGTTGCCGCCCGAGCCGGTGTTCCTGAACGCGGACCTGACCCGGCTCGCGCAGGTGTTCTCGAACCTGCTGACCAACAGCGCCAAGTACACCCCGCGGGGCGGGCGCGTTCGGATCTCGGCCGCCGTCGTCGGGGACGAACTGGTGGCCGCGGTGCGCGACAACGGGATCGGCGTTCCGGCCGCCGCGCTGACGACCATTTTCGACATGTTCTCCCAAGTGAACCGCACAACCGAGCGCAGCACCGGCGGGCTGGGCATCGGGCTGGCGCTCGTTAAAGGGTTGACCGAGATGCACGGCGGAACGGTGACGGCCGCGAGTGCCGGTGAGGGGACCGGGACCACGTTCACCGTGCGACTGCCGGTGGCCGGTGCCGCGGACGAGCGGCCGGCCCCCGACCCCGCGCCCGGCTCCGATGGCCCAGCGCGACCGTGCCGGATACTGGTCGTGGACGACAACCGCGACGGGGCCGAATCAATGGCCGAGATGCTCGGGCTGCTCGGCAACGACGTGCGCACCGCGCACGACGGGTTGGAGGCGGTTGCGGCGGCCGAGGCGTTCCGGCCCGAAGCGATCCTGATGGACGTCGGGATGCCGAACCTTGACGGGCTCGGCGCCACCCGGCGCATCCGCGAGCAGCCGTGGGGCGCGGGGGTCGTCATCATCGCGTTAACCGGCTGGGGGCAGGACGCGGACCGCGCGAAGACCCGCGACGCCGGGTGCGACGGCCACCTGGTGAAGCCGGTCGCGCTCGACGACCTGCAAAAACTCCTTCAGGACCTTCGCGCAGGACGGTGACGCGGGTGCGTCGATTGATCCGCGTCGCCCGGTCGTTTCAAACACAAGCCAGTTCGTTAATCGAACTGGTTCACAGTCCGGTTGATTTTGTTCGTTTTACTTTTGCATTTACGGCACAGGCAGGAACGTCTGTGACACAAAGCAGTACAACCAGCCGGAGCGGATCTGAGCAAGCCACAGGCTCAACCACGCACATCGTTACCCGCCCGGGGACGCGGCGTTGACCAGTCCGGGGGCCGAGACTTTCGGCATCTTGTACTCTTGCCTGAGCGACGGCCGCGGTTTCTGCGCGAACGGCGGCAACTTCACCGCGCGGCCCGTCGCGCACGCCTCGTTAATCGCGTCGATGATGATCAGATCCGCGAGCCCTTCTAGCCCGTTCGGCTCGGGCTCGCGGTTCCGGAGCACGCATTCGGAGAAGTACTCGATCTCCGGTCCGACCTGGTCGCGCTCCCCGAACTCGGTCGTTCGCGTTTCGCCTTTTTCGTCGGTCAGGTGCATCTGGATCGCGCCGCGGAACGTGTACCCCGTTTGCATCCGCAGGTCGCCGGCGGTTCCGACCACGCGGTACTCGGACACCCGGGCCTCACCGAACCCGCACGTGAAGCTCGCCAGGCGGTCTTTTGGGAACCGCAGCACCGCGGTCACCATCTCGGGCACCTCGCGGAACTTCGTCTCCCCGCTGCTCGCGGCGAACCCGGTCACTTCGATCGGATCGTCCTGGAACAGGTAGCGGGCGGCGTTGATGCAGTAGATGCCGATGTCCATCAGGGGGCTGCCGGCGAGGTCGGCGTCGAGGCGCGTGTTCCCTTCTTGAATCTCTTGTGTGAACACCGAACTGAACAGCCGCGGCTCCCCGATCTTGCCGCTCTTGATGTGATCGATGGCGGTCAGGTTTCCGGACTCGAAGTGTAGCCGGTACGCGACCATCAGTTTGACGCCGGCGTCGCTGCACGCGGCGACCATCTCGCGGCACTCGGCCGCGTTCGCGGCCATCGGTTTCTCGGTGAGCACGTGGATCTTGTGCTTCGCGGCGCGGAGCGTGTACTCCTTGTGCATTGCGTTGGGCAGTGCAATGTACACCGCGTCGATGCTCCCGCTTTCGAGCAGGTCGCCGTACTGCTCGTACCCGTAGGCCGGTACGCCGTACCGCTCGCCCACCTCTTTCTGCTTCACCGGATCACCGGAGACGATTGCCGCGAGTTTGGAATGCTCGGTCGCATTCTGGAACGCCGGGAGGATCGCCTCCTGAGCGAACCAGCCCGTGCCGACCACCGCGTAGCGCACGTTCTTCTGACCCATGATGCACCTCGGAGTTGGGCAGCTCCTGTGGTGCACCCCACATGCCAGAAGGAGCCGACGGGCCAACAAACGACCCGCAGGGGCCGGCGGTTATTCCTTCGACTTCTTCGCCCGCGCCTTCGGCTGCGCCGCCCGGCTCTTGCGAGCGGCGCCCCCGGCCCGCTTGTTCGCAGGCGTGCCGCCGACCGCACCGCCCGACGAACCCGCCTCTGCGGGCAGTTCGTCCTCGTCGGTGTCGTCGTCGAGGGGGCCGCTGCCCATCGCGTCCTGGAGGTTCGCGCCGTCGGGGGAGCCGTCCCCCACTGTTGTTCCGGCCAACCCGCCGACGGCGGCGCCGCCTCCGGGCGTCCCGGCCGCGTGAACGTCCGTCGGGTCCGCCCCGAGGTCGCGGCCGACCGCTCGCTGCGGCTTTTCGGTCTTGGCCTCGTGGCCCGGTGCGCCCAGCCACGCGGCCGGGCGCCCCTCGTTCACGTTGACCGGCAGCCCGGATTGTTCGGCCTGCGCGCACGCCACGCACTGCCGCACGTACGGCAGCGCGTCGAGGCGCTCCTCGCCAACGTCCCCGCCGCACGAGGTGCAGCGGCCGAACGTGCCGTCGTCGATCCGGCCGAGCGCGGCCACGGCCTCGTCACGCAGGTAGGTCTCGTTCTCAAGGAGCGTGGTATCAAGCTCCTGCGAAAAGGCGTGCGTGCCGAGATCGCCGAGGTGCAACGGCGCGTTGGACATGCCGCCCGCGGACTCACCCCCGAGCGGCATCCGAACCTCTTCTTCCAGCGCCGCGGCGGTCCGGCCGACCCGGTCCGCAATCTTTTCGAGTTGCCGCTTGTATTGATTGGTTTTCCGGCTGTTCATCAGAGTCTCCCTGCGCCGCCGATGTGCGGCGGGTGGTGATCTGAAGCACCGGGCGTGCCGTGTCGCCTCACGAGTCGTCCGGACCGGGCGCGATCACAGCGGCGAACTCGATCTGCGCCGCGGGCCGCACGTCCGCCTTCAGCACCGGCGCGGCAGTTCCTCAGCCTCTCACCGGCACCACACGAGCCGGGCGGCTCAAACGGTTTTCGCTCGCGCCCACGCACAACCACATTCCCGGCACCAAGCACCTCTTGTAGCAAAGTCGGTGCCGGCACTGCGGCGCCAGTAGTCGATACGGCACGCGGCGTGCTATGCCACCGCCGGAGGACGTTCCATGACTCGGGCCGCCGTAACGATTCGTGTGAAGCGCACCGTCACGACACGCGTGACGGTCGAAACCGTGTTCAAGTTCGCGGCCCGGGTGTCGCACTCGTCCGACGATCGGCCCGGTATCCGCCGCGAGCGCGTCCGTGGCGGGTTCCGTTACCGCGCACCGAGCGGGGAACTCATTTGTGACACCGCGACGCTCGCACGCATCCGGTCGCTCGCGATCCCCCCGGCGTGGGAGCAGGTGTGGATTTGCGCCAGTCCGCGCGGGCACGTCCAGGCCACAGGGCGCGACGCCCGCGGGCGCAAGCAGTACCGCTACCACCCCGCGTTCCGGTCCTCGCGCGAGGGGGACAAGTTCGGCCGGGTCGCGGCGTTCGGGGCGACGCTGCCCAAGATCCGAAAACGAATTGAAGCCGACCTGCGGCGGCCCGGGCTCCCAAAACAAAAGGTGCTTGCGGCGGTTGTGAAGTTGCTGGACCACACGCACCTGCGGGTCGGCAACGCCGAGTACGTAAAGGCGAACAAATCGTTCGGGCTGAGCACGTTGTGCGACCGGCACGTTTCATTCACGAGCGGTTCGGTGCGCGTGCAGTTCCGCGGCAAGAGCGGCGTGCGGCACGAGCGCAAGGTGAGCGACAAGCGGCTGGCCCGGGTGGTCCGCTCGTGCCGCGACTTACCCGGCCAACACCTCTTTCAGTACCGCACCCCGGACAACGAGGTGCGCAAGATCGGCTCCGCGGACGTGAACGCGTACATCCGCGCCGCGGCCGGGGGCGCGTTCACCGCAAAGGACTTCCGCACCTGGGCGGGCACGGTCGTCGCGCTCCAACTGGCAAGGGATCTGCCGGCGCCGGAATCGCGAACCGCCGCCGAAAAGGCGTTCGTGGGCGTTATCGAAGGCGTGGCCGCGGTGCTGGGTAACACGCCCGCGGTGTGCCGTAAGAGTTACGTCCACCCGCGCGTACTGGAGGAGTTTGCCGCCGGCGCGCTCCTGCACTCGCGGCAGCGGTCCGGGCTGTCGCCCGCGGAGAGCGGGCTGCTCCACTTGTTGACCAGCGATCGGAGCTGACCGCAGCCGTTTCGACTTTCCGGTTAGGGACTCGGCAAAAAATAACTATCCCAACGGAGGCAGTTCGTGGCCAGGGATGTCCACGAACCAATCGTTGAGATCCGGCAGCCGATGAACCTCGTCTTCGACCTGCGCCATTTCCTTTTTCGTCAAGCGGACGCCCTTCGGGTAGGCATCGGTCAGTACCTCAACGGTGGGATGCTTGCCGCCCCAGGTCATCGACCGGGCGAACCCGAGGACCGCTTCGCGGGTGTCTAACAGATCTCCGCCCCAGTGGTTCTCGAGTACCCCCCAGCAGTGCTCGATCGGGTTGTACTTGCTGTGGTAGGGCGGGTAATACGCCAGCCGCACGAGCCGCCTCCGCTGACGCGCCAAGGCCACCATCCTCTTGAGGAACTGGGTTCGCCGGCTTTTGTTCTCCGGCCCGTTGTCTTGGTTGATGACCAGTGTCCGGACCCGCGGGAAGCGCGGCTGGTGCTGTACCCACCAGCGGTCCAGGATGTCCACGATGAAATCGCTCGTCACCCGCGACGTCGTGAAGTACAGCCACAGGTCGCTGTCACGCGGCAGCAACAGCCCGTAGGGTGTCAGGACCTCTTCGGCCCGGAAGTCGTGGTCCGCGGCCTTCGTTCGTACTCGGTTCTTGCCCTTGCGCGAGTACGCCCCCACCTGAACACCGGCTTTCGCGTCCAGCGACAGCCGCAGCGTGTCGGCACTAGCGTCGGCCTGCGGGTTGATCTCCTTCAGCCGTGCGAAGATGGCATCGGTCTGGGGGATCTTTTTTTGGGCACGCACTTGAGAACCTTGGTCGGGTGGAACCCGAGGTCGTTGAGCTTGGTGCGGAGGGTTCGCGCCTGGGGCAACTGGTCCGCGCGGTACCCCTTCGTGGCGACCAGCTGACGCCGCACTTCTTCGGCCGTCAGCCGGGTATACAGGCGCAGGGTGCGGAACCGCGGGTCCGCCTGGCTCTGGCTGGTGACGAGGTCCCGGATGTCGGGCAATCGGTCCTCGGCACGGTGCCGGCCTCGCGCCGAGAACGCGTCGCGGGCCACGACGCCCGAGTTCAGTTCCCGCATGCCCTTGCGGATGGTGACCCGGTTCCACCCGAACGCCTCTTCGGCTCGGCGTTGACCGCCGGGACCCAACGCACGCACCACCCGGGCCATGAACAACCGTCGTTGCGCCCCGCGCAGATCGTTCGCCGCCTCGATCAACGCGGGCGTGAGTGTCTCGCCGAACGGAATCACAGCGACCTCCTGCGGGTACCACCGAGAAGGTCATCCTACGATACGAGACTTGGGATAGTTATTTTTTGCCGAGTCCCTTATGTGAGTGAACGCCCCCCGACGCGGTCACGCGGCGGCTCTGCTACCAGGAACTAGACCGCACTCAACGATCAGCGGGTGCCGGCGAAGAATGAATCCAGCGCGGCGAAGTTCGTTCCGCGGAACACGCTCACCAGGGCGCGTGCCCCGACCTCGCGGACGGCAACCACGTCGGCGCGGTCCGGGGAGTCGTACCGCCCGGCTTGCACGGTCACCCGGTCCGTGGTGCCCGGCTCGAACGCGAAGAAGTCGGCCCGTGCGGCCTTGGTTCGCGCGTCCAGCACCCGCACCCGCGCCCCTTGCGACACCAGCAGTTCCGCGATCCCGTCCCCGTCGATGTCGCCGGCCGAAACGCTGAACCCGGTGCCCGTTCCCGGGGCGGTGGCCAGGAACGAGTCGCGCACCACCATCGTGCCGGCGGTGAACGCCTTCACGTGGACCCCGGCCCCGCCGTCCGCGGCGGTCACCAGTTCGTTGCGCCCGTCCCCGTCCAAATCGGCCGCCGACACCGCGATCGACCCGAAGTAGCCGTTGTACACCAGCACGCTGAAGGTCAGTTCCCCGGTCTTGCCGTCGAACACCTTGACGTGCCCGTTCAGGTTGGCCGCGACGATGAGGTCGCCGACGCCGTCCCCGTTCAGATCCCCGACCGCGAGGCTGATCGGCCCCTGGTACCCGGCGAACCCGTAGAAGCTGCGGATCTCGGCCCCCGTTACGCCGTCGAACGCCTTGACGTGCCCGCCGTAAGTCGCGGCGGTGACCACATCGGCGACCCCGTCACCGGTCACGTCCCCGGCGGCGGCGGCGACCCCCCCGACGAACCCCGGGTGCGGGTCGAGTACGAGTTTCGTGACGCCACCTTCGCCGAGCACGCGGACCAGTTCCGTGCCGACCGGAGCGCCGACCACCACGGGCGGCGCGACCGTCGGCTGAGGCGTCGGGGTCGTGCCCCCCGGGGCCGGGGGGGCGAGCCCGAACATCTTCGCGACGTTCAGCCGGCCCGCGGTTGCGACCTTTCCGCTCAGGCCCGCGACCGGGTCGACGGCGCTCTTCAACTGGCTGATGACCTGCTGGTACGTCAGCCCCGGGTTCGCGCTCCAGTACAGCGCGATGGCCCCGGTGACGTGCGGGGTCGCCATTGAGGTCCCGCTGAAGCTGCTGTACGTGTTGTTCGGGGTGGTGCTGTAGATGCCGACCCCCGGGGCCGCCAGGGTGACCGACCCGGCCCCGTAGTTCGAGAAGTTGGCGAGCCGGTCGCTGCTGTCGGTGGCCGCGACCGTAACCACGTTGTCGTAGCTCCGGATGTAACTGGCCGGGTAGCTGGGGTTCGTGTCGATGTTCTTGGCTTCGTTCCCGGCGGCGGCGACGAAGATGTGTCCGGCGCCCCGCGCCCGGCCGATCGCGGCGGCCATCGCGGCGGTGTACGCGCCCCCGCCCCAACTGTTGTTCGACACCTTCACCCCCATTCGCACGGCGTAATCCAGTGCGCGGATCGCGTTGCTGGTGTAGCCGCCCCCGGAGGCCCCGAGGAACTTGAGCGGCATGATCTGCACCGCCCAGTTCACGCCGGCGACGCCGATCCCGTTGTTCCCACTCGCGCCGATGGTGCCGGCCACGTGGGTGCCGTGGTTGTTGTCGTCCATCGGGTCGTTGTCGTTGTTCGCGAAGTCCCACCCGTGCACGTCGTCCACGTACCCGTTGCCGTCGTCGTCGACCCCGTTGCCCGGGATCTCCCCCGCGTTGGTCCAGATGTTCGCGGCCAGGTCCGGGTGGGTGTAGTCCACGCCGCTGTCGATCACCGCCACCACGAAGCTGCGGTTGCCCGTGGTCACGTCCCATGCGGCCGGGGCGCTGATCTTCGTCATCCCGTACAGGGAGCCGTAAGTCGGGTCGTTCGGCACCCCGTCCACCCGGACGAGCTCGTCCGGCGCGGCCACGGTCACGCCGGCGGTCGCACCGTAGTAGGCCAGCGCGCCGCCCAGGTCGGTGCCCGGGGTGAGGGTGACGCTGTAGATCCCGAACCCGAGCGATTCGACCCCGCGGGCGAACGGCGCCCGTGCGAGCGCGGCCGCGCTCGTGCCCTGGTCGAGCACCACCGTGACCCGGTCCGCGGCGACGGCGCCGGTCGCCACCAGTCGGGGCAGGTCCAGGGTCGGGCTCGTGGCGGCCGGTGTGAGCCGGTCTTCCAGGTGCTCAATACTGAGGCGTGCGCGAGCGACGGTCGAGCGGTGCGATAAGCCCATGTCGGTTCCCTGTTGAACCGGTCCGCCCACCGGCCGGACCATTTTCAACAGGTGTGTACGGCGCGTTCGGAACGCGCGCCGTGCGGAGTGACGAAAAGGACTAACAATCGTGCATCACACGAAAACCGCGCGCCCGGGGTGAACGCCGCGCTGCGCCCGGTGGTGACTTTTGCCGGCCCGGTGTGAACCGCCCGCGCCGGGCCATTCAGGCGCGCCGGGCGGCACGCGCCGCGCCGGCGAAAGCACTTGTTTTCGTAGGGTTTCAGCGCGTTAACACGCGTTTCGTGCGGCTAGCGCCCGGGTTCGCGTGTGGCGCACGATTTGGGGCCTGCGCGCAACGCGTCAGGTCTCGGGGCGCGCCGCCGCTCACCGGCCCCGGGCGGAGAGAGGGCATACAAATTTCAAGACATTATCAAATTAGATATAATACGAATGTAATATTGATATAATGATTCCCATTTCGCAGATTGCTCTGTTGAGAGCGGCGGGGAGTGGGGCCGGCGGCCCGGCATTAGCGACTCCTCCCACGCCCGACTTTGGGGAAAGCGGCACCATTCGAACCCCCAGTACGGACATCCGGCCGGCGCGAACCGAGCCGCCGATGTCGGCCCGAAAAGTGCGTCTCCGTTACCGGAGTGGGCGCACCCGCGCCCAGATCCGTAACCGGGGAGTTCCGAACATGAACCGCTTGATTACGACCGTTGCACTGGCGGCGCTCGGCGTTGGGTGTGCCTCGCTATCGCGTGCCACCGCCGAAGAGCCCAAAACGACCGAGACCGTGAACCTGTCCAGTTCCATCGCCGACCTCGATCAGCAGAAGGCGGTGATGGGCACGAGTGTGATTCTGTCGCAACGGGAGTGGGAGCGGTTGGCCGCCGCGTGGGGCATCAAGGACCCGCCGAAGGTCGATTTCTCGAAAGAGATCCTCCTCGTCGGCACCTGGCGCGGCGCCGGGTTCAAGTTCCTCAACGACGTGAAGGACGGCAACCTCACGACCGAACTCGTCGGCGATAAGGAAGAACGCCCGGGGTTCCGCTACCGGGCCGTAACGCTCCGTCGTGACGGGATCACGAGCTTCCACGGCAAAAAGTTGCCCGCCGAGTGACCGTCTGATTTTGGAATCGCGGCGCAGGTTTTAAACGGCGGCTTTGAACACGTCGCCTTGTCGCTCAATAACTTGTTCGCTCGCGTGGCGGAGGCACGGTTGGAAGTGGAAAAGCACGGATGACACGTGCGCAACGGGCCGCCGTCGCAATCACGTCGTCGCCGGTCCGCGCGTCGAGCGACCCGAGCTTGTGCGGACGAGGGGCAATCGTCTCCCCGACCTCAAACACAGTGTTTGCCGTGAACGCGAATGACCTCCCGGTGGCCGGGTCGGAAATAAGGGCCCGTACCGGTTCGTCCGTCCGGACCCGCTCCAGTGGGCTTCCCTCCTTCGCACCGACTGGGATTGAGAACATTCGCCCCGATTCCGTAATGACGAATCGCCGCTGTCCGTCGGCGACAACATGGAACGGCTCCGACCAGTCTACCCGCAGGGCCGGGTGAAGGGTCGCCACCGCTCCGTGATGATCGCTCGCCTTCTCCCACGTGTACGGCCGTAGCCACCCACCAGGGAACAGGACGTACGCCTCAATGACCAAATCCGAGAGAGGCAGGAAGTCGAACGGGTAGAACGGTTGCCACCCCGGCATGATCCGCTTGACTAAGAACCCCGGCCGGGGGGGGCCGGCAGCCGCTTCGGCGGTGCGTTCAGAAAGTGTTGCAGTTTTCCTGGCACTATCTCTTCGCACCGGTCGAACGTCTTGTACGATTCCCAAAATGGTGCGACGGCGTGGGCCGCCGCCTTCTCTTGTGAGTAGGTGGTGTGCGGGGGCGGCCACAGCGCCCCCGTCAAGAGATCGAACGAACAGATCGACGGTCGGACCATGATGTCCCAGCCGAACGGCTTGCCCTGGTCAACGACAAGCGCGTTGATGCTGAGAACGTGACACCGCTGCCCCCGCACGTGCCAGCGGAGCGGCGGGTTGCGCACCCACGGCCGCACTCTTGCGTACCACTGATGCGGAACCCACGGCTCGTCCGCAGGGCCGCCGAACAGGCCGATGGGGATCGGGAGTTGGTGCGCGACCGCATCTGCGGCGGAGCGCCTCAAACAAAACGAGTTTGCCTCCTCCGAAAGGGGAGACGCCCGGCGCGCATTGGGTCCACGTACCGCAAGCGAACACGCAATCCCCGAGGATCACCCCGCGCACCAGCGGGGGGTACGGAGCATTCGGAACGAACAGGCTCAGCCACGGGCTCAGAATCGTAGCAAAGAGAGCCATTACGCCACCTCCTGTGGTCTATCTTCCGTATGACCGGGCCACGGTGCTGCGTGCGATCAATCCGGCACTTTGCGGCCCTTCAGCATGTCTAACAGCTTCTGGGCGCAGGCTTCGGCGAAAGCCGGGTCGTTGATGTGCAGGTCCAGTTCCGTCAATTCAACGTATGGTGCGATCCAGTTCCGCAAGCTCTGGAACAGCGCTTCGTCGGCTTCGGGCCACCAGAACGGCATTCCCTCCGCGTCGATCGCGGACACGCCCCGGAGCGGCACCATCACGCACGTCGGGCTGTTGGACGCGCTCGTCCGTTCGGCGACCACTTTGCCGAGCTGGTCCATCTCCTCGGGCGTGGTGCGCATGAGCGTGATGGTGGGGTTGTGCCGGTGCAGCCGGCGCTGCTGATACCGTTCGGGCACGGTGTCGTATGGGCCGAAATTCACCATGTCGAGGGCGCCGAGCGACACCACCTGCGGCACCCCGGCGATGGCCGCGGCGGTGAGCCGTTCCGGGCCGGCGGAGAGGACGCCGCCGGCGAGTTCGTCCGCCAGCTCGGTCGTCGTGATGTCGAGCACTCCGGCGACCAGGCCGTCGCGAATGAGCCCTTCCATCGTGCGCCCGCCGGTGCCGGTGGCGTGGAACACGATCACCTCGTACCCGGCCGCTTCGAGCACCGTTCGCGCGGCCTCCACGCACGGCGTCGTGACGCCGAACATCGTTGCGGCGATAACGGGGCGATCCGCGGAGGAGTTGGCTCCTCCGTCCTCCTTGCCTGACTCCCCCTTACCTTCAGGGAGGGGGGCCGGGGGGGTAGGTCGCTTCGCCATCCCGATCATCGCGTTGGCGGCGTTGTCGAGTACAGCCCGGCTGATGCGGTTCAAGCCGGCGATGTCCACCACGGAGTGCATCATCATAACATCGCGGGTGCCGACGTAGTGTTTCACCTGTCCGCTCGCCAGCGTGCTGACCATCAGTTTCGGGACGCCGACGGGCAGCGCCCGCATGGCGGCGGTGCCGATCGTCGTTCCCGCCGACCCGCCCATTCCGAACACCCCGGACAGCCGCCCCTGTTTGTGCAGTTGCGCCGCGAGCTTGGCCGCTCCCGCCGCCGCAAGTTCGATCGCCTTTCCGCGGTCCGCAGCCGCCTTCACGGACTCGTAACTCGCACCGGCGGCGCGGAACACGTCTTCTCGGGAGACGTCGGCCGTGAACGCCGGAGGAGCGATTACGCCAGCGTCGGCGACGATAACCGGTACCCCGGCGGCGCGGAGTCGGTCGCGGACGTAAGCGAACTCGGCCCCTTTGGTGTCCAGGGTGCCGACCAGCAGAACGGACATGAGCGCTTCCCGGTGAACCCGCGGCGAGGCGATGCAACAGCGAATCGCGTGATATGTTACCTGCGTCGCCCCCGCATTCCAGTGTCGCGAACAGAGTTGAGGACCGGCATGCACCCGGTGTTGCGGCGTGTTCTGTTGCACGGCGGTCTGACGGCACTCATTTTGGCCGTCATGGGTGCGATGCTGGCCGAGCTGGCGACCCTCTGGCTGAGCGGCCACGCCACCCGCTCGGCCGACCCGGTCGCCGAGCAGCAGGTCGGCACGGCCCTTCGCACGCGCGTGCCGCTGATGCTCGCGGCGTGGGGGTTCGCGTTCGTGCTGGTCGGTGAACTCGTGATCTGGCGGATTCGCGGGAGCCGCCCGGCCGCGCCCAAGCCGTCCGAGAATCCTCAAAACGACGCCGAGAAACTGCTCAACGAGCTCTTGGCCCAGGCGGAATCGCGGATGGCCGCGGAAGCGGGTGGGCCGGAGGCCGGGGGCGAGAAGCCGGGGGAAGAGCGGCCGCCCGCCCCGCCGTCGCCTTGAGTCGTTCGTATTGTACCTTTCGCCGTTCGCTCTTCTTTCTGACCCGCTACCCGCACCCCCATGCACTCACGCGCTGATATCCTCGCCCGGTTCCGATCCCAGGTGGCGGCCGGCGTGCCGATCGTTGGCGGCGGGGCCGGCACCGGGCTGTCGGCGAAATGCGCCGAGGCGGGCGGCATCGACCTCATCATCATTTACAACTCGGGCCGGTTCCGGATGGCCGGGCGCGGGTCGCTCGCCGGCCTGCTCCCCTACGGCGACGCGAACCAGATCGTGATGGACATGGCCCGCGAGGTGCTGCCGGTGGTGCAGCGCACGCCGGTACTCGCCGGGGTGTGCGGCACCGACCCGTTCCGGGTGATGAAGCGGTTCCTGCTCGATGTGAAGGACGCCGGGTTCAGCGGGGTGCAGAACTTCCCGACGGTGGGGCTGTTCGACGGCACGTTCCGCGTCGGGCTGGAAGAGACCGGGATGGGGTACGGGCTCGAAGTGGACATGATCCGCGTCGCCCGCGACCTCGACCTGCTCACCTGCCCCTACGTGTTCACGCCCGACGAAGCGATCGCAATGACAAAGGCGGGCGCGGACGTTCTGATTCCGCACATGGGCCTGACCACGAAGGGCGCCATTGGCGCAAAGACGGCATTTTCTCTGGAGGAGAGCGCGAAGCGGGTTCAGGAACTGGCCGACGCCGCGAAGAGCATCAACCCCGACGTGCTGGTGCTGTGCCACGGCGGCCCGATTTCCGAACCCGAGGACGTGCGCTACATCCTCGACCAAACGAAGGGGATCGCGGGCTTCTTCGGGGCGTCCAGCATCGAACGGCTGCCCACGGAGGTGGCCATCACCGGTTGCGTGAAGCAGTTCAAGGCACTGAAGCTCGACTGAAGGCCACCAAAACACTTTGGTCGGCTTGAAGAGTATGGCAGTTGATGGGAGTGAGGCGCGCGAATGCCGGATGCCATTGAATCCTTGTTCGCTGCAGTTTCAAACATCGTGCGCTCTGCGGGGGCCTGGCCGGACGGCTTGCAACGAGCGGTGTCGTTTGCGCGGGATAACCCGACTTTACTCGCTCGTCGAACATTTTGGGACACCGTTGCCAGCCACGATTTCAATGACGCATTCGCGACGGCTGCGGGCTGGGCTCGCCACAGCCTCAGCGGGATCGATCTGAGTGGAGGGTGGGAGTTTGTGACTCTGACCGTTGGTGACGCCCCAGAGAAGTTCCAACTGTGCCACTCGGGACCGCAGGCGCTCGCCGCAGAGAAGCCGTTCCGGGAATGCATGTTTGGGGAAACACTGATCGGGGTTGAGGACCTGGACCGGTGCTCCGAATCGGGCTGGTGGTGGAGGCCAGATTACACCGTTACTGAACTGTTCGACGGCGTGCTGAGTTATTCTCGCTCAGCGGCTCCGCCGTTCCACGGGAGTGACGGATACTTCCTGTGGCATCTGTTTGCGTCGCTCGCGCTGGTCGCGCCACTGTCCGAACCAAGTTTTCGGGAACTGGTGCTGCAAGGGTGTGAGCGGGTGTACCTGCTATCTGGATCAGGTTCACTATTCGTATACTTGGCCACAGTGACCAAAGAAGGTATGCAGTACGAGCGCCCGTGAGTGCGTAACTTCCGATCCGTCCTTCCGGTGCGGTTGGTGAGATATTCCCTCACCGCCCCTCGCGGAGGCGGTCGGCGAGGAAGTTGCTCAATTCCGGGATCGAGTAGATCTTCTTCACCGTGGCGTCCACGTCGTACCCCACCCGGTGGAACGTGAGGTCGAGCCCGTCGAGCGTGACGTAGCAGGCGCGCCAGTTGGCGTCGCGCGGCTGTCCCACCGAGCCCACGTTGACGATCGTCTTCCGCTCGTCGAGCCGCCACGTGTGGTCGATCTCCTCGGGCGACAGGAACTGCCACTGCGCGCCGGGCTCGGGCTCGATGAACACCCCGGGGACGTGCGTGTGGCCCGCGAAGCAGTACCGGTCGATCTGCTCGCCGATCCGGGCCATCTTCGAGAGGTTGAAAACGTCCTCCGGGAACACATACTCGTTCGTCTGGTTCCGCGCCGAGCCGTGAACGAACAGGAAGTCGCCGTCGCGGAACTGGCGCGGCCGCTCCGACAGGAACGTCCACAGCTCCTCCCGCCGGGCGCACTCGACGACCACCCGGGTCCACAGCGCGGCCCGCTCCGCGTTCGGGCTGAACCCGGTCGGGTCGAACAGCACCGCGTGGTCGTGGTTGCCCAGGACGTTCAGGTCCCACGCCGCCGCCCGGTCCAGGCACTCGATCGGGTTCGGGCCGTACCCGATAATGTCGCCCAGGCTGTAAATCGACGTGACGGCCCGGCCGCCGATGTCCGCCAGGACCGCGTCCAGCGCCTCGATGTTGCCGTGAACGTCGCTCAGAATCGCCCGCATGAGACACCAGGGCAGTGGGCAAGCGGTTGTGGGTGGGCCGCAGGCGGTAGGCAGACAGCATAGGGCGCGGCCGCGCGCGCGACCCATCGTTGCGAAGCGCGCGCGCCGCTCCCGCTTACAACTGCTTCTCAAGGACCGGGAACCGGCCGTGCTCCTTGAAGTAGCGGGCGTAGAACGCGAGCAGGTGCGGGGCGTCCGACGGGCACTGCGCCGCCAGCGCCGTTACCGTCCCCTCGGTCATCTCCAGTGACGCCTCGGACAGCAGCGCTAGGCCCGCCGTTAGTGCGTTCGCCGGGTTCGCCACCAGGAAGCTGAACAGCCCGTTCACCCGCTTGACGTTTAGCCCCTCCGACCCGAACGCACCCAGCCGGAAGCACGGGGCCAACGGGTCGAGCTTCTTCACGTCCGCGTACGTCGCGCTCTCCAGCCCGATCCCCACCGCCGCGGGCGTGCCGTCGGGCGCGCGCAGCACCAGGAGCGCTTCTGCCGGGAAGTACGGGTTGGCGAACAAATAACTTTCAAGTTCCGCCGCGGGCACCCGCACGATCCCTTGCCCCATCGCACTCACGGTCGGCACGTCCTCGCGCCGGAGCCGGTCGATCGGCAGCTTGCTGCGGTTCACCAGGGTGGGCAGGTCTACCGGGTCCGCCCAGTAGTTGACCACCTCGCGCCGCACCGAAAATCCGCGGTCCGTCAGGAACCGTAGCACCGATTCCCAGTCGCGGCGGTAGGCGGCGAACACGGTTTTGAGGCCGCGCTCCCGGGCCGCGTTCATGACCGCCCCGAACAGCGGCTCCGCCGCGGCCTCGTGCCCCTTCTTGCACCACGGCACGCTGACCCGCCGTTGCGCCAGGTCGAGAGAGCAGTACCCGACCACCTGACCGCCCTCTTCGGCGTAGAACCGCGTACCGGGGTCGAACGCGCGGCCCCGGGTCCGCTTCTGCACGTCCGCGGCGCTGGCCGGTTTGAACCCCGGCAGTGAGAACGCGGCGACGTTGTACAGCGCCGCCTGGGTGGTCTCGTCACCGCTCTTAAATGTGCGAATGTTCACAAGTTGAACCGTGCTGCGTGCGGGTGACGATACCCGGTCGGTGGGCCCGGTGCCCGGCGTCGGCGCAAGTGCCGGCGCCGCAACGATCGAACCGAACACACCCTTCGAGTGCGGGCCGTGTGGCGTGCCAATGCGGTCCGGACGCAGCAGCGCGCCCGCAACCACCCAGTGCCGGGATCGCAGCGTTTGCGACCAGCGGCCGGCGCCGTTGGGGTTGCGAACGGCGCGCCGCGGGTGCTACCGTGTGTCGCCCGCACCCCGAGGTCGAACCGCGTGGACACTACGAAGTTAGCACCGCCGGCAAACCGTTTCCAGCCGACACCCAAAACCGTTACCGTACTCGTGAGCGATCCGGTACAACAACCGGCCCGGCGGACGGCGCTCCTGCTCGCCCTGGTTTGCGTCGGGGTGGGGCTGCGCCTGACCGCACTTTTGTCGGACCGGTGCCTGTGGATCGACGAGGCGATGCTCGCGCTGAACCTGGTGGACCGCACCCCGGCACAGCTCCTCGGTAAGCTCGATTACAACCAGGGGGCGCCGGTCGGGTTCCTTCTGGCCGCGAAGGCCGGGATCAGCGCGTTCGGGCCGGGCGCGTGGGCCATGCGGCTCGTGCCGTTCCTGGCGTCGGTCGCGGGGCTGGTGGGGTTCGCGTTCGTTGCCCGCCGGCTGCTGCCCGCCGGGGCGTCGCTCCTGGCGGTCGGTCTGTTCGCGGTGTCGCCGCACCTCGTCACCTACGCGGCCGAGTGCAAGCAGTACGCGAGCGACGCCGCGATCGCGGTCGGGTTGTTCGCTGCCGCCCTCGGGCTGCTCGAAGGGAAGGGGGGCTGGCGCTGGGCCGGGCTGGCCGCGGCCGGGGCCGCAGCGGTGTGGTTCTCGCACCCGTCGGTGTTCGTACTCGGCGGCATCGGAACCGGGCTGCTCGTGAGCGCGCTGGTCGAACGCGACCGGCCACGGTTCTTCGCGGCGGGCGGCACGGTTGCGACTTGGCTCGTGAGCTTCGCGGCGTGCTACTTCCTGTGCCTGAAGCAGCTCGGCGGCAACAAGTACCTGACCGATTACTGGGCCGGGCACTTCATGTCGCTCCCGCCGAAGGGGCTGGGCGACCTCGCGTGGCTCGTGGACCACTGGATCGCGTTCTTCACCACCCCGGGCGGGTTCGGCGGGGCGCTGGTGCCGCTCGGCGGGTTCGCGGCCGTGCTCTCGCTCGTCGGGCTGCGGGAGTTCGCACGCACGCGCTGGGCCGTGGCCGTCGCGCTGGTCACGCCCGCGGTCCTGGTGCTGCTCGCGTCCGGGCTGCAGAAGTACCCGATCGGCGGGCGGCTCATGCTGTTCATGACCCCACTGGCGGTGCTCCTGGTTGCCCGGGGCGCGTGGGCGGTCTTTGACGGCCTTTCGGAACGGAACGCCTTCGCCGCCCGGGCGCTGCTGGCGCTGCTGGTGCTGTCCCCGGTGTGGGCCTCGTTCGAGTTCCTGAAGCAGCCGCCGCGGTCGGAGCAGCTCGCGCCGGTGCTGGAGCGGGTGCGGTCGGAGTTCCGCCCCGGGGACCGCGTGTTCGTCTACTACGGAGCGGTCCCGGCGTTCACCTTCTACACGCGCGAGCGGCCGTTCCCGGCGGAGGCGGTCACGCTCGGCGCGGAGCACCGCGACGACCCGGCGGCGTACCGGGGCGAACTGGCCGGGTTGCGCGGGCGGGTGTGGTACGTGGTGAGCCACCGGCACGGCACCGAAGAGGCAGAAGCGCTCGCCGTGCTCGACGCCCGCGCCCGCCCCGCGCGCGAGGTGAAGCAGACCGGGGCGGCCGCGTACCTGTACGAACTCGAATAAGTCCGGCTGTGCGGCGCGGGCGCCTCCCGAACCTCCGGAACCGGTGCCGGGCGCGGTTGATCCGCCCCGGTTCAGCGGTTATCGTCAAGAATGGCACCGCACAGCCACTCGGGGGGGCGACACAATGGCGATTGACCGGCGGGGGTTTCTGGGCACGGTCGCGGCATCGGTCCTGACCGGTCCGTTCGCCCTTGCGCAGACCAACCTGAGCGAGAAGAAGGTCGTTCCCCTGGACCTGCCGCTCGACAACGCGGACGTGTGGACCCTCCACTTTCGCTACAAGCCGCTCCGCATCGTCCAGGTGAACGGGTTCGATAAGGGCGGGCGCCGTGCGAAGCAGACGGTTTGGTACATGTGGTACCAGGTGTACAACCTGCCGCGAGAGGGGCGGCCCGGCGAGCCGGTCACGTTCCTGCCCCAGTTCGAGCTGGTCACCAAGGACCTGAACACGACGCACCTGGACGAGCCCCAGCCGTTCATCTTCGAGCAGATCCGCAAGATCGAAGACACGAACGTGACTCCGGACAAGCCGGAGGGGGTGCTACAACTGCAGAACTCGATCACCATCTCGAAGCGGCCGATCCCGGTGAGCAAGCCGGACGCGACCCCGCGGGTGGTGTCCGGTCTGGCGATCTGGACCGATATGGCCGAGGTGGCGCCGAAGACGAACAAGTTCAGCGTGTACATCGCCGGGCTGTCGAACGGCCTTGCGAAGGAAGAGCTGCGCACGGGCGAGCTGCTCATCAAGCGCAAGACGTTGCAGATCAACTTCGTGCGCCCGACCGACGACAACAACCCGCTCATCACGGACATTCGTCCGGACGATGCGAGCGGGCCGGCCGAGCAGTGGGTGTACCGCACGTCGTCGGTGACGAAGGCGGTCGGACGCACGGCGCCGAAAACGCCGCCGCCCCCGCCGATGTGAGTTTTGTTGGCGCCCGCATCCGGCGCGCGGGCCGCGGGCACGGGACTGTTATCCCGTGCCCGCGGCCCGCGCGCCGGATGCGTTCATGAGTCGCTGGCCTCAAGACGCGAAACTATGTCCCCTCTCGCTGCCGCTCTCGCCCCTCTTACCGTCGCGTATCTCGTCGGGGCGCTTCCGTTCGGCTACCTTGTGGGCCGGTTCCGGGGCGTGAACCTGTTCCAGGCCGGGAGCGGTAACATCGGCGCCACCAACGCCGGCCGCGTCCTCGGGCGCAAGTACGGCGCGATCGTGTTCGTGCTGGACCTCTTGAAAGGCGCGGCACCGGTAGCGGTGGCGGTCCGGCTCGCCGAGGCGCTCGCGCCGGGGGCGTCGGACGCGATCGGCGGGCCGGACGTGGTCCGGGTGGGCGCCGCGGCGCTGGCGTTCCTCGGGCACCTGTTCCCGGTGTACCTCGGGTTCCGCGGCGGAAAGGGCGTCGCGACCGGCGCCGGCACGGTGTTCGTGTTGGTGCCGCTGGCGGCCACGCTCGCGATAACAACCTGGGTCGTGGTGCTGTTTGCGTCGCGGTTCGTGTCGCTGGCGTCGCTGACGGCGGGCACCGTGCTGGTACTCGCTCACCTCGTGGCGTCGCGGGCACCGTTTGCGGAACCCGTGCTCCCGGTGACGCTGTACCTGATCGCGGGAACGGCGATGGTGTTCGTGAAGCACCGGGCGAACGCGAAGCGGCTCCTGGCCGGGTCCGAGAACGCGATTGGAGATTTCCCGATGCGGCAACCGGTTCTGCGGGGACTACACGTCCTGGCGCTGGGGTTGTGGTTCGGCGGGGCGGCGTTCTTCAACTTCGGCGCCGCGACGGCCATTTTCGATTCGTTCAAAGAGGTGGTGAACGCCGGTCCTTCGGACCGCACCGCCTATCGGACGATCATCCCGGCGGACGCCGAGCAAAAGGAGAAGGACGCGCTCGCCAGCGCACTGGCGGGGTCGGCGGTCGGACCGGTGTTCCCGCGGTATTTCGCGATGCAAACGGTGTGCGCCGCGATCGCTCTGCTGACGGCACTGAGTTGGTTCCGACTCGGAGGGGCTCACCGGTTCCGGGTGTTCGTGATCGCCTTCGCGACGGCGACCGTGATCGCCGGGTGGCCGATCTCGAACGAGGTGACCCGGCTCCGGCTCGAACGATTTAACCCGGACGCCACCATCGCCGCAGCCGCGAAGGCCGCGTTCGTGTCGTGGCACTTCGTGAGTCTCGGGTTGAGCATCGTGACGGTCGGCACCGCGGGCGTGGCGCTCGCGCTCGCCGGGCGCCTCCCCAGCGACCGAGAAGGTCGAGGAGTTTGATTCGTCGATCACTCCGGATTGTGAAGGCCGGAGACGCGGTTCAAGAACGTTCGCACATCAACTTCGGGATCGATTTTGCCGCCGTCGCACAGGTGCGCGGCGAGTTGGTTCGCGAAGAACGGCGACAGCAGCGAACCCTTCGACCCGAGCCCGTTGAAGAACGCGACCCGCGGGGAGTCCGGGTGCCGACCCAGAACGGGCACGCTCCCGCCGATGATCGGCCGTACCGCGGCGCGGTGTTCGATCACCTCAAACGGCAGCCTGAGTAACTCGCGGAGTCGCCCTTCGAGTTCGGTTCGGCCTGCCGCGGTGGGAACACCATCGAGTTGGTGCCAGGAGTACGTCGCTCCGACCCGAAACACCTCATCGCCGAGCGGTGCGAGCCATACGCCCCGGTGCGTCACACGCTGCTCGGCCAGTCCGGGCACCCAAACGGTCAGGAACTCGCCCTTCGCGGCGCGGAACGGGATCGCGCCGAACCACGGATCGCCGTCGGGGGCGAACCCGCGGCAAAACGCCAGCGTTTGAGCTTCGACGCCCAGTTGAGTGACGCGAACGGTGGCGGTGGTGGGCTCGATCTGTTTCGGGTCGAGGTCTGCGGTGCAGAACGCACCAATGGCGCGGAAGTACTCACGCGACGCTTCGAGGTAACGGGGCACGTCGAGCCGGGCGGCCTCGGGCATCACGAACCCGCCGAACGCGGCGTTGAACCAGTCACCACGAGCGCCCACATCACCGTCGGGACCGGAATAACGCGCCCGTTCGTTTGCGGTGGCGAAGAGCCTGATCGCTTCACGCGGGTGGAAGAAGGTGGCGCCCGTGCGGGTCTCGATTTCGCGGTAGAACGTTTCTGCCGCCGGACGTAACTCGTCCCACCGCCAGCTTTTCGCGACACGCTTTCCGGTGATCGGGGTGATGAGCCCCGCCGCGAGCCGAGAGCAGCCCCCGCTCCCGCGGTCCACGACGAGAACCTTCCGGCCGCGGCGAAGGAGCTGCCACGCGAGTGCGGTTCCGGCCAACCCCTGGCCGACGATGACGAATTCGGGGTGCGCCGACATGAGTGCTATTGGACGCCGGGCGGCGGTTCGAGGTCCGGGCGGCGCGCGAGTACGCGGTCCCGTTCACCCCGGGTGAGGTCGTAAACGCCGGGAAGTTCAAGTGTTTCGCCGACCGCGAGCCGGCACGCGGTGCGTTTCTCGCGCGCGCGGTCGAGGAGCTTCGGCACGCACGCGGCACAGGCGAGGCCGTACGTCTTGAGTTCGGCGGTGGTGCCGTCGCTCCACTTCGCCGCGATTTTGTACAGCGCCGGCGAGTGACACCCCGGTGCGTAACACAGCACAGGGTACGGTGACATCGGCATGGGTAGGGGGACTCAGTCGCACGCGTAAGGGAGCGGCTCACCGTGGATATGGGCGAGGGCGTTCATCGCGGCCTTCAGCTCGGCTTCCTTCTTGGTGTGGCCCCATGCGGCCGGGAACCGCTCGTCGTGGACCTGGGCCGCGACCTTGAAGCACTTGTTGTTGTCCGGCCCCTGCTCGTCCAGGAGGAAGTAACGCGGCGTGTCGCCGTACTCCCGCTGGGTCACGGTCTGGAGCTGGGATTTCGCGTTGGCGGAGATGGCGTCGCGGGCGACGCGATCGACTTCAGGGTCGATGAAGTCCAGCACGAAGTCGCGGGCCGCGTCCCAGCCGCCGTCGAGGAAGACCGCCGCCACCAGCGATTCGAACGCGTTAGCGAGGATGTTGAGCGGCATCTCGCCGTTCGAGTTCACCCCGCGCCCCAGGAACAGGAAGTCGCCGAGCCGGATTTCCTGGCTGAACCGGGCGCAGGTCTTGCGACTTACAACGGCGGACTTCACCTTCGTGAGGTCGCCTTCCTGGTACTCCGGGAACCGCCGGTACAGTTGCTCGCACGTGACCAGGCCGAGGACGCTGTCACCCAAAAACTCGAGCCGCTCGTTGGATGCGGCTCGGGTGTTCGCGCTGGACGTGTGCGTGAGCGCCGAGCGGAGGAGTTCCACTCGCTCAAAGCGGTAGCCGATTGCGTCCTGGCACTCGTCGAGAATTTCACGTTCCCGGTTTCCGCCGGGCGGGTCCGAAGGAGGCATGACTAGTGGTACATAAAACGCGGACGGGCAATAATAAAGGTTGAGTGCCAACGTACCACCCCGGGGGGGCGCTGTCAACGCGCAACGCGGCCCCTTTGTCGTAGGCCGATCGACAAGCGAGCGACAGGTCGATTTTGCACTCGTGCCGTTCGAGGAACGAACGCGGATCGGAGGTGCGCGGGCGTCCGGAACTGTAACGCGGGGGTTACACTTGATCCCGAGCCGCATTCGACGGGTGAGCGAGTGGACATCTGCGGGCGATAAACGGGTGCTTCACTACCGTTCCACTGGTCCCCGGACTGGCAATTCGCTGGGTGTTTACTACCCACGAATCACGCGTTCCACCCCGATAGTCGGCGCCCAAAGTCAGCAGAGCCCAGATCAGCAACGAGCCGAAACGACCGTCGCAAGATGTTGCTGATAAGCTGTTTGCGGCAAATATGATTCAAAACGATGGTGGCGTTTCTGATACGCGATCCCCAAAACAGGTATTCGGAGTGCGGTCGGCTCGTTCCGCGAACGGTTGCGAAATGGTCGGTACTGCGATCCGAAGCACCGATCGGATGCACGAAACACCGCTCGCGAAGCGAGCGGGCGACACTCCGAACACCGTAGAAGTTTTCCGTCCGGGTGGTCCGTCAGGCACCGATCTTGACCCGGCGGCGCGTCTCGAACGGCTCTTGCGACTTGATCGGTGCCGGACAAAGGGCTTCCACGGCGTCGATCAGTGCGACTTCCGAAAACGGTTTCGCGAGGAACGCCTCTGCTCCGGATGCGGCCGCGTAATCACGATGGTGCGAGGAGGTGTAACCCGACATCACGAGCACACGAACGTTATCACCGAACCGCTCGCGGAGGGCGTGGGAGACCTGAAACCCGCTCTGGCCGGGTAGTAACAGGTCAACAACCGCGAGTGTGGGTTGATGCTCAACCGCCAGTTCGACCGCCCGCAGCCCGCAGCCGGTGCTGACCACCTTATAGCCGCGGCGGCGCAGCGTGAACTCGAACGCGGCACGCAGGTCGGCATCGTCTTCGACGAGTAGAATGAGCCCCGGGTGTGAGGTCACGCAGGTTGCCTCCGTGCAACTCCCGGCAGTCGGTCCGGGTGTCCGTTTGGGCGGTGTCGGGAATGTAGCGACCACTGTTGGTTTCCCGCAACGGTGTTTTACGAAATTCTCTCGTGGGATTGGGCGAGTCCAATGAAGATTCGCGTGAGGTTAAAAGCGCCTCTGCGATATTCGCCCCTCGCCTGAAATGGTAGCTCAGAACGGCTAACAAAAATGACGAAATCGCAGGAAATCGCGCCGTACCGCATGCCGGCGGAGTGGGAGCCGCACGCGTCCACGTGGCTCGCGTGGCCGCACCGCGGCTCCGACTGGCCGGGGAAAATGGAACCCATCCCCTGGGTGTACGCGGAGATCGTTCGCGCGCTGACGCGGCACGAGACCGTTAATCTGATCGTTCCCGATGACATTCGCCACGCCGCCGCGACCGACGCGCTCACGCGCGCCGGTGCTGACATCAGCCGTGTGAAGTTGTGGGAGAAGCCGACGGACCGCTCGTGGGTCCGCGACTCCGGCCCGATCTTTGTGCGGGATTCGGCGGGCGGTCGAGTGGCGCTCGACTGGCACTTTAACGCTTGGGCGAAGTACCCGGACTGGCTCCAGGATGACAGCCTGCCGGCGTTCGTGGCCGAGTCGCTGGGCGTGAAGTCCGTGCAGCCGGTTCGTGACGGCCACCGCATCGTTTTGGAGGGCGGGAGCATTGACGTGAACGGTGCGGGCCTGCTGCTCACGACCGAAGAGTGCCTCCTGAGTAAGACGCAGGAACGCAACCCGCCGTTCAGCCGGGCGGACTACGAGGCGGTGTTCGCGGAGTACCTGGGCGTTCAGAAGGTGCTCTGGCTGGACCGCGGGATCGTGGGCGACGACACGCACGGCCACGTTGACGATCTGGCGCGGTTCGTAAACTCGCGCACCGTCGTGACGGTGGTGGAAAACGACCCGAGCGATGAGAACTACCAGCCGCTTCAGGAGAATTTGGAGCGGCTCGGCGGCATGACCGACGTTCACGGCACGAAACTGGAGGTGATCCCGCTGCCAATGCCGCGCCCGCTGATCTTCGAGGGCACCCGGCTGCCCGCGAGCTACGCGAACTTCTACATCGCGAACGGGACGGTGATCGTGCCCACCTTCAACGACCCGGCGGACCGCCTCGCGCTCGGCATCTTGGCCGATGTGTTCGCCGATCGTGAGGTGGTCGGGATCAGTTGTGTGGACCTGGTGTGGGGGTTCGGAACGCTCCACTGCATGACGCAACAGGAGATTGCAACCCGGTGATCTTCTGAATCGCTTGGCGGCAGCACACGACGAGGGTCGCTCTTTGGCCTGTGGTTTGCTTGCTGCCGCTCCGGTTATCGCGGTTGGTGTGTTCTGACCCGCGCGGACTGCGCTGCCGTTCGCGGACCCGTCCGGCGCCGACGCGTCGCCCGAACCGGAGCACTCATGGACCCGCATTGGCTCGTGAAACTCGATCAGACGGTCTCTTCGTACTCGATACTCGCCACGCTGCTCGTTCTCGCTCTCGTCGCCGGCGGGTTGTTCCAGATCGGCCTCATCGGCTGGGTTCTCGACCGGTTCGGGCGCGTCACGCGGTGGGCCGTGGCCCGCGGGTTCCGCGTGTGGGAGCGGTGGCTCTCGTGGGCGTCCTGGGGCGTGTACCTCGTCGTCACGCTGGGGCTTATTGTTGGCGGAGGCGTTACCGCCACGACGGCTCCGGTCGTGACGCTGTTGTGCGCCGGCGCGCTTCTCACGATGGGCGTAGCGACGTGCCTCGCGTACATGTTCATCGACGTGGAGCGGTACGAGATCGAGCGCGGGCGTAAGGCCGTTCACAACCCGACCAAGGGGCAGGAGCTTGCGTCCAACGTGGCCCGATACGGGCACCGGGTCGGCGTGCCGCTGATGGGCGTCGCGGCGGCCGGGGTGATCGGCGGGTTCGTGCTACTGAACCAGGGGACATACGAGACCGTCGGCCGGAACTGGTACGTCATCGAAGGGGACACGCACCCCGGCTTCGTGGACTTTTTCACCTACGCAATCATCAACCTCGTCCGGCTGGTGGACGTACTCAACCTGGCCGACTCGAAGCAGCTCGTCCACACCGCGTTCGTGCGGAGCGCCGCGCCGCCGACCGCGCTGCTGCTCGCCGCGTTCAAGTCGTTTTTCACGCTGATCTTGTTGCAACAGGTGTTCGCCTCGGTGCGGCAGGGGCGGCTCATGTCCGAAACCATCGCCGATTTCTGGAGCCCGCACGAGCCGATCCACGACCGCGCCCGGAACGCGCTCCCGCAGTTCGGTGCCGCGGCGATCGGGCCGGTGCTGGTGTCCCTGCGCGGACTGACGGCGTTAACGAAGGAGCAGCGCGACCAGTTGCCGCTCGTGCTGGCCGCGATCGGCCCTTCGACCGTTCCGATGCTCGTGCGGCACCTGTCCGACGCGCACGAGCACGTCCGTGTGGTGGCGGCGGCGGCGCTCGGTCACCTGCGCGCGCGCGACGCCGTTGCCGATGTCGCCGCGCTACTCGGCGACCCGAGCGGGATGGCGCGGCTGAGTGCGGCCGAGGCGCTGGGTTCGATCGCTGAAGGGGGGGTGAAGGCGGAGCGCGTGCGCCGGGTGCGGCGCCCCCGGCGCGCGAACACCCGTTGGCCGTTCTTGAACCGCGCTCAGGAGACCGGCCAGGAACTCGACCCGACCGGGTTCGCGGTCGAGAACCTGCGCCGCGCCCTCGGCGACGAACTGGCGGCCGTTCGCGGCGCGGTCGCGGCGTCGCTCGGACGTGCCGGGGCGCCCGCGGTGCATGCGGCGAAAGAACTGGCCGCGCTCCTGACAGACACAGACGAGACGGTTCGATGCCGCGCCGCGGAGGCACTCGGGGCGGTAGGGGCCGCTCCAGAACTACTCGCGCCGGCACTCGATGACCCGGCCGGTCCGGTACGCGCGGCGGCCGCGCTGGGTCTGAAGGCGCTCGGGCGGCGGGCCGCTCCGGTCGTGCCGCGGCTGATCGAACTGCTTCAGGACCGCGAGGATTCCGTTCGCGAGGCGGCGGCGGAAGCGGTAAGGGCGGTTGGTCCGCTGGACGACGGCGCAACCACCCAACTCGCAACCGGGCTCTCCAGTCCGGACACAACCATCCGCGCGCAGGCGGCGGAAGCGCTGGGGGCTGTCGACGCGTCGGCCGAACATGCGGCGCCGCCGCTGATCGAGGCCCTTGCGGACGGTAACGACATGGTCCGCGCGAAGGCGGCGGAGGCTCTCGGCAAGCTCGGTGCGGAAGCGGCCGAGGTCGCGGTTCCTCATCTGGTGAAGGCGCTCCGCGACCGCGACAGTTGGGTCAGCGCGCTGGCCGCCGAGGCGCTGGGCGAGATGGGCGTCGGGCAGGGCGTGGTTCCGGGCCTAATTCGCGCGCTGGGGCACGTCAACCCGCAAGTGCGAGCGAACGCGGCGGAGGCGCTGGGCAAACTCGGATCGTCCGCGGGGATGGCGCGGGCGGCGCTGGAAAAAGCGGCCGCTGATGAGGACGGTGCGGTTCGCGCCCGGGCCGTGCGCGGGCTGGGCACGTTGGGCTCGCCGACAATTGGTACAGCGCGACTCGTGCGCGAGGCGTTCAAGGACACCGACCCGCTGGTGCGGACCGGGGCCGCGGCGGCCGCGGCGGCGTGGGACCAGCCGCCGGAAGACCTGCTGGCCGACTTACTGCCCCTATTGCGCGACCCGAACGATCAGGTTAAGGTGCAGGTGTGCGAAACGCTCTCGAAGTGGGTTCAGGGGACTGATGCGGTCGTTAACGGGCTGTGCGAGGCGCTGACCGCAGACGACAGCGACTGGGTACAAGCCGCCGCGTCGCAGGCACTCGCGCGGCTCGGGCCGGCGGCCGTAAAGGCCGGCGCGGCTTTGCTCCGCGCCGCGCGCACCGGCGAGGCCGGGGTGCGCGAGCAGGCGATGCGTGCGCTCGCCATGATTCAACCTCCCGAAGCCGTCGAAGCGTTTACGTCCGGCATGTCCGACCCGGAGGTGCCGGTGCGGTTGGTTGCTTCTGCGGGGTGGATACGGGTGTCAGAAGTTCCCGAGTCGGCCGCTTCGGCGCTGGTCGAGGCGCTTCACGACCCTGAAACCCAGGTTCGTGCGAACGCGGCGCACGCGCTCGCGCGACTGGCCGAACTCCCGTCCGGTGCGGTTCTGCCGCTCCGCGAATGCCTGACCGACCCCAACGACGGGCTGCGATTGAACGCGGCGCTTGCACTCCGGCTCGCCCCGGCGGCCGAACGGTCGGACCTGATGCTAGACCTTCTGGACGACCCGAACGTACGGGTGCGGATGGTGGCAGCCGGCGCCGTTCTCGAGGCCGATTCTGCGAACGCGCGGGCGGCCGCAGTGGTTCACGCGGCGGCAGACGATCCGTCGCCGCGCGTGCGGCAGGCGGTAGAAGAATTACTTCCGCTTATTCACACAGAGTCCACCAGCCCCGAACCGGCAGCGGATCAACCGCACGGCTTGATCCCGGTGCTGTAAGCCATTCGAAGTGCCGGACCGTCGATTGCTGCCGGCCTACCTTGTGTGACCGACGCATTTCCTACATTCGGCGCATGTTTCGACTGCGAAGTGTAATCCGGGAAACAAATTGCGCCTCGCGGCGCCGTGATTGCATCACAGTTTCGCAGTCGGAAGTTTGGATCCGGTGAAGGAGATGAAACAATGATGCGGTTCTTACTTGCGGCCGGTGCGGTCGCTGTGTGTGTCGCTCCTGTCGCGGCTCTACCGCCGAGCAACGCCAAGACCCTCGAACACGCCGAGGAGGTGCTCGCCGACCTGAACAGCATCCCTCTCAAAGGCATTCCGGCAAAGTTGCTGGCTGACGCGCACGGTGTGGTGATCGTGCCCCGTGTGATCAAGGCCGGATTCGTGGTCGGTGGTCGCGGCGGGCACGGCGTTGTGCTCGTCAAAGAGAAAGACGGGAACTGGTCCGATCCCGTGTTCGTTGACCTTGGTGGTGCGAGCGTTGGGTTCCAGGCCGGCGTCGAGTCCACCGACGTTGTGCTGGTGTTCCGCAACCGCAAGACTCTCGACCGGTTGCTTGAAGGCAAGGGGAAGCTGACCCTTGGCGCTGACGCGTCCGTGGCGGCCGGTCCCGTGGGGCGGATGGCGGCAGCGGCCACCGATGCCAAACTCGAAGCAGAGATCGTGTCGTACTCACGGAGCCGCGGGCTGTTCGCCGGCGTGTCGCTGGACGGTACCACCATTCACGCCAACCGCCGGAACAACATGCAGTTCCGGCAACCCGGGCGCGAAGCGGAGCTGAAACTGGCTGATAGCTTGAAGGCGAAGTTGGTCGAGATGAGCACCGAAAAGCCGGTGCCTGCGGCCCAGCCGGGCGCGCCGGTTCTGATGCCGCCCGTTCCGACGCCGCCGTCCTCGGCCCCGACTCCAATCCCGACCCCGGCGGCGCCTCCTGTGCCGCCGCGCCCTTAATCGTAACAGCATAACGTGACCGGGCCGGTGGAAGTCTCCGCCGGTCCGGTCACGTTGTTTTTGTAGCTGTTAACCCTTGCCCAAACTCCCTCGCGCGGCGTCAAGACCGCACGAACTGGCACAGCTTTCGGCCCGACAAGTGCAACTCTCAGAGCGACCCACGACACGGAGGTTGTCATGGTCCGCTACTCACTGTGCGTTGTTGTCACCGCCCTGTCACTCACGCCCGCGTCCGCAGAAACCATTCTCGGCGCTGCGGACATCCTCGACTCGATCCCGCCGTCGGTGCCATTAGCCGATGCGCGGGCGATTGCTCTCGTGCCGGCCGCGCACGGCGCGACCCCTCGGGGCTTACTGTTCGTGAAGGGTGAAAGTGGGTGGGGAGAACCCGAGTTTGTTGTGCTGCGAGACGCTCCGCCGACCGGCACGCGCGAGACACCGGACTACGTTTTGATCTTCCGCACCCGCCGGGGCGTCGAACGCGTTGCGAACGGCGATGGTCGGCTCGACCCTGAAGTCACCGCGTATGCCGGCCGCGGAAGTGCATTCGCACCGGTTTCGCTCGGCGGCGCGGTGCTTCGCAAAGGTGGCCCTTTTGCCGGCACGCCGGACCGTAAGCGGACGGTGGAGCTGAAAGCGAAGTTGACCGAACTGGCGACGCCAAAGGCTGTCCCAGAAGTGAAAGTGCCGATCGAGATCGACTGGGTGCGAATCGTCGAGCAGCGCGAGGTGTTTATGGGCGGGTTCGCGGCGCTCGGCGCGTGGCTCGCGATGATGAAGCGGCGCAAGCGGTAATGGCGGCCTCGGGTGCGTGACATGGTTCGTAGTCCCAACAACTCACCCCCCAAGCAGGGCATCGCCGAGGTGTTGGCGCAAGAGCCGGTGGCGGAGGAGCGGTTTACTCCGACCGTAAACCGGAGCACCGCGCCGGATGTGACCCTCCGGAGTGAACGCCGCGTCGTCCCTCTCAACGGCTCCGGTCAGTGCGAACGTGAGCGTCGCGTATCCGTTCGTGAGGCCGCGACGTTTCAGTTCGAGCGACCGCACGGTCTTGTTGATTTTGTCGATCACGAGTCGAGCCGACGCGAGTTGCAGTGGAGGTGCTTCACCGCGACGGGTGGCCTCGACGGAGTAGGTTTGGGTGCTGGCAGTGGGCGGTTCGGACCAGTCCATCTCGAACGATGCGAGTACCTCATCGAGGAGCGTGTCGGGCTCGAGCTCATGAATTTTCACGACGTTCCGGAGCCCCTGTGGCAGTTCAACCTCGGTGAACGCCGCCGCGCCGTCGAGGGTCGGTGCGACCCACACGCGGCCGGCCCCGTCGCTCCCCCAGGCGCCCTTTCCGCCGAACCCGGGCTCGACCACGAACCGGTCCCCGCGGGTGCAGAGCGTGCGCTCCGCCTCCTGCGCGAGCAGCGGAAAAACTTCCCGGCCTCGGGCGTCAATCGTCACCCGGTAGCAGCGGGTAGCGTTTCGCGTGTAGGCGACCCGGGCGTCCCGAATCGCTGCCTCTGGCGTGGGAGCCGCCGCAACCTCGCGCGGTCCGGACAGGGCGAACACTGCGACCACGACCGCCGCGGCCATCGCCCCGATCGCGATCAGCCCCGCAGCCGATTTCCAACCCGGCCGACGGCGCTGGCGCGGTTCGGCGCCGGCGTCGAGTCGGGCGAGAACGCTTTCAGCCATGATCCGACCATCGGAACGAGCTGCTTCGGCGTCGAGTTGCGCGCGCACGCTGGCGTCGATTCCGGGTTCGGGTTCAGGAAACGAGCCGGGAGGGGGCATAACCGCGTCTCGGTAAGTTGTCCGCTCCGTCAGCGGCGGTTGAGTGTAACAACCCACTCTACTAGGGTGAGTTACACGTTTTCCTGCGGAACCTCACCTCTGAGGTGCGGCTCGAGCGCGCGGGCCAACAACTGGCGCCCGCGGTACACGAGCACACCGGCGTTGGTCGCGGACACGCCCAGCGCGTCGGCGATCTCGTCCTTCGACATCCCCAGCGCCCGCAACTCGACGGCGGCCCGCTGGAGCGGCGGAAGCGTCTGGAGCCCGTCCCGAACGGCGTCCTGAAGCTCGCGGTGCTGGGCGATCCGTTCGGGGCTGAGTGCCGCCGGGTCGGAGAGGGTGACCGGTCCGTCGTCCGGGTCGGTTGAGGAATCCAGACTCAGCAAAGCCTTTTCGCGCGTCGCTTGGTTGATGCACAGGTTGGATATCGCTTTGAGTAACAACTTGATGCCGTCGCGCTCAAGGTCGTATTCGTTCGCCCGGCGCAGGAGGCGGTAGAAGCACTCTTGAACCACGTCCTCCGCGCGCGACGGGTCGCGAACGAGCGACCGCGCGTACGCGACCGCGCGGGGGCCGACTGCGGTTACCCACGCTCCGATCCGCTCGCGCTGGTCGTTGGTCAGCATCCGCCGTTCCTGATCGTTGCCGTGCATCCTACTGGCGCGGCCGAGTGAAACCGTTTGCCCCATGTAACCGACGCCGAGTCCGTGGGTTCTTCGGGTGCCGTCGGTTGCCATTACCTCTGAGGTGTCGCGCATGTTTCTGCGCTCGGCTGTGATGACGTTCACCCTCGTCGGGTTGGTTACAGGTTCGTTTGCGGCCCAACCGGAGGGCAAAGCGGACAACGGCCGGCTCAAATCGCGAACGTGGAAGGTGGGCGACGTGACGCGCGAGGCGCTGGTGTACGCACCGGCGGTCACCGGCACGAAGCGGCCGTTGGTGTTCGTGTTCCACGGGCACGGCGGTAAGTCCGAACTTTCGGCCCGGTCGTTCGCCATTCACAAACACTGGCCCGAGGCGGTGTGTGTCTACCCGCAGGGGCTACCCACCGCTGTACCGGTACTCGATCCGATGGGCCGGTTGCCGGGCTGGCAGAAGTTCGTCGGTGATCAAAAGGACCGCGACCTGGAGTTCTTCGATGCCATGCTGAAGTCACTGGTGGCGGAGGAGAGCATCGACGAGAAGCGAGTGTACTCGACGGGGCACTCGAACGGCGGCTTTTTCACATACGTGCTGTGTGCGGCGCGGCACGACAAGTTGGCCGCCGCCGCGCCGGTTGCGGGTGCGATCAACCCGAGGGACGCGATGAACATGAAGCCGCTACCGGTACTGCACGTCGCGGGCGAGAAGGACAAGATCGTGCCGTTCGCGACGCAGGAAAAGACGATGGACCAACTCCGAAAGCTCAACAAGTGCGACGAGAAGGGCAAGGAGGCCGGTAGATACTGCACGCAGTACACCTCGACGAACGGGCCGCCGGTGGTGACGTTCATTCACCCCGGCGCGCACAACGTCCCCGCGGGCGCGCCCGAGCGGATCGTGGAGTTCCTGAAACTTCAAACGAGGAAGTGATCCGGGTTTCACCAGATGTGGCGCCCGGATTGGTGCCTGATGTTGACGATTGGGCTGCCATCAGGGCGATTCCGCTCGTTTGAGCTCAAGGAGCGAGCCGGCGGTCTGACGGCGGCCGAGCTGCGCCGCATCGCTCCCGGCCAGCGCTTCCTCAACCCCGGCTTTGAACTCGAGCGTTCGTAGCGACCGCGGTGCGGACACCCGGTACGAGATGCGGAGGGTGTCGTACGCTAACTCATACACTCCGTAACCGTTTGCATTTCCCGGCTAAAGTGTTGTCCACATCTGGCGCGTGGGCAAGGCCCAGCCGGTAAACGCCCCAAACCAGCGGACCGTGCCGGCGTAACAGCGCCTCAAACGCCGGAAGCACGGTGTAGCGCACGAATCGGTCGAGCAACTCGGCGTCGGAGCGTGTGTCCCACTCGCTCGCCGGGAGGAGGGCGCGAAGCCAGCCGACGGCCGGCGCGCGGGTCGTTCGGGGGGAAGAAATCGGAATGCGGTTCATGCTCGCTCCATACCGGGTTCGGTAAGTACTCCGGTACGGTGGGCGGCGGGTCCGCATTTTTCTCGGTCGCGGAAGCAACCGTAAAACCGCAACGCCCCCGGCGATGCGGTCGCCGGGGGCGTTGCGGTTATGAGTCGGAGGGTACTATCCTACGAGCCCGCAGGTCGAGGCGTCCGTGGAACACCACTGCGCGGCCTCTTCCGAATTCTTGTTCAGGTGGACGTGCCGGTCCACGTGGTCGACCATCGACGTGGGAACGTAATGGTGCTGGTCATCGCCGAAGCTGTCTTTCGTGAGCTTGATCACGTTGCCATCAAGGTGATCGACGACGCCGATCTTCTTACCGCACGATGCGATCACGTCCATGTGCGCGCGGATGCCCGCGACCCCGGCGTCGGAACCTTCGGCGCGGCCCGGACCGACGCCCGTCTTTTCCTTGACCCAGTCGGCCGCGTGGGCGACGTTGTCCGCGATGCGCTGGCCGGCGTCTTTCAGCTTATCGGTGGTATGGGACATGGTGCCATTCCTCGTCGGTTGAAGGCAGCGTACCTGCCTGGGCGCGGCGGGCGCCGCGACGTGGCACACAAAAGCAACCAACGTGCCGAGAACCGAGGTCACGCCACGGTTTGTGCTGTGGCACCCTCTGATTTGTGGCAGAGTGTATCTCGTTTGCGGAACGAGGAGCCCGGCCGTTCGGCGAAGAACCGTGGGAGCCGGTCGTCTTGGCTCAGCACGGCGGCCCGCAGTTGCAGGATCGATTCGGCACCGTCGGGCCGGGTCCAATGCTTCTGTGTGCTCTTCACCCGGGCGTTGATCTCGCCCACCAGTGACTCGACCAAGCTACTCGTCGTCGGTAGCCCGTTGCGCCGGTATCGCGGGTACGCCATGCGATCCCGATTGTTCCCCAAGTAGGTCCGCGCGTGCGCCACCACCCGGCGCGGGTCCCGGCGCTCCTCGGCCGTCGCCGCCTCACCCGGTGGGGGCTCACCCAGCCGCGCCTGCCACTGATCCAGTTCGGTGAGCACTTCTCCAACGCGACCCTGCCAGCACGCGCGCATCCAGGCCACGTATTGGGACCAACCCGACGCCTCATCGGGGCTCACGGCCGCGGCCGACGAGAACACGTAACACACCGCGTGCAGGAAATCCACGATCGGCTCGAACGCACCAAAGTACCCGCGCCAGATGGTCCAGTTGTACGCCTGACCGTCGGCTACGAACGCCCGACGCGGGGCCTCATAGAAGCGCCGCTCCTGGGCCTCGGCGGCCATCATCGGGCCGAACGCGGTACTCCCCTCCAGGCTCGCCACGCACGTCCGCACCAACCGCGTCGGGGACCACCGCTCGGCCCCTTCGGGTTCCCCGGCCGGCACCGGGGGCGTCGATTCGTCCACGGTTTCCGGGGGCGCGACCTCGCCCGCCGGGCCCTTCATCTGCTGCACCAGGCGCCGCACCCGGCGCGGGCAGCGGAACGACTCGGGCGGCTCGGGGCACGGGTCCGTGGCGAACGTGGGGCCACTCAGGGTGGCCAGGCACGCCACCTTGTCCTCCTTGTTCTGGGCCTCGTGAACACCCGGGCCGGCGCCCGCGGCGCGGGTGCGGATGCGCCCCCCATCGACCTCGACCACCACGGCCACGGGCACCACCGCGGTCCGCGGCTCTAACTGGCGGCGCCGGTGCTCGACCGCCTTCCGATCGCGCCGCGCGATCAACTCGTGCCCGACCTCGTGAGCCAGTCGGCGCACCTGGTTGTCGCTGATCGTGACCCCGGTCATCCGCACCGCCTCGGCGGCATCCCGGAACGAGGAGAACCGGGCGGCGGCCGTGACGATGCGTTGAACGACCGAGGAACTGTACCCGTGCTCATCCAGCCCGAGGGCCAGCCGCAGGGGGGAAAAAGTCCCGCCGGCAGGCGGGACAATGGGCGATCCGTTCGGCCTGTTGAACCGTGGCCCCTTGGGCCGCCAGGGTGCGGGTGTGTGGTCGGGTCGGGCACGGCTCGCCACACACCGGACACGGAACCTGTTCGGGCACCTTCCGGGCCTGCTGGTGGAGCATCTGCTGGAGGGCACCTTCGGTGAGCCCTTGTGCCGCCGCGGTGGCGATCTGCTCCATCGTCCGGAAGTCCACGTCCAATCCCGGCCCGTCGTCCCCGAACGCCCGCTTGGAAACGATTTTGCCCCACTCCGCCGCCAGTGCTCGAAGGCGGTCGAGTTCCTCGGCCGTGAAACGCGGTGTGCTCATGACTCGCCCCGCACGAGAGTTGCGGCGAAATCGCCCCGCGCTTTTCCTATCCCGTGCCCCGAGGACCGCAAGGCCTACTGCAAACCGTGGCGTGACCTCCCGAGAACCTGAAGAGTTGGGTGGTGGCCTACGTTCGTTGCACGGCGGGATAGACTGTACTGCTCTGAAAATTACCCCGGTTGCGTGGCGTGTCCGGTTGCGTGGCGTGTTCTGGTCTGGAGTCGGTCGGGTTTCCAGTGCCACCTTGTGCCCGAGTTGCCCCAGTCGCTGAACCAGGTTGCGGGTTCGCCTTTCGGGTTGGAGTCGGTCGTAGTAGTCGGGTCCGAGTTCCCGATAGGGCATACGCTGGCGCAGCACCTGGTACACGATCACCAGTGCAGAGTTGCCCGACCAAGTGCTGCTCATACTCTGCGAGGGTCCTAGTACCACTCCGTTACTTCGCCGCAACTAATTAAATTGTCGCGATTTATGGCGATCTATACCTACAGGTCCGTGACCTCGCAATGGGTTCAAATCCCAGCGATTCTGGTGAGTCCGTTCACGAGAGCAGCAAACATTCCGCTGGGGCAGTGAGCATTTCATCCGACTCAAGTCCATATTCTAAAAAATGTCTCATCGAGATGTGCTCTGGGGCGTGTGCGTAAAGCGTTGTAAAATAAGAATTTGTGGCGAGGTGACGGAGTAGTATTAACCCCAATACCGTTCGTCGAAGGGGGCGGCGAGGCCCGTTTTCGTGACGTAACTCGTTACACGATCGCCATCGCCCCCCTGGAGCGAGGCTTCGACGAACGGTATTGGGGTTAAATCCAAACCGACGCGCACGGTGAGAGCCGGAGCAGGGGCGACCGCTTCAAGAGTCCGATTCAATTGCCGCAACCTCGCACGCCGATACATGAAGAGGTACCAGCGCGGGGTTCTTGAATGCGATCAGCCGTGCGCTTCGCCGCGCTCTGCGCCGGGCTCGTGACCACCGGGTGTGGGTTCGCCACGAAACCCTACGCGAACGACCCACTCCTGCGCGGGAGCCGTGCCGTGTGGTTCGCACGCGAACCGCTCCCGCAACCCGTTCCGACCGCGCCCCGCGCGGTCGAACCGCCGCCACCGCCTATTTCCCGGTGGGAGTAAACGCAACGGTTCCGTTGTCGTGGCCGGTGAACACTCCCGTTCCGTCTGCGGTAAACGCGATGCAGTACCCGGGCGACTTGATCGCCTTCGTCAGAGTCGGCTTGTCCGAATTGAGTCCCCACAGCGTAATCTGTCCCGAGTAGCCGCACACCGCCAGCGTCTTCGTCTTCTCCGACCATGCAATGGCGTAGGGGTCGTCTGCGGTCGGCCCGAACTTCTTCAGCTCTTTCGGGTCCTTGTACTCCTTCACTTCTTTCGGCTCCTTGGCGTCCTTCGGCTCCTTGGTATCTTTCTTGTCCTTTCCGTCTTTCTTCAGCTCCTTGGTGTCTTTCTTGGGTTCAGGCACATCCTTCTTCGGTTCCGCAACGTCTTTCGTGCTCCAGGTCCGGATGGTGCGGTCCATCGACGCGGTGACGATCACGTCGTTACCTGCGAACGTGACCGCGGTGACCGGTTGCTCGTGCCCCTTTAGTTGCGTGAACTCCTTCTGCCCTTTGACGTCCCACACCTTTACGAGGTTATCTTTCCCGGCCCCGGCAGACGCGAGCAGCTTTCCATCCGGGCTGAACGCGAGGCTGTACACCGAGCCGTCGTGGGCGCCGAGGTTCTTGAGTTCCTTGCCGTCGGTCGGGTTCCACAGCCGGACGGTCTTGTCCGCACCGGCCGTGGCGAGGGTCTTGCCGTCCGGGCTGAACGCGACAGCGTCCACGATGTCGGTGTGCCCCTTTAACTCGACCTTGGACTTTCCGTCGGTGAGGTCCCAGATCTTGGCGGTCTTGTCCTGGCTGGCGGTTGCAACGAGTTTGGTGTCGGTGGGGTGAAAAGCGACGGCGTACACTGGCCCGACGTGCCCGGTGAGCGCAACCTTGCGTTCCGTCAGCGTGCCGTCGGGGCCAACGCCCCAGAGCTTGACGACGTTGTCGAACCCGGCGGTGGCGAGCGTCTTGCCATCGGGCGACACCGTGACGGCGTGGACGAGTGCGGTGTGTGCTCTCACAGGCGCCGGCTGTGCCGCGACGGGCGGCAGAACGCTGATGAGTCCGAAAAGAAATAGTGCGACGCGAACGCGGAGCATAAAGCAGCGCCTCGAAAGGGGTCAGGTGGGGCTGCCATTGTGTGCGACTTAACGGACCGAGGCAACCGCCAAATATCCCCGGGTGCCCCTGTGCCCCCGCAGGTTTTGGCACTCGGACTTTGGCACGCGAATTAGGCGGTGCCCCGGAGGGCGTTCCGATCCGGCGTCTCAATCAACGCGGCGAGTTCCACCAAGGGGCCGACGCGTCGCACCTTCCACCGCGCACCGGTCTGCTTCAGCCGCCGGTTGACGAATTGCTTGATCGACCCCTCGACCAACCTGCTGCCGATGCCCCGACCCGCCTCCCGCCGGGCCGCGTAAGCGCCCCCACAGCAACGGTTCCACGGGCAACGTGAACCTCGTGTATGGGAGTTGTAAACCCGTGTTGGTCGCACCGAGCGGCAGCGGGTTCGACCGGCGTCAGCTCCCGGTTGCGAACCGATTAACAAAGCGAAACCGCACAAGATGTCCGGGGTGTTTGTCGTTCGCAAGGGCGAACGAATTAATTGGGCCTTGGCGAGCGGGTTTTGATCGGTCATGCTGATTGCGAGTCCTTGTCGAAGCGGAGACGGGCATGAACCCGAGCGACCTGACAAGTTGGGGCGCGAGACTGCTTTACGTTCGGGGCCTGTGCGGTGGGGTGTTCCTGAGCGCTGTCGTCGCCCCATCGCCGAACCCGTGGCTGATGCTGGCCGCGTTGCTCGTGGTTGGTTTGAGTGGCGTGGCCACTCCGATTCTGCGCGGGCTGGGCTGGCGCAGGTTGGCTGAGCGCGTCCAAGACGTGCCGACCGGTCCGTTTCGTGATGAAGTCAAGATCGCCTTGCGTACTGCGCTCGGCAGCGGAATGGACCTTCAAGAAGCTGTGAAGTTCCTGCGGGGTGCTACCGGGTGGGATGTCCTCCAACTCTACCCCGTTGTGGCCGAGGTCGCGGGCATTCCCGAGAAGGAAGCCATCCGGCTGGTTGTCTCGACGGTGTGACCCGCCACCGCGGAACCCAGGCGACACATTTCAGGACTCGGCAGGGCCGCACGCCATTGGGAGCCGCGACAAGCTGGGAGCAAGGAAGGGAAGTGAAGGCGGCGTTGAGTGGGGTAACGGCTTTGCTGGGAGCGGGAGTTGGCGCGGGCCAATCGTGCCGACGGCGAGAGGAGGGCGGGGCGTGGGCGGGGCTACTCTGATGGCGCTGATGTTTGTCGGTCTGGTCGTCGCCTGCACTGTGTACTCAGCCGGGTGGTGGTTGTGGTGTCTGGTTCGCCCCTTTGCCGTGCGCTACCGACTCTTGACGCCGACACGGGACGATGTGATCACCCGTGCGTGGGGTGCCGAGCGAGCCGGGCAGTGGGACGACGCACTCGTAGCCTACGAGGCCGTGTTACGCGATCGGCCGGGGGACGAGGACGCCGAGGCCCGACGTGCGGCACTTGTGCAGCGGCGACCGGAATTGCTCCCGCAGGCGGAACAAGCCCAACGGGAGCGGCTGGCCGGCCTTGACCCACTGGACGTGCTCGACTGCGTTCAGCCCAATCATACTAACCGGAAACTGTTACTCTTCACCGTCGCTTGCTGCCGCTGTGCCTGTTGCACGCCGGGCGACGACTCGGACACGCTGCTCGTCGAGACCGAGGCCCGCGCTGAGCAACCGCACGCTTCACTGGGTCCGGTGGCCAAGTCAGCGATTGACGCGCACGGCGTGCATCAGTTCGCCTCGTCCCAGGCGGAGGCTCGGGTTGCCTTGATAATGGCGTCGGTGTTTCCCTGGGCGGGAGCCCACGCCGCGCTCCGGCTGGCGCAGGCGGTACGGTCCCGCGAAGAATGCGCCCGGCTTGTCGAATGCGTTTTCGGCCTGCGTGGCCGCACGGCGGCTCTGGCCCCGCAGTGGCTTACCGGCACCGTCGTTGCGATCGCCGCAGACATGTACGAGTCCCGCGACTTCTCCGCGATGCCGA